>MBFK01000010.1 GCA_001704765.1 Sinorhizobium shofinae
CACGCTGTTCTACAAGGACGGCACGATGATGCTGCTCGGCGATGCCAAGAAGGTCACCGAGGAGATCGTCAAGGCGATCAACCACTGAGGACAGCCTTAGCTTCCGACCTGAATGCCCGCCTCACGAGGCGGGCATTTGCGTTCTTGCCGGGAGTGTCGGGTCTAATTCGATCGCGCGTTCAGCCGGGTTGGATTTCCGGGTCCCAGGTAAAGAGTTCCTTCGCCCTTGCGACCCCGCGAAGCGCGAAGCGCCCGAGCGAAACGGCATCGGCGCGATGCGCGGCCGGGGAGGCCTCGATGAATTCCGAGGACATGATGAGGTGGCGTTCGACCGAGCGACACATCGAGACGATGCGGCTCACCTCGTTGACGGCGGGCCCGACCACGGTGAAATCTAGCCGGTTCTGGCTGCCGATGTTTCCATAGAAAACCTCGCCGATATGCAGCCCGAGATAGACATCGGTAGTCGGCTTTCCCTCCTCGAGCCGTCGCGCGTTCAAGTCGGCGAGCATGAAGCGCAGGTGCCGCTCGGCGGCGATCGCCGCACTGCAGGCGTCGGCCGGCTTGCGGCCGTTGAAGATGGCGAGGACACCATCGCCGATCAGCTTCAGCACGCTGCCGCCGTGCTCCTCGATCGCTGTGATCACCGTGCCGGAATAGTCGTTGAGGAAGGGAATGACCTCCTCCGGCGCGACGCTCTCGGCGATGCGCGTGTAGTTGCGCAGATCGGAGAACCACATGACCGCCTCGATGCGCTCGGCCGCGCCCCGTTCGATGCTGCCCTCGACAACCCGGCGGCCGGCGTCATGGCCGAGATATACGTCTGCGAGCGTGCCGATGATGCGGACGCAAGAGGCCGCCTTCACGGCGAGCGCGAGCGTCGGCACCAGTGTTCTCAGCGCATTGAGGTCTTCGTCGCTGAAACCTCCACGTCTTTTCGTCGTCCAGTACGAATAGAAACAGTCCATCTGCCCGACGCGGCCCCGGTCGGTAAAATGATGGATGAGGCCGACGCAGTCGGTATGTCCCTCGGCCTTGAGCTTGTCGAGCATGGTGAAGGGGATATGCGGCTTCTGCGCAAGGCGAACGCGGTGTTCGGTTTCGTTTTCCTGGAGCATGTGGAAGAAGACGGAGCGCTGCCAGTTCGCCTGGGCTTCGCCGCCGCTCGTCGAGCCGTAATGTACGACGTCCGGCACTTCATCGCTTTCGCTGTTCCACTGGAAGGCGCGGCCCTCGAACTCCGGGTGGAGCGTGTCGATCAGCCCAAGCGCGCGGTCGATACGGAGGCCGGCGGCGTGGCACCGATCGCAGAAGCCCGCGAGCAGGTCCTGCTCCTTGAGGCCGCGCATTCCCTCGTCCGACATCCACAGAACGATGTCGCGGATTTGCTGATCCTTCATCCTAGTTCCCGTCGGGCCGGCGTTACCGATTCCAGCAACCACCATAGGCATTCACAGTGCCGCGCCTTTCCGGGACGCGCAAGGGCGATGCAGGATGGGATCGCGAGGAAGGACGGGACGGGAGCCGTGTGAATGAGGTCCGGCTGGGCCCCATTCACACGCGATCGCGCGCCGAAGCGAGCGTGAACCGGTCAACCGGCCGGCGCTAGCACCAGGTGGTCGATTCCGAGGGCGACGTTCAGGCCTTCCTGAACCTGCACATTGACCGGCTGCAGCATGAAGGCCTTGTTCGTGCCGCCGGCGATCACCTTTGCTCCGCCGCCGACGGCAAAGCTGGCATCGGCGCCGACACCGACATATTCGCCAGCCAGGGCATATTCGGTGAATGGCGTGCCGGTTTTCGCCAGCACATCCCAGATCATCACGGTTTTGCCGGTCGACCCGATGTCGAGGCCGATTTTCGTGATCTTGCCGGCATAGACGGCTCCAGGCGAACCATTCGCAGGCTTGAAGGTGCACATCAGGTTTTTGGTGGAGGTGACGATGAGCCCGGTGCCGCCTTCAGAGCCGCACGTGAGACGGCCGAGCGCCACATAGTTTTGGGCGGGGGCCGCAC
Source organism: Sinorhizobium shofinae (assembly GCA_001704765.1). Classification (GTDB taxonomy): domain Bacteria; phylum Pseudomonadota; class Alphaproteobacteria; order Rhizobiales; family Rhizobiaceae; genus Sinorhizobium; species Sinorhizobium shofinae. Next base: position 2,017 of record MBFK01000010.1, read on the forward strand.
CCGAAAGGGCTGCAAGGGCCGCCGCCGCGAGGAAGGTCTGTTTGATCATGACTGATCTCCATGTTGAAGTCATAGTCAAACAGATTGAGCTCGTGATGGTTCCGCAATCGTCGATCTGCCGAGGACCAGAAACAATGTCGGCCGGCAAACAAAACGCCCGCGACATTGCCGCGAGCGCCTACAGCGCCGTGCGTCTTAATCAGACGCACAAAGGTCGCTGTAGCACTTTGAATTGCTGCATCTATCCTTAAATCGGCTCCGATCTAAGGATAGATACATGGAAAGGAACAGAGCTGCGTCAGGACATTGCCTTGACGCGGGCAAGCCCGGCGCGGGCCGGTTCGTATTTGGGATCGAGCTGCAGCGCGTGCGAATAGGACTTCTGCGCCTTGGCCTTTTCGCCGCGACGCTCGTAGATCAGCGCCTGGTTGGCCCAGGATTCGGCCAGCTTGCCGTTGAGGTTGATGGCCGTGTTGAAATCCGAGAAGGCGTTGTCATCGTCGCCTTGCGCCACATAGGAAATGCCGCGGCCGTTATAGGGCTCCGGTGAGCTCGGCGACAGCGAGATCGCCGTCGAGAAATCCTCGATCGCCTGGGCGTGATCGTTGCGCGCCTGATAGATCAGGCCGCGATTGTGGTAGGCGCGGGGATCGGTGGTGTCGAGCTGGATCGCCTTGTTGAAATCGTTGAAGGCGGCGTCGAGCTGGTTGGCCTGGCGGTAGAGATTGCCACGGCCGATATAGGCGACGTCGTAATTCGGGTTGAGCTGCAGTGCCGCATTGTAGTCGGAAAGGGCGGCCTGCTGGTTGCCCATGTTGCGGTGGACGAGCGCCCGGTTGGCATAGGCCTGGTAGAAGCTCGGGTTGAGCTTGATGGCCTGGTCGAAGTCGGCAAGCGACCGGCGGAATTCGCCGGCGCGGCCGTAAGCCGAGCCGCGCACGTTATAGGCTTCCGGGTCGCTTGGATTGGAGGCGATGACGCTCGACAGCGAGGCGATGTTTTCTTCCGAGCCCTGTGCCCGTTCAACGCGGATCATCGATTCGGAGGCGTTGTCGGTCTGGCATCCGGCAAGCAGCAGGGCCGAACCGAGCATGAGCATGGCAGCAAGCTTCGGATTGCGCTGGTGGCGGCGGTGCGCCTCGTGGATGGTAAAACCGGAGACGTCCGCAGTCATGGCAGCAAGTGTCAAAGTCGATCCCTCAAAGCGACAAGGTCCCAGTGCTCTCCTTTATGGAGAGCGGCGAAGGCGCGGGTGTCTCCGGGGCTCTACGAGCGCCTCGGGCGAACCGTCCGGCCTGTTTTTCCGGGCGGCTGACCGTCGCCAGCTGATGCGGCAGTCACGCTAGACTGCCGACGGACAGGGTGTCCATATCAAAATGGCGGCGGCGATGCCTCGCCCCCGCCACGAATTACATTGGAAAGCGTCGAAAAAACGACCAATCAGCGGGCCAGAAGGCCTTCACGCTGTGCGCGCTTGCGAGCCAGCTTGCGGACGCGGCGGACGGCTTCAGCCTTTTCGCGCGCACGCTTCTGGGACGGCTTTTCGTAGAAGTCACGCATCTTCATTTCGCGGAAAATGCCTTCGCGCTGCATCTTCTTCTTGAGTGCGCGAAGCGCCTGATCGACATTGTTATCGCGGACAAGTACCTGCACGTGAATCCCGTTCCTTTGTTCGAGTTGGCAGCCTCACCATCATCAGGTTTGGGAGGCAATAAATCTGCGTTCGCTGAGCCGAAAGCTCTACGATTACAGGAGCGGATACCAGATCATGGGCCGAAAGTCCAGCGGCGAGATCGTAGCTGCCGGGAAAAATGCGCCGCAGCCGGGGAGAACGAGCGGCCGCGCCCACGAACGCTTGTCGCAGTTTGTCGCTCATGTCGCAAGTCCGCCCAAGTCCGCCGGATCGCGTCGCAAAAGAAACGTTGCGCTGTCACCGGATTTGCGATTTCTAACGTCGACAGAACGTTTTTTCGGGGTTCATGGAGTAGCAGGCGGATGCGCAAATATTCTGTTTTCGCCGTGGCGCGTGAGGCACTGCGCGGCCACAAGGGCTGGGGCCCCCACTGGGCCTCGCCGGAGCCACGCCCGCAATATGATGTGATCATCATCGGCGGCGGCGGGCATGGCCTTGGGGCCGCCTATTATCTTGCCAAGGAGCACGGCATCACCAATGTCGCCGTGCTTGAAAAGGGATGGATCGGCGGCGGCAATACCGGCCGCAACACAACGATCATCCGGTCCAACTATCTCTATGAAGAGAGCATGGACATCTACGAGCATTCGTTGAAGCTCTGGGAAAACCTGTCACAGGACCTGAACTACAACGTGATGTATTCGCCGCGCGGCGTGATGATGCTGTCGCACAACATCCACGACCAGCAGTCCTTCAAGCGGCACATCAATGCCAACCGGCTCTACGGCATCGACAACGAATGGCTGACGCCGGAGCAGGCCAAGGCCTATTGCCCGCCACTCGATATTGCCAAGAGCGCTCGCTACCCGATCAATGGCGCTGCACTCCAGCGGCGCGGCGGTACCGCGCGCCATGACGCCGTCGCCTGGGGTTATGCGCGTGCGGCATCTGACCGGGGCGTGCACATCATCCAGAACTGCGAAGTGACCGGCATCCGCCGCGACGAAACCGGCCGGGTTACCGGCGTCGATACCAATCGCGGCTTCATCGGCGCGAAGAAGATCGGCATTTCCGCGGCCGGCCATAGTTCGGTGCTGATGCAGATGGCGGATGTGCGCGTGCCGCTGCAGAGCCAGCCGCTGCAGGCGCTGGTCTCCGAGCCGCTAAAGCCCATCTTCCCCTGCGTGGTGATGTCGAACTCGGTGCACGCCTACATCTCGCAGTCCGACAAGGGCGAATTCGTGATCGGCGCCGGTACCGACCAGTACAATTCCTATTCGCAGACCGGCGGCCTGCAGATCATCACCCATACGCTCGACGCGATCTGCGAACTCTTCCCGATGTTCCGCCGCGTCAAGATGATGCGGCAATGGGGCGGCATCGTCGACGTGACGCAGGACCGCTCGCCGATCCAGGGCGTCACGCCTGTCCCGGGCCTTTACCTCAATGCCGGCTGGGGAACGGGCGGCTTCAAGGCGACGCCGGGCTCGGCCAATCTCTTTGCCCATCTCATCGCACGCGGGGAGCCGCACAGGCTCGCTGCGGGGCTGACGCTCGAGCGCTTCCGCACCGGGCGGCTCATCGACGAGGCGGCCGCTGCCGCCGTTGCGCATTGATGCGAGGACATTCCAGATGCTTCTGATTTACTGCCCCTACTGCGAGGAAGAGCGCTCCGAGCTCGAATTCCGCAATGCCGGCGATGCCCACATCGCCCGTCCGACCAATATCGCCGAGATCACCGACGAGGAATTCGAGGCCTATTTCTTCCTGCGCGATAACCCCAAGGGCGTGATCTTCGAGAGATGGCGGCACATCCATGGCTGTGGCCGCTTCTTCAACGCGGCGCGCGATACGGTGAGCGACCGGTTCCTCACGACCTACCAGGCCGGCGAGCCGAAGCCTGACCTCAATGCACAGCCCAAGACGAGCGCGACGCTCGAAACTTACGACGAGGCCCTGGAAGGAGCAGCGCAATGAGCGGGGTCAATCGCATTTCGGGTGCGGGACGCCTGACGCCGGCGCGCACCGCCCGGTTCACCTTCGACGGCCGCACGCTGACGGCGCTCGAGGGCGATACGGTCGCCTCGGCGCTGATCGCCAACGACATCCACCTCGTCGGCCGGTCGTTCAAATATCACCGTCCGCGCGGCATTCTTTCCGCGGGTGCGGAGGAGCCGAACGCGCTGCTCGATGTCTCGCGCGATGCGGCACGCCGGCAGCCGAACGTGCGGGCAACCGTGCAGGAAGTCTTTGACGGCATGAATGTCTCCTCGCAGAACCGCTGGCCGTCACTTGCCTTCGACGTCGGCGGCTTCAACGATCTGTTGTCGCCCTTCTTCGCCGCCGGCTTCTACTACAAGACCTTCATGTGGCCGAAGGCGGCGTGGCACAACCTCTACGAGCCCTTCATCCGCCGGGCGGCCGGCCTCGGCGTTGCGCCGACCGAGCCCGATCCGGATCACTATGCCAGCCGTTACACCCATTGCGACGTGCTGGTGGTGGGCGCCGGCGTTGCCGGTCTCGCGGCTGCACTCGCCGCGGCAAAGGCTGGCGCGAAGGTTATCATCTGCGACGAACAGCCTGAAGTCGGCGGGGCGCTCCACTACGACTCCGGTACCGTCGTCGACGGCAAGCCGGGCTATACCTGGGCACAGGAAACCGGCAAGGCGCTAGCCGGCATGGACAATGTGACCGTGCTGACGCGCACGACGGCCTTCGGCTACTACAACCATAATTTCGTCGGCCTCGTGGAGCGCGTGACGGATCATCTCGCCGCAATCGACAAGACGCTGCCACGCGAACGGCTCTGGCAGGTACGCGCCAAGAAGGTCATCCTCGCCAACGGCGCGATCGAGCGCCACATGGTGTTCGCCAACAACGACCGGCCGGGCATCATGCTGGCATCGGCGGGCCGCACCTATCTGAACCACTTCGGTGTCTCGGTTGGCAAGCAGGTCGGCATCTATGCGGCGCATGATTCCGCCTATGAGGCCGCCTTCGACCTCAAGAAGGCCGGCGTCGCGGTTGCCGTGATCGTCGATTGCCGCGAACGGCCGGGTGAGGCGGTACTGGCCGAAGCGCGAAGCCTCGGCATCGAGGTGCTGACGGGTCATTCCGTCGTCAACACCACGGGCAAGCTTCGCATCGCCTCGATCACCGTCGCCCGCAACGGCGGCGGCGGGGCGCGCAAGATCGCCGTCGATGCCCTCTTGGTGTCGGCCGGCTGGACGCCGTCGGTGCACCTCTTCTCGCAGTCGCGCGGCAAGGTGAAGTTCGATGCGGCGACGGAGCGCTTCCTGCCTGGCACCTATGCGCAGGACTGCCTCTCGATCGGCGCTTGCAACGGCACCGACGATCTTCAGGCGACGATCGACGAGGCGCTCGCCGCCGGCGAGCTGGCGGCACGGGCTGCCGGCGCCGAAGGTGGCGGACAGGTCGCACTCACCGGTCAGAACGCCTTCGAATGGACAGGCGGCATGATCGGGGCGGCCGAAGGGGCCGGACCGGATACGACCGTCAAGGCCTTCATCGACTTCCAGCACGACGTCTGCGCCAAGGACATTCGCCTTGCCGTGCGCGAGGGCATGCACTCGGTGGAGCATATCAAGCGCTTCACCACCAACGGCATGGCTTCCGACCAGGGCAAGCTCTCCAACATGCACGGGCTTGCGATCGCGGCGGAGGCGCTTGGCAAGGGGATCCCCGAGGTGGGGCTGACGACCTTCCGCCAGCCCTATACGCCGGTAACCTTCGGCGCGATCGTCAACCACTCGCGCGGCAGCCTGTTCGATCCGGCCCGCAAGACGCCGATGCACGCCTGGGAGGAGGCGCAGGGCGCTGAGTTCGAAGATGTCAGCAACTGGAAGCGCGCCTGGTTCTACCCGAAGGCGGGCGAGAACATGCATGAGGCGGTTGCCCGCGAGTGCAAGACCGTCCGCGAGGTGGCCGGCGTCTTCGATGCGTCGACGCTCGGAAAGATCGAGGTGGTCGGCCCCGATGCCGCCAAGTTCCTCAACCTCATGTACACGAACGCCTGGGACAATCTGAAGCCCGGCCGCTGCCGCTACGGCATCATGCTGCGCGACGACGGTTTCGTCTATGACGACGGCGTCGTCGGCCGGCTGGCCGAGGACCGTTTCCATGTGACGACGACGACCGGCGGCGCACCGCGCGTCCTGCACCACATGGAAGACTATCTCCAGACCGAGTTCCCGCATCTCAAGGTGTGGCTGACCTCGACGACGGAGCAATGGGCAGTCATCGCCGTGCAGGGCCCGAAGGCGCGCGAGATCATCGCACCGCTCGTCGAAGGCATCGATCTCTCGAACGAGGCCTTGCCGCACATGAGCGTCGCCGAAGGGCGGATCTGCGGCGTGCCGACCCGGCTCTTCCGCATGTCGTTCACCGGCGAGCTCGGCTTCGAAGTCAATGTGCCGGCGGACTACGGCCAGGCGGTCTGGGAGGCGATCTGGGCCCGGGCCGAACCGATGGGTGCCTGTGCCTATGGGACTGAGACGATGCACGTGCTGCGCGCCGAGAAGGGGTACATCATCGTCGGCCAGGACACCGACGGCACGGTCACGCCCCACGATGCCGGGCTCTCCTGGGTGGTGTCGAAGAAGAAGCCGGACTTCGTCGGCATCCGCGGCCTGAAGCGGCCGGATCTCGTCAAGGACGGCCGCAAGCAACTCGTCGGCCTGCGCACCAAGGATCCAAAGGTGGTGCTGGAGGAAGGCGCGCAGATCGTCGCCGACCCGAACGAGCCGAAACCGATGACCATGCTCGGCCATGTGACATCGTCCTATTGGTCGCCAAATTGCGGCCGCTCGATCGCGCTGGCGCTCGTCGCCGGCGGTCAGGCTCGCCTCGGCCAAACGCTCTACGTGCCGATGGCCGACCGGACGATCGCCGTCGAGGTGAGCGACATGGTGTTCTTTGACAAGGAAGGAGGTCGCCTCCATGGCTGACCAGGCAATGGCTATTCGCAAAGCTCCGCTCGCCGGCCTCAGGGGCGGCTCGCACGCGGCGATCCTCACGCCGGCAGCACCCGCCTCGCGGATATCGCTGCGCGCCGCGAAGGACGCTGTTCCGGCTCTCTCGGCCGCCCTCGGGGTGACGCTTCCGCTACGGCCGAAGACCTCGGCTTCGAGCGGCAAGCGTCATGCGCTCTGGCTCGGCCCGGACGAATGGCTGGTGATCGACGAGGACGGCGCCGACCTGATGGCCGCCGCCGCATCGAGCGGCGCCCTGCACTCGGCCGTCGATGTCTCCCACCGCAACACGGCCGTGATCGTCAGCGGACCGGGCGCCGAGGTGGCGATCAACAGCGGCTGCCCGCAGGACCTGTCGCTCGGCCTTTTCCCGGTCGGCGCCTGCTCGCGCACCGTCCTCGGCAAGGCGGAGATCGTTCTCTTCAGGACGTCGGAGGATACGTTCCGCCTCGAGTGCTGGCGGTCGTTCTCGCCCTTCGTCTTCGGCCTGCTTTCGGAAGGCGCTGAAGACGCGGCGCATTGAAGCGGCGCATTTCGGAACTGGAAGCGCCAGAGCGATCTGCCGCTTTTCTTTTGCCCGGGACGTGTCACGTCATTCGGATTTTGACGTGACCCTTTCGTAGCTCGCCCATCATGGTCAGGCGCTTGCCGGCCAACCCTGCCATCTGACCCATCGGCCGTGGAAATCGGCGCGGCCGATGAGGTGCTTTTCCCCGCCCGGCCATATCTGAAGCGACAATGCCGCGCCGGGGGTTTGGCCGTCTCCCTCCATCTGCAGCCTGGCAAGCGGTGCATCGTGCGTCGCGGCCAGGCCGGCGGCAGAAATCAAGGCTTCACCTTCCCTCTGGGCAGCTGCCGGCAGGTATTGCCAAGCGATCGAGTGATAGATGACGTGGACCGGAAAGCTGCGCGCCAGCCGGACCTTTAGCCAGTCGATTGCGTCGGCGCGCTCGACCAGCTTGCCTTCAGATGCGGCGATGTCCAATGCTTTCCTCGTTCGACTGAACCGGTCCAATTGGTCGGCCCAGATATAGGACAGAAGCCGCAGCCGATCGTCTTCATCCGCTGGGTTCCAGCGGGTTGAGGTCGCAGCCGGCGCGCTCGACAATCTCCACGGGCCTGAGTTTCGGCGCGTCACCATGCCATTCAGGCGTGATGACAACAGCGGCGTCATCGCCCCAAAGACCGTTCGGAAGTGCGTAACGATACCTGTCCCAGTGCAGGTTCAAGCCGGCGCAGGCGCCGATCTCGGAGAGAACGAGCCCCTTGCCGAGAAGGCCTGCAATCGTCAGGAAGCCGGGAAGCAATGCGCCGGAGCGGCGCACCTTATTGGTTTGCGGGGCCGAGCGAAGCCTCTCGAGAATGAAATCCGCGTGCCTCGCGAGTGCCCCCTCGCAAACGGTCCAAAGCGCGGCGTCATCGGCATCGTTGGGCGGATAGCATCGTTCCAATGCCTCGTCGCGATGCAGCAGAACAAGCGCATGAAGGGCTCCGAACAGCCGCAGCGCGAGTGCGTCGGCGTCGGCGGATGGATGGCCCGGCCAGCTGAGAACGCGGCGCCCCACCGGGTTTTCCACGTTCAGGCGATCTGCAGCCAGCCGGCAGAGGCGAGCCATGAACGGCGAACCGAGCCTTTCGCAGGATTTCGCCTGGTCGCGAAATGCGTCGCGGACGGTCTGTTGGACCGGCCCGGCGTCAAACATCGGCCGGCCGGTCCTTCGGGTCGAACTGGATGATCGTCTGCCACACCGCGGTCAGGGCCGGCTTCCGTTCGCCTTCGATCTCCACGGTCGCGTCATAGGTTATCATCAGCATGCCGGCGCCGCGGAAGCGGGCGTCGGCCATGGTGAAGCGGCCGCGCACCCGTGCGCCGCTCTTTACGGGTGCCATGAAACGCACCTTGTCGAAGCCGTAATTGATGCCCATCGTCTGCTCGCGGATCTTCGGCAGGCAATTGTAGTTCATTGCAGAGAGCAGCGAGAGCGACAGGAAGCCATGGGCGATCGTACCGCCGAAGGGCGTTTCCGCCGCCGCACGCTCAGGATCGGTGTGAATGAACTGGAAGTCGCCCGTCGCCTCGGCGAAATTGTCGATGGTCTTCTGGGAAACGGTGATCCAGTCGGATACGCCGATCTCTTTACCGATCAGATCCTTGACGTCGGAAAGCGAAATGTCTTGCGGCATGTGATTGTCCTGAAGCAGCGGCCTCTCGACCGATCTATAGGCCGGCCGGGCAACATCTAGCAAGTGGCGGTAAAACTTTAGAAAACCTCGACGAAGAAGTTGACCGAGCGGGCGGGTGCGAAGGCCGGCAACATGGCGTCCGAGAAGGCGTCTCGCCATTTGCCGCCGAGGCTCGGGGGCGGTATGAAGGGATGCGGCGCATGGCTGCGGTTGATGACCACGGCGAGCCGGGTTGACCGCTGCTGTTGCCGATCCTCGGTCGCAAGCACCATGACCAGGTTGTCGGTTGCCGGATGTTCCCAATCTTCGACCGTCATCGGATGGCCGTCGAGCCGCAGCCAGGCGACGTCGCCCTGGCCGGTGAAGAAAGACGTCCTGGCGAAGACGCCAAAGCGGCGGCGCATGGCGGAGAGCGCAGCCGTGTGGTCGGTGAGTTGTTGGTCGAGCGTCTCCCAGTCGAGCCAGGTAATCGCGTTGTCCTGCGCATAGGCATTGTTGTTGCCGTGCTGACTGCGGCCGCCTTCGTCCCCTGCCGCCAGCATGATTGTTCCGCGCGAGGCAAACAGGCTGCCGGCGAGCGCCATGGCATCGTTCCGCCGCGCTGCCACCACCTCCGGATCCTCGGTCGGGCCTTCGGCGCCATTGTTCCACGAGTAATTCTCGTTGTGCCCGTCGCGATTGCATTCGCCATTCGCCTCATTGTGCTTGCGCGCATAGGAGACGAGATCGACGAGCGTGAAGCCGTCATGGGCGGCGATGAAGTTGACGCTGCGTGTCGTCGTCTCACCCCAGCGCGAGAAGGTGTCGGAGGAGCCGGCAAGCGCGGTGGCGAGCGCGCCGATGGCATGCCGATCGCCGCGCCAATAGCGGCGGATATCGTCGCGGGCGCGATCATTCCATTCGAGAAAGGCCTGAGGGAAATTGCCGAGCTGATAGCCGCCGGGGCCGGTATCCCAGGGCTCGGCGATCAGGATGCGGTCAGACAGCACCGGATCGGCCGCGATCGCCGCGAAGAGGGCGGCGTCGCGGTGAAAGCCGCCCATGTCCCGGCCGAGGATGGAGGCAAGGTCGAATCGGAATCCGTCGACGCCGGCGGCAAGAACGAAATGGCGCAGGCTATCAAGGATCAGCCTTTGGACCATCGGGTGATCGCAAGCGATGGTATTGCCGCAGCCGGTGTCGTTGATGAGCTCGCCAGGCTGCTCGGTGACATGGCGATAATAGGTCAGATTGTCGAGCCCGCGCATGGAAAGGGTCGTGCCGTAGCGGTCGCTCTCGCCGGAATGGTTGAAGACGAGATCGAGGATGACGCCGATGCCGGCCTTGTGCAGGGCCTCGACGGTCTTGCGCAGTTCCTTGACGCCGCCGGGAACCAAGCGCGGATCGAGGGCCATCGGCGCGATCGGGTTGTAACCCCAGCCATTGTGAAGCCCGAGCGGCGGCAGATGCCGCTCGTCGATCCAGGCGACGATTGGCATCAGTTCGACGGCGGAGACGCCGAGGCGGCTCAGATGCTCGATGACGACCGACTCGGCGAGGGCGGCCAGCGTGCCGCGTTTCTTTTCCGGAATACCCGGATGAAGAATGGTGAACGGCTTAACCGCGACCTCATAGATCAGGCCGCCGGGCTGGTACAGCGGCGGCTTCGGCTTCATCGCCTTGACGTCTGCCACGATCGCCTTCGGCACGAGATCGGCCGTCTCCTCGCCGAACGCCGTCAGCCGTGGATCGTGGCGAAAGGGGCGGTCGAGTTCTACTGCATATGGGTCGACCAGCAGCTTGGAAGGATCGAACCACAGTCCGTGATCGGGCGAGTAGACGCCCTCCGCACGCAAGCTATAGCGGGTGCCGAGCGGCACATCGGCAAGGGTGATGCTGTGCACATCGCCGTCACGCACCATCGGCAGTCGGCACATTTCCCTATTGCCCGCCTTGTCGAACAGGCAGAGATCGATGCGTGCGGCATTGTGCGACCAGACGGCAAAGCGCGTTCCGTCGGGCGTGCGAGTCACGCCGAGGGGTGGAATTCCGGTCATCGGCATGAAGGGACGTCCCTTTCGAGATCAGGGGGAGGTGGGCCGCGGAGAGTGGCCCTGGTTGTGGTCTCAGGTGATGACGCTGGGCTCCTGGCGGCCGGTGCGCGCCTTGATCTCGGCGAGTTCGTCGGCAACGGCGATCAGGTCGGCGAGCGCTTCCTGCGTGTCGAGGTCGTGGCGCGCCGGGTCCGGCTCGAATCGTTCGATATAGACACGCAGCGTCGCGCCGGACGTACCGGTGCCGGAAAGGCGGAAGACGACGCGCGACCCGCCCCTGAAGAGGATGCGGATGCCCTGGTTCTTGCTCACCGACTTGTCGACCGGATCGTTGTAGGAGAAATCATCGGCGGTCTCGACCGTGAGCGCGCCGAAGTTCTTGCCCGGCAGCCCGGCGAGCTTGTCCCGCAGCGCGGTGATCAGGCCGTTTGCCGCGTCGGAATCGACGCCCTCGTAGTCATGGCGCGAATAATAGTTGCGGCCATAGGTCGACCAGTGCTGGCGCACGATATCAAGCGCGCTTTCCTTGCGGACCGCCAGGATGTTGAGCCAAAGCAACACCGCCCAGAGCCCGTCCTTCTCGCGCACGTGATTGGATCCTGTGCCGGCGCTTTCCTCGCCGCAGATCGTCGCCATGCCCTCGTCGAGCAGATTGCCGAAGAATTTCCAGCCGGTCGGCGTCTCGTAGAGGCCGATGCCGAGCTTTTCGGCGACGCGGTCGGCGGCACCACTCGTCGGCATGGAGCGGGCGATGCCGGCAAGTCCCTTGGCGTAGCCGGGCGCCAGATGCGCATTGGCGGCAAGGATCGCGAGGCTGTCGGAGGGGGTGACGAAAATGCCCTTGCCGATGATCAGGTTGCGGTCACCGTCGCCGTCGGAGGCGGCACCGAAATCGGGTGCGTCGTGCGCCATCATTATCTCGTAGAGCGCGCGGGCATGGACGAGGTTCGGGTCCGGATGATGGCCGCCGAAGTCCGGCAGGGGTATGAAGTTCATCACTGAACCTTTCGGCGCGCCGAGCCGTTTCTCGATGATCTCCTTGGCATAGGGCCCGGTGACGGCGCTCATTGCATCGAAGACGACGCGGAAGCCGCCGGAGATCAGCTTGCGGATCGCCGAGAAATCGAACAGGCTCTCCATCAGTTCGGCATAGTCGGCGACCGGGTCGATGACCGTTACCGTCATGTCCTCGACCTGCTGCGATCCCTCGACGTCCAGATTGACGTCGGCGACGTTGGCGATCTTGTAGCTGTCGATCACCTTGGTGCGGTCGAAGATCGCATCCGTCACCTTTTCCGGTGCGGGGCCGCCATTGCCGACATTGTACTTGATGCCGAAATCCTCGGTCGGGCCACCGGGGTTGTGGCTTGCCGACAGCACGATACCGCCGAAGGCCTTGTATTTGCGGATGACATTCGAGGCGGCCGGCGTCGACAGGATGCCGCCGCGGCCGACGAGCACGCGGCCGAAACCGTTCGCCGCCGCCATCTTGATCGCCTTCTGGATGACCTCGCGGTTGTAGTAGCGGCCGTCGCCGCCGATCACCAGCGTCTCTCCTGCGAAGCCTTCGAGCGAATCGAAAATGGACTGGATGAAGTTCTCGGCATAGTTCTTCTGCTGGAAGACCGGAACCTTCTTCCTGAGGCCCGATGTGCCGGGTTTCTGGTCGCTATAGGGGTTGGTGGAGAGGGATTTTATCATTTGTCTTAGCCTTTCGCGAGAAGACCGGAGTAGAGCGAAGCGTAGCGTTCCGCACTCTTGGCCCAGGAAACGTCGGACTTCATGCCCTGGTTCTGCAGGCGCGCCCACACTTTCGGCTCGCTGTATGCATGCATTGCGCGACGGATCGCAAGACGCAAGCCGTCGGCGGTGACCGGGCGGAACTGGAAGCCGGTCGCGACCCTGGCCGACAGCGCCGCCTCGTTGGCATCGATGACCGTGTCGGTCAGACCGCCGGTGCGGGCGACCACCGGTATGCAACCATAGCGCAGACCATAGAGCTGCGTCAGGCCGCAGGGCTCGAAGCGCGAGGGGATGAGGATCGCGTCGGAACCTGCCTGCATAAGGTGCGACAGCGGCTCGTCATAGCCGGTTACCATGCCGATGCGGCCGCGGTGGCGCGAGGCGGCCGCCATGAGCGCCCCCTCGAGCGCGCTGTCGCCGGAGCCGAGCACGATAAGCTTGCCGCCGAGCGTTACGATATCGTCGGCCACTTCGGCCAGCAGGTCCATGCCTTTTTGCCAGGTGAGCCGGCTGATGACGCAAAGGATCGGGCCGCGGCTCTGATCCAGGCCAAAACGCTCTTCCAGCGCCTTGCGGTTGGCCGCCCGCTGCTTGATGGCGGTCGGACCGTAATTTCGGACAAGGTGCGGGTCTGTCTCCGGATTCCAGGTATCGACATCGATGCCGTTGACGATCCCGGTCAGGTCTAAGACGCGGCTTGCCAGAAGCCCTTCCATCCCCATGCCGAATTCCGGCGTCAGGATCTCATGCGCATAGGAAGGACTTACCGTGGTGATCGCCGTCGCCGTCTGCAAGCCGCCTTTGAGAAACCCGACATCACCGTAATATTCGATGAACTGCATCGAGAATGCCTCGGGCGGTAGGGAGAGCTCGGGGAAGACGGAAGGGCCGAACTGGCCCTGGAAGGCGATGTTGTGGATCGTCAGCACCGTCGGCATGTTGCGCGCCGAGCCGAAGCGCATATAGACCGGCGTCAGCGCCGCCTGCCAGTCGTGAACATGGACGATATCCGGCTTCCAGCCAGGAACGACATCGTCGCCGGCAATTTCGGCGGCCACGAGCGAGAGGGCGGCGAAGCGGCGGAAATTGTCCGGATAGTCGCGCCCGGTCGGATCGAGATAGGGGCCGCCGTCGCGGTCATAGAGCGCCGGTTGATCGAGTACGAGCAGGTCCAGTCCATCGAATTCGGCCGCGAGCACGGTCGCGGGGTGGCCGAACAGATTGTCGATGGCGCCGACCGCCTTTTTCTTCTTGAGCTTGTGAAGCACGGCCGGATAGCCGGGCACCAGGGTGCGGGTGCGGATGCCGTGGGGAAGAAGAGCCGCCGGGAGCGCGCCGACGACATCGGCGAGTCCCCCGGTCTTGACCAGCGGGTAGACCTCGGACGCAACGGACAGAATGTTCATGCGGGCCTACATTCCCAGCTTGTCTATCATCGGTTGCGTTATCAGGCACACACCGTTTTCGGACCGGCGGAAGCGCTTGGCGTCGAGCTCCGGATCATCGCCGACAACCAACCCCTCCGGAATCACGACCCGGCTGTCGATGACGACATTGCGCAGAATCGTGTGCCGCCCGACCGTCACGTCGGGGAGAACTACGGCATTTTCGAGTCGCGAGTATGAATTGACCCGGACGCCGGTGAACAGAAGGCTCCTGTTGAGCGCCGCTCCGGAGATGATGCAATCGCCCGAGACGAGCGAGGAGGTCGCCGAACCGCGGCGATTTTCGTCGTCGTGGACGAATTTTGCCGGCGGCTTGATCTCGGCGAAGGTCCAGATCGGCCAGGTGCTGTCATAGATGTCGAGCTCGGGCGTCACATGGGTGAGATCGATGTTCGCCTGCCAATAGGCGTCGATCGTGCCGACGTCGCGCCAATAGGCCTCGCGTTCGAAATCCGAACGGACGCAGGAGCGGGTGAAGCGGTGGGCAACCGCCTTACCGTGCTCGACGATATAGGGGATGATGTCCTTGCCGAAGTCGCGGCTGGATTTCGGATCGGCCGCATCCCGGCGCAGCATGTCCATCAGGAACTTGGTGTGGAAGACGTAGATGCCCATTGACGCCAGCGCCATGTCCGGGTTGCCCGGGATGCCGGGCGGATCGGCTGGCTTCTCGACGAAGGCGATGATCCGGTCCTCGTTGTCGACATGCATGACGCCGAAGCCCGTCGCCTCCATGCGCGGCACTTCCAGGCAGCCGATCGTCACATCGGCGCCGGAATCGACGTGCTGCTGCAGCATCAGCTCGTAGTCCATCTTGTAGATGTGGTCGCCGGCGAGGATCACCATGTACTCGACGCCGTGATCCTCGATGATGTCGATGTTCTGAAAAACCGCGTCGGCCGTGCCTTCATACCATTGCGTCTCCGAGACGCGTTGGCTCGCCGGCAGGATGTCGAAGCTCTCGTTGCGTTCGGGGCGGAAGAAGTTCCAGCCGCGCTGCAGGTGCCGGATCAGCGAATGGGCTTTGTACTGCGTGGCGACTCCGATGCGGCGGATACCGGAATTCAGCGCATTGGAGAGCGCGAAATCGATGATGCGCGCCTTGCCGCCGAAATAGACCGCCGGCTTGGCGCGCCGGTCGGTCAGTTCCTTCAGTCGGCTGCCGCGGCCGCCAGCGAGAACATAGGCCATGGCATCACGAGCCAGAGGTTGCGTACGTTTTTCCACCATTTGTCCTCCCCAAGATCAGTTCTTCGAGGACCGCCGGGCGGCTTTCTGCGACGCCTCGCGGGCCCACGATTCCTTCCTGCCTGTCTGCCGGCGGTGCCGGCAGGACCTACTCCTCAATCCTGCTCCAGCATCAGCGTCGCCAGGGGTGGCAGCGTGATGGTGGCAACTGTCATTCCGTTCGATTTCTTTTCCGCTTGCACGGCGCCGCCGTTGCCCTTGCCGCTTCCTCCGTAGATCTCCGCATCGGTGTTGAGGATTTCCTTCCAGCGTCCCGCGACCGGTAGCCGTACATCGTAGCCCTCGCGGTAGACGGGGGTGAAATTGGTGACGACCGCGATCAGCTTCTCGCCCGGCGCCTTTCTGAGCCATGCGAAGACCGAATTGTCCCGATCATCGGCAATCAGCCATTCGAAGCCCTCGCCCTCGCAGTCGCGCGCGTGCAGCGCCGGCTTCGAGCGATAGGTGCCGTTGAGGTCGCGGACCAGCCGCCGCATGCCTTCGTGAAGATTGTATTCAAGCAGGTTCCAGTCGAGTTGGCGTTCTTCCGACCATTCGCGCCATTGCGCGAACTCCTGCCCCATGAAGAGCAGCTTCTTGCCGGGATAGCCCCACATGAAGGCGTAATAGGCCCTGAGATTGGCGAACTTCTGCCAATCGTCGCCGGCCATCTTGGCGATCAGCGATCCCTTGCCGTGCACAACCTCGTCATGCGACAGCGGCAGGACGAAATTCTCGCTGAAGGCGTAGAGCAGCCCGAAGGTCATGTCGTTGTGGTGGAACTTGCGGTGCACCGGCTCGCGCGACAGATATTGCAGCGTGTCGTGCATGAAGCCCATGTTCCATTTGAAGCCGAAGCCGAGCCCGCCCGTATGGACCGGATGGGAGACTTTCGGCCAGGAGGTCGATTCCTCGGCGATCGTCAGGACACCCTGATGGATGCCGTAGAGGCGGGTGTTCATCGTCTGCAGGAAGCGGACCGCCTCGAGATTTTCGTTGCCGCCATATTCGTTCGGCACCCATTCGCCGTGCTTGCGCGAATAATCGAGATAGAGCATCGACGCGACCGCATCGACGCGCAGGCCGTCGACATGGAACTTCTCGGCCCAGTAGAGGGCGTTGTTGACGAGATAGGAGAGCACCTCCTCACGGCCGAAATTGTAGATCGCCGTGTTCCAATCGGGGTGGAACCCCTGGCGCGGATCCTCGTGCTCGTAGAGCGCGGTGCCGTCGAACCAGCGTAAGCCATGCTCGTCGGTTGGAAAATGCGCCGGCACCCAGTCGAGGATGACGCCGATGCCGACCTTGTGGCAGCCATTGACGAAGCGGGCAAAGCCCTCCGGCTCGCCGAAGCGCGCGGTCGGTGAAAAAAGCCCGGTGGTCTGGTAACCCCATGACGGATCGTAGGGAAATTCGGAGATCGGCAGGAACTCGATATGGGTGAAGCCCATGTCGACGCAATAGGGGATCAGCCGCTCCGCCAGTTCGTCCCAGGTAAGCATATCGCCATTGTCGCGGCGCTGCCACGAGCTGGCATGGACCTCATAGATGGAAATCGGCTGCCGGCGCGGATCGACGTCTTCCCAGTGTTGCCGGTGCGCCTCGTCCTCCCAGACCTGGGCGATTTCACCCGTCGTTACCGATGCGGTGTCGGGGCGGAGTTCCGAGCGCCGGGCGAAAGGATCGGCCTTCAGCGGCAGCAATGTACCGTCATTGCCAAGAATCTCGTATTTATAAGGGGCGCCAAGCGGCACGTCGGGGATGAACGTTTCCCAGATGCCCGTGTCGGTGCGTAGGCGCATGACGTGCCGGCGCCCGTCCCAATCGTTGAAGTTGCCGACAACGGAAACGCGGCGCGCATTCGGTGCCCAGACGGCAAAGTGAAAGCCTTCGGCACCGTCATGCGAGATCGGGTGGGCCCCCATCTTGTCGAAGAGTCTGAGGTGCGAACCTTCGCGAATGTAATAGTCGTCCATCGGTCCAAGGACGGGACCGAAACTGTATGGATCGACCACGATCCATTCGCCGCCCTCGTTGCGAGCCCGGTAGCGGATCGGCTGCTCCTTGCGGAGCGAGACGGGACCTTCGAAAAAGCCGGCGTCGTTGCGCCGTTCGAGTGTTCCGATTTCCTTGCCGGAAAGGGTTTCCGCGACCACCGTTGCCGCGCCGGGGATGAAGCAGCGCGCGAAATAGGTCTTGCCGGATGCGTGCACGCCGAGAACGGCAAAGGGGTCGCTGTGGTTGCCGGAAAGTATGGCCTCAATCTCCTGCGCCGGCAGAAAGCCTGACGCAGCGGGCGTTTCGTCCTTGCCGGGCGGTGATGTCATCCAGCTCTCCAGATTTCACCGGCATATTGCCGGATCGTGCGGTCGGAGGAGAACCAGCCCATACGCGCGGTGTTGCGGATCGTCTTCGAATACCAGTCGGACGGGGTGGTCCAGAGTTGGTCGACTTCGCGCTGTGCCTTGGCATAGGCTTCGAAATCGGCGGCAACCATGAACCAGTCATGGTTGTAGAGGCCGTCGACGAGGCCCGCGAAGCGGTTACGGTCGTCCGGCGAGAAGACACCGGAGGCGATCGCCGAGAGCGCCTGCGACAGCTCGCGCGAGCCCTCGATGACGGCGCGCGGATTGTGCCCCTCCGCCCGCGCCTTCGCGACCTCCTCGGCGGTCATGCCGAAGATCTTGATGTTTTCTTCGCCGACCCAGTCGCGCATCTCCACATTGGCGCCGTCGAGGGTGCCGATGGTCAGTGCGCCGTTGAGGCCGAACTTCATGTTGCCGGTGCCCGACGCCTCCATGCCAGCCGTCGAGATCTGCTCGGAAAGATCAGCGGCAGGAACCATAACCTCGGCGAGCGAGACGTTGTAGTTGGGGACAAAGACGATCTTCAGGAGACCACGCACGGCCGGGTCATTGTTGACGACGCGGGCGACATCATTGGCGAGCTTGATAATCAGCTTGGCGTGGTGGTAGCTCGGCGCCGCCTTACCGGCGAAGAGCTTGACGCGCGGCACCCAGTCGAGCTCCGGATGCGAGCGGATCTGGTCGTAGAGCGCCACCGCCTCGATGATGTTCAGCAATTGCCGCTTGTACTCGTGGATGCGCTTGATCTGGATGTCGAACATCGCCGACGGATCGAGCCTGATGCCGAGGCTCGCCTGGACCAGCTTCGCCAGCCTCACCTTGTTGGCGCGCTTGACGGCGGCGAAGTGTTCCTGGAAGTCCGCCTTGTCGGCAAAGGCGTCGAGCGCCTGCAGCGCTTCGGTATTGTCCATGAACTCGTCGCCGATCGCGTCCCGGATCAGCGCGAAAAGGCCGGGATTGCACTGCATCAGCCAGCGGCGCGGCGTGATGCCGTTGGTCTTGTTGTTGATGCGGTCCGGGTAAAGACGGTGCAGATTGGCAAACACCGTTTCCTTCATCAGATCGGTGTGCAGCGCCGAGACGCCGTTGATCGAATGGGAGCCGACAAAGGCGAGATTGCCCATGCGCACCCGCCGCTCGCCCGTCTCATCAATCAGCGAGATGCTGCGGATCTCCTCGTCGGTCGCATGCTTCTGCCTGCGCGCCTCGATGAGAACCTTCGCATTGATCGCGTAGACGATCTGCATGTGGCGGGGCAACAGCCGCTCGAAGAGCGGCACGGGCCAGCTTTCGAGTGCTTCCGGCAGCAGGGTGTGGTTGGTGTAGGCGAAGGTCCGCCGGGTGATGTCCCAGGCCTCTTCGAAACCGAGCCCATGGGCGTCGGTGAGCAGGCGAACCAGTTCCGCAACGGACACCGCCGGATGGGTGTCGTTGAGCTGGATGGCGACCGCATCTGGCAGCGACGTAAAGTCCGGATATTGCTGCAGATGCCGGCGCAGAATGTCCTGCAGCGAGGCGGAGGAGAAGAAGTATTCCTGCCGGAGGCGCAGTTCCTGGCCGGCCGGCGTGGCGTCGGCCGGATAAAGCACGCGTGTCAGCGACTCCGCCTTGTTGCTCTCGCGCAGCGCACCGATGTGGTCGCCGGCGTTGAAGGCGTCGAGCAGGATCGGATCGATCGGCTGTGCGGCCCAGAGGCGTAGCGTGTTTACCCGCTTTGCCCGCCAGCCGACGGCCGGCGTGTCGAAGGCCGTGGCGATCACCCGCTCCGCCGGCTTCCAGACGTAGCGCTGAACTTCCTCATCGATATTGACGGTCTCGACGCTGCCGCCGAAACCTATCTCATAGGAGCTCTCTCGCCGCTCGAATTCCCAGGGATTGCCATGGGCCAGCCAGGTTTCGGGCAGTTCGACCTGCCAGCCATCGGCCATCTGCTGGCGGAACAGGCCGTGCATATAGCGGATGCCGTAGCCATAGGCTGGGACGTCGACGGTCGCCATCGACTCCATGAAACAGGCGGCGAGGCGCCCAAGGCCGCCATTGCCGAGAGCGGCGTCGGGCTCGAGCTGCGCGACCACGTCGATATCAACGCCCAGCGAGGCGAGCGCATCGCGCATCTCGTCCATCAGGCCGATATTCGTCATGGCGTCGCGCATCAGGCGGCCGATGAGGAATTCGAGTGAAAGGTAATAGACCCGCTTCGCCCCGGTCGCATAGGTCTTGCGCGTCGATTCCATCCACTTGTCGGTGATGCGGTCGCGGGCAACCAGAATGGCGGCGGTCAGCCAATCGTGCGGCTTTGCGACCTTCGGGTCCTTGCCGATGCGGTATTTGAGGCGCTCGAGAATCTCAACGGCAAGCTGGCCCGGTTCGGAGGATCTCAGGGCCGGCTGCGGCAGTTCGTTGGTGGAGAGCCGATTCATCATGAGAACTGTCAAACCCTTGTTGCATTTCAGGAAACCGCGAGCCGAACCGGCGGGAACAGGGCATTTATGCATCGATCCGAAGCGCTTGCAACAGCTGTTTTTAAATGGATTAGAAAACTCCGATGGTACGCGAGGACGCACTTAGGCTGCTAATTCAATAGTTTCGCAGGAAGAAAAATGCCGCCCGGCAAAGGCCGAACGGCATGGCAAAACCACCCGGAGCGCGATGATTTCGGGCCGAACCGACCCAGGATCATAAGGGGTCTCTGCTCCGGCTCAGGTCATTTCGTGAGGCGGGAAACCATAGCCGAGGCGCGCTCGCCAATGGCCTGGAAGGCCGCGACAAGGTCGGCGGCTTCCTCGGCCTCGAAGTAATGCGAGGCCGACGAGGCGCAATATTTCAGAAGCTCCTGGCCGCGCTGCGGTGCAATGAACGCCACGCTATAGATTTCGACCTTATTGGCCTTCGCGGTGTCGCACCATTGCTTGGTAACCGTGTCGTCATTGGCGTAGTTGTTCTCGCCGTCGGTCATGAAGACGATATATTTCGTCGGCACCTGGCCGTTCTTGCCGGCGTGGGCCGTGTTTTCCGTGTCCGCGGTCACTTTCTGGTAGGCCGTCTTGAAGGCACTGGCCGATGCGGTGCCACCGGTTGCGACCAGCGCATTGACATAGCTTGCAGTGCCGCTCGTTCCCCAGGCGAGTGTTCCCGCCGTGTCCTGCGCAGCGTTGTAGGAGACCGCGGCGGTGCGAACATAGATCTGATCCGGGTCCGCGACCAGCAATTGCGCCAGCAGGTCGCTGACGGCGGTCTTCAGAGCGTCGATCTTGGTCACGTAGCAAGGGCTCGTCGCCTTCAGATTGGGGTACTTGCTCCAGTTGAACTCCGTATAGTTGGGGCAGCTCTTCTTTGCCGTGTTGATCGTGTTCGTCTTCCATGCCATCGAGCCGGAACGGTCGAGGACGAGATACATCGACAGCGCGTTCTTGGTCTCGGTGGCGCTTTCCGCTGTGGAACTGGCTTCAAGCTCGATCGAATCCTTGCCGAGCAGCCGCGTCATGGCGTTGAACTCGATCACGCGCTTGTTGACCACAGTGACCTGGAAGATCTTTCCCTTCGCGCCGTTCGGTGTCTCGGTGATGTTCACCTGAAGCGTGTCGACGTCGTCCCAATCGGGCGTCGACGACGCAGCGCCCGAAGAGGTTCCATCTCCGCTTTCGGTCGGAGCATCGGGCGATGTCGTGCCGCCCCCCTGGGTCCTCAGGAACTTGCGGGCGATCTCTTTGGCCGCTGCGATATCCGGCTGTTCGTCGGAGACAAGCGCGGACGCGGCCGCAAGGGCGGCCGCGTCGGTCGCGCCCTGGAGCTGGTTCTTCGTCATCAGCATGTTGGCCATGTCGATGGAAACGCCGCCAGCTGCGAAAAGCAGCGGCGCTGCGACCGCCGTCATCATTCCAAAGTTCCCGCCCCGGTCCTTGAGCATCATGATGAAGGACCGGCCAGTCGTGGACCGTCTTCCCATATTTTAAGCACCCCACACGTTGTAGCCTCTCGCCTATGACACTAGTGGTGATGCGTTACCGGCCCATTGAGGCGATCACTGCAAACTTAGCGAAATTGGCAGAAAGCCCCTGTCTTCTGGGGGCATTCTCCGGGGTCGATCTGTGTGAAAATGGCGCGAGCTGTGCCGTGTCAGGTCATTCCACTGGAATGACGTCGACAGCCTGTTCGGTTGTGTGGCTGCCGTAGCTTTTCAGCACACCGATGACGGGCGCCACGTCGCCATAGTCGCGTCCATGGCCGACGACGATATGGTCGGTGCCGGCCGGAATATTGTTGGTCGGGTCGAGTTCCATCCAGCTGCCGGTCGTGCCGCACCAGAAGCGGACCCAGGCATGCATCGCGTCGGCACCTTCGAGCCGCTCCTTGCCGGGCGGCGGCAGAGTCCTCAGGAAGCCGCTGACATAGCCGGCGGGAATGCCGAGGCTGCGCAGCGCCACGATCATCACATGCGTGAAATCCTGACAGACGCCGCGCTTCAACCTGAAGGCTTCGGCGGGCGTCGTGGTCACGGTCGTCGCTTCGGCATCGTAGGCGAAATCGTGGTGAATGCGCTCGCAGATGGCGACGCCGATCTGACGCACCGTCATGTTCTCCGCGGCGATCTCGCGCGCATAGGCGGCAATGTCCGGAGCCTCGGGCAACAGCGGACTCGGGCCGATGAAATGGTGCGGCGACTCGGCATCGATCGACCAGCAGGAGGCGAGCTGCGAGGGCAGGCCGGCCAGCGGCGGCGAAAAATCGGCGATGAGCGCCGTCGCTTCGGCCTGTACGCGCGCCTGCATGCGAATGACCAGGTGCTCGTGTACGGAGCGGAACAGGATGGAGGTGGTGGCGTTGGCGAAGAAGTCGACACTCTCCGACCGCTCGCCGGGCGCGGGCTGAAACGTGACGGAGCCCGCGATAAGGCGCTGGCGGCCCGGGATCGAGGCGGGCAGTACGCGCACGAGATGTCGCCCGCCGCCCACCGGAACCTCGTAACCGTAGGTGATCTTCAAGTTGATGTCGTAAAGCATCGGAGCAGTCGCTCTCCGTCAGCCGAGATAGGTTTGCGCGAGCAGGTCCGAAAGTCTTTCGAGATCCTGTTCGAGCCGCTTGTAGACCGTCGCGGACATCGCTTCCGGCGTCATCACCGCGAGACCGGAATGAAGCCGCATCGTCTCCCGGTAGAAGGGCGACATCTGGCCGTTGACGAAGGCGTTCGGCAGGAGCTCGACCTCCGTCTTGATCTCGTTCAATTGAAAAAGAACGGAGCGTGGGTTGAGCGGGTCGAGCGCCAAAAGATCTGTGACCGTCAAGGCCGCCGTGTTGACGTTGTAACGGCGGCGATGGGTCATGACGCTGTCGCCGATCTCGAGCAGCATGTCATATGCGCCGTCCGGAGCCTCCGGTCCGGACATGTGTCCGAGCAGCCTCGTCATGTGCAAACCGCGCTCGAGATAGCGCCCGATCGACAGGAACCGCCAGCCGGTGAAGCGATACATGTTTTCGTGGACGAGACCGGCAAAGCCCGCAAGCTTGCGCAGGAGAATGGTCATCGCGTGGGTTGCGTCGTCGCCGGCCTGCACGGTCGCATGGAACTTGCGCGCCGTTTTCGACAGGTCGTTCAAGGCGAGCCAGCCATCGGGTGAGAACCGGTCGCGGATGTTGCCGGCGCTGAAGAGCGCACTGTCGATGTTGGCAAGCAAACTGTCCGGCACCGGCTGGCGCGTGCTGATGTCGAGCGCGCCGAGATAGCTGCTGACATCCTTCAGGAGCGGCATGTTCGGATCTGCCGCTTCGGCAAAGCGACCGTGCCAGGCGCGCAGGATTCGAAGCGCACCCTCCGCCCTCTCGATATAACGGCCGAGCCAGAAGAGATTGTCCGCCGCGCGGCTCGGCAGGCTGCCCGGCAGGTTGCGGGTGAAGCTCTCCTCGGCCGGGAGCAGCGTCGTGCGCTCGACCGGCTTGTCGCTGACGATCCAGACATCGGCAGCGGTGCCGCCCGCCTGCATGGCGATCGCCGCCACGTCATCGCCGGAGCCGATGCGCGCGAAGCCGCCCGGCATGATCTGCCAGCCGTCGCGGGTGCGCGCAGCAAAGACCCGGAGGCTCATTGGCCGCGGCGTCAGCCGGCCGCGCACCCAGGCCGGCGTCGTCGACAGCGTCACGACCTCCTGGCCGACGAGCTTGCCGCCGTCTGTCGCCAGCCATTCGGCGACCGAGGTCTTGGCGGTGTCGCGCAGCGAGGCGCCGAGCACCGATTGCCCGTTGTCGTCGAAGAAGGGCCGCGTCGAATAGGCCGGGCCGATGACCATGCCCTCTATGTTGCTCGCGACGTGCTGGCGCTCCGGTTCCTGCCCGCACCACCAGGTGGCGATCGACGGCAGCTTCTGCTCTTCGCCAATCAGATGGCGGCACAGCGTCGGCATGAAGGCGAGGAAGGCACGCGTCTCGAGAATGCCGGAGCCGATCGCGTTGACGATCGAGACGGAGCCGGCCCTGAGCGCTTCGACGAGACCGGGCGTGCCGATATGGGAGGATTGATCGAGTTCGAGCGGATCGGCGAAGGAGGCGTCGAGGCGGCGCCAGAGCACGCCGATCGGCTTCAGGCCGGCGACGGTGCGCACCATCACCCGGCCGCCGACGACCGTCAGGTCCTCGCCTTCGAGCAGCATGAAGCCGAGATAGCGGGCGATATAGGCATGCTCGAAATAGGTTTCGTTGGCGATGCCGGGCGAGAGGACGGCGATGCGGTCGTCCGGATGCAGTTTTTGAGCCTGGAGGGTATCGCGGAACGCCCCGAAGAAGCTCGCCAGGCGGTGGACGTGGGTTTCGGCGTAGAGGTTGGAAAAGGCGCGCGTCGTCGCCACGCGGTTTTCAAGCGCAAAGCCTGCCCCGGACGGCGCCTCGGTCCGGTCGGAAAGCACCCACCAGTTGCCGTCGGGGCCTCGCCCGATCTCGAAGGTACAGAAGTGCAGGAAATGTCCGCCAGCCGGCTCGACACCGACCAGCGGGCGCAGGAACTGCGGATTGGAGGCGACGAGCGCCGGCGGCAGCAGGCATTCGCGGACAAGGCGGTTCTCGCCATAGATATCCGCAACCACCCTCTCCAGGAGCTCGGCCCGCTGGATCAACCCCTCGGAAACGGCTGCCCATTCGGTTTCGTCAATCAGTACCGGTATGTGTGAAAGCGGCCAGCTTCGTTCCGTGCTGTCCTTGCCGTAGGCCCGATAGAAGACACCTGCGTCGCGCAGATAGCGGTCGGCGCGAGCGAAGCGGTTGGCGAGCTCAGTTTCGTCCATCTGGCCGAGCGCGGCAAGCAACCGCTGCCATACCGGCCGGACGTTGCCCTGCGGGTCGAGCATCTCGTCGGCGACGCCCCGCAGGGCGCGATAGCCGAACGCCGGGTCGCCATCGAGCCGCCCCTTGTCTGTTGCCTCTGCCGCCTGCTTCTTCGCCATTTACACTCCTGCCGGACGCCTCAAGTCGAGCGTCAGGGGAAACTCCGCCGATGGGGTCTCGGGTCGCAGCCGATACATGCCCGTCGTGTGGCCCCAGGGTTCGAAGCGCGCCAGCCGGCGTGCCTCTGCCTCGTTGCCGTTGACCGGAAACGTCTCATAGTTACGCCCGCCTGGATGCGCAACATGATAGACGCAGCCGCCGATCGCCCGATTCGACCATGTATCATAAACGTCGAATGTAAGGGGAGTGTTCACCGGCAAGACGGGGTGCAGGCCGGCTGCCGGCTGCCAGGCCTTGTAGCGCACGCCAGCGACGGCGATGCCGTTCGTACCGGTTTTCGAAAGCGGCACCGGCCGACCATTGCAGGTCACGATGTAGCGATCTGGATTGCCGGTTGCGAGCTTCACCTGGAGCCGCTCGACCGACGAATCGACATAGCGCACCGTGCCGCCGATCGCGCCCTGCTCGCCCATCACGTGCCAGGGCTCGAGCGCCTGGCGGATTTCGAGCTTCGCTTCCTCGTATTCCACCTCGCCGCAGAAGGGGAAGCGGAACTCGAGCTGCGCCTCGAACCATTCCGGCCGGAAATCGAAGCCATGAGCTCTGAGATCAGCGAGAACGTCGAGGAAATCCTGCCAGACATAGTGCGGCAGCATGAAGCGGTCGTGAAGCGCCGTGCCCCAGCGCACGAAGCCGCCTTCGACCGGGGTTTTCCAGAAACGGGCGATGAGGGCGCGGACCAGCAATTGCTGGGCAAGCGACATGCGGGCATTTGGCGGCATCTCGAAACCGCGGAACTCGATCAGGCCGAGGCGCCCGGTCGGACCGTCAGGCGAGAAGAGCTTGTCGATGCAGATCTCCGAGCGGTGCGTGTTGCCGGTGACGTCGACGAGCAGGTTGCGCAACAGTCGGTCGATGAGCCACGGCAGCGGCGGCATGCGGCCCGCGCCTGGCGCCGGCACCTGGGCAAGGGCGATTTCCAGCTCGTATAGCGAGTCGTGCCGCGCTTCGTCTATGCGCGGGGCCTGGCTGGTAGGTCCAATGAACAGGCCGGAAAAGAGATAGGAGAGCGACGGATGGCGCTGCCAGTGGAGCACGATGCTCTTCAGAAGATCCGGCCGGCGCAGGAAGGGACTGTCATTGGGGCTGCGGCCGCCGACCACCACGTGGTTGCCGCCGCCGGTTCCCGTGTGGCGGCCGTCGATCATGAACTTGTCGGCACCGAGCCGGCTCTGGCGCGCCTCCTCGTAGATCGCCGTCGTGATGTCGACGCATTCCCCCCACGTCGAAGCCGGGTGGATATTGACCTCGATCACGCCCGGGTCGGGCGCGACCCGGATGACGTTGATGCGTTCGTCCTGCGGCGGCGGATAGCCCTCGATATGGACGGTAAGGCCGAGCGCCGCCGCGGCCCTTTCGGTCGAGGCGATGAGGTCCAGATATTCTTCGATGTCCGTCGTCGGCGGCATGAAGACACTGAGCCGGCCATGGCGCGGTTCGACGGTGATCGCGGTGCGCACAGAGCCGTCGATCTCGTCACGTGAGGCGGGCAGCGGCGTTTGGCTCTCCTCGGAGGGTTGGAAGCGTGACTGTTGCGCGCGACCCTTTTCTTCGGTGAAGTCCGGCAGGTCTGCGCGCGGAACGGTCGGGTCGACAGGATTGATATAGGGATAAGCGGAGGGGGAGATATAGGGCAGCGAACCGAGCGGCAGGCGGTAGCCGACCGGGCTGTCGCCGGGCACGAGAAAGATACGGCCGCGCCGGGTCTTCCATTTCTCGCTCGTCCATTTCCGGCCGGAAGCCCGGGAATTCCAGGCCTGCACCGGCAAAACGTAGCCCGTCGGCGTCGTCAGGCCGCGTTCGAAGACGCGGGCGAGGCGGCTGCGCTCCTCCGGGTCCTTGAGCTTCGAGTTGGACGGATCGACATTGTTCGGCAGGTTCGCTTCCTTGATGATCCATTCGGCTGGATCCTCATAGGCCGGAACGACCATCTCCACTGCGACATTGAGTTCGCCGGCGATGGCGACCAGCAGGTGCTCGGCGTCACGCTCCGTCACATCGTTCTTGCCGCGTTCCTCGGCAATCAGATCCGGCCGCTGCCAGATCGGCAGACCGTCCCGGCGCCAATAGAGCGAGAAGGTCCAGCGCGGCAGGCTTTCGCCCGGATACCACTTGCCCTGTCCGTAGTGCAGGAAGCCGCCGGGCGCGAAGCGCTCCCGCAGGCGGCGAATGAGCGTGTCGGCCTTTTCTCGCTTAGTCGGGCCGACGGCCGCCGTGTTCCATTCGTCGGATTCGAAGTCGTCGATCGACACGAAGGTCGGCTCGCCGCCCATGGTCAGGCGAACATCGTTGTCGGCCAGCACCCGGTCGACCTCATTGCCGAGCGCGTTGAGCGCCTCCCAGCTTTCATCGGAAAACGGCTTGGTGATGCGCGGATGCTCGGCGACGCGCGCGACCTTCATGTCAAAGGCGAAATCCGACTGCGTATTCGCATCGCCGAAGAAGCCGCCGGAGATCGGCGCGGCGTTGCGGTAGTGCGGGGTCGCGGCGAGCGGAATGTGGCTCTCGCCGGTGAGCAGGCCGGAGGTCGGATCGAGCCCGACCCAGCCGGCACCCGGAAGATAGACCTCGGCCCAGGCGTGAAGGTCGGTGAAGTCGTACTCGGTGCCGGAGGGGCCGTCGAGCGCCTTCAGGTCGGGCGTCAGCTGGATGAGATAGCCGGAGACGAAGCGGGCGGCAAAGCCGAGATTGCGGAGGATCTGCACGAGCAGCCAGCTCGAATCGCGGCAGGAGCCCCTGGCGAGACCGAGCGTCTCCTCCGGCGCCTGCACGCCCGGCTCCATGCGGATGACGTAGCCGATCTCATTCTGCAGCCGCGCATTGAGGCCGACCACCATGTCGACGGTGCGCTGGCGCGAGCGATCCACGCCCGCCAGGAACGCCGAAAGCCTTTCGCCCACCGGCTCCGGCGTCATGTAGATTTTCAGGTCCTCGCTGAGGTCCTCAGAATAGCGGAACGGCCAGTGTTCGGCTTCTTCCTCAACGAAAAAGTCGAAGGGATTGTAGACGGTCATGTCGGCAACGAGATCGACTTCGATCTTCAGTTCCGTCACCGGATCGGGAAAGACATAACGGGCGAGATAGTTGCCGTAGGGATCCTGCTGCAGATTGACGAAATGATTTTCCGGCGAGACTTTCAGCGAGTGGCTGATGACCTTCGTCTTCGAGTGGGCGGCCGGTTTCAACCTGATGATTTGCGGTGAGAGCGTTACCGGCCGGTCATATTTGTAATGGGTAAGGTGATAGATACTGGCCTTGATCGACATGCAGCGTTTTTCCCCTCGATGGCGGGTCATTCGCCCGCCATTCGAAAGAACTTTGTGCAATGCGAAGAAAGAAAGCAAGCCGAAACCGAGGCTTGGCTTCGGCCGGCCTTCCGGCCTTGCGCCCCGGTCATCGGCGTCGATCCCGATCTATCAGACCGGCGGCGGGTTGATCCGGGCGAAGCCCTCCTGCCTGTAGTAGGGGAAGTGGGGGTAGGGCGCCGTCGTCGCGCTCGCTGCGTCGAGCCGTGCGATCTGATCGGCCGACAGCGACCAGCCAACGGCGCCGAGATTCTGGCGCAATTGCTCCTCGTTGCGCGCCCCAATGATGACGCTCGAGACAGTCGGGCGCTGGAGAAGCCAATTGATCGCGATCTGCGGTAAGGTCCTGCCGGTTTCCTCCGAGATGCGATCCAGCACATCGACGATGGCGTAGAGCTTTTCGTCGTCGACAGGCGGGCCGAAAGCGGCGGTGTCGTGCAGCCGGCTGCCCTCCGGCCACGGCTCCCCTCGGCGGATCCTGCCGGTCAGCCGCCCCCAGCCAAGCGGGCTCCAGACAAGCGCACCGACGCCCTGGTCGAGACCGAGCGGCATCAACTCCCATTCATAGTCCCGCCCGACAAGAGAGTAATAGACCTGATTGGCGACATAGCGCGGATAGCCGTGCCGGTCGGCGGCCGCGAGCGATTTCATCAATTGCCAGCCGGAGAAATTGGAAACGCCGACATAGCGCAGCTTGCCGGAGCGCACGAGCATGTCGAGGGTCGACAGCACTTCCTCGACCGGCGTTCCGGCATCGAAGGCATGCAATTGCATCAGGTCGATATAGTCGGTGCCGAGCCGCTTCAGGGCGGCTTCGACGCCTTTGACGAGGCGCGCGCGGGACGAGCCGGCATCGTTCGGTCCGTCGCCGACGGGCAGCGATATCTTCGTCGACAGGAGCACCTCGTCGCGCCGGCCCTTGATTGCCGCTTCGAGGATTTCCTCGGAAGCGCCATCCGAATAGACGTCCGCCGTGTCGAAGAGGTTGACGCCAGCCTCGAGGCAGATGTCGACCAGGCGGCGGGCCTCCGCTTCGGCCGTCGTGCCCCAGGCACTGAAGAGCGGACCCTTGCCGCCGAACGTGCCCGCGCCGAAGCTGAGCGCCGGCACCTTCAATCCGGACGAACCAAGCCGTCGGTATTCCATAGCACAACTCCTTCTTGCTCATGGCATTCGTGCGACGAGAAAGATGGAGCGTGCCGCGTTTTGGATATAGACTGCCGGCGGGAACATTATCTGTGAGTTGAATTCACATGTCGCGACCCTCGGTCAACCGCTCGGGCGAAATGGAAGTCTTCGCCAAGGCGGTGGAACTCGGCGGCTTTTCCTCCGCCGCCCGACACTATCGCATGACACCCTCGGCGGTCAGCAAACTTGTGCTGCGCCTCGAAGAGCGGCTCGGCGTCAGGCTCGTAAACCGCTCGACGCGTAAGCTGCAGCTTACGCCGGAGGGGCACGCCTTCTACGAACGCACGACACGGATCCTCGCTGATATCGACGAGGCCGAGCGTTGCGCCTCGGCCGGTGAACGCCCGACCGGCCGCGTGCGGCTGAATGTCAATGCCTCCTTCGGCACCCATGTCCTGATGCCGTTGGTCCCTGAATTCCGGGCCCGCTTCCCGGCCGTCACGCTCGACATCGTCCAGACCGACGCGGTCGTCGACCTGATGGAGGCAGGCGCCGACGTGGCGGTCCGGGCGGGACCGCTCAAGAGCTCGACACTGATCGCCCGCAAGCTCGGAGCGACGCGGATGATGATCGTTGCGGCGCCTTCGTATGTGGAGCGAAACGGTATGCCCTCGAGCCTCGGTGAACTGCGGGCTCATGACCGGCTTGGCTTTTGCTATGCCCGGGCAGTCGAGGGTTGGCCTCTCAGGGAGGCAGGCGAAACGATCGTGCTGCCCGCCTCGGGGGCAGTGCAGGTCAGCGATGGCGAGGGTCTGCGTCACCTCGCCCTTGCCGGCGCCGGACTGGCCCGCCTCGCCGAGTTCACGGTTCGCGAGGACGTTCGTGCCGGCCGGCTGCTACCGGTGCTCGAGGACTTGAACCCGGGGGATCTCGAAGAGATCCACGCCGTCTTTCTGGGGCAGGGCGGGGCTCTCCCCTCCCGCGTGCGTGCGGTTCTCGACTTTCTCGCCAGCCATGCCCGCGTGACGCCGGTGCTGCCAAGTGGCAGCCGGCAGGGGTCTACAGCGCCGCGCGTCTTATCAGACGCGCAAAGGTCGCTGTAGCACTTTGAATTGCTGCGTGTTTTTATCCTTAAATCGGCTACCATTTAAGGAAACATGCAGGAGGCCGGGATAACGACAAAGGCTCGCGAGAACCGCGAGCCTTCTCTTCCGATCGACAATGGTGTCAGCGCTTCGGTGCGACCAGCGCGAACAGCGCACCCTGCGGATCAGTGCATTGGACGATCCAGGCACCACCGGGCACCTCCATCGGACCCTGAATGACCTTGGCACCGCCGGTTGTGGCGCGATCGATCGCCGCGTCGAGCGCCTCGACGTTGAAATAATAAAGCCAGTAGGGGGCGGGAATTTCCTTCGGCTTGGTCATCATGCCGCCGATCGGTTGGCCGTTGTAAGCGAAGATCTGGTAAACGCCCATGTCGCCCATATCCATCGCCTGGTCCTTGGTCCAGCCGAACAGCTTCGAATAGAAGTCGAAGGCGGTGTCGAGGTCGCCGGCCATCAATTCATGCCAGCCCACATTGCCGGCGGCCATCTGGTCCATGGCCGGCGGCGGTTCGCCGGTACCCTTGAAAAGGGCGAAGGCGGCGCCATGCGGGTCGGTAACGATCGCGAAGCGGCCGACGCCGGGTATGTCGTCCGGGGCGCGGTGGACGGTTCCGCCTGCGGCGGCGAGTTTGTCGGCTGTCGCGTCGACATCGTCGACCGCCACATAGCCGAGCCAGGCCGGCGGCACCTTCATCTCGAGCGCCCCCTCGGGCATGGTCATCAGACCGGCCACCTGGTGGTCGCCCATGGAGAAAAGCGTGTAGTCTATGCCAGGCATGTCCGCATTGCGCGCCGACCAGCCGACGACGCTTTTGTAGAAGGCCTCCGCAGCCTTCGTGTCCGTCGTCATCAGTTCGTACCAGATGAATTTCCCATGCATTGTCGATCCTCCGGTTCCACTGCATGCTCCCCTTAAATCGGACCGATTGAAGGGTAAAAACATGCAGCAATTCAAAGTGCTACAGCAACCTTTGTGAGTCTGATAAGACGCACGGTGCTGGAGTGGTGCATGCTGCTATGCCGGCAACGTTCTCCGTTTGCGGCATCAGGCTATCGGCGGCGGTACTCCGCCTTCATCAATTCCTTCCAGCTTCCGTCTTCGGCCTGGACGCGGGCCGTCAGTGTCCTGCGGTTCGCATCGATCAGCGTTATTCTGTCCTGGTATCTGGCCGACCTGCCGGGATTTTCAAAGTCCGGGCCATCGCAATTCAGCGCGAGGGTTTTGCCGTCGTCTTCGATCTCGCCGTCATAGACCCACATATGGGTCATCATGGAGCCGACCCATGTGCCGACATAGCGGCCGGTCAGCGGATTGAAGCCAAGCGTCATCAGGGTCTGGCCGAAATTCCCGTCGGGCATGGTGCCTTGCCCTTCGCAAACGACCCAGAGACCCTGCATCGAGCGGACATTCTCCATCCATGCCTCGGCCGACGGAGTGCCGCCGGCGAGATCTTCCGAGGCGACTGTCCACTCCCCGAGCAATTGTTCCAGCCAGCGGTGTTCTTCCTGGGGCTCCGATTTCACTCTCACCTCCTTGGCTTTTCGCCCACGGGCGGTTCTCCCGACCTTGGCTTTCTTGATTTCATAGCCATGGTCTGCCGCGCCTCGATGCTACGAGGCACGGAGCGTGAGATAGGGCCGGCGGCCGCTAAGTCCATTCAATCGCAGCAGGCATGCCCCTTAGGTCGGTCCTCATACTCGTCATGGCGGCGGACGAAATCCATGTTCGTCCGTTCATCGCGTCCCTTGGGGGCGCGATCGAGCAGCATTAGAGTACCGGCCAATTCCTCCAGCCCACGGGCATAGGTGGAATAGGTGTGATAGACGGTGCCGTCCTCGTCCTTGTAGAAGGCGCTCAGACCCGGCAGTTCTTCAAAGGCATCCTTCGGGGCGATCTCGGTGAAGTTGTAGACCACCTTGTCGCCCGCCATTTCGCTGGGCGTGAAAGAAACGTGGAAGTCGCTGTTGAAGTCGCTGCCCCGGGCCGACACCCAGGGGAAATCCCAGCCCATCCGCTTGCGATAGGCCTCGATCTTTTCGAGCGGCGCGCTCGAGGCGGCGACCAGCGTGACGTCGTGATGGTTGAGATGGGGCAGGGTGCCAGCGAAGTGATCGACGAGGAAGGAGCAATTTGGGCAACCGGCGTCCCAGCCTTCACCAAACATGAAGTGGTAGATGAGAAGCTGGCTACGCCCGTCGAAAAGTTCCGCCAGGTTCTTCGGGCCGTCATGGGTGTCGAACGTGTAGGATTTCTCGACCTTCACCCAAGGCATTGCCTGACGCTCAGCATTGACCTTGTCGCGTAGATGGGTGTGCTCCTTTTCAAGAGCCAGGAGCGATTTTCGCGCCTGCAGCCATTCCTCCTGCGATACGACGGCGTGGTTCGGTCCCATATCCGTTCCTCCTCCCGTAGGGGGCTTCGATCGAATTCTCGTTGGAGCACCGATTATAACGCAGCTCGAGACTTGCGGTGAGCACGTCGAACGGTGGTTGCCTCGCCATTTGTGCTTGACTATTTACGTTGATATCAACATTACTCTGACATGTCAAAGCCGCCTCTCATACCCTTCTCGACCACGCTCTTCGTCAGGGATACCTGTCTGTGCCTGCATGTCCAGCGCGCGGCCCGGGCGCTGGCCCGTCGCTTCGACGAGGCGCTGCGTCCGCTCGACATCACGAACGGGCAGTTCTCACTGATGATGTCGCTCAATCGGCCAGAGCCGCCGAGCATGAGCGCGGTCGCGTCGCTTCTTGCCATGGATCGCACGACGTTGACGGCGGCGTTGAAGCCACTCGAGCGGCGCGGTTTCCTGGAGACCTTTGTGGATCCGCAGGACAGACGGCTGCGTCGCCTGCGCTTGACGGTAGCCGGCGAGCGCCTGCTTGCCGAAGCCGTGCCGATCTGGAAGCGGACGCATGCAGCGGTCGATGCGCATCTCGGCGACGCCGGTTCCGACCGGCTGCGGACCGACCTTCTCGCTCTTACGTGAGGACTGCCGTGGCGGCGGTGGGCCGGTGGCGTGGGTCAGGACGACGTCCGGGAATTCCTAATGAGATCCATGACCTCGCTCATCAGCGCCGTTGCCTGCTTCAGTCGTTCTTCCCCCAGTTCGGCTCCAAGCGCATTCGCCCAGACGGCCTGGCGGCCGCCGATGTCGGCGAGCACCGCCTCTCCTTTCGGGGTCGGCGTCATCAACTTCGCGCGCTGATGGGCCGGATTGTCCCGATAGGCGATTAGTCCCTCGGCTTCGAGAAGGTCGGCGATGCGTTGTACTCCTTGCCGTGCCAGTCCAAGCATGCGGGCGGCCTCGGCAACAGACATGGGAGCATGGCCGGCGGCTGCCGCCAGCACCTGCCAGCGCGCACTGCTCTGGCCGGACGGCTCCGCAAGCCTATCTCCTTCAGAGGTCAGGTGGCCGGCGAGACGAAGCACCGAAATTGCGAATTGGGCAAAGGCATCGCCGGAGGGTGTGCGTGCGGGTAAATTCATATTGACAACATACTGGCAAAAGTGGATATTGATGACAATATGTTGTCATATTCGTGTCGACTTGACAAGACTTTCAGAGGGAGGAGCGAAGATGAAGATGACCTACAAGGGCAGTTGCCCTTGCGGAAAGATCCGTTACGAGGCGGACATCGACCTGGAGGCAGGGACGAGCCGGTGCAATTGTTCGATCTGCGCGAAGAAACGGTACTGGGGCGCGCTTGTGAAGCCGGAAGATTTCCGCCTGCTTACCGACGAGGCTGATATTGCCGACTACCAGTTCGGGACGATGAGCGGGCACCATCGTTTCTGCAAGACCTGCGGCATTCCGGCCTTCGGCAATGGCTATGTCGAGGAGATCGGCGGCGCTTATTTTTCCGTCAATGTCGCCTGCCTCGACGACGTCGATGCTGCCGTGCTGGCTGAACTGCTGGTGCAATATATGGATGGGCGCAACAACAACTGGTGGAACGCGCCCGCCGAGACGCGGCACCTTTGAGGTGTCACGTATCGCTGAGCTTGCGGACTACAGCGGCTAGGCATTCCTCGAACGCGGCGAGGTCGGTGTAGACCGCATCCGCTGCGGCATCGCCGACAATGATACTGCCGCCTCGTCTTTCGATACCGGAATGCAGCATGAGGTTGTCGATCAGGCCGAAATCCTCGACAGACAACCCGTCGGGGTCGCGCAACCGGCCTTCCGCATCGGGCGCGACTGTGCCCTTGAAGTGTTCGACAACGCGAGCGGTGTGGTCGCGCGCCACATTGGTATAGGCAAAGACCGGTTTGCCGAGCGCGCACATGAAGCCGAGCTCGAACGTCGTCCCGGCGTCGGCGGCAATCCCGCGAAAGGGCGTCAGATTTGCGATGATCGCGTCCGCCTCGAGCATCATCTGTTCGTCCACGGCGCTGATCGCTGCCGCGCGCTGCCGCTTCGAACTGGTCGGCGGAATTTCCAGATCCCCCGGCGACAGCGGGATCAGTCCGGCGGCACGTGTTAGCGACGCCTTTCGGTCGAGCATTTCGCGCGCATTGGGGAGGAAGATCTCGGGTCCGGCCAGATAGACTTTTTTCGCCATAGGATCCCAATTCTGCGCTGGATCAGACTTTGCATTCACGAGAATCCGGCCGGATGAGCGTATGAGCTCATCCGGCCCGGAACAACGTCTTCGAGGTGAGGCGATCCGACGGCTTAGCGGTCGCCCAGGTCCCGGACGGCGCCGCGGTCGGCAGAGGTCGCGAAGGCGGCATAGGCCTTCAGAGCAGTCGTCACCCGACGCTTGCGCGGCTCGGCCGGCTTCCAGCCCTTGCCATCCTGCTCGGAGCGGCGGTTGGCAAGCTCGGCTTCCTCGACCCGCAGGCTGATGGTGCGGTTGGGGATGTCGATATCGATCATGTCGCCCTCGCGGACGAGCCCGATCGTGCCGCCATTCGCCGCCTCGGGCGAGACATGACCGATCGAGAGACCGGAGGTGCCGCCGGAGAAGCGGCCGTCGGTGATCAGTGCGCAGGCCTTGCCGAGGCCCTTCGACTTTAGGTAGCTCGTCGGATAGAGCATTTCCTGCATGCCCGGTCCGCCCTTCGGCCCCTCATAGCGGATGACGACCACGTCGCCGGCCTTGATCTCGTTGCCGAGGATCGCCTTGACGGCGGCGTCCTGGCTCTCGAAGACCCGGGCCGGCCCGGAGAACTTCAAGATGCTTTCATCGACGCCGGCTGTCTTCACGATGCAGCCGTCAAGCGCGATGTTGCCCTTCAAGACGGCGAGGCCGCCGTCCTTGGAGAAGGGGTGTTCGACCGAACGGATCACGCCCTTTTCGCGGTCGGTGTCGAGTTCGTCCCAGCGCGCCGCCTGGCTGAAGGCCACCTGGGTCGGGATACCGCCGGGGGCGGCGCGGAAGAAGTTGCGGACCGTCTCGCTCGACGTGCGGGTGATGTCCCAGCGGTCGATGGCGTCGCCGATCGTCTCGCTGTGCACCGTCGGGCAGTCGCGGTTGATGAGGCCGCCCTTGTCGAGTTCGCCGAGGATCGACATGATGCCGCCGGCGCGGTGCACGTCTTCCATGTGCACGTCGTTCTTCGCCGGCGCGACCTTCGACAGGCAGGGAACCTTGCGTGACAGCCGGTCGATGTCGTCCATGGAAAAGTCGACCTCGCCTTCGTAAGCGGCGGCGAGGATGTGCAGCACGGTGTTGGTCGAGCCGCCCATGGCGATGTCGAGCGCCATGGCGTTCTCGAAGGCCTTCTTGCTCGCGATCGCGCGCGGCAGGACGCGCTCGTCCTCCTGCTCGTAATAGCGGCGCGCCAGGTCGACGACGAGATGGCCGGCCTCGACGAAGAGACGCTTGCGGTCGGCGTGGGTGGCGAGCGTCGAGCCGTTGC
This sequence comes from Sinorhizobium shofinae, assembly GCA_001704765.1. GTDB lineage: Bacteria > Pseudomonadota > Alphaproteobacteria > Rhizobiales > Rhizobiaceae > Sinorhizobium > Sinorhizobium shofinae. The sequence continues at coordinate 38,538 of MBFK01000010.1, forward strand.
CGGGCAGCGACAGGCCGAGCGCCTCGGTCAGACAGTTCATAGAGTTGGCCGTGAACATGCCGGAGCAGGAACCGCAGGTCGGGCAGGCGGAGCGCTCGATGACCTTGACGTCCTCGTCGGAAACACTGTCGTCGGCGGCCGCGACCATGGCGTCGACGAGGTCGAGCGCGTGCTTCTTGCCGTGCAGCACGACCTTGCCGGCCTCCATCGGCCCGCCCGAGACGAAGACGGCGGGAATGTTGAGGCGCAGTGCCGCCATAAGCATGCCGGGGGTGATCTTGTCGCAGTTCGAGATGCAGACCATGGCGTCGGCGCAATGGGCATTGACCATGTATTCGACGCTGTCGGCGATGATCTCGCGCGACGGCAAGGAATAGAGCATGCCGTCATGGCCCATGGCGATGCCGTCGTCGACGGCAATCGTGTTGAATTCCTTGGCGACGCCGCCGGCCGCCTCGATCTCGCGGGCGACAAGCTGTCCGAGGTCCTTGAGATGCACGTGGCCAGGCACGAACTGGGTGAAAGAGTTCACCACCGCGATGATCGGCTTGCCGAAGTCGCTGTCCTTCATGCCCGTTGCGCGCCAGAGGCCGCGGGCGCCGGCCATGTTCCGGCCGTGAGTGGTGGTGCGGGAGCGATAGGCAGGCATATACGTGTTCCTTCACGGACGAATGTCGATACGCGAATATGGCGATCCTGGAGCGCCGGTGCAGGGGGTACTAGCGCAAAATTGCGCGCGCGTCATCTTTTGCGTCAGATTATTTCCGCCGCGCCGGGCCGACCGGCGCGCGGGTCATCGGAGCGAGTTTAGCCTGTCGCGCTAGCTTTGCCAGCTTTCGATCCCGTTCGTCTGGAGCTTTGGGTCGCGATGAAGCGTCTCTGTCGCCTCCGGACCCCCGTATTCCTCGGATCGCGCGTTGCTTGCCAAGCCGCATCAACAAGTCCATTGTTTTTTAAGGCATTCACGCCTGCGCCGCGGACTTCTTCGCCGCCGGGTGCGTATTGAGGTTCGTCCGCGATGAACTGCCATGAATGCGGTAGCGAGATAGAGAGCGGCTTCGCGTTTTGCCCGAAATGCGGTGCCAGGCAGCAGAGTTCGTGCCCCGCTTGCGGCTATCTCTGTGCTCCGCATTTTGCCTTCTGCCCGCGCTGCGGCAATCGGCTCGGAGCGCCCGCGGAAGTCCGACCGGCTGAAAAGCGGCACCCGACGCTGCCTGTACCACAGCCACCTCCAGCACCATCAGGCCTGGATATCGGCGCCGACCGGCGCACGGTCACGGTCGTGTTTGCCGATCTTTGCGGGTTTACCGGGCTCAGCGAGCAGATCGATCCGGAAATTCTGCAGGCGCTTCAGAACGAGCTCTTCGAGGAATTGACGAGCGCCGTCGAGACGTTCGGCGGGTTCGTCGACAAGTTCATCGGCGACGCGCTGCTTGCCCTCTTCGGCGCCCCCGTGGCGCATGAGGACGATCCGGAGAGGGCTCTTCGGGCCGCATTGGAGATGATCAATCGGGCCGCGCAGGTGAGTGACCGCTGGCATAGGCGCATCGGCGTGCCGCTCAGCCTGCATATCGGGGTCAACACCGGCCCGGTCGTCACCGGCGGCTTCGGGGCGGGCGATACGAAATCCTATTCGGTCACCGGCGATACGGTGAACACGGCGCAGCGCCTGCAGGCGATGGCCGGCCCGGATGAAATCCTTGCAGGGCCGGTGACGCACAAGCTCACCCGGCATGCCTTCGCCTATGAAACGCTCGGCGCCGTCGCCTTGCGCGGCAAGACCGGCAGCCTCCAGGTCCATCGCGTAAGCGGTGCGCTCGAGGCGCAACGTGCGGCAAGGGGCCTTGACGCTCTCGGTCTCAGCGCGCCGCTCATCGGACGCGATACCGAGATCGCCCGCATGCGCGACTGCCTGGTGCTCGCCTGCGCCGGCACCGCGCAAGTCGTGCGTCTTACCGGGGAAGCCGGCATCGGCAAGTCGCGTCTGGTGCGCGAATTCCTGGCAGCGATCGGCGAGGACCCGCGCTTTGCGCATGTGGTCGTCAGACGCGCGGCCTGTTCTCCGCTCGGCGAGCCGTCCTATGGGACGCTCGCCACCGTGTTGCGCAGTGCCTATGGCATATCGACCGGCGACCCAACGGAGGAAACGCAGGAGCGATTGGCATCCGGTCTCGCCGAGATCGGCTTTGACGCCGACGAGGTCGGCGAGCTGATGCCGCTTTTCTTTCACATACTCGGGATGGGGGATCGCGAAGGCGCCCTGCGGCACGTTGCTCCCGAGCAGATTCGGCGCCAGCTCTTCTCGGTCATCCGCACCATGTTCGAGCGGCGGCTCGAACGGGCGCCGCTGCTGCTCGTCGTCGAGGATCTCCATTGGGCGGACGCCGCCTCGCTGGAGGCCTTGCGCTTCGTGCTGGATCGGCTGGATCGCAGCCCGTTGATGGTGATTACCACGCAGCGGCCGGATGCGGGCCCGGAGCGGCTGACCCCAGCGCGCACCAGCGTCACGGCCCTTCGACTCGGCCCGCTCTCTCCGGCCGATGGCCAACGGCTCCTTGAGGGGTTGTTCGGCAAGAATTGCCTTCCTCGGAACCTTTCCGCGCAGATCCTCCGTCGGGCCGGCGGCAACCCGCTTTTCACCGAGGAAATCATCCGCGGCCTGATCGAGTTGGAGACGCTGAGGCGCGACGGCCCTCGCTGGCACGTGGCCGAGGGAGAGGCGAATGTCGACATTCCGGTCGGCATCGAGGCGATGCTGCTTGCGCGAATAGACCGGTTGCCGCAGGAGGTGCGGCGTCTCGTCCATAGCGCCGCCGTTATCGGCCCGCGCTTCGACGCGGAGCTTCTTGCCACGATTTCTCCCCACGCCGCCGAGGTCGAGCCGGGTCTGGAACTGCTTTGCGACGCCGAAATCATCGAGGAAACGGCCCCGGGCGGCGCCCAGGGGTCGCAGACCTATCGTTTCGTGCAGTCGCTGCTGCATGAGGTGGTCTACAACAATCTCCTGGTCAAGCGTCGAACGGAGCTTCATGTCGCTGTCGCCAGAGCGCTGGAGCGGCGCCATGGGGAAAATCCCGAGCGTTTCGAGGACCTGGCGCTCCTGGGGCACCATTACAGTCAGTCGGCCGACCGGGCCAGGGGCGCACGCTACCTGATGGCTGCAGGGGACCGCGCGCGCCAGCTCTGCGCCAACGAAGACGCGATCAGATTTTATCGGCAGGCGATGGCCGCCCTTGCCGCGCTCGGCGAAGAGAGGCCGGAGTGGTTCGCCGCCCGGGAGCGCATTGCCGATCTCCTGGTGCCCTCCGGTGAGCGCGCGCAAGCGGAGGAGCATTACCGCGCGCTGCTCAACGCCGGTCATGTCTCTGCGGACCCCATTGCCTCCGCCCGAGTTCTCCGCAAGCTCGGCCATGTCCTCTGGGAGTCCGGAAGGCGCGATCAGGCACAGGCGAATTTCGTCGAGGCGGCGGCGCGACTCGAACACGCGGAGGCGCCGGTCGAGAGTGCGTCGCTGCTGCAGGAGCGCGCACATCTCGCCTTCCGCATGGGCGACTATCTCGCCGCCTCCGAATGGGCGGGCGAGGCCTTGAGCCGGGTCGAAGCGCTCGCGACCGACGCAAGCGACGAGCTGTGGCGCGAGGCAGCGCTTGTCACGGCCGAGGCGCTGAATACCAAGGGCGTGGCGCTCGCCCGGCGCGGCAGGACGAGAGAGGCGATCGGTGCGGTGGAAAGGAGCGTCGCGGTCGCGGAAGGCGCGGCGCTGATGCATGCGGCCTGCCGCGGCTATACCAATCTTGCAGTGCTCTACACGATCGTTGATCCGAAGCTTGCGATCGAGGTCTGCCGGCGCGGCCTCGACTTGGCCCGCCGCATCGGCGATCTGGGCTTTCAGGCGCGGCTGCTTGCCAATCTGGCGGTAGCCTATTGCACCTTCACCGACCGCTGCGCAGTCGAAGGTGTGCCGGCGGCGCAAAGGGCGATCGAGATCGACCGGGCGCTCGACCAGCGCGAGCATCTGCCGGTATCGCTGCTCGTGCTGGGGCAGATATACCAGTGCCACGGCAGGCCAGGCGACGCCCGCAAGCTCTACGGCGAAGCGCTCGACCTTGCCGGCGAAACGGGCGAAGCGCAGGTGCTGTTTCCGTGCTATGATGGTTTGGCGACACTTTGCCTCGACGAAGGCGATCTTGCGGGGGCCGAGCGCCATTTCGGTTTGGCTCGAGACATCTGCGAAAGTCACGATCTCGACCCGGAAGCCTTGGTGGTACTGCCGTTCCTCGACTGAACAGCCGTTTCTCAGGCCAAGCTGCGTGAGTGGAGCAACGTTTTGACCTGATCCAGGCTCAGCGCTGCCGGGGTCACCATCACGTCGGTCGGGGTCGACCGACGTGATGGTGACCGATTCTAACAAGCTAGAGCGGGGTGCGGGCGGACAAGCGCTCACAGTTTTCCTCATCCCGCTCCGGCGTGACGGGAGGAGACACAGCCATGGAAGAACATCGCAGTTCCGGGCCGTTGCAGCCGGGTGATCGGGCGCCGAACGTGGTGCTCGATGCGATCACACATGAGGGCAAGATCGCGCTCGATGATTTTCGGGGGCACAAGCCTGTTCTGGTAGGCCTGTTCAGGGGCCTGCAATGCCCGTTCTGCCGCCGCCAGATCGCCACGATGGCGCAGCTCAAGGCTGCATTGAACGAAAAGGGCGTCGAGACCCTGACGGTCGTGAATACACCGATCGAGCGGGCGCGCCTCTATTTCCGCTACCATCCCTTGCCGAATTTGCTTGCGGCGTCGGATCCCGAACGGATTTCGCATCGAGCCTTCGGTCTGCCGAATCTCGAATTCACCGAAGACGAGGACGATTGGCCGCGCAAGATGGGCATGCAGACCGTGATGTCGATGCGCATCGACATGCCTGGCGAACTGCCGGAGCCGATGGATCCGGTCGCCGCGTCGAGTTATCTCCAGAAAGCCGACGGCTATGAAATGACGGATGACGACAGGCGGATGGAGGCGACTGCAATGGCGCAACTCGTCGGTGAGTTCCTGCTCGACCGCGACGGTGTTGTGCGATGGGCCTTCACCGAAGCTTCCGCCGACGGCCGCAACATGTTCCGTAATCCGACCCCGGACGAGGTGATGTCGGCAGCGTCACAGGTTGTTCATTGAGAGGCTGGCGGCCAAGGTGCCTTCCTGGCGCGTGTGACCGGAAGGCACCTGACTCGCCTCTTCGAGCTGTATCGGGCAAACAAAAAAGGCCGGGGTAAACCCGACCTTCCTCATCACCTTCCGCCTATTGCCAGTACATCCGTGGTCAATGGCGAGGTGGGTATTTCCTAGCCGCCGATCATGACAACCGCATGACGAGCAATTGAAAAAAGCGCTGACCGGTTGAACCGACCGGGAATACGCGGACCGACCCGAGAACGTCGAAAGCATCGACGAGATAAGGGATCGAACTGTGGCGAAGCGCGAGCGTTAGAGCTTTCTAAAGAATTCATCGACAAGATGCCGACATGCGCGGCTTGCTACTCTTCATTGTTGCGTTGGCTAGCTTGTTGGCGATTGATCGGATTGCCTGCGAGGGTCGCTATAGCCGCGCGGCGTGGCGCGAAGCGAAAGAACAAGCCAAGTCCGTTCGGTATCGGGTGGAATATTGGGTTGATGATATCGTCAGCCTATAGGGTCGGGCCATACTTCGCGAGAAGGCCAGCCCATGACGAACCACCGAAACCGCAAAAAGGGCGTAAGCCACTGATGCCCGCGGCAACAAAAAAGGCCGGGCTTAACCCCGACCTTCCTGCAGCCATTGCCAGTACATCCGTGGTCAATGGCGAAGTACATATCTCTTACCCGTCGATCATGACGAGACCGTGACGCAGCTGAAAAAGGCGTCGGACAGGTTCAGCGACCCTAGAGGGAAATATGCAAAAGGCTCCCGAAGGAGCCTGAAACATCTTGAAAAATCAAGGAATTGGATGGTGGGCGTGACAAGGATCGAACTTGTGACCCCTACGATGTCAACACGGTAGCCACCCCAGAAAACCGGGCTTCTTTGTCATACGAGGAAGTGGAAATCAACGCATATCCCGCTTCGGATGCGAGATATCTTGGGCAAACCTTGGGCAGAGATGGAACCATCCGGGCGGCCGCGCTGTGGCTCAGCGCGAACCGCGAAAGCATCATCGGCCCCATCATCCCCGAGCTGAAGGACCGCTTTGGCCTCCGCAACATTGAGGCCATTGAGGCGATGAAGGCAGCGCATGGGCTCTCTCGCGGGGGTCAGTTGGTCTATGGCGAGGAAGCATGAAATTCCCACCGCTCTCGACGTTGCTGTCGCTCGCAGGGCTCTCGGTTTGAGTGCCGGCATATCAGGCGGCGCGCTGAATGTCGGCTTCGCGCTGCTGGAGCACTTCAACCGCAAGACGGGCCAGTGCGACCCCAGTGTGGCGCGCCTTTCGACGATGTTGGGACTTGGTGAAGCCACCGTAAAGCGTGCAACCAAGGAGCTTTGCGACGTCCATGAGCTGTTTCGCAAGCGCAGCCATGGAGGCATGTCTCACCGTGCCAGCTACCAGCCGAACTGGGCGAAGATGCGAGCCATTCTCGCTGACTGGGAGAAGCGGATGTCGAGCGGTGAAGCGCCTGACAAGGACGCCTCAAAGAGATCGGAAATGATCCCTCCAACAGATCAAGAACGATCCCTTGATGGTATCAAAAATGATCCCCGAACCCTTTTGAAGGAACCCTTTGGAATAAACCCTACACCGTCCGGAGCAAGTGGAAGGGTGGGCTTTCAGGGGCAAGATAGCCCTGCTCAACATCAAAAACCTGCGCGCGCCGATAGGGCAGATGGGCTTTGGAGTGGGAAGGCTCAGAGGGCTCCGAGCGCACCAGCTAAGGTTGCATCGGGCGGCAAGTGGCGCATAGCGGAACAGGCAGCGATAAGGCGATGGAACACAGCGATGCTGAGGCGCGGTGTGGACGCCTACGCCCGGTTCCTTGAGTGGGTCACGACAGACATCACCGATCAGGCGACCGAAGCGGAGATGCAGCGGCGGGGCGATGGCGAGCGCTTCATTGTCGATCGCATGCATGCCGCTGGGATGGTGACGCGGGATGGATAGGCGAAGGTGGGGGGGGCGGGTCAAAAGTCCGAAACGTCGGACTTCCTAGACCCGCTCCCCCCTCATTCGGAGATTTTTTTTTAGGGCGGATTTTTTTACGGAAAGGCGATCAAAAGTGATCAAGAAAGAACAGGATGTTAGGCAAGGCATTGAAAATGCAAGGAAAAATTCCTCGTGTAGCGAAAATCAGCCGAAAGCGTGCCATTTTTTTTACGAGGTTGCCTGCGTCATCTGCGGAGCCGAATTCAACCGTCAAGTGAGCTCCTCCAGAGCAAGCACCTGTTCGGATGCTTGCAGCCGAGAGAGGCGCCTGCGGTATGGCGCGGCCTACCGGCAGAGCGTGCGCGAGATGAAGGGGCGTATCAAAGCGCGCTTTGGCGGCCGGATGCCGTCGGCCGATGAGCTGTTAGCCCTCTACTGGCGATCAAGGGGCTACGACAATCCGCCTGAAGATCGGTTCGAGTAAATCGCTTTCAACCTGCAACTGGAAAAGGGAAACATCACGATGAACGACAACGAACCAAATCTTACCAAGAATGAGGCTGCACTTGCCATGCACGATCGCCAGGTGCAGGCGATTATGACGGCTGTTGCAAAGATGCTGCCTACGTTCGGTCCACAGGGCTTCACGCCAGAATCGATATTCGAAGGCGCTGTGAAGGGAGCGGCCGTTGCAATGATGGCGGGTCGGAACGTCGGCGCTCTGGAGATATCGGATCTATTAGCCGAGCTTGCCGCAGTATTCCGCGAGAATCCGCGCCTCGACAGGGGATAAGCTTCACCTCGTTCAGTAAACCCCGTTGCGCATGGCCGGCGACTCTGGCAGGGTTGCGCAATTGGATTGCTGGCCCGCGAGATGCAACCAGCGTCCTATCGACATTATCGGCTCACCACCGCAGCCCGCGAGATGCAACTGCGCCCAAGTGTGGCCGAATTCTTCGATCCGGCGTCCTTTGCCGGATCGATCGTCGATCATCCGGCCCCGCGCGATGCAAGCCGAAAAATCCGTGAAAACTTAAACCTTAGAGCGCAGATCGCTTTGGGTCACGCTCGCGTTGCATGGGGATTGACCATGAATTTACACATTCGCCGTCGCGGCCTACTCGCCGCACTCGCCTCCTCGCCGAGCTCGGCCGCAGAGTTGCTCATCGAAGTCCAGAGCGCCTTCTCTGATTTCAAAGCGAAGAACTCAGCCCAGCTCTCTGGGCTCGGAAAGGAGGTTGATGAGATCAATGCTCAGCTCGCCGCCATACGTATTGGCGGGGGGCCGGGGGATGGTCTCGACAACAGCGCCTCAGCCGCCGCCGTCCGCGAGGTCAGGCAGGCGGTTGCCGGTTACATGAGAACAGGGGCCTTGCCGCAGGATGCCATGCGTGTGAGCTCCGATCCCGATGGCGGTTATACCGTCGATCGCGTGCTTTCTGACACGATCAATCGTCGAACCTTCGACGTCTCTCCACTTGGGCGGCTCGCACGGCGGGAGACAATCAGCGTCGGAGATTCCTTCGAGGAACCGATCGACCCAAGTGACATCGGTGCCGAATGGGTTGGCGAGGACGAAGATCGTCCCGAGCTTAACACGTCAAAACTCAAGATGCTCAGCGTTCCGGTTCACGAGGTTTACACCCTGCAGCCGGTGACTCAGCGTCTGCTCGATGATAGCCAATTCGACATTGGCGGATGGTTGGAGGCAAAAATCTCCGACAAGCTCGCTCGGAAAGAGGGCGCTGCATTCGTTGCGGGGGATGGCGTCAGGAAGCCTCGTGGATTGCTGAGCTACCAGACTTCGACCGAGAAGGACGGCGTTCGAGAATGGTTCACGATACAGCATGTGAATACTGGGGCCGTAGGCGCCTTCGACTCATCCGCCCCTGGGGATGCCCTCATCGATACGGTTTATTCGCTTCGCGCGCCCTATCGGCAAAACGCCCGATGGCTCATGAATCTGGCAACTGCGGGCGTCGTCAGAAAGTTCAAGGACGGCCAAGGAAACTACCTTTGGCAGCAGGGTGCGGTGGCTGGTCAGCCGCCTTCGCTCTTGGGGTACCCGGTAGAGCTTGACGAGGAAATGCCTGTCATCGGGGCTAACAGCCTCTCGATTGCATTCGGCGATTTCCGCCAGGCGTATCTCGTCGTCGAAAAGCCGGGGATACGACTCCTCAGAGATCCTTACACTGCAAAACCCCGCGTGCTTTTCTACGCGTATCGCCGCATCGGTGGCGGGCTCCAGAATGGAGAGGCAGTAAAATTGGTGCGCTTCGGAACCGCTTAAGGCGCGACTCCTAAGGTTCTCGCCTCCAAACAGGCGAGTCGTCGCGCCTATCGGAGGCCTCTGTTTCGGGGCCTCCGATCCCCAATCCATCCAAGCTGGAGTTTTGTTAAATGGCATCTACATCATCGTTTGCCCTGTGCGTTTTCGCCGGAAATCTTCTCTCCAAGTTGGTGCGTGCATCTTCTCTCGATCGAGAGATCGCCATCGACCTGGCCGAGGAAGTCGCAGCGTCCGTGAAGTCCTTCGAGCACTTCCTCGACAAAGACGACGCTGACCGGCTGGTTCGGTACTTCACGGAAGCTGCGTCAATCCTTCGCGAGGACCATCAAAGATGACGATTTTCACGAAACCGGCCGATGGTGTTTTTGCGCCTTACAACAGCGACGGCAGTGCGCGCTCCGTCGATAATCATGAGGTTCAGGTCTGGGGAACGGAAGTTGAGACTGTCATCAACGCCTTTATTTCCACCGGCGGACTGCTCTTCTCAAGCAAGGCGGCGCTCGATGCGGATCTGGCGCATGCCGCCAACTCAATGGCTTGGGTGATTGGTGACGCGACGACGGCGAACAATGGCGTCTATCGCAAGGTCGGCGCCTCCGGATCAGGCTCGTGGACTCGCGTCAGCGATCTGCCGTTCTCTTTCATCATCGCAAGCGATGTCGGAGCGGGCGCGCCGAATGCCATCCAGGCGACGACGAGCATTCCTGTCAGCGCGTCGGCGCTGATCTGGATGAACGTCTTTGAGGCGAATACGGGCTCGCCTGTCACCGTCAGCTTCAACGGCGGCTCGGCTCTGACGATTAAGACGAATGCTGGCAACAACGTCGCCGCTGGTGGCCTTGTGGCAGGCACGATCGTGCTCGGCATCGTTTCGGGAAGCACATTCCGCCTGGTCAGCGACCAAGCCAGCGCGGCGATCGTTGCTGCGGCCGAGGCGGCGCAGGCGGCGGCAGAGGCGGCTGCTGCTTCGATCAATCAGCGCATCTTCACTGCGCTGGCCGATGCGCAGGCGGCTACGATTCCTGCTGTCGTAAAGCTACTGCAAACACAGTTCCGCGCGCCCAACTATGCTGTGCCGGCCACACTCGTTGGAGGCGCCCGCTATAGGCGCATCAGTTTTGCCGACCTCGGCTCGTACCCTGCGCTTTCGTATTTCCGCTCAGTTGACCGCTTTATGCCGGATGGTTCGACCGATGCCACCAACGGCGGCTATTGGGTGATCGATGAGGCAGTCATCGATATTCGGATGCTGGGCGCGGTTCTCGATGGGACGGACAATGGCAATACTGCGGCCATCCAGGCGATGGCGTCTTTCGAGCAGGCGAGATCGGCAAAAGACGCCGTGATAAGGCTCCCGGCTGGCGATATCCTTTTGTCCGGTGCTGTGAACGTCACCGATAGAAATCTGCGGATCGTCGGCGAAGGTTTCAACGAAACGAGGCTGCGCTACACATCTGGTTCCGCCACAATAAATTTTCTAAGCACAGACACGACGGGAACTCCGGCAAATGCTCACACGCTAGAAACGGACGGATTGACCATTGTCGCCGATGTTGTTTCCGCTGCGGGCGCTGGACCGGTTGCGATCAACGCCGCGTGGTCTTACACCGGGTCGGCTGGTGTCGGACGCGCGATTTTCAAGAACACGCACATCATCGGTGCGGCCGCCGGCAAATGGTGGCAGAAGGGCATTCGCCTTGTCGATGCAGCCCGTGTAACATTCGACAATGTCGAGATATACAATCTCGACGGGCATCAAACATGCCTCTCACCGGCCGCTGTTGAGATCGTGCGCAACAATGCGTCCAATATCACCGGATTTTTCGCCTCGAATTTCTGGCTTGGCCGATTCGTTAACGGTTTTCTTTTTAGTCAGGCCGCGGCTGCAGTGACGACGGGCACGATTGAGGGCATCTATCTTGCCAACGGCGAGATCGTCAACGTCGCTTACGGAATTCAAGAGGACAACGCCGCGCTGGCGAATGCCTTCTTCGATAGCGTCGCAATGACGAATGTCCATATCAACGCATCCCGCGCCTTCGTTCTCGCCGGCCGAAGCCGCGGGCTGCGAATGAATGAATGCTACTGTTTTGCGCAGAATTTCGGCGACAGCACGCCCGCTCCCCTCGAAGCTGGCTTCAAATTCCGGCTTCAATCGGATGGCCTGATCCTGGGAGCGGGAAACAGCTTCACCCGATCGCCGTCAATTACCGCTGTCGCCCCGCTCATCCTTTTCCCTGATATGGGGTCGGTGAATTGGGCGCGTGTTGATGGTAATCAGATGTCCGATTGGGAGTATGTCGCAAACAGCACCGGTGCTTTGTCGGACTTGCCACTGAAGCTCTTCATCGGCAAGAACAGCTACATCAATATGTCCACCCTCACCCCCGCTGGGCTGGGGTTTAAGGGGAATATGACGACTATTGGGGGGAACGGCTCCGTCGCCACCGGTACCGTCATAAATTTCGGCCATACGTTCAGCGGCGCGCCAGCAGTTGTGGCCGTATATCGCGGGAACTCGACTTCAGTTCGAGTGTGGGTAGACGCTGTCACGACAACGGGGTTCACACTCCGCCATGACGGGGCAGGAAACCAAACGTTTTCATGGGGGGCCGTTGGGACCTAAACCCATGCCTTATGAATTGCTTCTGGCTTGCCGTCTGTCGGGGCAGATTTCCGAGAACCAATGGCGAGAGCAAGTTCGGGCAGGTCGTCACCGATCCCGGTTGGCGTCACTCATCCCTGAGTAACTTCGCCAAGTTGGCGAACCCTCGGGCGGCCATGCCAGACGCTGTTCACAAAGGTTAGCCACGGGGGCGGCGCACATCGCGCCTGCTATCGCCCGCAGTGGAACCGTTTCCATGAGTTCGTGGCTGAGTGGAACATTGAAAATGCGCGGCGTCGAGCCAGACGGGACGAGCGACCGCACTACCGCGATCAATGCGGCGGTTACCGTTCAAGACCTCCGAGAGGGCGGTAACGAGGTGCAAGGCGGAGAGCTAGCAAGTCGCCAAGTTGGCGACTTGCAGCCAGACGGACTGAGGCGTTTGAAGGCTCGCTCAACTGAGGTGGAAACTACTCATTCAGTGAGGCGATATCACCTCTTTGACTGTGGTGAAAACGCCTCACAAACCGATAGAAGTAACCGATCGAATAAACCGAAAGCGACGCACGGCGCTTGTGGCTTTAATTTGTCTCGGCAATCAGCCGTCGAACGCGCTCTAACGCGCTTCCGCGCGTCGCGGCGAGATATTCGTGCTCCATACGGTCGAGCAGCGGTTGCGCGATCGGGCCCCGCCTGTCGACGAGCTCGGCGCAGATCAGCAACATCTGTTCTATTCTTTGCAGCGATATCGTCATTGCCTGGATTCTCCCCCAGAGACGCGTGCTTTCGCGGTTGCCAGACGGTCTCTCCGGGAGATAGCCTTATCCCGCTCGGCGTCGAGGCGGTCGAATATGAGCCAAAGATTCTCTTCCATGTGCGGGTAGCGCTCGATTATCTCTGCGCATTGAGCGAGCGCGATTTCTATGTTCTCAAGTGTGGGCCGATAATCGCGAACGCTTGGACGTGCCCAGTTCGGTCTGTTTGCTGCCGCTTTTCGCCGCGTCTGAGGCATTGATCCTCTCCTCGTCAACGCGTTTCCAATGAGAACGGGTTATCTTCGAGTTATAATGAACTCGTGGCGGGTATGCAAATCGGCCAGCCGCTCCTTCCTTGGAGATCGCCTTTCCCCGGGCCGCTGCCTTCTTATTCCGAGAGACCTGGCGATAGGGGTAGATCGACGTAAGACGTTTTCATTTGCTCTTGCTGAGTTTGTGGACAGTTTCGTCCAACTTGGAAATCACGTCGCGGAATAACTCCGCGTTTTCAGTGACATCGCGCATTACTTCGTTGAAGTCCTTGTTCTCCCTGAGAGCGTGTGTCTGTCCGTTCAATTCGCGGAGTGCGTAAGCCAGCTTTGTTAGCGTTCCCGAAGTTTCGGCAGAGAAGCGCACGAGGGCGCGCAGATCGGGTTCGGATTCGCCGTTAGCGAGAGCTTCGATAAGTTGGCTTGAGGCCGTCTGAAATGCCGCAATCGCCGCCGCGTGGTTCTTCACGTCGGCGGCTAACGGGCTAACCCTCTCGTCGGTCATGAGCCCAATTTGGCAAAGGCGGCGAATCGCTTCCGCGCGCGTGCGAATGCGATTCTTAAAGCCCCACTCGTCAATTGCCTCCGCCTCGGACGGTGATAGCATCAGCTGAAACTTGATCGTCTTGAGTTCGTCGCCCACGGCAAAATCTCCCTTTCCTACCCCAATATTCCAGTTCCATCGGTTCCGCAATAAATGGAACTTCCATCTATCGCTTGACGGTGTCGCAAAACTCGTCCATCTCTATCCATCATAGATGGAAGTGATGGAGGTTTTTCTTGCGAGAGAGTACGACGATGATCAAGTCAGAGCGATTTCAGATGCTCATGGACAAGCCGACCTTGGCCGCCGTGGATGATTGGGGATTCGCCAACCGAATTAGGACGAGGGCTGAGGCAATCCGTCAGCTCATTCAGGCCGGGCTCAAAGCCTCAGACGCGGAAATGAAAAAAGGCGAAGCGCGGGCCTAGGAAACTCCGCTTCGCCTTTTGGTGCATCGAAAGGAATTCAAATGCACAGAGAAGATAATACTAATACACACGAAATTTCAAGACGCGCTGTGCTCAGCGGTGCAGTTGCGCTCGCGTCCTCGCCGGGCAGCGCCGCGATCGCGTTCGACTTCAGCCCGCTCGACCGGATGATTGATGCCTACCAGACCCTGCAGGAGCGGCGGGCGAAGGTTGCCGAGGAAATCGAGCGCGTGACCTATGACCCTGATCAACCCTGGGCTCCAGAGGTGCTTCTCTCGGAGGTTTGCGCACATGAACTCGAATATCCGCCGCACCTAAGACGCAAGGTGTTCTTTGCTGAGGACAGGATCCGAAAGTTCTTTGCGTTGGAGCGTGGCTGGGAGCCCAAGAACAAGAAGAGGCAGGAGCGACTTGATCGCGATTGCGATGCTGCCCTCAAACTCTTCGCTGAACGCGTGGCGGAGCGGCAAGCATGGATAAGCCGGATAGGGCTGGACGTGCTCGAGAAACAATTCGACGAGATTTCCGGCCAGATATCGCGCCTCGAGGACACCATCTGCGCCTACAAGTGCACTTCTGTGAGCGAAGCGATGACCCTTGCGGCGTTCGCAGATACCTGGATTCCAGACAATGAAATCACCTTCGGGCGGCGAAGCAAGATCCTGAGATCGATCTCGGCGTTTGCGGTCGCGTCTTACCGGAAAATCGATGGAGAGAGGCGTGGCGTCAGGACTTAAACTCGACCGCTCGCTGATTGGGCCTGAAACGCCGCTGCGCCTGGCGCTGGCCGCCTCGATCGCATTTCCTGACGGTTCGATGACCGTCAGCGGACTGCGACGCGAAGCAGCTCGCGGGCGCCTCGACATAGAGACCATCGCCGGCAAGCAGTACACGACGCTCGCTGCCATCAATCGCATGAGAGAACAATGCCGAGAAAATCGAAGGGGGCAAGGCTCCACTTTCGAAAGGCCCGCTCCGGCCGGCCTGCCGTCTGGGTCATCCTCGACGGAACAACAGAACGCAGCACTGGCTGCGGCGAGGATGATCGCCGAGGGGCTGAAGAGGCCCTCCAGCGCTACCTTGCAGAAAAGCATCGGCCGGACTGGCGCCACGGGGAGCCTGCAGAAGTAGCGGTCGCCGACGTGCTTGGCTTCTACGGCCAGCAGCGCGCGGCCGAACTGGCGCACCCTGAGTTGGTCGGCTGGCACATGACGCATCTGCTCGCCTTTTTTGGCGACAAGATGTGCGCGCAGGTCGACGGGGCGTCATGCCGCGCCTATGTCGCGTCTCGCGTCGGGGGAAGGATCGGGAAAAGGGCGGTCAAACCGGGCACGGCGCGCCGTGAGTTGGAGACGCTGCAGGCCGCGCTCAGCTTCGCCTACAAGGAAAAGAAGCTCCTCTATCCCGTACCTGTGACCCTTCCAGCCAAGGCGCCAGCGCGCGAACGATGGCTGACGAGATCAGAGGCGGCGCGCCTGCTCGCCGGGGCGCTTGGCATTGTACCAACCGCTATCGACATCGAGAGCAAGGAGCCGGTTAAGTGGGGCAGGATGTTCAAGCCCGTCTACCACGTCGCGCGGTTCATCCTCATTGGCCTCTACAGCGGTACGCGACACGAGGCCATATTGGGGCTGCGATGGGGCGTCAATTCGTCCGGCGGATGGTTCGACCTGGCGCACGGTGTCATGTACAGGAGAGGGCAGGGCCAGGCCGAAACAAATAAGCGCCGGCCGCCTGTGCCGATCCCCGAGAATCTGCTGGCCCACGTCGAGCGCTGGCGGCGTATCACTGTCAACGGCCCAGTTGAGTATGCCGGCCGGCTCATCAAGAAGGAGCGGCGCGGTTGGGACCGGGCGCGCGCGCTCGCCGACCTCGGCGAGGACGTCACGCCGCACATCATGAAGCACACTTGCATTACCTGGATGCTTCAGCGCGGCATTCCGATTTGGGAAGTGTCCGGCTTCACCGGGACTTCGGAGAAGGTCATTCGAGAGACTTACGGCCATCATTCGCCACATCATCTGGCGACCGCGAAAAGGCGGTTCCATGGGCGAAACTTGGGCAATTAGGAAAAGGAAAGGAAGCGGTTATGTCAAAAAACACCGCAACACCTTGTGGAACAAGGGATCGGAATGGTGGGCGTGACAAGGATCGAACTTGTGACCCCTACGATGTCAACGTAGTGCTCTCCCGCTGAGCTACACGCCCATCCGATGCGGCGCATAGACCATAAAACCGGCGTCCGCGTCAATAGGCTATTCGAAGGTTTTTTGACAGAATTTCGGCGCCGCTGGCGGGGCGGGATTGCGATGGGTCGCGTTCGGCATTTTGCGCGCTGCAGGCGCATCAAGCAGGCTAAATGATTGAAATAGCAAAAGCCGCTGCCGGATGCACGCGCAGCGGCCTATACGATCCCCAGGTCCTGGCGGGCGGGGATCGTAAGGGGAAATTGTTCGAGCAGATCGACCGGCCCGCGACTTTGCAGAGCAATTCCGGGACACTGGCGTGAGCCGGTGGATTAGGCGGCCAGCATCTTGTTGACCTCGTTGACGAGGTCGCGAAGGTGGAAGGGCTTGGAGAGGACCTTGGCGTCCTTCGGGGCCTTCGAGTCCGGGTTCAGCGCGACGGCGGCAAAGCCGGTGATGAACATCACCTTCAGGTCCGGATCGAGCTCGGTTGCCCGGCGGGCAAGCTCGATGCCATCCATCTCGGGCATGACGATATCGGTCAGGAGGAGCGAAAAGGGCTCTTCGCGAAGCCGGTCGTAGGCGCTGGCGCCGTTGTCGTAGGACAGGACCTTGTAGCCCGCCTTTTCCAACGCCTTCACGAGGAAGCGGCGCATGTCGTTGTCGTCTTCGGCAAGGAGGATTTTCGCAGTCATGAATTCAGCCGTGGCTACTTCTTTTCAATGCTTATGGGGTGCGGCAGCCTAGCAAACCGCAACAGCGTAAATATCCGGTGAACGGGAGCGGTCAACCCCCGAAACCGGCGGGAGGCCACTATGGACACAGAGGCGGCCAACTGGCAACATGATCCGAACAGCAAGATCCGCATATGGTAAAAGGGTTCCGATGGGGGAAGTCGCCGAGTGGGACGTGTTCGAGGTTTTGGAACCCGCGAGCCAGCGGATCCCCTTCGTGTTCAATTCCCCGCACAGCGGCCGGTATTATCCCCAATCCTTTCTCGATCAGTCGCGGCTTGATTCGCATTCGATCCGCCGGTCGGAGGATCACTTCGTCGACGAACTCTTCCAAAGTGCAACGCTTCTGGGAGCACCGCTGCTGCGGGCCCATTTCCCGCGCGCCTTTCTCGACGTCAACCGCGAACCCTACGAGCTCGACCCGCGCATGTTCGAGGGGCCGCTGCCGGCCCACGCCAACATCAGTTCGATGCGGGTCGCCGGCGGGCTTGGAACAGTGCCGCGACTGGTGGCCGAGAACATGGAAATCTATCGTAGCCGCTTTCCGGTCGAGGAGGCGCTGGCGCGTATAGAGGCGATCTACAAACCCTACCATGCGACGCTCAGGAAGCTGATCGCCCGCACCCATGTCCAGTTCGGCATGGCGGTGCTCATCGACTGCCATTCGATGCCTGGAAACGTTCACTTGGCAGGAAGCGGCCAGCGCCCGGATTTCATCATCGGCGACCGTTACGGAACGAGCGCCGCCGCGGAACTGTCACGCGTTGCGGTCGAGCTCCTGGAGCAGCTCGGCTATGCGGTGACCCGCAACAAGCCCTATGCCGGCGGCTTCATCACCGAGCATTACGGCCGGCCGACGCGCGGGCTCCACGCGCTTCAGATCGAGATCAACCGCAGCCTTTATATCGACGAGGCGACGCTGGTCAAAAAGCCGGGTTTTGCCGCCCTGGCGACCGATCTTGCGACCTTCGTCGCAGCGCTGGCGCGCCAAGTGGAGGATTACGGCGCCTACCTGCCGCTTGCCGCGGAGTAGCTGGCAATCACCCTGCGCTGCCTAAAAAGAACCGCGCCAGCGGCGCGGTCAAGTCTAGGGAGGAAACACCCAAGGAGGGTATTTGCAGCCACGCGTGACTGCATGGAAACATTAATATTGCACCGCACAATTGTCAAGTTTTAGGGGTGAAGACTTTTGCATCGCAGCAAGAGAGATGCAGCGACCCCGCTTCTCCGAACCGCGTTTCCCGAGCTGGCCCTGGCCGGTGCAGTCGTTGCCTTTCGATAAATTTCCTCTATTCAGAATGAACTTCCTTCCTCCCCTGAGAGAGTGACATGCTGCCCGACCGTTCCTTCTTCGATCGCCTCGCCGATGCCGCCAAGGCGGAAACCCTGCCGCGCTTCCGGACGGGCACGAGCGTCGTCAACAAGCTTGAAGGCGGCTTCGACCCCGTCACGGAAGCCGACCAGTCGGCGGAAGCGGCGATCCGGCTGCTGATCGAAGGTACGTTTCCCGAGCATGGGATTCTCGGCGAGGAGCACGGCAATATCGGCCTCGACCGCGAATATGTCTGGGTCATCGACCCCATCGACGGAACCCGTGCCTTCATTTCCGGACTGCCGGTCTGGGGAACGCTGGTCGGGCTCTACCGCAACGGCAAGGCGATCATGGGACTGATGGACCAGCCCTTCACCGGCGAGCGCTATTTCGCCGACGGCCAGAAATCGACCTATCGCGGCCCCGGTGGCGAGAAGGTGCTTTCAACGCGTCCCTGCGGTGCGCTCTCGGACGCTGTTCTGTTCACCACCTCGCCGCATCTCTACACGGGCGAGCTCAAGGAGCGCTTCGAGGCGCTGCAGGCGAAGGTGCGGCTCTTCCGCTACGGGTGCGATTGCTATGCCTTCGCGCTGCTTGCGGCCGGCCATGTCGACCTCGTCATCGAATGCGGCCTGAAGCCCTATGACGTCGGCGGGCTCATTCCGCTGATCGAGCAGGCGGGTGGCGTCATCACCGACTGGCAGGGCGGTCCGGCGGAAATGGGCGGCGAGATCATCGCCGCCGGCAGCCCGGAGCTACATGCGCAGGCGCTGGAGATGTTGCGATCCCGCTGAATTACGCATCTTCCATGGTGCGCGGCGAAAGGTCGGCCTCCTCCGCATCCGCCTCCGGAAGGAATGCCAGGATCGCGGCCATCGCCTGAGCGCGGTAGCGATCGGCCTCCTGGAAGAGCTCGTGGCGCGCACCGTCGATCGGGATCAGGTGACCGGCCCGGAAATTGCTGGCGAGAAACTCCATCGCGAGATAGGGCACGAGACCGTCGGCCGTCGGCGCCAGGATGACGGTCGGGACGATGATCTTCGTCAGGTGTTCGCGGCGTATCGCGCGCCTGATCACTCTGAACGCCTCGCTCAGCCACCGGCCCGTCGGCGGCCCGATCCGCAATTGCGGATGGGCGTCGACCAGGGCCAGGTTGCGCGCATAGCGTCGGCTGTCCGTGGTTAGCAGATTGTTGTCGAAAGTCGTCTGGCGCTCCTTGTCGCCGCGCACCGGCAGGCTGCCGAGGCCGAACCAGCGCATGGCGGTCGCGATCGCCACGATGCCGCGCTCGCCGATCGCTTGGCCGCTCAACCCCAGGAAGGGGGCAAGCAGCACCATGCGGTCGATGCGGCTTGCCAGCATCGGCGCCAGCGACAGGGCGACCAGCGCACCCATCGAATGGGCGACGATGGAGAAGGGCAGGCGCGTGTCCGGCAGGACGATCTGCTCGAGGAACGTCGTGAGGTCGCGCTCGTAGTCGGCAAAATGCTCCACGTGGCCGCGACCCGGCTGCGGCAACAGCCGTTCGGATCCACCCTGGCCGCGCCAGTCGAAAGTGGCGACCCAGAATCCTGCCGCCGTGAGGTCGCCGATCGTTTCGAAGTATTTCTCGATCGACTCGTTTCGCCCCTGCAGCAGCACGATCGTGCCGCGCGCGGTCGGCGCGCTTGCCTTGAACACCGCGTAGCGGATCTTGCGGTCGCCCGCGCCGTCAAAAAAGCCCACCCGGGGCTTGCCCGGGATCGGATTGTCAGGCGTGGAATGAAGGATCGTTGTCATGAAGCGCCTCGGCGAATGGAAACGAGGTCGAGTTCATTCAGGGATAGGCGGCAGTGTCGCGTCCGTCAAAGAAAAAAGCCGGAAGCGGTGGATGAAATCCGGACGATCACCGCTTCCGGCCGCTGAAGGAGAAGGGACATGTCACTTCAGCCCTGGGCGCTTTCGCCCAGTGTGCTTCTTTTAGTCCCGCGTGGCTGAATGGTGGCCGAACCCGCCGTTCATATGCCGTTCACCAGCGCCCGATGCCGCCTGAGGGCCCTTGAACTCATGCGAACGCCTTCCCATGTCTTGGTTGCGGACGCCGAAGACGGGTCCGTTCACCGGTCGCGCCACAGCCGGATGGGGTGGCAGGCCAGACATCGCAAACCGTTGCTCTCAAGGAGGACACCATGCGTCACTTTGATTTTTCTCCCCTCTACCGCTCCACCGTCGGCTTCGATCGCCTGTTCACCATGCTTGACAGCCTTGGCCAGCCCGATCAGGCGCAGACCTACCCGCCCTATAACATCGAGCGGACCGGCGAAGACGCCTATCGCATCACGATGGCCGTTGCCGGCTTCGACGAGGCCGAGCTTTCTGTGGAAGCGCGTGAAAACACGCTGACGATCAAGGGCGAGAAGAGCGAGGAGAACGGTGAGGAAACCCAGTTTCTCCATCGCGGTATTGCCAAGCGCGCCTTCGAGCGCCGCTTCCAGCTTGCCGACCATGTCGAGATCAGAGCCGCCTCGCTGAAGAACGGCCTGCTTCATGTCGATCTCGTGCGCGAGATTCCGGAAGCAGCCAAGCCGCGACGCATCGCGATCACGTCGCTCTCCTCTCAGCCGAAGCAGATCGAGGCTCAGAACGCCTAAGTCAACGACCAGACCTTCAAGAAGCGGCGCCCTCCGGGCGCCGTTTTTTCATGGACATTTCTGCCGCGGCGGTCTTCAGCAGGCAGCGAGGAATTGGTCGACGTCTTCGGCCTGTGTGGCAAAGCTCGTGACGAGGCGATAGAGGCCTTCATCCTCGGCGAGGCTGCCGGCGAGATGGTGCGGCACAGGCCAGTCGTGGAAGACCGCCCCCTGCTGCTGCAGCCGCGCGGCCGCGCTGCGCTTCAGGATTACGAAGACCTCGTTGGCGTCCGGTGCCCAGGCCAGGCGGCTCTCGGCCGAAGCAGAAATTCCCTCCGCCAGGCGAAGGGCCATGGCGTTCGCATGGCGGGCGAGTTCGAGCCACAGGTCGGCGGCGAGATAGGCTTCGAATTGGGCGGTGATGAAGCGCGACTTGGAAAAGAGCTGGGCCGCACGCTTGCGCAGGAAGTGCATCTCGTGCGCCCTGGCAAGGTCGAAGAGGATCAGGGCTTCGGCGCACCAGCAGCCGTTCTTCGTGCCGCCGAAGGACAGCAGGTCGACGCCGCGTTTCCAGGTCATCTCGGCCGGCGTGACTTCGAGGCTCACAAGGGCGTTGGCAAAGCGCGCGCCGTCCATGTGGAGCGGCAGCTTGTGGGATTTGGCGATCGAGGCGATCGCTTCGATCTCCTTGAGCGAATAGACGGTGCCGCTCTCGGTCGCCTGCGTCAGCGTTACCGCCATCGGCTGGCCGCCATGCACGAATTCCGGCGGAAACCGGCGGATCTCGGACTCGAGCCGTGCCGCTTCCATCTTGCCGCGCTCGCCGTCGACCGGGCACAGCCTGGCGCCATGCGAGAAAAACTCCGGCGCGCCGCATTCGTCGACATTCACATGCGCCTCCCGGTGACAGAAGACGACGCCGCCGGCCCGGTTGGCGCTCGCCAGCGCAAGCGAATTGGCGGCCGTTCCGGTGCCGACGAAAAACACCGCGACTTCCCTTTCGAAAATCTCCGACAGGCGTTTTTCCACCTTCCGATCGAGATCGCTCGTGCCGTAGGCGGAGACATAGCCGTGGGCATGCGCGACGAGGTTTTCAGCAATAGCCGGATGGGCGCCAGCCCAGTTGTCGGAAGCAAATATCATTGGCAATTCACCCTATCTGTCAGTCCTTGGCAGCCGCTTCGGCGAGACCATAGCCGAGTTCATCTGCCAGGCAATGCTCTGGCTCTCGCGTAATGCCAACAGGAGACCAGTTTGAAACCAAAGCGAAGAAAGTAGCCCTGGCTCGTAATTTAATTTCAAAACTGCGAAATTTTCGGCAATGTTCGGCAAAATCTCATCTATTATTTGCGGCCATGCCCCTTGCGGAGGGGGGCGCTTTCTGGCATAGAGCGCATGAAATAGGACAGGCTTGCTGTCCTATTTCGGTCTAGGGACCGGAACAATCGCCGGAAGGCCAGCGAAAAGCGGCATCAGGCGAGGAGCGCAAGGAGTTTGGCTGGATTTCATTCGGCCTTGACGCCTGCCATCAGGATGGTCGTGGACATTCGTGCCTGATGCAGCCGCGCTTCATTTGCGACCTGATCAGGATCATGCGACGATAATGCCCCGGCTTGCCGCGATGCGAAAACGCAGGACGGCGACAGGCGCGCGGGCCGCGGTATGCCCGGAATTCCGGGTTCAACAGGAGGGAAGACGATGACGGATCATTCGCCATCACAACAGATTGGGCTCAACCTCGCACAAAATGCTGCGAAGGCTGTGAAAACGCCCACATTCCCGTCCGGTCTGCCGCGAAAACAGGGCCTCTACGATCCGCGAAACGAACATGATGCCTGCGGCGTCGGTTTCGTCGCGCATATGAAGGGTGAGAAGTCGCACCAGATCGTGCGCGACGGCCTCTTCATGCTCGAAAACCTGACGCACCGCGGTGCGGTCGGCGCCGACCCGCTGATGGGCGACGGCGCGGGCATTCTCGTGCAGATCCCTGACCGCTTCTTCCGCGAGGAGATGGCAAACCAGGGGGTCACTCTGCCGAAGGCGGGCGAATATGCCGTCGGCTACCTCTTCATGCCGCGCGACGAAAGGCTGATCGCCCATTTCAAGGAGGTGATCAGCAAGGTGGTGGCCGAGGAAGGTCAGCATCTGCTCGGCTTCCGCGACGTTCCGGTCGACAACTCGTCGCTCTCCAAGGCACCCGACATCGCTGCCACCGAGCCGCACCACGTGCAGGTCTTCATCGGCGCCGGCCGCGACGCTGCCACCAACGCGGAATTCGAGCGGCGGCTGTTCACGCTGCGCAAGGTGATCTCCAACCGCATCTATGCGGAGGCGGACGGCGGCGATCTCGGCTTCTATGTCGTGTCGCTGTCGACCTCGACCATCGTCTACAAGGGCATGTTCCTCGCCTATCAAGTCGGCGCCTATTACAAGGACCTCTCCGACGAACGCTTCCAGTCGGCGGTGGCGCTGGTTCACCAGCGATTCTCGACGAACACCTTCCCGTCCTGGAAGCTGGCGCATCCCTATCGCATGGTCGCGCACAATGGCGAAATCAACACGCTACGAGGCAACGTCAACTGGATGGCGGCGCGGCAAGCGTCGGTTTCCTCGCCGCTCTTCGGCGACGACATCTCCAAGCTCTGGCCGATCTCCTATGAGGGCCAGTCCGACACCGCCTGCTTCGACAACGCGCTCGAGTTCCTGGTGCAGGGGGGCTATTCGCTGTCGCATGCGGTGATGATGCTGATCCCGGAAGCCTGGGCCGGCAACCAGCTCATGTCGCCGGAACGCAAGGCGTTTTACGAGTATCACGCGGCCCTCATGGAGCCGTGGGACGGACCGGCGGCGGTCGCCTTCACCGACGGCCGCCAGATCGGCGCCACGCTCGACCGCAACGGTCTGCGTCCGGCGCGCTACATCGTCACCAGCGACGACCGCGTCATCATGGCGTCGGAAGCCGGCGTTCTGCCGGTCGATGAGGACAAGATCGTCAAGAAGTGGCGTCTGCAGCCTGGCAAGATGCTGCTGATCGACATGGAAGAGGGCCGCATCATCTCCGACGAGGAGGTGAAGTCGTCACTTGCGGGCAAGCATCCCTACCGCCAGTGGCTTGACGATACCCAGCTTATCCTCGAAGACCTGAAGCCGGTCGAGCCGAGGGCGCTGCGCCGCGACGTGTCGCTTGTCGACCGCCAGCAGGCTTTCGGTTACACGCAGGAAGACACCAAGCTTCTGATGTCGCCGATGGCAACGACCGGCCAGGAAGCAATCGGCTCGATGGGCACCGACACGCCGATCTCGGCGATGTCGGACAAGCAGAAGCTGCTCTACACCTATTTCAAGCAGAACTTCGCGCAGGTCACCAACCCGCCGATCGACCCGATCCGCGAGGAGCTGGTGATGAGCCTCGTCTCGTTCATCGGTCCGCGGCCGAACATCCTCGACCACGCCGGCATGGCGCATGCCAAGCGGCTGGAAGTCCGCCAGCCGATCCTGACGAATGGTGACCTCGAGAAGATCCGTTCGATCGGCCACACGGAAGACCGCTTCGACACGAAGACGCTCGATTTCACCTATGACATTTCGCGCGGTGCCGAAGGCATGCCGGAAATGCTCGATCGGCTCTGCGAGCGGGCCGAAGCGGCCGTCAAGGGCGGCTACAACATCATCGTGCTCTCCGACCGGCAGGTCGGTCCGGATCGCGTCGCGATCCCGGCCCTGCTCGCTACTGCGGCCGTGCACCACCACCTGATCCGCAAGGGCTTGCGCACTTCGGTTGGCATCGTGCTGGAATCCGGCGAACCGCGCGAGGTGCATCACTTCTGCCTGCTGGCCGGCTATGGCGCGGAGGCGATCAATCCCTATCTCGCCTTCGACACGCTCGTCGACATGCACAAGCGCGGTGAATTCCCGAAGGAGGTCGACGCCAGCGAGGTCGTCTACCGCTACATCAAGGCGGTCGGCAAGGGCATCCTTAAGGTCATGTCCAAGATGGGCATTTCCACCTATCAGTCCTATTGCGGGGCGCAGATCTTCGACGCCGTCGGCCTGTCGTCGAAGCTGGTCGACAAGTATTTCTTCGGCACTGCGACGACGATCGAAGGCATCGGCCTCGAGGAGATCGCCGCCGAGACGGTGACCCGCCACAAGGCCGCCTTCGGCGTCGATCCGGTGCTTGCCAACACGCTCGACATCGGCGGCGAATACGCCTTCCGCATGCGCGGCGAGAGCCATGCCTGGACACCGGATGCGATTGCCTCGCTTCAGCATGCGGTGCGCGGCAATGCTGAGGACCGCTACCGCGAATTCGCCAGTATGGTGAACGAGTCGGCGCTGCGCATGAACACGATCCGCGGGCTCTTCACCATCAAGAGCGCCGAGGCCGCAGGCCGCAAGCCAATCTCGATCGACGAGGTCGAGCCGGCATCAGAGATCGTCAAGCGCTTTTCGACGGGGGCCATGTCCTTCGGCTCGATCAGCCGCGAGGCCCATACGACGCTGGCCAAGGCGATGAACCGGATCGGCGGCAAGTCGAACACCGGCGAAGGCGGCGAAGAGAGCGATCGCTACCTGCCGCTGCCGGATGGCTCGATTAATCCGGAGCGCTCGGCCATCAAGCAGATCGCCTCCGGCCGCTTCGGCGTCACCACCGAATACCTGGTCAATGCCGATGTGCTGCAGATCAAGGTGGCGCAGGGCGCAAAGCCCGGCGAGGGCGGTCAGCTGCCCGGCCACAAGGTGGATGCGACCGTCGCCAAGACGCGGCATTCGACGCCGGGTGTGGGCCTCATCTCGCCGCCGCCGCATCATGACATCTATTCGATCGAAGACCTGGCGCAGCTGATCTACGATCTTAAGAACGTCAACCCGGAGTCCGACATTTCGGTCAAGCTGGTTTCGGAAGTGGGCGTCGGCACGGTCGCGGCCGGTGTCGCCAAGGCGCGCGCCGACCACATCACCATCGCGGGTTTCGACGGCGGCACCGGCGCTTCGCCGCTCACCTCGCTGAAGCACGCCGGCAGCCCGTGGGAAATCGGCCTTGCCGAAACCCAGCAGACGCTGGTGCTGAACGGCTTGCGGTCACGCGTCGCGCTTCAGGTCGACGGCGGTCTCAAAACCGGCCGTGACGTCGTCATCGGCGCGCTGCTCGGCGCGGACGAATTCGGCTTTGCCACCGCCCCGCTGATCGCGGCCGGCTGCATCATGATGCGCAAGTGCCACCTGAACACCTGTCCGGTCGGCGTCGCCACCCAGGATCCGGTGCTGCGCAAGCGCTTCAAGGGCACGCCGGAACACGTCATCAACTACTTCTTCTTCGTGGCCGAAGAGGTGCGGGAAATCCTCGCCTCGCTTGGGGTCCGTAAGCTCGATGACATCATCGGCGCTTCGGAACTGCTCGAGCGTGACCGGATGGTCGAACATTGGAAGGCCAGGGGCCTGGACTTCTCGAAGATCTTCCACAAGGTGGAAGCGCCGAAGGAAGCCACCTACTGGACGACCCGCCAGAACCATCCGATCGACGACATTCTCGACCGCAAGCTGATCGAGAAGGCGAAGCTCGCGCTCGAAACCAAGGTGCCGGTGGCGTTCGAGACGGAGATCAAGAACGTCGACCGTTCGGCCGGCGCGATGCTTTCCGGTGCGCTCGCCAAGCGCTGGGGCCATAAGGGCCTGAAGGACGACACCATCCACGTCACCCTCAAGGGCACAGCGGGTCAGTCCTTCGGCGCGTTCCTGGCGCGCGGCATCACCTTCGATCTCGTCGGGGACGGCAACGACTATGTCGGCAAGGGCCTTTCGGGCGGGCGCGTCATCGTCCGGCCGCCGGAAAACGCCAGGATCGTGCCGCACCAGTCGATCATCGTCGGCAACACCGTGCTCTACGGGGCGATCTCGGGCGAGTGCTACTTCAACGGCGTCGCCGGAGAACGCTTCGCGGTGCGCAACTCGGGCGCGGTGGCGGTCGTCGAGGGTGTCGGCGACCACGGCTGCGAATACATGACGGGCGGTGTGGTCGTCGTGCTCGGCGGCACGGGACGCAACTTCGCGGCCGGCATGTCCGGTGGTGTCGCCTATGTTCTCGACGAGGAGGGCGACTTCGCCCGCCGCTGCAACATGGCCATGGTCGAGCTGCAGCCTGTGCCGGAGGAGGATGACATGCTGGAGAAGCTGCACCATCACGGCGGCGACCTCATGTACAAGGGGCGGGTGGACGTCTCGGGCGACATGACGCGCCACGACGAGGAGCGGCTCTACCAGCTCATCTCCAACCACCTGCACTTTACGGGTTCGCCGCGCGCCAAGGAGATCCTCGAACACTGGGCGGATTACCGGCCGAAATTCCGCAAGGTCATGCCGGTCGAATACCGCCGCGCGCTAGAGGACATGGAGCGCATGAAAATGGCTGAAGCGGCCGAGTAACCGGCCCCTGTGACTGCGGCCCCCGATCCGGTTCCGGTGGCGGGGGCCATCACGCGCGCCTCAAGGCGCCTGTTCAGATTGAAGATATCAGGATCGTAAGATGGGCAAGGTTACTGGGTTTCTCGAGATCGACCGGCAGGTAGCGAAGTACCAGCCGGCATCCGACCGCATCCGCCATTTCCGTGAATTCACCATTCCAATGTCCGACCAGGAAGTGCAGAAGCAGGCCGCTCGCTGCATGGACTGCGGCATTCCTTACTGCCATGGGCCGACCGGGTGTCCGGTGCACAACCAGATCCCGGATTGGAACGACCTCGTCTATAACGGCAATTGGGACGAGGCGATCCGCAACCTGCATTCGACCAACAACTTCCCGGAATTCACCGGCCGCGTCTGCCCGGCGCCGTGCGAGGAAGCCTGCACCCTGAACCTCGAAGACGTGCCCGTGGCGATCAAGACGGTCGAGCAGGCGATTGCCGACAAGGCCTATGAGATGGGCTACATCGTGCCGCAGCCGGCCGTGACCAAGACCGGCAAGAAGGTCGCAATCGTCGGTTCCGGCCCTGCCGGCATGGCGGCCGCCCAGCAGCTCGCGCGCGCCGGCCACGAGGTCCATGTCTACGAGCGCGAGTCGAAGCCCGGCGGCCTGCTGCGCTACGGCATCCCGGATTTCAAGATGGAGAAGAACTTCATCGATCGCCGTGTCGAGCAGATGAAGGGCGAAGGCGTGACCTTCCATTGCGGCGTCAATGTCGGAGTCGACCTGTCGGTGCAGACGCTTCTCGACGACAATGACGCGGTGCTCTATTGCGGCGGCTCCGAGACCCCGCGCGATGCGGGAATTCCGGGCGTCGAATTCATCGGCGTGCACGACGCCATGCCCTATCTGGTTCAGCAGAACAGGCGCGTCGGCCGTGAGAACATCGACAGCGTCGGTTGGCCGTCGGAGCCGATCGTTGCCGGCGGCAAGCATGTGGTGGTCGTCGGCGGCGGCGACACGGCGTCCGACTGCGTCGGGACCGCCTTCCGCCAGGGGGCCGTCAAGGTGGCGCAGCTCGACATCCGCCCGCAGCCGCCCGAGAAGGAGGACAAGCTTGCCGTCTGGCCGTTCTGGGCGACGAAGATGCGCACCTCCTCCAGCCAGGCCGAGGGCGCGGTTCGTGAATTCCAGGTCGCCACGCTCGAATTCATCGGCGACGAGGACGGCAACCTGACGGGCGTCAAGTGCTGCCAGGTCGATGATCGGCGCAAGCCGATTGCCGGTACCGAGTTCATCATCAAGGCGGACCTCGCCTTCATCGCCATCGGCTTTCGCGGTCCCTTCACCAACAGCGTGCTCAAGGACCTCGGCGACAAGCTCTCGCTGTCGACCGACCGTCGCGGCTCGACCAATGTCATTGCCAACGAGCGGGACTACAGGACCTCGGTCGACAAGCTCTGGACGGCCGGCGACGTCCGCCGCGGCCAGTCGCTCGTCGTCTGGGCGATCCGCGAAGGCCGCCAGGCGGCCCGCGCGATCGACGAGGCCTTGATGGGATCGACCGTGCTGCCGCGGTAGTCGGATCTAAACGCTCCATGCGGGCCTCGCAAATTTGCAGGGGCCCGCGTTCTATGGCTTTCAGTCCCTCTTGCTCGCCGGTCATCCTGCGAGCTTGACCCATTGCTGTCCGGTTTAGCTGAACGTTAGGTTCAGGCTCATTTGGATTGTGTCGCATGGCGGCTTTTGGAGTGGTTTTTTGAGGGCGTTGATAGGCGTCTGTGATGAGGTTGAGACGGACGAGGCGGGAAAAGGCGAGCGGTTGAAGGATCGCCTATTGCGCGGCGTGGGCCGCTTGAGCGATCAGAGCAACAAAGACCTTGGGGGACGGCATTCAACAATGTAATCGGGCTAGGCGGTATCGGCTTCCCTTGGCAACGGGGGCGCCCGCGCTCAATCCCGTAACAGCGGGTTATTGATGATCACCGTTGCGGGCTTTGCGAGCCGGAAGTCGTCGATGCGACCGGCAGGTGCGGCCGGCACTTCACCCTTTTCAACGAGCAGGTCTCTCGGGCTCTTGCCGGTGCCCTTCTGCGGGGCGCCTGCGCCGAGAAGGGCGGTGGCGCCGTCGAGCTCCGGATCGGTCACGCCGATCGGCGGCGTCTTGACGATATCCTCGTTGGCAAGCGGGGCGGTAACTACGAGATCCTTGAGCCCCTCGGCGCCCGGCATGTCCGCATCGGTGGCGGCTGCCTCGCCGAGCAGCTTGCGGATGTCCTTCTCGACGTAGAAGGCTAGCTTGCGTTTGCCCGCCTTGGTCAGGTTGATGCCGTCGGAGCCGCGCAGGCGGACCTGCTGGCCGTTGATGTCGGAGCCTGTCAGCACGAACTTGCCTTCCTCGTCGACGAAGCCGTCCCAGATGTCGATGAACTTACCGCCGACCTTCTCCACTTCCTCGAGATAAATACCGTTGAAGGTGACCATGTCGGCGGTCATGGCGGTCGATTGGAAGGGCGGCATGCCGACCCAGAGAAGTGGCACATTGTCCTTTCGGGCGAGTGCGGCGAGGGCGTTGACGCGCTTGCGGTATTCTGCCGTCCAGAGATCAGTGCGGAATTTCTCCTTGGTCTCGCCGATCCTCATCACCTGCCTGTCATTGGCGCCGAGGCTGACGACGATGACCGAGGGCGTGAGCTCGCCGATGTAGCCCGGCAGGCTATCCGGCCAATTGAAATAGTCGTCGCGGACAAGGCCCGAAGAGCCATTGGCGCGCGTTTCGACGGCGATGCCGGGCGTCATTTCGAAGGCAACCTTCAGGCCATCGCCGAGGCTCCCGGCAATGAAGTCGCCGACGACCAGGATCTTTTTCGCATCCGGCGATTTCTCGACCACGGGTGCCGGCGGGGGTGCGTCGGCGACACGCGGCTTTGCGCGCTGCTGGCGCGGCCGCTGCTGCTCGGCCGGCTGCTGCCGCCGCTTCTGTATGCGTCGCGGCCTCGGCTGGGCCGGGTACTCGTTTGGATCCTCGTAATATGTCCGCCGCTGCGGGACGAAGCCGCCGAAGAGCCGTTGAAACAGGGTGCGACGCGGGACGGGCTCTTGCGCCTCGGCCATGGTGGCAAAGAAGCCGGTGACCAGCATTGCCGCCGCAGCCATGAAGATCAGAAGAAGCGACCCTTTCACGGCATCTCTGGTTCTCAACATGATTACATCACCGTCGAATGGCAGGCGCTTGCACCATACGCCAAATCACGACGATTTGGGATCGAATGATCGAAAATCGTCGTGATCCGGGGAGATTGGCTGCAGAGCGCTCACTTGCGCAAGGCGCGCAGCAGATGCTGCGTCGGTTCACCGTCCGGCGGCAGGCCGTTCTGCGCCTGGAAGGCCTGGATCGCGGCTTTCGAGCCGGAGCCGAAATTTCCGTCCACCTCGCCGTCGTAATAGCCGAGTTCCTTGAGCCGGTTCTGCAGTTCGAACTTCTCGCTGATGTCGAGCGAACCGTCGGGCCGCGGCCAACGCTGCTGCATACCGGCATAGCCGGCGATCTGGTCGGCGAGCAGCCCAACGCCGAGCGCATAGGAGTCGGAGGCGTTGTAGCGCTTGATGACAAAGAAATTGCGGGTCATCAGGAAGCCTGGGCCTTTGCCGCCGCCCGGCAGCTTGAGTTCGGCCCGCATCTTCGGATTGCGGAAGCCCCGGCCGTCCGGGCGGACGAAGCCGAGCGCCGCCCATTGGCCGAGCGTTTTCGTCTGGCCCGAATATTTCGCCGCATTGGCCGGTGCCACGATCTCATAGCCCCAGGTTTCGCCCGGCTGCCAGCCGTTCTTCCTGAGGAGGTTCGCAGCCGTTGCGAGTGCGTCGGGGACCGAATTCCAGATATCACGATGGCCGTTTCCGTCGGCGTCGACCGCGTAGAGCAGGTAGCTGGTCGGGATGAACTGCGTGTGTCCCATGGCACCTGCCCAGGAGCCGGTCAGTTCGCGCGGGGTGATGTCGCCGCTTTGCAGGATCTTCAGCGCTGCGATCAGTTGGGTCCTGGCAAATTTCGCTCGCTGTGGGTCGGCATAGGCAAGCGTTGCGAGCGCGCGCGGCACATAATGCAGCCGGTCGTCCTTCTGAAGGACGGCGCCGTAATTCGACTCCATGGACCAGATCGCCAGCAGGATGGTCCTGTCGACGCCGAAATGCCGCTCGAGCGCGTCAAGCGTGCGAGCGTGTTTGGCCGCCATCTCCTGGCCGATACGCCTGGTGTAAGGATTGACACGCGAGTCGATATATTCCCAAATCTTGTGCTTGAATTCGGGCTGGTAGTTGGCTTTTTCGATGACGGCCGGGTCGGGGGTCTTCACGCCGGCGAAAGCCTTGCGGTAAGTCGCCTGGGTGATCCCGCTCTTGGCGGCCGTCGCGTAGAAGTTGTTGATCCAGCCCTGAAAACCTGCATCCGCCCGCGCAGCCGAGGGGCCAAGGGCGGCGGCAACCACGAGAGCGGAGGCGATATGTCGGAAGAACGTCCTGCGGTTTCTGATCATCTGCTGTCGGATCCGTTTCTCGGCGGAGCATTCAGCCGGCGTTCATGCCGGACGGATTACTCCGGGTTTTGCGAATGTTGCCCACAGCGGGCCGCTTGAGGCCGAACGGCAGCAGCCGTTTCGGGTCAGTGGAGAAGCCTACAGAAACGAAGTCAACAAAGTCTTTACCATGAAATTCCCGAGTCGTCTTCCGTCGTAAAAAATGGCAAACGACGACTAATTCCGATTCAATTTGCCTGTTTCAGGCTAGACTGAGGTCCACTCCAAGGAGGTGTCCATGACCGACAAGCGTAAAGTCCGCAAAGCCGTCTTCCCCGTTGCAGGCCTGGGGACACGTTTTCTTCCCGCCACCAAGGCGGTGCCGAAGGAAATGCTGACGGTCGTGGACAAGCCGGTCATCCAGTATGTCGTCGACGAGGCCCTGGAAGCGGGGATCGAGCATCTGATCTTCGTGACCGGTCGCAGCAAGGCGGTCATCGAGGATTATTTCGACATCCAGGTCGAGCTCGACCAGACGCTGCGCGAACGCAACAAAAAGGCGGAGATCGAGCTGCTCGAAGCCATGCTGCCAAAGGCCGGCACGACGAGCTTCACCCGCCAGCAGGCGCCGCTCGGCCTCGGCCACGCGGTCTGGTGCGCGCGCGATCTCGTCGGCAACGAGCCCTTCGCGCTCTTGCTCCCCGACATGATCATGAAGGGCGAGAAGGGCTGCCTCAAGGGAATGGTCGAGCTCTACGAGCACAGCGGCGGCAATGTCATCGCCGTCGAAGAATGCGCCCCCGAGCAGGCGCATAAATACGGGATCGTCGGCGTCGGCGACACGGTTGGCGACGGCTTCAAGATAACCCGGATGGTCGAGAAGCCGGCCCCGGGCACGGCGCCGTCCAACTTCTTCATCAACGGCCGTTACATCCTGCAGCCGGAAATCTTCCCGATCCTCGAGCGGCAGGAACGCGGGGCTGGCAATGAGATCCAGTTGACCGACGGCATGGTGAAGCTTTCAGAAGCCCAGCCTTTCGCCGCCTATCATTTCCGCGGCGAGACCTTCGATTGCGGGGCGAAGGACGGCTTCATCCTCGCAAACGTCGCCTTCGCCCTCGAGCGCGCCGACATCCGTCCCACGGTCGAGCAGCCCCTGAAGGCGCTGTTGCAGGCGCTGAAGTGATCGGCGTCGAATGATCGATAAGGCCGCGTCCCCGGGCGCGGCTTTTTTGTCCGTCAGCTTGCCGTCGGCTGCACGCAGCAAATCAAAGCGCTACAGCAACCTTTGTGCGTCTGAAAAGACGCACGGCGCTGTAGTGGGCGGCGCGCAAATGTGATGCCCTTTCTCGCCTTTCGGGCTTGTTGGCCGGCACGCCCGATGGCGGACCGGCTGCAGCGCGAGGGTTCATTGGAGTATTGCTATGGAAATGAACGGCATTCACTTCGGAACCACCGACTGGTCGGCCATCGAGGCGACGGAGCACAGGGGAGAAACGGGCGTCGCCTATTGGCGAACGCGGCACTTCGGCCCGATCCGCGTTCGTGTGGTCGAGTATACGCCCGGATATCTTGCCGACCACCGGTGCTCCAAGGGTCACATCCTCTATTGCCTCGAGGGCGAGTTGCACACGGAATTGGAGGATGGAAGGCGGTTTGTTCTGCGGCCCGGCATGAGCTATCAAGTGGCCGACAATGCCGAGCCGCATCGCTCATTCACATCGGTCGGCGCAAAGCTTTTCGTCGTCGACTAACGGTCGGCGGCGCTGGGAAACGTATGTGCCGTGAAAGTGCGTAGATCGAGCGGGGTTCAGCGCCGCAGCGTCAGGCCGACGCCGATGCGCGTCGTGTCGCTCGAAGGGCCGTCATCCCTGTTTGTGCGCTCGTAGGTGACGTCGCCCGTCAGTGCGACATGGCGGCTCATATCCCATGTCAGACCGGCGCCGGTGCGCCAGGTGGCCTCGTCGGAGGCTGCGGCATCCGAGGGAAAATCGCGCAACGTCAGGCTGTTCGAGAGCCTGGCGACCAGCGTCGAACGCAGCTGGTGGGTGATGATATTCGTCAGCTCGTAGTTGATCGATCCTGGATTGCCCGCTGTCGTGGAGGGATCGAGATAGGTCAGCAGGCCGAAGAGCACGTCGGTGCCGCGCTGCGGCGACCAGTTGACCCGCCCGTCGACCGAGAGGCCGCTGAGGTCGCCCAACCGGTCATCGTCAAAACGAAACGTCTCGTAGCCGAGCGCAAGCTCGCCGTTGAGCTTCTCGCCTAGGTCGACCTCCATGCCGCCACGGCCCGCATAGCTCACATAGGAGCGCTGGAAGCCGAGCGTATCCTGCCGCATATCGTAGATGGATTTGCCGACCGAGGCTTCGAGGAAGGGGATAAGCGCCGGCGACAGTTCGTAGCCGAAACGTGTGGTGAGCGTGCCGGTATTGCGGTTGCGGTCTTCCTGCGACAGCGTCGTTCCGTTGTCGAGCTCGACATCGCCATAGGTCTGGCGCTCGAAGTCGAGGCCGACGGAGCCGCGAATGAGGCCGAGGTCTCGCTTGACCGCAGCGCCCAGCCGGAAGGTGTTGACCGCCGATTGCGTTTCGGCATTGGCAATAGCGTTCGGATCGTCGGCGTCCTCGCGCTCGAAACTATAGCCCGCGCTCAGTCTGGCGGTCGTTTCGTCGCTCAGGTCGAGACGCAGCTCCGCATCGACGTCGGCGCGCGGTTCTTCCTCGCCTTCGCCCGATATGTTGTCCTGCAGGACGCCTTCGCCGGTCACGCTCAGCTGGTGGCGCGACCAGTCCGATGTGAGCGACCCTTTGAGGCCGGACTCGAGAAAGCTTCGGCTCTGGCTTGTTCCGCCGTTTTTCTGCCGTTCGTGGTTGAAGGTTTCGCTGAGTGCAGGCTTCAGGACGAAGGTGCCGATGCGGATGCCAGGCGCCTGACCGGCATCCGGGTCGATGCGCGTGCGCAGGCCGTCGATCGTCTCCTCGCGCCGGTTGAGGCGGTTGAAATCCTCGTCCAACGCCGGGGGAAGGTCGGAGGCCGCAACGGCAGCGGTCGTCTGAGGATCGGTGATCGCCGGGGAGGCACCCGCCTCACTCTCGGTGCCCGTGGGCGCAGCGCTTGTAGCGGGCGACACGTCGAGGCTCTGCGCGGCCGCCGGACTGGCGAAAAGGAGCGCACAACCCGCCAGAAGCCAGGCCCGCTTTCTCGCAAGCAAGGCGCCCGCCGTGATCGAGCGTAAAAACCTGGGCGCCATCTGCTGTCTGTCCGCGAACCTGATTGCAATCGTTTCGCAATCGTAAAGGCACGTGGTTAAGCAATCGTTTCTGAAGGGATATCGGCTGCGGGATGAGACAAGCGTCAGGCCGGCTCGACGGTCAGTTGCCGGCCGCTGCTTGCGACAATGCGCACACGGGCGCCTGCGGGCAGATCGGGTCCCTCGACGGCCCAGGTCGTGTCGTCGAGGCGGACGCGTCCGCGGCCTTCGGCGATCGGCTGCTCAAGCACCGCGGTGCGGCCGACAAGGCTCTCGCCGCGCTTGTTGAGCAAGGGCTCGTCGCTTTCCGACGAAGAGACGACGAAACGCCGCCCGATGAAGACCGAGACGATCGAAAGCAGGGCGAAGACGACGGCCTGAACCTGCCAGATCCAGAACGAGGCGTCCCAGAGCAGGAGAGAAAAGCCGCCGGTGATAAGTGCCGCGAGGCCGATCCATACCAAGAAAACGCCCGGCAGCATCACTTCCGCTGCCAACAGGGCGAGACCCAGGACCCACCAGCTCCAGGGACCGAGTTCGAGGGCGAAGCGCTGGATCATGAGCCGATCCTCACGGGTTCTCCAAGGGAGTGGAGGCGGGACCGGTATGTGGCGTCGACTGGCGCGGGCGCGGGGAGGCCGGCGCCTGGCCGTCGCCGAAGACTTCCCGTGCGATGGCGCCGATGCCGCCAAGCGAGCCGATCAGCGAGGACGCTTCCATCGGCATCAAGACAATCTTCTGGTTGTTCGCCGTGCCGATCGAGGCGAGCGCCTCGGTGTATTTCTGCGCGACGAAATAGTTGATGGCCTGCACGTCGCCGGCGGCGATCGCCTCGGAGACCATGCGGGTCGCCTTGGCCTCGGCTTCGGCCAGGCGTTCGCGTGCTTCCGCTTCACGATATGCAGCCTCGCGCTGGCCCTCGGCCTCGAGGATCGCCGACTGCTTCGCGCCTTCGGCGCGCAGGATCTGCGCATTCCTGCTGCCTTCGGCTTCGAGCACCTGAGCGCGCTTCTCGCGCTCCGCCTTCATCTGCCGGGCCATCGCCTCAACCAGATCCGTCGGCGGCGCGATGTCCTTGATCTCGACACGGGTGATCTTGATGCCCCAGGGATTGGCGGCCTCGTCGACGACGCGGAGCAGCCGGTCGTTGATCGTGTCTCGGTTCGAAAGAAGCTCGTCGAGATCCATCGAGCCCATGACCGAGCGGATGTTGGTCATCGTCAGGTTGAGGAGGGCGTTTTCGAGATTGGAAACCTGATAGGCGGCCTGGGCGGGGTTCAGCACCTGATAGAAGGCGACCGCATCGGCCGATACGCTGGCATTGTCCTTGGTGATGACCTCCTGGGTCGGCACGTCGAGGACCTGCTCCATCACGTTCATCTTCGCGCCGATGCGATCGAAGTAGGGGATGATGAAGTTCAATCCGGGGTCAATGGTCTTAATATATCGGCCGAAGCGCTCGATCGTGTAGCGGTAGCCCTGCGGAACAGTTTTGATGCCCGCGAAAAGCGTGAAGAATACAAGAACTACGAGTGCAATGACCGCATAATCCAAGCCGCCCAAGGATAATCCTCCCTCTTTGCAACTCCAAGATTGGAGTGCTGCCCGCAATATGACGTGGCGATTCGCGGGAATATTTCAAGCGGCAGGCCGAGATTGCGTGTCGAGGCGCTTCCAGATCGCCTGGCGGCTGTTCCGATTTAATAAAACTCAAACCAGTTTGTCGCATAAGATCGGGTCTTCTCAGTGTGTTGAAAGGCCGAACGCAGCGCGATGAATGGCATCTGGGGGCAGTTTGTTGGCAACCTTGCGTTTGTAAGCCTGGCGATCTCGGTCTGGGCGCATCTGTCGATCTGGCTCCGGCGGCGGTTTGTCGGACATGAGAACATACTGTTTGGACTGATGGCCGGCGTTGCATCCATCGGATCGATCCTGCTGGCCGTTGAGTTCAGCACAGGTATCCATATGGACCTGCGCTTCGCACCCCTCGCGCTCGCCGGTATGTTCGGCGGGCCGATGGCGGCGGCGCTCAGCGCATCCTTGGCCATCATTTTCCGTGTTGCGCTCGGCGGTGTGGCCGCAGCCGATGGCGTGGTGGCGATCATTGCCGTTACGGGCATGGGCCTGGGCGTCAATCTCTTCATGAAGAAGAGATCGCCGACGCTTCTGCACGTCGTTGTGCTCGGGGCGGCGGTGGGAAGTCTGCTGATCGTGTTGATGGCGGTGCTGCCCACCCTGTCGAAGGTTCATGCTTTGGCGGCGCTCGGCCTGCCCATGGCGGCGATGAACTGTGCGGCGACCATCATCTGCGGTTTCATTGTGCTGACAACACAGCACTTGGAGCTCGAACGCAGAATGCTGGCGACCGCGTTTTCGCAGTCGCCCGACTATCTTTACGTAAAGGACAGAGACAGCCGGTTCGTTACCGTCAACGAAAACATGATCCGCCTCTACCGTTTCAGGACAACGGCGGAAATGCTGGGCCTGTCGGATTTCGATCTCCATCCGCAACGGCTTGCCGAGGAACTATATCATCGTGAGCAGGAGGTCATGCGCACGGGAGTGCCTCTTATCGATTGCCTGGAGCATATCGAGGGCCGCGACCTGCTCGCCTCCAAGGTGCCTCTCCGGGACAGGGAGGGACGCGTGATCGGACTGGCGGGCGTAACGCGTGACATCACGGAACGCACCGCGCTGGAACGGGAACTGCGGGAAAGCAAGAACCTGCTCTCCCATGCGATGTCAGGAATGTCCGACGGTTTTGCGAT
This sequence comes from Sinorhizobium shofinae, assembly GCA_001704765.1. GTDB lineage: Bacteria > Pseudomonadota > Alphaproteobacteria > Rhizobiales > Rhizobiaceae > Sinorhizobium > Sinorhizobium shofinae. The sequence goes on from MBFK01000010.1 coordinate 76,311, forward strand.
GTACGACCCGCAGGGTTATCTCATCTTCTGCAACGAGCAATATCGCAGCGCTTTCCCGCTGTCGGGCGATGCCCGGGTGATTGGCGCGCATATCAGCGATATCCTGCGCCGCGTCGCCGAAACCCGAGAGCGTCTGGATCTCTCCTCTGATGCGGTGGAAGATTGGATCAATGCTTTGAGCACAACCTTGCACCGCAACAAGGACGAGGAGGTTCAGCTTCAAAACGGCGATTGGCGCAGCATCAAGACAAGGCTCGCAAACGATGGAACGGCGATGGTGGTCGTTTCGGACATCACCGTGATGAAGCAGGCCGAAATCGCCCTGAGGCTCTCAGCCGAGCAGTTGAAGAGCCTCGCGGAGACGGATGGATTGACCGGCATCGTCAACCGCCGCGCCTTCGACGAGGCCTTTATGCGCGAGGCGGCCAAATGCGCAAGGAGCAACACGCCGCTCAGCCTCCTGATGATCGATATCGATCGTTTCAAGGCATACAACGACACCTACGGGCATCCAGCCGGCGATCAGTGTCTGCGCCTCGTGAGCAAATGTCTCCTCATTTCAGCGACACGGCCGGCGGATATCGTTGCCCGCTACGGTGGCGAGGAATTTGTCGTCCTGCTGCCGGAAACCAACGAGAAGGACGCGGCCATCGTTGCCCAGCAATTTGCCCGGCTACTCGGCGAAGAGAAAATCGTCCATTCGCAAAGCGAATTCGGAAATGTCACGGCGAGCATCGGTATAGCCTCGGCAATGGGGCAAGTCCTGCAGGCGGAGCCGAGCCGCCTTCTGTCGGAGGCGGACGCCGCTCTCTACGATGCCAAGATGCGCGGCCGCAATTGCATTCTCGTGCGCGCGCTCGCCGATGCGGCCGACGTCAAAATGGCCGGTTAGCTCGGAATCTTAGAACTCGGCCACTCAAATTGCCTCTTCAGAGCCAGCCCTCGAGTTCGCGGCGCACGACGTGGTTGAGCACCGCCATGCCCTCGGTACTGTCGTTCAGACAGGGGATATGGGTGAACTTCTCGCCACCATTGTGATGAAAGCTTTCGGCCGCCTGGCCAGCGATTTCCTCGAGCGTTTCCAGACAGTCGGAAACGAAACCCGGATTGATGACGGCGATGCGTTTGACGCCGTCCCTGGCGAGCTTCTCGACCGTCGCGTCCGTGTAGGGTTGCAGCCATTCCTCCGGGCCGAAGCGGGACTGGAAGGTCACCTGCAGCTTCTCCTTCGGCCAGCCGAGCTTCTCGCGCAGCAGCCGTGCCGTCTTCTGGCACTGGCAATAATAGGGATCGCCGAGCTCGAAATAGCTCTTCGGGATGCCGTGGAAGGACGCCAGGACCACATCCGGCTGCCAGTCGAGCGTCGCGAGGTGGCGCTCGATCGAGGCGGCGAGCGCATCGATATAGACCGGATCATCGTGATAGGGCGGAACGGTGCGCAGCGCCGGCTGCCAGCGCATTTTCAACAGTGCCTCGAAGGCCTTGTCGTTGACCGTCGCGGTCGTCGCCGCCGCATATTGCGGGTAGAGCGGAAACACCAGGATGCGCTCGCAGCCCTGTTTTTGCAGGGCCTCCATGCGCGAGGCGATGGACGGCTGGCCGTAGCGCATCGCCCAATCGACGATGACTTTCGGATGATCGGCAAACCTCTCGGTCATCAGCGCGGCCTGGTTGCGCGTATAGGTTCGCAGCCAGCTCTCGTTCCGTTCCTTGTTCCAGATCAGCTCATAGGCCTTGCCGACCTTGCGCGGGCGCGTGTTGAGCACGATGCCGTAGAGGATCGGATACCAGAAGAGGCGCGACCATTCGATGACGCGCCTGTCGCTCAGGAACTCGCGCAAATAGCGGCGCATAGAGGCGAAGTCGGTGCCGTCCGGGGTGCCGAGATTGACCAGCAGGACACCGACCCTGCCGAATTTCACGGGCGGGTGAGCGGCGGCGGTCGGTTCGGCAGTTACTTCTGTCATTGTCTTCCTCATGGGCGCCTATATGTCCAGCGGCGCCTCTATTTTCAAATCCTTCTAAAAAGAAAAGCCGGCGCGGGAAAGCCCGCACCGGCTTTTGCCACAGAGGCAAATTGTCTTACTTCGCCGGAATCTCCAGTTCGCGCCCGATCTCTAGCGCGCGCGGCGCCGGATCGCCGTTGGCTGCCGAGATTTTCTTCCACTCGAAACCGTTGCCGTAGAAGGACTCGGCGAGATCCCAGAGTGTGTCGCCCTTGGCGATGACGTGCTTCTGCGGACCGCCGGCGGCCGCTGCCGTTTCGCCCGATGGTTGGGGAGCGGGTGTGGCGGAAGCGCCCTCGGCCGGCTTGGTTTCCGCAGCCGGTTCGGACGCCGTCGACCCCGCCGCAGCGGCAACCTCCGAGATGCGACCGTCCGTATAGGGCTTGAACGGTTGATGTGCGGCGAGATAGTCGGCCAGCACTGTTTCCAGACCCGGGCCGTAGTCGTAGGCGTTCTCGCCCTTGGCCTTGAAGACGGAATAACCGTCGCCGCCGCCGCGCATGAAGTTGTTGCTGACGAGCGAATAGGTCTTTTCCGGCTCGAGCGCCTTGAAGGCATCACCCTCCTTCACTTCGACCGAAACAAGCCGGCTGCCGGCGGGCTTCGAACGATCGAAGGAAAATTTGAGGCCGGCTACTTGCGGGAAGCGCCCGCCACCTTCCTCGACCTGGCTCACGCCGTTCTCCAGTGCTGCGCGAATATCGGCGCCCTTCAACTGGAACGTCGCGACGGTGTTCTGGAAGGGCAGCACCGTGATCACTTCGCCCATCGTCACGTCGCCGGCGTCGATCGAGGCCCGCAAGCCGCCGCCATTGGTGATGGCGATCGTCACACCCTGGCCCTTGACGCGATCGAGCATGGCGTCCGCGACGAGACTACCCATCTCGCATTCCTTCGCCCGGCAATTCTCGCGCGATCCGTCGATCGGCGCTTCCGTCTTGGCAACAACCTTGGACCTCAGCTCCTCGATCGGCTTGGCAAGTTCCTTGACGCGCGCGACGACGGCTTCGTTGGGTTTGATGGAGGAGTCGACAAGAATTGGATCGCCCTTGGCGGCCTTGATCACGCCGTTGTCGTCGAAGGTGACGACGAGATCGCCGAGATATTTGCTGTAGGAGGCGGCCTGGACCACCGGCACCTTGTAGCCGCCGGGATTGTCGACCATCGTCGGATAGGGGCCTTCGGCCTTCGCGTCGGTGTTCGACAGCAGGCTGTGGGAATGGCCGCCGACCACGACGTCGACGTCCGGGATCTTGGCGATTGCCGCAAGGTCACGCGGATAGCCGACATGGGTGAGGGCGATGATCTTGTCGACGCCCTGCTTCTTGAGCTCCTCGATCGCGCTGGTGATCGTTGCCACGTCCTCGCCGATCAGAATGTCAGGCCCCGGTGAAGAGAGCTCCGGCGTGTCGTTGGCGACGGCGCCGACGACGCCGATCTTCTCGCCGCCGACATCCAGCACGATCGACGGCTTGATCCGGTCGCCGATCTTCGACTTGTGGCTTGGAAGCACGTTGGCGGTCACGACGGGGAAGTTGACCTTGTCGAGGAAGCTCGCGAGCCCGTCCTCGGCTTCGTCAAACTCATGATTGCCGACGGTCATCGCGTCGAACTTCATCAGATTGAGGAATTCCGCTTCGACGGCGCCCTTGTAGGTCGTGAAGAAGAGTGATCCCTGGAAGTTGTCGCCGGCATTGAGGAGAAGCACGTTCTTGCCAGAGAGTTCCTGGCGCTTCTGGTCGATCAGCGTCTTCAGGCGGGCGACGCCGCCGAAGCACTCGTTCTTGCCTTCCTCCTCGGCCGAGCAGGTCGAATCGAACTTGTTGATCGATTCGATGCGCGAATGAAGGTCGTTGATATGCAGGATGTTCAATTCGTAATCGGCGAAGGCGGCGCCCGATGAAAGGGCGAGAAGGGATGCGGTGATAAGGCAGGTCCGCATATGTCTGATCATGATGTTCTCCTGTTGCCTGTCGTCTTCAGCCGATTGCCAGCCCCGAAGGAAACCCTCTTTTGGCCAAGGCGGTCTAGCAGGCCGGATGTTTTCATCAGTCGAGCCGGACTTCAAGCGCTAAACGCGTGCGTTCTTTGCCGGATTCGAAGTAGGGTTAAGCCGGCTTCGGAAACAAAGAAGCCCCCGGGTGGGGGCTTCTTGCATGTTCGTTGCTGGTCTTCGCTCAGCCTTGGCGGGCCAGGGAGAACTGGGCGCCTGCATCCGTCGTGCAGTTCAACTGCGTAGGCGTCACCAGGGCGCAGTTGACCCTGGACTGGGTGTTGCGCACGAGCGACGTCATATTGATCTCGACGAGGGTCGGGCTGACATTCACATAGGTGCCGGAGGCGAGAAGCTGGTTGGTGTCCGTGGTGCGTGTCGAGAAGGTGCCGCCGGCGAAGGTGGAGACAATTCCGTTCGGATCGACCCAGGATCCCTCCACGCCGCTCGCCCGGGCCTGCGGTGCTTCGCGGATCTGTCCGGGGGACGACTGGCATGATGCAAGCGCCGTGGCGGCTGCCAGGATGGTCAGTATGGCGAGTGGCTTCATCGGCGTTTCTCCCGCGTCACGAGTTGAAGCGGGATGCAAACGCAATACCGCTACACTTCTGCTTGCCCCGCTCTACCGCATAATTCGCCCGACCGGAACTGGCTTAACGGCAAATTGAGCAGCGATTCAAAGCGCTAAAGCGACTTTCTTCGGCCGGAGTTGCACTCACGCCGCAGGCGGGCATTCGTTCGCGCAGAACATGCCGCGATCATGAGTTGAAAGCAAGAGCACGAAACGGCCACCGCGGCGCGAAGCGCGGTGAAGGCGCCCGGAGCCGCGAGCTCCGGGCGCGATCGGCTTAGCGGACAAGGATGTTCTTGAACTGCCAAGGATCCTTGGTGTCGATCTCTTCGGGGAAGAGGCCGGGACGACCGTCGAGTGGCGTCCAGTCGGTGTAGTGGCCTTCGACCGGGCCGAGATAGGGAAGCTGCACTTCGAGGCAGCGCTTGTAGTCCATCTCGTCGGCTTCGACGATGCCGGCCTTCGGGTTCTCCAGCGCCCACACCATGCCGGCGAGAACGGCGCTCGTCACCTGCAGGCCGGTTGCGTTCTGATACGGAGCGATGCGGCGGGTTTCTTCCAGCGACAGGCGCGAGCCGTACCAATAGGCGTTCTTGTCGTGGCCGTAGAGCAGCACGCCGAGCTCGTCGATGCCATCCTCGAGTTCCGTCTCGTCCAGGACGTGGTGCACCGGCTGCGAGGTGCCGCCGTTGCCGAACATTTCGTGGAGCGAAAGGACGGCATCGTTGGCCGGGTGATAGGCATAATGGCAGGTCGGCCGATAGGTGGCGTCGCCATTCTTGTCGCGGACGGTGAAGAAGTCGGCGATCGAGATCGATTCATTGTGGGTGACGAGGAAGCCATACTGCGGACCGGGCGTCGGGCACCAGCTGCGTACGCGGGTGTTGGCGCCCGGCTGTTCGAGATAGATCGCCGCCTTGCAGCCCTTCTTGTGCTTCATGGCGTTCTTCGGCATCCAGGTTTCGTGGGTGCCCCAGCCGAGCTCGGCCGGCTGCATGCCTTCAGAGATGAAGCCTTCGACCGACCAGGTATTCCAGAAGACATTGAGCGGCTTCGGGTGCTTGGTGCGCTGGGTGTCGCGCTCGGCGATGTGGATGCCCTTGACGCCGGCCTTCTTCATCAGCTTGGCCCAGCCTTCGCGGTCGTCCTGGTGCGGCTCCTCATATTTCAGGCCGAGGTCGTCGGCGAGATTGAGGAGCGCCTTTTTGACGAACCAGGAGACCATGCCCGGATTGGCACCGCAGGTGGAAACCGCCGTCGTGCCGCCCGGGTTCTTTTCCTTCTCGCGGCGCACCGTCTCGCGAAGCGCATAGTTGGTACGTGCGGCGTTGTCCATTTCGGTGTCGAAGTAGAAGCCGAGCCAGGGCTCGACGACCGTGTCGATATAGAGCACGTCGAGCTTGCGGCAGAGCTTGATGATGTCGAGCGAGGAGGTGTCAACCGAGAGGTTGACGCAGAAGCCCTGGCCGCCGCCTTCGGTCAAGAGCGGCTTCAGCAGTTCCTTGTAATTGTCGTTGGTCACAGCGGCGCGGACGTGGCGCACGCCATGGCGCGCAAAAATCTCCGTGTCCTTGGCGTCCTCACGGGGCTCCACCACGATCAACCGGCTCTTGTCGTATTTGAAGTGGCGCTCGATCAGCGGCAAGGTGCCGTGGCCGATCGAACCGAAGCCGATCATGACGATCGGGCCAGTAATCTCGCCATAGACCGGGTAGCTGGTGTCTGCCATTTTTGCGTGTCTCCTGACAAAACGTCTCTATCTGGTGCTTGAATGCGCGCAGAAAAGCGCGCCTAGGAATCTCTCGTGGGCCCTAGAGCATAGTTTCGTGTCACAATAAAGGGCTGGCGGGTCAACCGTGAATTCGGATTTTGCTTAACCGGCTATCGACAGCAAGGTTGCGACCAGGGCCTCTCGTTTGCTGACAAGGCCCTTGTAGGCTGCCTGCGGCAGCGTCAATTCGTTGAGTTGCTCGATGAAGGAACGGGCGACGGCGGCCGCGTCGGGCCGGCTTTTGAGCGCGGCAAGGGGATCGGAATAGATGCGGATCGTGAAGGCGATGGCGCCCGTCCGCGGCAGCTTGCGCAGCGTCTGCCTTTCGACGCGGATGAAGGTGCCGTCCTCGGTCAGTTGGACGGACTCGGCGCCGATGCCTTCCGCCTTCGACTTCGGCAGATGCAGCGCGCCGTCGACATTGACCGCCCAGTTGAAGCGCTCGACGAAGCGGGCTGGCGACAGATTGTCGAACATGCGGGCGATCAAATCCGCATTGCGACTTCCCGCTTCGAAGCCCGGCACCGGGGCGTGAATCTCGTCGATTGACCGACCGAACTTTTCGCTGAGAGACCAGGACGACGGAAAGGCGACATAGGCGGCGGTGAGGCGCCATTCGCCCCCCTTGCGCTCCATGATCGCCAGATCGTCCTGGATCAGCGACCCGGCGACCACGAGAGGAGCGTCATCGTCGAGCGCCACAGGGCGGCCGCAAGCGATTATCGCGCCGTTCTCCCGCCGATAAACCTGCCCGTAGCGGTGCGGGAGATAGTCGGTCAGAAAATCGAGGAGTTCCCGCTGGGCAGGCTCCGTGCCGGCCTCGGCCGCGAAGACGTTTTCGCGATCTGCCGCCAGCAGCCTGGCCTTTTCGCGGAGATAGAAGTCCAGCGCCTCGTCCGGCTCTATCCATCGGTCGGCGTCGAGTTGCGTGAGCCCGATCGTGAAGGGCTTCGACGAGCCGTCGTAAGGCGTGTGCTTCATGCGCGAATTCGGCTCTCCTGCGGCTTAACCATTTTCACTTCGTTTCACATGTTATACGGCTTGCCACAAGCTTTTCGTGCTATAGCTTTAGTTGATCCGTCCGCTTCGCGCCGTGATTGATATGATGTTCAAGCTGGAGCAGAGCAACCGTGACAGGTGATTACCTCAAGGCCCTGATGGGTTTGCAAGCCAGGACGTCCGTGCTGATCGCGCTGTACGATCAGCATGATCGCCTGCGCTTTGCCAATGCGGCATTCCGTTCCACCTACTATGTCGGCATAGACGAGGCGCCGACCTGGGAAGAGATCATGCGCCGCAATCATGCGGCAGGCCGAGGCATGATCGTCGGGACCGACGACATCGATACCTGGGTCGCCACGGCCCTCGAGCGGCGCGGCAACGTGCCTTCTCGCACGACGGAAGCCGAACTGCACGACGGCCGTTCGTTGTGGGTGACGGAGACACTCGATGAAAAGGGCTGGACGCTTTCGATGGCGGTCGACGTGACCGGCATACGGGAGGAGGAGCGCAAGCGCCGAAAGGACAAGGATTTCGCCTTGCGGGATTCGCCGGTGGAGGAACTGACCCACGTCCCCGACCGGCGCCATACGCTCGGAAAGCTCGCCGAATTCATCCAGAACTGCGCCGAGAATCCGCACATGTGGGGTTGTGTGGCGATCGTCGACATCGATTATTTCAAGGCGATCAACGACCGCTACGGTCCCCAGCGCGCCGACGAGGTGCTGCTCGACTTCGCACGTCAGATGCAGGGCTTCGTACGCCGCTCCGACTGCTTCGGCCGCATCGGTGGCGAGGCATTCATGCTGATCCTGCCCGACACGACGGTCAGCGAGGCGAATCTCATCCTCGATCGCCTGCTGGAAAAGGTGCGCGGCGCCAGACCGTTGTCGAACATTCCGGAGTTCTACTACACCTGTTCGGTCGGACTTGCGGAATATCGCGAGGGCGATAAGGTCAGCGATATCTATTCTCGGGCAAACCAGGCGCTCCACCTGGCGAAGCGCGAGGGCCGAGACCGGGTGAAGCGCTATACCCTGCCTGGCTCAGACCACGAGTTCCGCCCGGATCAGACCTCGTAGAGAATTGCCGACATAGAGACGGCCTCCCTGTAGGTCTGTGGGCGACAACCGCGCGACCTGCGCGCGCCGCTGGCAGATGAGTTCCGTCCGCAGAACGCCCGCGAGCAGGCCGCAGGAGATCGGCGGCGTCTTCAGCGTGTCGTGGCCATCGTCGAGGAAGATCGAGGTTGTCGTGCCCTCGCAAACCTCGCCCTTTTCGTTGAACAGGAGTACTTCGTCGGCCTCGGCCGAGGAAAACTCGTTGCGTGCCGCCTCGTAAACGCCGCGCCGCGTCGTCTTCATCCGAAGCAGCCGGTCGGAAGAATCGAGCCGTGTCGAAGCGATCCGGACGCGCCACAATGCATCGGCCGGAAGCGGTGTGAACGGCGCGGTCGTGATCGCGATGACGCCTTGACGGTCAAGTGTGAGGCGCACGCGCAGCGCGCCTTCAGCGTCGCGAACCGCCTCCCGCAGCCGCGCCTCGGCCGCCGCTGCGCCGGCAAAACCGAGGCGCCGGGCGGAGCGCGTCAAACGTGCTAGGTGTAATCTGAGGCGGAGGAAGCCGGCCTCCGGCTCGTAGCGCAGGGTCTCGATCAGCGAGAAATCCGTCATCGGGCGATCTCGGCGTCGCCGATGGCGAAGCGGGCCTTCAGCAGGCATTCGTCATATTCGGCTTCTGCCTTGGAGTCGAAGACGATGCCGCCACCGACATTGAAGATGGCACGGCCGTCGGAAAACAAGGAAATCGTCCGGATCGCCACGCTGAAGCGCATCACGCCATCCGGTGCTATGAAGCCGATCGCCCCGCAATAGGCGTCGCGTGGGCCGGACTCCAGCTCATGCAGGATTTCCATGGCCCGCATTTTCGGCGCTCCGGTAACGGATCCGCAGGGGAAAAGGGCCGTGAAGATATCGGCGACCGGAATATCGGGGAGGAGCCTGGCCCGCACATGGCTTACCATCTGGTGAACCGTCGGATAGGTCTCGATCTCGAAGAGCTTCGGCACATACAGCGTCCCGACCTCGGTAATGCGGGAGATGTCGTTGCGCAACAGGTCGACGATCATCCGGTTTTCGGCCTGTGTCTTCTCGTCTTCGCGCATCTCCGCGATGATCGCCGCGTCCTCTTCGGCCGTCGCGCCGCGCGGTGCGGTGCCCTTCATCGGATGCGCCTCGATCCAGCCGTCCGCGTCGACATGGAAGAAGAGTTCGGGCGATCGTGAGAGCAGGACCGGCCCGTCGAGCGCCACCAGCGCGCCGTATTTCACCGGCTGACGTTCGATCAGCGACCAGAAGGCGGCACGCGGATCGCCGGACCAGCGCGCATGGATCGGCATCGTCAGGTTCGCCTGGTAGCAATCTCCCTGGCGCAGGTGCTGGTGCAGCCGCTCGAAACGCTGGCGATAGGCAGGAAAATCCCAGCCGGCCCGGGGTTCGGAAAGGAACGGTTCGTTTTCGACACGGCGCTGCGGTTCGGCGAGGGGATGGCCTTCTGCGGGCGCATCGAAGACGCCGAAGGACATCAGAGGCGTCTCGCGGTGCTCCTCGGCAAAGGGGCTCAACTTTGCCTCGAAAAGATGCCCCGCCTCATAGGCCATATAGCCGGCGAGCCATTTCCCGGCGCGGCGGGCAGCTTCGAGTTCGGAAAGTCCGCGCAGGAACTCCGCCCGCGTGCGCGCCGTGATCACACGCGAAGGTTCGGCGAAGACCGTCGTGCGGTTTTCGCTGTCGTCCCGGAAGAGGACAAAGGGGGCGTGTTCGATCATTGAGGCTGGTCGCTGTCAGTCGGTCAACGTTCCGCCCGCCGGGGCGTCTCACGTTCTATCAAGCGCCTCCAGTTCGTCGATCAGCCCTTCAATCATCGACAGGCCCTGTGCCCAGAACGACGGATCGGTGGCATCCAGCCCGAAGGGCGCCAGAAGCTCGGAATGATGCTTGGTTCCTCCGGCTTTCAGAAGGTCGAAATACTTCTCCTGGAAGCCGCTTTCGGCGTTCCGATAGACGGCATAGAGCGAATTCACCAGGCAATCGCCGAAGGCATAGGCGTAGACATAGAAGGGGGAGTGGATGAAATGGGGGATATAGGCCCAATAGGTCTCATAGCCCTCCGACAGCCGGATTGCCGGCCCGAGGCTTTCGCTCTGCACCGAGAGCCACATCTCGCCGAGATCATCGGCGGTCAGTTCGCCCTGCGTTCGAGCCGTGTGGACCTTGCGCTCAAACTCGTAGAAGGCGATCTGGCGCACCACCGTGTTGATCATGTCCTCGACCTTCTGGGCGAGCATGGCCTTGCGCTCGCGTTTGTCCTTGGTCCGGTCGAGCAGGGCGCGGAAGGTCAGCATCTCGCCGAAGACGGAGGCGGTTTCGGCGAGCGTCAGCGGGGTCGAAGCCATCAGTGCGCCCTGCCCACCGGCGAGCACCTGGTGGACGCCATGCCCGAGCTCATGGGCGAGCGTCATCACGTCGCGCGGCTTGCCCATATAGTTGACGAGCACGTAAGGGTGCACCGAGGGGACCGTCGGATGGGCGAAGGCGCCGGGCGCCTTACCCGGGCGGACCGGTGCGTCGATCCAGCGGTCGTCGAAGAAGCGCCGGGCGATCGACGCCATTTCCGGCGCGAAGCCATGATAGGCGGATAGGACCGTGTCCTTCGCCTCGCCCCAGGGGATCAGCGCGTTCGGCGTCTCCGGCAAGGGCGCGTTGCGGTCCCAGAAGTCCATCTGCTCCATGCCGAGCCACTTGGCTTTCAGCGCATAATAGCGATGCGAGAGACGCGGATAGGCAGCCTTGACCGCCGCGGCGAGCGCGTCCACCACTTCACGCTCGACTCGGTTGGCGAGATGGCGGCTGTCGGCGATGTCCTCGAAGCCGCGCCACCGGTCGGAGATTTCCTTGTCCTTGGCCAGCGTATTGGTGACGAGGGTGAAGGTGCGGATGTTCGCCTTGAAGGTCTCGGCAAGCGCCATGGCCGCCTTCTTGCGGTTTTCGGAGGACGGATCCTGCAAGAGGTTCAACGTCACCTCGAGCGGCAGCGCTTCCCCGTCGACCGAGAAGGTGAGCGACGCGATCGTTTCGTCGAACAGCCGGTTGAAGGCATTCGCCCCGGTCATCGATTTTTCGAGGAAAAGCTGCTCCAGCTTGTCGTCGAGCTGGTAGGGCTTGTCCTTGCGCAGGTCGAGAATCCAGGGCTTGTAATGGGCGGCGAGGCTATCCGCTTCGAGCGCGGCATCGATTACCTTGTCGTCGATCCGGTTGAGCTCCAGCGAGAAGAACAACAGATGCGCCGATATGTCGGTGAGCTTTGATTGCACATCGCCGTAAAGCTTGCCATTCGCCGGATTGGACGTGTCGGAGAAATAGGTGAGGCCCGCGAAGGAGGCGATGCGGCCCATCAGGTCCTCGAGCGCCTCGAACTCCTTGACGGCCGCGCCGATACCCTGATCGGCCGTCTTGGCGGCGGCCTCCGCGAGTTTGCACTTCCACTTGTTCTCGAAGGCGAACGCGTCGGCTTCCGCCTGTGCGAGGTCGGCGCGAAATTCATCGGAGCTGGCGGAGGCATAGAGGTCCTCGAGCCGCCAGGTGGGCAGTTCGCTGAGATCTGCGGCCGGGCCGGCCGCCTGCCCGGCCTGCGCGCGCACTGGAGAGGGGCCGAAGGCGGCGAGGAGGGGCGGAGCGAGTGTCATCGGCGGTTCTCTCGTTTTGACTGAAACCAGGCAAGCGATATGGGGCGCATTGCTATCGCCCGCAATGCCTAAAATGCAAGCATTTCTCAAAACACGATGTTCAGCCCTTTATGGCACGAATGGCTGGCATGATTTGGCACATGAGGCTGGCCAAAGAGTACCGCGTGTCCAGAGCAGGAGGCTTTCGTGACATCCCATATTCTTGTTATCGATGACGATCCGGTGCAGCGCCGTTTGCTGACGAACATGATCGAGCGGCTCGGCCACGTCGCGCATCTCGCCGACAACGGGCGCAGCGGGCTCGAACTGCTGGAGCGCAAGGGCGGCATGATCAATGTCATCCTGCTCGATCTCTTGATGCCGCAGATGAATGGTCACGGCTTTCTCGAGGCGCTTGCCGAACGGGGCATCGACACGCCCGTCATCGTCCAGACCGGGCAGGGTGGTATCGAGACGGTCGTGCAGGCGATGCAGGCGGGCGCCTTCGATTTCCTCGTCAAGCCGGTCTCTCCGGAGCGGTTGTCGATCGCCATCGGCAATGCGCTGAAGATGGCGAGCCGCGACGGCCGAGTCAAAACCGCTCGCCGTCCCCGCGGCGGCGCCGTCGGTTTCGACGATATCGTTTCGGCGAGCCCCGCGATGATCCGCGTCCTCGATCTGGCGCGGCGTGCCGCGCAATCGAACATCCCGATCGTGCTCGAGGGTGAATCCGGCGTCGGCAAGGAAATGGTCGCGCGGGCGATCCAGGCGGCAAGCGACCGGGCGAGCAAGCCTTTCATCACCGTCAATTGCGGTGCAATCCCGCATAACCTCGTCGAGAGCATCCTCTTCGGCCATGAAAAGGGCGCCTTTACCGGCGCGACCGAAAAGCATAGCGGCAAGTTCGTCGACGCGGACGGCGGCACGCTCTTCCTCGACGAGATCGGCGATCTTCCGCTCGAGGTCCAGGTGAAGCTGCTGCGCGCCGTCCAGCAGGGCGAGATCGAGACTGTCGGCGCCCGCCAGCCGCAGCGGGTTAACGTGCGGCTGATCTCGGCCACCAATAAAGATCTGATCAACGAGGTGCGCGAGGGGCGCTTCCGCGAGGACCTCTACTACCGCCTCAACGTCTTCCCGATCACCATCCCGGCCTTGCGCCGGCGCAAGGAGGACATTCCCGTGCTGGTGCGCGCCTTCGTCGATCGCTTCACCGCGGAGCAGAGGCTCAACCAGCCCCTCGCGGTTTCGGGCGGGGCGATGGCGCTGCTCACCGCCTATGACTGGCCCGGCAATATCCGCCAGCTCGAGAACGCCATCTTCCGCGCCGTCGTGCTCGCCGAAGGCGGCGAACTCACCGTCAAGGACTTTCCGCAGATCGCCACCCAGATACCGGGCTACGTCGTTGCCGACCGTAGCGGGTTCTCCTGGGGCGAGGCGGGTCCGGAACGCCGCCCGGTGTCTGGCGCCCCCGCGACCGTTGCCGCCTCGCGCGCCGACATTCCGGAGAGGTCCGAGCCGTGGGAACAGGTGTCCGACGGACGGTTCGAAAACGCCATCGCCAGCGTCGGCGAGGGCGGCGAAGTGCGCAAACTTGCCGACGTCGAGGAGGAACTGATTCGTTTTGCGTTGAAGTTCTATCGCGGCCAAATGAGCCAGGTGGCGCGCAAACTCGGCATTGGACGCTCCACGCTCTATAGAAAGCTCAAGGATTACGGCATCGATCCAGACAATCCACTGCGCGAAGCGGCATAAAATCGACGCATTCACACCTCATTTGCCGTGCAATTCGGTCACCGCCGTTTAGACCTTGTTAGTAAACCGTTCACTATATTATAAGGGGCGGTGACTACTGTGGCATAATTGCCATGCTGTCACCTTATTTGACAGTCATCTGAGACAGCAAAGCACGGTTGTCCGTCGAACGGGGATTGAATGCCAAATTTGTTCGGTTTGGAGGAACCTATTGGTTCCTTAACGCGCAGACTCTGCTCGGCGGCGATCACCCGTAAGGCGCCGCAGGTTCTCGCTTCCATCGCCTTGGCTTGCTCCCTCGTCACTCCCGGAATGGCGCCGCCGGTCGAGGCCGCCGGCCAGACACGGACCCTGAAGCTCTATTTCATCCATACCAAGGAGAAGGCGCAGATCACCTTCAAGCGCAACGGTCGCTACGACTCCAAGGGCTTGCAGCAGATCAACCGGTTCCTGCGTGACTGGCGGCGGAACGAGCCGACCAGGATGGATCCGCGCCTCCTCGACCTCGTCTGGGAGGTATACCAGAAGAGCGGTTCGCGCGATTACATCCACGTCGTCTCAGCCTATCGCTCGCCCGCCACCAACGGCATGTTGCGGTCCCGTTCGAAGGGCGTCGCCAAGAAGAGCCAGCATATGCTCGGCAAGGCGATGGACTTCTACCTGCCTGACGTGAAGCTCAAGACGCTGCGCGAGATTGGCATGAAATTCCAGGTCGGCGGCGTCGGCTATTATCCGACCTCCGGCTCGCCCTTCGTGCATATGGACGTCGGCGGCGTGCGCGCTTGGCCGCGCATGACCCGCAACGAGCTCGCGCGGCTCTTCCCCGATGGCAAGACCATGCATATCCCGGCCGACGGCCGGCCTCTGCCGGGCTACGAGCAGGCGGTTGCCGATTACAAGCGGCGCGTCGGCGCGTCGGCGATCGAAGTCGCCGGCGGTGGCGCGAAGGGACCGGGCGACGTTGGCGGCGGCAAGCGTCGCAACCTCTTCGCCGCGCTCTTCGGCGGCGGCGGGGACGAGGACGAAGAACCGACGGCGATCGCCGCCGGCGCAGGCGAGGGCGGCGGCGAGGAAGCTCCGGCCAAGGTCCAGACCGCCTCGGCGCCGGCAGATCAGGAGGCGCTGCCCGGTGTCGCGGGTTCGGTCGCCGGTGCTCCGGCGGAAGAACAGCAGAATATCAATGCGCCCGTACCCGCCGTGCGTCCGGCCTTCAAGAATGCACCGGCTGAAGGCGGCGTAGCGGTCGCGCTTGTTGCACCGGAAAAGAACAGTGCCCAGGAGGCCCTGGCGGCCGCCATGCCGCAGACGGCGGAAACGCCATCGGAGTATGCGGATCTCAGCACGCTGAAGGTGCCGGTTCCGCAGATGCTCGAGCGGCGTGACATGAACGCGCTGGTGGCCGGCGAGACGCTCGTGGCCTCTGCCGAAGGCCAGACGTCTGAACTCGGCTTCGTGCCGGTGCCGGGGATGCGTCCGGCCGGGGAAGCGGCGCTCGCCGCCGTCGCCGAGGCCAATGTCACCGTCCCGCTCGTTCAGGAGCGCCCGGTTGTAGCAGCATCCGTTGCCGAGCCGGTTGACATGGCCCGGCCGGCCGAGACGCGCGTCGCGCTCGCGGCACCGACCGTCGACGAGCATCCTGAGCCGGCGATCCAGGTGGCCGCCTACGCGCCGCAGCGCGACAACACTTCGCGCGCCGCTATCTTCGACAGCGCCTTCGACACCCAGGCGGACATGCCTGCGAAGGGCGCCCGTCCGAAGAGGCAGGATGCGGAAGCGGCAAGTCGCTCCTCCGTCCGGACGGAGCCGAAGCTGACGAAGAAGATCATCTCCGAATGGGCGCTCTCGACCGGTCGCGTCGCCACGCTGTCTAAACCCGTCAAGGCACCGCGTTTCGTCAGCAGCTCACTGAGGGCCGCGCCGACGACCGTCTATGCGGCCGGCTTCAACAGCAATGCCGGCTCCGTCGATACGGCTCGCTTCAGCGGCAACGCCGTGAACTTCATGGAAGTGAAGAAGTTCAGTACCAATTGAACTCGTCTGCCAGACACGAAAGAGCCCGCCAGACCGGCGGGCTTTTTGTTGATGGCCATTTCCAGTCGGATTACGCGGCATCCTCGGCCACCGGGACCATGCCCAGCGCCTGCAGATAGGTGTCGAGGATCGCTTCCTGCTCCATGCGCTCGTCCTGGTCCTGCTTGCGGATCGAAATGACCTTGCGCAGGATCTTCGTGTCGAAGCCCATGGACTTGGCTTCGCCATAGACATCCTTGATGTCGTCCGCGATGGTCTTCTTTTCCTCTTCCAGCCGTTCGATCCGTTCGATGAAAGCGCGAAGCTGGTCGCGTGCGAAGCCTTGAGCATCCGACATGGTCTTCTCCTATTGGGGATGAATTTCTTGGGTGCTGTGACCTGCCGCGAACGGCCGCCGAGGTCAAGGGCGATTACGCAACACGGGGCTCAATTCTCAGCAAGTCCGCACCGAGGGGGCGTCGGCAGGGCGGATTTGAGCGCAGCGGCCGGAAGCGCGGGTCGCCTACTCCTTTGGCCGGTTGCGCTCGAAGGCCGCCTTCTGTTCGGCGGATGCGTCGTTCTGGTGACGCGCCCGCCATTCGTCGTAGGGCATCCCGTAGATGATCTCGCGCGATTCTTCCTTGCTCATCTGCGTGCCCGAGGCTTCGGCGGCCTCGCGATACCAGTTCGAGAGACAGTTGCGGCAAAAGCCGGCGAGGTTCATCAGATCGATGTTCTGGACGTCGCTGCGTGTGCGCAGATGCTCGACCAGCCGGCGGAACGCGGCGGCCTCGAACTGGGTGCACTGATCCTTGCTGAACTTGGTCATGGGATATGTCTCCTGTCGTCAGCCGTCATAAAGCGCGTTTTCCTGACGGGTAAACGCGACGCGCTTTATTTCCTTGTTTTTATGCATGTCGCTATCCCAAAACCGTTGCGCACTTTTGGGCGACATGCATTAGGCACCCGTGCGCGAAGGGTGGCGCTGATAGGCGTGAAGCGCCGGCATGTCATTGAGCTCCGCGAGGATCGGCGCCAGCCGCTCGGCCCAGGCGGCAACGCCTGCAGCGTCGGAGATCAGGTCCTGCCGCACCTCGATCAACGCATGGGCAATGCCCGGCATCATGCAGTGGCGGTACATGGTATCGCCCCTTAGCGCGCCGTCATAGGGCTCGTTGTTGCCGACGATGATGTCGCCGGCCGCCTCGAGCCCTTCGATCAATGGGAAGACGGCGCGCGGGTCGTTGTCCCAGAGCACCGCCGCGTGCCAGGGGCGCACGACCCCCTTCCAGGCGGGCGTGAAGGAATGCAGCGAGATCACCAGCGGCGCCATTCGGCCGGCGGCAGCGGCCTCGGCGATGGTTTGCGACACTGCCTGGTGGTAGGGACGGTGGAAGCGGTTCAGGCGGTTCTGCCATTCTTCGTCGGTGATCGGATGGTTGCCCGGGACGATCGCGCCATCCGAGATTTTCATGACCAGCGTCGGGTCGTCCTCGCCGCGGTTGGGGTCGATCAGCAGGCGTGAGAAGCAGCCGAGGACCGCCGGCGCGTCGAGTGCCGCAGACAATTGCCGCACCAAGGGTTCGATGCCGATGTCGTAGGCGATGTGGCGCTCGAAGGCGCTATCGGCAAGACCGAGCCGCCCATATTCCGGAGGAAGCCGGTTCATGGCGTGGTCGGCAAGAAGGACGAGGCCCTTTTCCGGTTTGCCGTTGATGATCTCGTAGGGGGAGTAGTGCCGCATTCCGATCCTGTGTCGCTCTCCAACGTTCCGCACCTGATCGCACGCAAAAATGCGCATCGCAATAAAAAGGCGTGAGTTCAGCGTCTTCTGTCACAGGAATGGCGAATATAATCGATTAGAGTTGCGTTGACTTTCCGGGCTGGCCGTCGCAAGAAAGTGCCACGCAATTTAAAACGGAGTTCCGCAGGAAGCCGTGTCTAGATATCCTTTTTCCAAAGCGAAGCCGGGGTCGACGACGTTAGGAGCTATCCTACTGTATTCCTTGGTAGTTTCCGGTGCATTTCTCTTTTCTGGCGAGGCTCGGGCCGACTTTCGCGTTTGCAACGGGACGCAGCAGTTGGTCGGCGTGGCGATCGGCTATCGCGCCAAGGACGGCTGGGTCACGGAGGGCTGGTGGCAGGTGCCGGCAACGACCTGCGCGACGCTGATCGAGGGCGAACTCGAGTCCCGCTACTACTATCTCTATGCGGAAGACGCGGCCAAGGGCGGCCGCTGGACCGGCGACATCAACATGTGCGTCGCCGAAAACGAGTTCAAGATCGTCGGCGTGCAGGACTGCTATGCGCGCGGCTTCCAGCGCATGGGATTCAAGGAATATGACACGGGGCGGCAGGGGAGCTGGATGGTTCAGCTTTCCGATACGCCCGGCACGCAGGAAAGCCAGAATTGATGAGACGGAACAGAAAAGTCAAAATCCTCGCCACGCTCGGGCCGGCATCGTCCGAGGAGCAGATGATCCAGAAGCTGCACGAGGTGGGGGCCGATCTATTCCGCATCAATATGAGCCATGCGAACCATGAGGTCATGCGCATGCTCATTGAGCGGATTCGCAATGTCGAAGCGCGGTGCGGCCGGCCGATCGGCATCCTTGCCGACCTGCAGGGGCCGAAGCTGCGCGTTGGCAAGTTCGCCGAAGGCAAGGTCGACCTAAAGATCGGCCAGACTTTTACGCTCGACAACAAGGACGTGCCCGGCGACAACACGCGCGTCTATCTCCCGCATCCGGAAATTCTCGAGGCGGTGAAGCCCGGCGATCGCTTGCTGATCGACGATGGCAAGCTGCATCTGCGGGCCGAAAAGACCGACGGCAAGAGCATCGTCACCACCGTCGTTTCCGGAACCAGAATATCGGACCGCAAGGGCGTCAGCCTGCCCGATACCCTGCTCGGCGTAGGCGCACTGACCGACAAGGACCGGGCTGATCTCGACGCCGTGCTCGCCACCGGCCAGGTCGACTGGGTGGCGCTCTCCTTCATCCAGCGCCCGGAGGACCTTGCCGAGGTCCGCAAGATCGCCCGCGGTCGCGTCGGGATTATGTCGAAAATCGAAAAGCCGCAGGCGATCGAACGCATCGACGAGATCATCGAGCTTTCGGACGCGCTGATGGTGGCGCGCGGCGATCTTGGCGTGGAGATGCCGCTCGAATCCGTCCCCGGCCTGCAGAAGCAGCTGACGCGCGCCTGTCGCCGTGCCGGCAAGCCCGTCGTCGTCGCGACGCAGATGCTCGAATCGATGATCTCCTCGCCGGTGCCGACACGCGCCGAGGTCTCGGACGTCGCCACCGCCGTGTTCGAAGGTGCCGATGCGGTCATGCTTTCGGCCGAATCTGCCTCCGGCGACTACCCCGTCGAAGCGGTCGCAACCATGACCTCGATCGCCAGCAACGTCGAACGCGATCCGCACTATTCGGGCATCATCTACGCCCAGCGCACGCCGCCGGAGGCAACCGGCGCCGACGCCATCTCCCTTGCGGCCCACCAGATCGCCGAAACGCTCAACCTGGCGGCGATCGTCACCTACACGTCGTCCGGTGCCACCGGCCTGCGCGCAGCGCGCGAGCGCCCGCAGGTGCCGGTCATCGCCCTCTCGCCGATCGTCCAGACGGCCCGTCGTCTCTCGGTCGTGTGGGGCCTGCATTGCGTCGTCACGGAGGATGCGACAGACCTCGACGATATGGTCAATCGGGCCTGCCGCATCGCCGTTACAGAAGGCTTCGGCAAGCCTGGCGATCGCATCATCATCTCCGCCGGCGTGCCGCTCGGGACGCCCGGCGCCACCAACATGCTGCGCATTGCCTATATCGGTTCGGACGGACTTACCGGCGTATAAGAGAGGTCTCTGTCGGACCCTTGGCCGTCAGGCGGGCTTCAGCCCGCCTTGCGATCTTTTGGAGATCGCGCGGCTTGCCGGAGACCTTCTCGATCGCGGCGACGACGAGGTCGGTCACGACGTAATCGGGCTTGTGGCCCAGATTGCTGATCCAAAGCAGCTCCGATCCCTTGATGGATGTCGCAAGCCCGCGTGAATGGATATCGGCGAGAACGATCCCGTCCTGGTCGCCGGTGATGATGACCGTCGGCGCGGAGATCTCCCCATAGCGCGGTGACACTCGCATGACGTAAGCGTGCAGATTGGCAACGTCGACGGCATTGTGGAGAAAGGTGGCTGGTCTCAGAACGAGGTGTGGCGCCGTATTGGCAACGTAATCTTTCGGACGCGGATTGGGCCAGAATATCGTCTGCGTGACCCGGTCGATGCGCCTCAACCCGAGCGGAATGACGGCGGTGTTGGCGAAAAGCCAGCCGATAAAGGGCAGTGTCGCGAACGTGATATGCCAGTCGACGCCTCCCGGCCAGGGATGCGTCGCCGGCGCGAGCAGGACGACGCCTGCAGTTCTTTCCGGATGGTGAAGTGCGAGGCTGGCGGCGATCGCTGCTCCGAAGGAATGGCCGACGATGATTGCCCGAGAGATGCCGCGCTTGTCCATAAGACGGACAATGGCGTCCGCTTGGCCGTCCGGCCGAGCATTGCCCGGCCCGCCGCGCTCCGAATAGCCGTGACCCGGCCGATCGACGAAGAGCATTTCGGCACGGCCATCGAGCGCCGGCAGAAAGGCGTGCAATTGGTCGAGAAGATTGCCGCCGGCACCATGAATGAAGACGACGGGAGGTAAATCCGCCGTCCCATTGGGCCGGATATGGACAGAGTTCATCTGAAAACCGCCGACGTCGATCAGTTCGCCGCTGTTCGGGAATCGCGTTGCGATCCTGTGCGCCTGCCAACGGCTGTGGGCGAATGCTGCAACGATGAGGGTAGCGAGGATCAGAAGAGCCAGGAACATGCGTCGATCATATCAAGCAAGCGGCTGCGATCGGTCACCGGGCGTCGCCGCTCGTCACGTACGGTTGCCAGCGAGCTTTTCGGCGAGTTCCCCGAACTGCTCCTGGGCCTTGCGGTCGGAGGGATAGATATCGAGGAATTGCTGCCATGCCCGCATCGCCAACTCATTCTTGCCGGCCGCCTCCAGCATGGTCGCCATGCCGGCGATCGCGCCGAAATGCCGGGGTTCGATCGCAAGTACGCGGTTTATATCGGACATCGACTTGCGGTAATTGCCCATCTGGTAATGCAGCGTAGCGCGGCGGTTCCAGCCTTCGACGTAGTTGGGGGCGAGCGCGATGACCTGGTCGAGAATATCGAGCGCCACCGGCTTTTTGTCGTCGGCGATTGCCTTGTCAGCCGATTGCATCAGAAGGTTCACCGTGGCGCTGCCGGAATCCTGCCACTCAAGGCGAATGCGGTCGGCAAGTTCCCGTGCCTTGTTTTCGTCGCGCTCCTTCTTGAGGTCTAGGAACAGAGCGTCGAGACGTTGCTTGGGTGTCGCGAGACTTGCCGCCTCCGGCTGAGGTGCGGGTTCGGCCGCCCGTGACAGGCTGCCGGGTGCCGAGACGATCAGGGCCAGAATCAAAGTCGAAAAAAAGCGCATGGCGGACATCGTAGCCCGCCATGATACAAGATCAAAATCAAATATGAATGAGGATCACCGAAGCGACCGACACTCGGCTGGCGGCAGCAGGCCGCCCGAGGGCATCAGCCCTGACGTGCCTTGAAGCGCGGGTTCTGCTTGTTGATGATGTAGACGCGACCCTTGCGGCGAACCAGGCGGTTTTCGCGGTGACGGGTCTTCAGCGACTTGAGCGAATTCTTGATCTTCATTTTTCCTGATCCGCAGGTTTCGGGGAATGAAAATTCGCCCGGTAATTCCAACAATCAAAAGCGCGCCATTCAGCGCGCTCTTCAAGTAGGCAGGCACATACCTTGTCGCCCCTATCGTGTCAACCGCAGGACTACGGGATTTCGACACGTGCGCGCGCAATCCTGTGGCCAACCGGCTCAGAGGAGGCGGGTGAAATGACCCATCTTGCGGCCCGGGCGCGCCTCGGCCTTGCCGTAGAGATGAACGAGCACGTTCGGCTCGGCGAGCAGGTTGGGCAATTCGGTAATCTCGTCGCCGATGAGGTTCTGCATCACGCAGCCTGAGTGACGCGAAGGGTCACCGAGCGGCAGGCCGGCAATCGCGCGGACATGCTGCTCGAATTGCGAAACGACGCAGGCGGCTTCCGTCCAGTGGCCGGAATTGTGGACGCGCGGGGCAATCTCGTTGGCGACGACGCTGCCGTCGGCAAGCACGAAAAACTCGACGCCGATCACGCCGATATAGCCGAGCGCCTCGAGAATGGCGGTCGCAGCCTTGCGAGCAGCCTCCGCGGTCGAGTCGGTGACCGATGCGGGTACACTTGAGGTGTGGAGAATGCCGTTCCGATGCACGTTTTCGGCCGGATCGAAGCAGGCAGTGGCGCCGTCAGGGCCGCGCGCGGCGATGATCGAGATCTCTCGCTCGAAAGGCACGAAACTTTCGAGGATCAGCGGCACGTGCCCCAAGGCGGCGAAGGCGCCGGAAGGATCGTCCCCGGCCGAGCGGAAGACGCGTTGCCCTTTGCCGTCATAGCCGAGGCGGCGGGTTTTCAGCACGCCGGTGCCGTCGAAGTCGGCAAGCGCCGCTTCGAGATCCGCCTGGCTGTCGACGGCGTGGAAGCGGGCCGTGGCAATGCCGCAGCCATTGATGAATCGCTTCTCGACCAGCCGGTCCTGCGCGACTTCCAGCGCCTTCGGCGGCGGGAAGACCGGCCGCGCTGCAGCCAGCTGCTCGGCCGCGGCGACGGGGACGTTCTCGAACTCGTACGTGATCAGGTCGGAGATCCCGGCGAGCTCATCGAGCGCCTGCGGATCGTCATAGGCTGCGACGATCTGGGCGTTCGCCACCTGGGCGGCGGGACAGTTGGGCTGGGGCTCGAGAATGACGGTGCGGAAATTCAGCCGGGCAGCCGCCATGGCCAGCATGCGGCCGAGCTGGCCGCCGCCGATGATTCCGATGGTCTTCATGCCTGATCTACCGGGTATTCGGCGACCGAAACGGTCTGCTGTTCACGCCAGTCGTCGAGGCGGTCGGCGAGGTCCTCATCGCTCAGCGCAAGGACGGCGGCGGCAAGCAGGGCGGCGTTGACGGCCCCCGCCTTGCCGATCGCCAGGGTGCCGACCGGAATGCCAGCGGGCATCTGCACGATCGAAAGCAGGCTGTCCTGGCCGGCGAGCGCCTTCGATTGCACTGGAACCCCGAAAACCGGCAGCGGCGTCATCGAGGCGCACATGCCCGGCAGATGGGCGGCCCCTCCGGCGCCGGCGATGATCACCTTGAAGCCCTCGTCGCGCGCGCCCTTGGCAAAACGGACCAGCCGGTCGGGCGTGCGATGGGCGGAAACGATGCGGGCCTCGTAGGCGATGTCGAGTGCTTCGAGCGTGTCGGCCGCGTTCTTCATCGTCTCCCAGTCCGACTGGCTTCCCATGATGATGGCGACGGGCGGGGTCGTGGTTTCGGTCACGTCTGTCAGGATCCGTTTCAGGCGATGATGTCGGGGATGATCTGGTCTTCGATCTTGCTGATCTTGTCTTTGATGGCCAGCTTCTTCTTTTTCATCCGCTGGATGCGCAGGGCGTCGCAGCCGGTCTCGATCATGGCATTGATGGCAACGTCGTAGTCTTCATGTTCCTGCCTCAGGCGCGCTATGGTCAGTCTGAGTTCGGCCTGGTCCTGGTCCGGCATGCAAAACGATCCCCATAAGCCCGGCCGCGTGCACGCAGCGATCCGGAATTTCATGCGCCGCTCTATCACATCTTGGGCAGGGACGGGAAGTTATCCGACGTCATCATTTCGCCTTCGACAAATGAAAAATGGCGTGGCACAGTAGTAAGGTTACAACCATGGAACATCCGGCATTTGCGTGCCGGATGCAAGCAAAAGGAAGGGACTGCCAATGACCATTGAGGCTCATCTTGCAACGCTTGAGAAAAAACATGGCGCCCTGGAACAGGAGCTGCATGAAGCCCTCAATTCTCCCTCTTGCGAGGACGAGTTGATCAGCGAGCTCAAGCGGCGGAAGCTGCGCATCAAGGACGAAATCGAAAGACTCCGTTCCTCGACACACTGATTGTGAACGGTATTTCCCGCGTTTTCGGGAGGCGTCGTTTCGTTGAGGCGAGACGACGCTACAGAGGTCAAAAACAATCCCATAACGTAACGGATCGCTCGACCGGGCTCACGGCCCGGTCTGCTTCTCCGGGTGGCTTCTATTATCCGGCCACCGCGCGGGGGCAGGCGAACCGCGCAATCAAACCGTCAGGACCAGAACTGGTCGAGCCATAGATTGAGGCGGTCGAAGCCCGGCCTATGGATGGCGTAAATGCGCCTCGTGCCGCTCGTCGACACCGATACGAGATTGCAGTCGAGCAAGGCCTTCAAATGCTGCGACACCGCCGGCCGGCTGATCGGCAGCCCCTCGGCGAGTTCATTGACAGTCTTCGGGGCGCGCCGCAGCTCCTCCAGCAAATATCGCCGGTTCGGATCCGCAATGGCATCGAATGGGTCCGCGATCGTCATGACCCGGACGTTAAGCGAATTCCCTCGGAGCGGCAAGAAAATTGTGCGTTGCGATAAGTCCGCATTGCCTTGCAGCATCCTAGAGCCCCGCGCGTCCTCCAAGCGCACAAAGTTCGTTCTGGCACGTAAGATGCGTGGAGCTTTCAGCGACCGGACAGAAGGCTGCTGAGCCCATCCCAGACGAGTCGCGATCCGGCGAAGAAAGCCATGGTGTACATGAAGGGGTAGAACACCTGCGGCTTCATTCTGCGCACGATCCAAGCGCCGCAGGCCGTCGCGACCATCGCCAAGGGAAAAAGTGTTGCCGATGTCACGAGGTTGCTGGTGTCGAGTTGCCCGAGCGCGAAATAGGGAATGAGCTTCACCGCATTGAGCGTCGCGAAGAAGCGCACGATGGTGCCCGTATATTCGCGCGGGTCGAGCTTCAGCGGCAAGGCGTAGATCTGGAACGGCGGCCCGCCGGCATGCGCGACGAAGCTGCCGTATCCTGCGAAGCTTCCCCACAGCGCGGCAGGACCCAGACGATGCTGCTTGGGAAGGATTGCCGCGCCGCTGCGGGTGCGCCAGACCGTGTAGGCGTAGCGCAGCACGAACACGACGGTGATGGCGCCGATGATCAGCCTCAGCGCATCGCGCGGCACATAGGCGGAGGTCGCCCAGCCGATGGCAATGCCGGCGATCGCGCCGGGCAGCAGCATGGTGAGCGTTTTCCGGTCGCCGTGCTTGCGCCAGATCCACAAGGAGACGATGTCCATGGCGATCAGGATGGGCAGAAGCAATGCCGCCGCCTGGACGGGCGAGACCGCCATCGAGAGGATCGGTACGCCCATCAGCGACAGCGCTTCTCCCATGCCCCCCTTGCTGAGGCCAACGAGCAGGACTGCCGGGACGGCGACGAGATAGAAGTCGAGATCGGGAAGCATGGGCGGCGGTTGATCCTTTGGCCATCTCCGTCTATCGGTTTTCCCGAACGAAATCGAGTACCGGCTTCCGCCTTGCGAAGCGGACATCGCCAGGAACGAACGATATGAGCAATACCGACAACCGCTGCCGCCTCGTGCTGATCGCACCCGATATGCCGGACCTAGCCGAACGCTCGAAGGTGCTCGCCGATGCCCTCAAGGGCGGCGACGTGGCATCCGTCATCGTTCCGCAATACGGTCTCAACGAGACGGATTTCCAAAGGCACGCCGAAGCGCTCGTGCCGGTGATCCAGAAGACGGGGGCTGCAGCGCTCATTGAGGGTGATACGCGCGTCGCCGGTCGCGCCAGGGCCGATGGCCTTCACATCGCGGCCGGCGCGGATGTGCTTGCCGAGGCGATCGAGCGGCATGCGCCGAAGATGATCGTCGGCGGCGGCAATGCAACCGACCGCCACCATGCGCTCGAAATCGGCGAGCTTCGGCCGGACTACGTCTTCTTCGGCCGCGCCGACGGCGACATCAAGCCGGAGGCACACCCGAAGAACCTGGCGCTTGCGGAATGGTGGGCGTCGATGATCGAAATTCCTTGCATCGTCATGGGCGGCACCGACCCGCAATCGGCGCTCGCCGTGGCCGAGACCGGCGCCGAGTTCGTCGCGCTCCGCCTTGCCGTCTTCGCCGAGCCGGGCCAGGCGCCCTCCGTTGTTGCCGCCGTCAACGCCTTGCTTGACGAAAAAGCGCCACGGTTTGAAGATTAAGACGTGGCGATGCTGAGCCGATCCTCCCTGAAATTGAGCCGGGCCGCGATCCTTGCTGTCGCCTTCGCTCTGGCCGCCTTGCCGGCTCGCGCCGAGCAGCCGCCATCCCCTGCTCCAGCGGATGAGGGTGTCGTTCCAAAACGCGGCCGGATCACGCCGTACAATGGCGCCGCGTTGCCGGAGGGTGCCGAAAAGCCGGCAACGGGCGATGAAAGTGCCAAGCCGAAGGCGGGCGAGGGAAAGCCCTCCGGCGGCGTCAACGTCATCGATCGCATGGGCGCCGAACTTCCGGCGCTTCCAGCGGAAAAGCCATTCGCCGGCAAATTGGACGAGGCCTATGGGGCCTTCCAGCGCGGCTATTACCTGTCGGCAATGGACCTCGCGCTGCCGCGCGCCCAACTCGGCGATCCGGCCGCCCAGACGCTTGTCGCATCGATCCTCGAGCAAGGCCTCGGCGTCGCTCGCAACCCCAAGGATGCGGCCTTCTGGTACGGTCAGGCGGCGAACAACGGCGATCCCGCGGCGATGTTCAAATATGCGCTGATCCTGATGGAGGGACGCTACGTCAAGCGCGACCGGAAGCGATCCGACGAACTGATGAAGAAGGCCGCCGATCTCGGCAATGCGGCCGCCCAGTTCAACTATGGGCAGACGCTCGTTGCCGACATGCCCGGCCAGAAGGGGCTGAAGGCGGCGATTCCCTATTATGAGAAAGCCGCCGAGCAGGGCATCGCCGACGCGCAATATGCACTCTCGCAGATCTATCTCAATGTCGAAGGCATCGACGACGGCAAGCGGGCGCGTGCACGCGAATGGCTGCTTCGGGCGGCGCGCGCCGGCTATGATACGGCGCAGCTCGACATGGCGATCTGGCTGATCGAGGGGATCGGCGGCGACCGCAACCTCGAAGAGGGCTTTGCCTGGATGAAGCGGGCCGCCGAGGGCGGCAATGTCGTCGCGCAGAACCGGCTTGCCCACCTCCTTGTCAACGCCATCGGCACGCGGCCCGATCCGGTCGAGGCGGCGAAGTGGTATGTGCTGTCGCGTCGGGCAGGGCTCAAGGACGATGCGCTCGAGGACTTCTATCTCGGTCTCAACGACGCGCAGCAGAAATCGGCGCTCACGGCGGCGAACAAGTTCCGCTC
Source organism: Sinorhizobium shofinae (assembly GCA_001704765.1). GTDB lineage: Bacteria > Pseudomonadota > Alphaproteobacteria > Rhizobiales > Rhizobiaceae > Sinorhizobium > Sinorhizobium shofinae. Next base: position 103,481 of record MBFK01000010.1, read on the forward strand.
GTCCTGATGGCGGCGCGCCGTGATTCGACGGGCGCTTTCTATTTCGCTTGAACTTTCGGGGATTTTGTGGTCTTGAGGCCCCGGTTTTGTCCGCGGTTCCGCCCAGCATCCTATCCCGCGGACGGAGTGATTTCTCACTCGGTTTTTTGACGACGGTTGCGTCTCTTCGCCGACCCCTAGCGCGGGCGCCGTCAAACAGGTTCAATGTCCGGTCGAGATGGCTCGGCCGGCCTTCGCTTTCAGAGGATTGCCCTATGGCCCGTTCTGCCCTTCTCAATGTCATGGTCCAGGCGGCTTTCAAGGCCGGCAAGTCGCTGGCGCGCGATTTCGGCGAAGTACAGAACCTGCAGGTCTCCTTGAAGGGGCCGAGCGACTACGTTTCCCAGGCGGACCGCAAGGCCGAGCGGATAATCCGCGAGGAACTCCTGAAGGCCCGCCCGACCTACGGCTTCCTCGGCGAAGAAGGCGAGGAAATCAAGGGGACCGACGGCGCCCATCGCTGGATCGTCGACCCCCTCGACGGCACCACGAATTTCCTCCACGGCCTACCGCATTTCGCCGTCTCGATCGCGCTGGAGCGCCAGGGCGAAATCGTCGGTGCGGTCGTCTTCAATCCGGCGACCGACGAACTCTATACGGCCGAGAGGGGCGGCGGCGCCTTCCTGAACGACCGGCGCCTGCGGGTCGGCGCCCGCAAGGCCCTTTCCGATGCGGTGGTCGGTACGGGCACGCCGCATCTCGGTCGCGGCAACCACGGCAAATATCTCATCGAACTTCGCCATGTGATGGGCGAGGTCGCCGGTATCCGCCGCTTCGGCTCCGCCTCGCTCGACCTCGCCTATGTGGCCGCCGGGCGGTTCGACGGCTTCTGGGAGCGTGACCTTGCCGCCTGGGACATCGCCGCCGGGGTACTGCTCATCCGCGAGGCCGGTGGCTGGGTGACCGACATCGATGGTGGAAACAAGCCGGTCGAAGACGGCTCGATCATCTGCGGCAACGAATATATTGCCAAGGCGCTGCGCGAAGTCATTCATCGACCGGTTCCGACAAAGTAGTCCATGAAGCATGGGCTGAAGCCAAGCAGCGTAATGGGCGAGGATGCGGGCGGCCTTGGGTCCGCGTTTCGCTCTAAGGCATTGGACCAGAACATATCTGCGCCTTGGCAGCACTCGGGCTCGAGCCCCTGGCGGGGAGCGAGCGCATTCCTGCGCGGGACCTTCCGTTTTCCCTTCAATTTGGCGCAAAGTTCCACTAGTCTCCGGGCCGATAGGGATGGTCTCCGGCCATCGGCGGCATCGTTCGTTCGAGATCACTATTGATTTCGAGAATGATCCGCTACTTCAAAGAGTTGCAGCAACCGCCGCTTGTGCGGACAGGCGCGCGAGTAAGGCCGCAAACCGGGAGATTGGCAAACGCATGACGAAACTGAATCTGTCCGGCTGGCGTGGGCAGGAAGTCGCGGAGGAGAACTACAATCCGCACAAGCTTTCAAGCCCGATGCCCTATTTCTGGACGATGGTCATCTTCCTGATCATCGTCGGTTTTGTCGCAGCGATCCTCTTCCGGCAGGCGCGCGAAGCCTTCGGTGGCAATCCCGGTCTCAACGGGCTGATCCTCGGAGTGCTGGTGATCGGCATTCTGCTGGCGTTCAACCACGTGCTCGGCCTCAGACCCGAAGTGCGCTGGTTCAACTCGTTCCGCGCCGCCGGCAGTGCCGACAAGGTCGGACGCGACCCGGTGCTGCTCGCACCCATGCGGGCGCTGATCGGCGGCCGTCAGACGACGGCGATCTCGACGATCGCGCTCCGGTCGATCCTCGATTCCATCGCCGCCCGCCTCGACGAGTCGCGCGACATCACGCGCTATCTCGCTGGCCTCCTCGTCTTTCTCGGCCTGCTCGGCACCTTCTGGGGCCTTCTCGGGACGATTGGTTCGATCAATACCGTCATACAATCGCTAGACGCCGGCTCGGGCACGACGGAGGACCTCCTGAGTTCGCTGAAGAGCGGCCTGTCGGCGCCGCTGACCGGCATGGGCACGGCTTTCTCGGCCTCGCTGTTCGGCCTGTCCGGTTCGCTGATCCTCGGTTTCCTCGATCTCCAGGCGGGCCGCGCCCAGAACCGTTTTTACACGGAGCTTGAAAACTGGCTTTCGTCGGTGACCGATGTCGGCTCCGGGTTTTCGTCGCCGATCGAGATGGTCGGTGGCGCGCCGGCGGAGGAAATGCGGCGCCTTACCGACCAACTCTCCCGCCTCGCTCACGACGGCGGCGTCAACCAGCGCACGACAGCGGCGATGGCGAGCCTCGCGGAAGGCATCCAGGGTCTCGTCAAGAACATGCGCGGCGAGCAGCAGATGCTGCGCGACTGGATCGAGGCGCAGCAGGAGGAGGCCAAGTCGATGCGCAAGACGCTCGACCGGCTGACATCGCGTATCGGCCAGGCCGATCGGATCTCCGTGAACAGCGAGAGGGCCGCCTCGCAGGCGAAGCTCAGCCATGCGGACGAAAGCGGGGGTGACTGATCCATGGCGCTCGCCCGAAGGGGCCGCAATCCGCGGACGATCAATTACTGGCCGGGCTTCGTCGACGCTCTTTCGACCTTGCTCATGGCGATCATGTTCCTGCTCAGCGTCTTCGTCACCGCGCAGTTCCTCATGGGTCGGGAGATCAGCGGCAAGGACGAGGTACTGAACCGCCTGAACAGCCAGATCAACGAACTCACCCAGCTTCTGGCTCTCGAAAAGAGCGGCAAGCAGGACCTCGAAGATTCGCTTGCCAATCTCCAGGCATCGCTGTCGCAGTCGGAAGGCGAGCGGTCACGCCTGCAGGCGCTGCTCGACCAGGGCGCCGGCAGCGCCGATGTCGCCAATCAGAAGATCGGCCGGTTGGGTTCGGAACTCGAGAACGAACGACAGGTCAGCTCCCGGGCGATGAGCCAGATCGAGCTTTTGAACCAGCAGATTGCCGCGCTGCGCAGCCAGATCGCCGCCATCGAGGGCGCGCTGCAGGCTTCCGAGGCGAAGGACCAAGCGTCGCAGGCCAAGATTGCCGATCTTGGCCGTCGGCTGAACGTCGCGCTCGCCCAGCGCGTGCAGGAACTCAACCGCTACCGCTCGGACTTTTTCGGGCGCTTGCGGGAAATCCTCTCGGATCGCGAAAATATCCGCATCGTCGGCGACCGTTTCGTCTTCCAGTCGGAAGTGCTCTTCTCCTCGGGCAGCAGCGACCTGAACCCTGAGGGCCAGGTGGAGATGGCCAAGCTCGCCACCGCGCTCCTCGACCTCGCCAAGGAGATTCCGGCGGAGATCAATTGGGTGCTGCGCGTCGACGGCCACACGGACAATGTGCAGCTCTCCGGCACCGGCCGGTTCGCCGATAACTGGGAACTGTCCTCGGCTCGCGCCACCTCGGTCGTCAAGTTCCTGATCTCCAAGGGTGTTCCAGCCGACCGCCTGGTGGCGGCGGGGTTCGGGGAGTACCAACCCATTGCCGTAGGGGAGAGCCTGGAGGCGCGGGCGCAAAATCGGCGCATCGAACTCAAGCTGACCGAAAAATAGGCGAGCACGCTCCGCTTGAATTGACCTTGACGTATGCGTAAGAGTCCTCAGGGATGTCGGCGGAGGGCGCCTTTGATGGATTGCGATGTACTGGTCATCGGTGCGGGGCTTGCCGGCCTCGTGTCGGCGTCCGAGGCGGCGGCGCATGGCCGCAAGGTGATCGTTCTCGACCAGGAGGGCGAGCAGAATCTCGGCGGCCAGGCTTTCTGGTCGCTTGGCGGTCTTTTCTTCATAGACAGTCCCGAGCAGCGGCGCATGGGCATTCGCGACAGTCGTGACCTTGCCGGCCAGGACTGGATGGGGTCGTCGCAGTTCGACCGACCTGAGGATCACTGGCCGCGACTGTGGGCCGAGGCGTATCTCGATTTCGCCGCCGGCGAGAAACGACGCTGGATGCATGCACTCGGGCTGCGCTGGTTTCCCGTCATCGGCTGGGCCGAGCGCGGCGGCGGCCTTGCGCATGGCCACGGCAATTCCGTTCCCCGCTTCCACATTACCTGGGGCACGGGTCCGGCCGTGCTCGAGCCTTTCATCCGGCTGACGCGGGAGGCGGAGAGCCGAGGTCTTGTCCGTTTCCGCTTCCGCCACCGCGTTGACGAACTTGTGACGACGGACGGCGCCGTGACGGGCGCTCGCGGCGCAATCCTCAAGGCGGATCCGGTCAGCCGCGGCCAGCCCAGCTCGCGCGACGTGGCCGGCGATTTCGAGATCTCCGCGGGTGCGGTGATCGTCAGCTCGGGCGGCATCGGCGGCAATCATGAGCTGGTGCGCCGCAACTGGCCACGCAAGCGGCTCGGCCAGCCGCCGGCCTCGATGGTCAGCGGCGTGCCGCATTATGTCGACGGCCGGATGCTGGAGATTGCGGGCCGAGCACGCGGCTCGGTCATCAACGCCGACCGCATGTGGCACTATACCGAGGGCCTCAAGAATTTCGATCCGATCTGGCCGGACCATGGCATCCGTATCCTGCCGGGCCCGTCGTCCTTCTGGTGCGATGCCGATGGCAACCGCTTTTCCGCGCCAGCCATGCCCGGCTTCGATACGCTCGCAACATTGGCTGCGATCCGTCACACTGGCCACGACTACAGCTGGTTCATCCTGACGCGAGCAATCATCAAGAAGGAGTTTGCCCTTTCGGGGTCGGAGCAGAACCCCGATCTGACGGGCAAGAGCATCCCGCTCCTTTTGAAGCGGCTTGGCGCCAGCCCGCCTGGTCCGGTGCAGGCCTTCATGGAGAAGGGCGAGGATTTCGTCGTGCAGGATCGGCTCGAGGCGCTTGTCGAGGGCATGAACAGGCTGACGGGCGAGAACCGGCTTTCGGTGACCCACCTCAAGGCGCAAATCGAGGCGCGCGACCGGGAAATCGACAATCCGTTTTCCAAGGATGCGCAGGTTACGGCCGTTCGCGGCGCCCGGGCCTATCGCGGCGACCGGTTGCTGCGGACGGCCAGGCCGCATCGCCTCCTGGACCCGAAGGCCGGCCCGCTCATCGCCGTGCGATTGCATATCCTGACACGCAAGACGCTCGGCGGGCTGCAGACGAATCTCTCCGGTCAGGTACTGGAGATTTCCGGCGAGCCGGTGCCGGGCCTCTTTGCGGCCGGCGAAGTCGCCGGGTTCGGGGGCGGCGGCATGCACGGCTACAATGCGCTCGAGGGCACCTTCCTGGGTGGCTGCATTTTTTCCGGCCGGGCCGCGGGGCGGGGCGCTGCCACGAAAACCTAGCCGGGCTGCGGGGGGCAGCCCGGCTAGGACCTATCTCGTCAATCCATCTGCACGTTCGCGTCACGCACGACGGGCGTCCATTTTGCCAGTTCGGCTTTCACATGGGCGCCAAGCTCCTCGGGCGTCGAGCCGACGATCTTGGCGCTGAACTCCTCCATGCGTTTTTGGACCGCCGGATCGGCGAGCGCCTTCTTGGCCGCCTCGTTGAGACGGGCGATCACCGGCTGAGGCGTATTGGCCGGGGCGAAGAGCGCGTTCCAGGTATAGGTCTCGTAGCCCGGAATGCCAGACTCGGCGATGGTCGGCACGTCCGGGAAGGAGGGTGCGCGTTCGGCTGTCGTCACGGCCAATGCCCTGAGCGTCCCAGCCTTGATGTGGCCCGACGAAGAGGGCAGGTTGTCGAACATGATCGGCACCTGATTGCCGATGACGTCGTTGAGCGCCGGGCCGGATCCCTTGTAGGGAATGTGCTGCATCTCGACGCCGGCCATCTTCTTGAAGAGCTCGCCGGAAAGATGTAGCGGCGTGCCATTGCCGGAGGACGCATAGCTGTACTGATCGGGCGACGCCTTGAGGAGCGCCACCAATTCCTGCACCGTCTTGGCCGGCAGCTCCGGATTGACGACCAGCACGTTCGGAACGATGACCAGCAGCGAGATGGGTGCGAAATCCTTTTCGGGATCGTAGGGCTTCGTCTTCAGGATCAGCGGGTTGAGGGCGTGGGTTGCGACCGTGGCCATGAGGATCGTGTAGCCGTCCGGATCGGCGCGCGCGACATTGGACGCTCCAAGGTTGCCGCCGGCGCCCGCGACGTTCTGCACGATGACCTGCTGGCCGAGATCTTCGGACATCTTCTGGGCGATGATCCGCGCGACGACGTCGGTCGAACCGCCGGCGGCGAAGGGGACCACGAGCGTTATCGTCCGGTCCGGAAAGCTTTGCGCCTGCACCGGGCTGCCGAGGGTCATTGCGGAAAGTGTGGCGATGCCGAAGGCGAGGGCTGCACGGCGGGTCATGCTTAGAAATGGCATACGGATGTTCCTCCCAATCTCGTCGAAGGCGCTGTCGGCAAAAGCCGGCCCCTTAACAATAGGGCCGTGCTTGCGGTGGGCAATGGCGGATCGAGAATCAATCACATCCGGAGAGCGAATGGTTAAGGATCCGGCCTCAGACCTGGGATGCGACGAACAATCCTTCCGCCCCATGATCGAATTGAAGCCGCGCGAGCTTGGCATAGAGCCCGCCCTGGCGGATCAGCGATGCGTGAGTGCCTTCCTCGACGATGCGGCCATGATCCATGACGAGAATGCGGTCCGCTTTGAGCACCGTCGCCAGCCGATGCGCAATGACAAGCGTGGTCCGCTCGCGCATCAGCCCGTCGAGCGCCTTCTGTACGAGCGTCTCGCTCTCCGCATCGAGGGCCGACGTCGCCTCATCGAGAAGCAGGATCGGAGCGTCCTTGAGGATTGCCCGGGCGATCGCGATGCGCTGGCGCTGGCCGCCGGAAAGCGTCACGCCGCGCTCGCCGACCAGCGTGTCGTAGCCTCGGTCGAGCTTTGCGATGAATTCATCGGCCTGCGCCGCAATGGCCGCCGCCTGCACCGCCTCGCGGCTTGCCTCAGGCGTGCCGAAGGCGATGTTGTCATGCACCGAGGCGGCGAAGATCGTCACGTCCTGCGGGACGATTGCGATCCGCTCGCGCAGGTCCTTCGGGTCGACGGTGCGGATGTCCATGCCGTCGACCAGCACGCTTCCCTTGATCGGGTCGTAATAGCGCAGAAGCATCGAGAATACCGTGCTCTTGCCGGCGCCGGAAGGACCGACGATAGCCACGGTCTCGCCCGGCTCGACCGCCAGGCTCAGCCCCTTGAGGCTCTTGTACTCCGGCCGCGCCGGATAGGCGAAATGCAGGTCATTGAACTCGATCGCCCCCCTGGCCGGCACCGGCATTGCGACGGGGTGCTCCGGCGCCCGGATCTGCGGCACCTCCGACAGGAGCTCGTTCAGGCGCTCGGCGGCGCCCGCCGCCTGCGAGATTTCGCCCCAGACCTCCGAGAGTGCTCCGAGACTGCCGGCGGCAAAGACCGAATAGAGCAGGAATTGGCTGAGCGTTCCGGCGGAAAGCGTTCCGTTGAGCACGTCGCGGGCTCCGAACCACAGCACGGCGACGACGCTGCCGAACACCATGGTGATGGCAAAGGCGGTCAGCGCCGAGCGCGCTCGGATCGCAGCGCGGGCGGCACCGTAGGCCTCCTCTACCGCGGCGCCGAAACGGCGGTTGGCGCTCCCCTCACCATTGAAGGCCTGCACCGTGCGGGTGGCGGCGATCGCCTCGCCGGCATAGGCGGAGGCGGCGGCGAGCGTATCCTGCGCCTCACGGGCGCGGCGGCGGACGGAGCGGCCGAAGCCGACGAGCGGGAAGACGATGAGCGGAATGGCGGCGATGACCAGGCTCGACAGCTTCGGGCTGGTATAGACCATCATGCCGATGGCCCCGAGACAGAGGATCAGGTTGCGCAGCGCAACGGACGCCGTGGCGCCGACCGCCGACTTGATCTGCGTCGTATCGGCGGTCAGGCGCGAAACGATCTCGCCCGACTGGTTGACGTCGAAAAAGGAGGCGGAAAGCCCCGTTACCCGAGCGAAGACATCGCGCCTGAGATCGGCGACGATGCGTTCGCCGAGCGAGATGACGAAATAGTAGCGGGCGGCGCTTGCCAGCGCGAGCACGATCGCCAGCACCATCAGCATGGTGAAATAGGTGTTGATGAAGGCGGAATCGGAGTTGGAAAAGCCGTGGTCGATCATCCGGCGGACCGCCAGCGGCAGCGTCAGCGTGGTCACCGCGGCGATCGTCAGCGAGATGGCGGCGCCGATCGCAAAGCGACGGTATCGCCGCACATAGGGCAGCACGGCTGCAAGCGGCCGGACGGATTTGCGCTCTCGCGCTTGGTTCTCTTGTCTTGGCACGTGACCCCCGATCGCCTGTCACGGAGGGGCCATAAGTCTTCCGCGCGGCACTTGTTATCCCGCAGACCTTCATGTATAGGCACGGCATCGAATTGAGAAGCCGTGGCCAAGAGCGGTCCGCGGCTTCATTTACGTGTTCGGTCCCAAAGTCGCAATGCCTTGCGACAATTGGACCCTGGAACTCTAGGAAGATTGTTATGAAGGCAGACATCCATCCCGACTACCACACCATCAAGGTGGTCATGACCGACGGCACCGAATACGAAACCCGCTCGACCTGGGGTTCGGAAGGCGCAACCATGCACCTGGAAATCGACTCGAAGTCGCATCCGGCCTGGACTGGCGGCAACCAGCAGCTGGTCGACCGCGGCGGCCGCGTTTCGAAGTTCAAGAAGCGCTTCGAAGGCCTCGGCCTCTGATCGCTCGCCATACGGCGTTTTTTCAAGCCCGGCATTGCCGGGCTTTTTTATTGCCGAAAACATTTTTCAACGGCCCAAATGAAAAGCCCGGCGCAGGGCCGGGCTTGAAGCTTCATGGGAGAGGCTGTCGGCGTCAGTTGGTGCCGAAGGCGGTCTGCAGCAGCTTGATCTGCGCCTTGACGCCGTTCTGGTTGTCCGGAACGAAGGCTGTCGCCTCCTGCGGCCGGTAGATCTCGCGGTCGAGAAGGGCGACGCGATTCTGCAGGCGGAGCGACCGTTCGATCAGATCGCGGAAGCTGTCCGGCAGATCGTTCCAGCCGGGCGCGCTGCGGTCGACATTGAAGCTGTCGAGGCGAACCTTGCTCTTTTCCGACATAACCTGTTCGCGGCTCATTTCGCCGTTGTTGACGGCGCGCTGCAGGAGAAGCCAGGAAGCCATCTGCATCAGCCGCGTGGTCAGCCGCATCGACTCGGCGGCGTAAAGCACGGAGGCCATGCGCGGCAATACCTTGGAGGCGGCGCGGCCGGGCCCGTCGAGATAGCTCGCCGTTTCTTCGACAAGGCCCATCCCCTCCGCATAGAGCGCCTTGAACTGCGCCGAGGACGCAGCGTGTCCTGCGAAACTGACGGTATTCAATCCTCTCTCGGACATGGCCTATTTTCCCTGGTTCAAAACGCATCACGGTCAGGTAACGAAGTGGCTTTGGGAAAAGTTTCCTTGAGGCCCCTCTATGCTCGAAGAATGATCTGATACCGCATTCCGCGCAAGGGTATTCTTAAGAAAGGGTTAATCTCCACAATTCTTTGAATTTAGCTGTCACGAAACAAAAAAAGAGCCGCGCGGGGCGGCTCTCAAGGTAAAACAGGGAGAAAAATCAGACCCATTCGCCAGTGGTGAAAATGTCTGAGTCCGGAAGGACCGGATGACCCGACAATTACAGAAAATGCCTAATATCCCGTTAAGCGGCGTCCATCCCCGGACGCGCAGCTTGCCTTCCTATCAACGGAAGAGCCCTTCGGCGGCCGAACGGCTCGCCGATTTGCGGACGCGTTCCGCCTCCAGTCGGGCGATTTCCTCCGTCAACAGCGCAATGCGCGCGGTGAGCTCGTCAACGGAGAGCTGCGAGAGGTCGCTGCCGATCTCATGCGCAGTCTTCTTCTTCGGCTGATCGTCGTCAAACAGGCTCATTGGCTCTTTCCTCCTCTTCGGGATCGTCGACGATGTCTCCTCGCGTCTCTTCAAACGGTGCCGCACGCGGCGAAAGCTGCAGGCTTTCCGGCGTCGTCGGCGCACCGGCATTGACCGGCGAGAAGGTCTCGCGCTCGGCGACGGGCACCGGTGCGCGCCGGCGGCTGCGGACGATCGCATAGGCGGTGATCAGCATATGCGCGCAGGCCGTGATCATGAAGAGGCCATAGGGGCCTGTCGCGGTCATCACCGGTCCGCCGATTGTCGGGCCGATGATGGTGCCGATGCCATAGAGCAGCAAGAGGCCGCCCGAAACCTTGACGAAGTCCTCCGGCATGGCGAAGTCGTTGGCATGGGAGACGGCGATCGGGTAGAGCGCGTTGGCGGCGGCGCCGTAGACGGCGATCAGCGTCAGCACGATCCAGACCTGGCTCGGCTCGAGAAGGAAGATCAGCAGCCCCGCAAGCGCCCCGACGCCGGCCAGCACGGCGAGCACGTAGCGGCGATCGACCCGGTCGGAAATGCGGCCGGCCGGCAGCTGCATGACCGCCCCGGAGAAGATCGCGGCGCTCATCATTGCCGCGACGGTGCTGTCGGAAAGGCCCGCCTGGCGGCCGAAGACGGCGCCGAGTGTGCCGAAGGCTCCGTTGGCGATGCCGATCAGCAGGATGCCGAGAAAGGATACCGGCGAATTGCGATAAAGGCCGCGAAGGTCGAGCCGCACCTGCTTGAGCGGCGTGGGCGAAGCGGCCTTGGACAGTAGCGTCGGCAGCATCGCGACGCAGTAAAGAATGCCGCAGATCATGAAGAAGAAGGTGGTGGCCGTTTCGCCGAAGGGGATCATCATCTGCCCGCCGACGACGCCGAAGAGGGTGATGGCGATATAGAGGGAGAAGATCACGCCGCGGCTTTCATTGGTGGCGCGTTCGTTCAGCCAGCTTTCGATGATCATCGACGTGCCGGCCGTCGAAAATCCGGTCACCGCCCGGAGCACGACCCACCAGATCGGGTCGATCAGCAGGCCGGTGAGCAGCGCGATGATGGCGATTAGGGAGATGAAGACGCTGAAGGCGCGCACATGGCCGATGCGCTTGACGATATTCGGGGCGAAGAAGCAGCCGAGCACGAAGCCGGAGGCCCAGGAGGTGCCGATGAGGCCGAGAATCGTGGTCGGGTATCCTTCCGCCGTGCCGCGCACCGGCAGCAGCAGGCTGTGCAGACCGTTTCCAAGGAAGAGGAACAGAGTGCCGAGCAACAGCGCGGCGACGGGGAGCAGGTTATTTCTCATCGTCCATCCGAAATCGTTCTGCGGCCGGCAAGTCGTGGCGGCGCGCTGCGCCGTGCCAACCGGAATCGCTACCGCCGGTCATTGCAAATCGGCGGCGAAAACAATAGCCCTCTATGCTACGAAAAGTGACGGCCGTATGACGTTGCGACGGTGGCCGCGGAATTCTCCGGAATAAATGAATGTCGAAGGCACTGACGCTTCTCCTCTTCATCGCCATGTGTTTGCAACTGATCAAGCCGATTGGATATCCCGGGCTCAGGCAACGTCGGGATTTCTGGAAGATCGCTGTCTTCGCCATCGCCGTCATGATGGTCACGGTGCTCGTCCGGCCGTAGCCGCAGTCGGAGGCGGCCGCGCCGCATCTCTGTTCCCGCGGATATCACATGCGCATGGAATGCGCGACCGTCCGAGGTTACTTTAGAAACAGCTCATCTTGCAGGGCCGGGCTACACTTGCGCCCGAAATGCCCGAAGTCTGCGCACGACATGTAGTCAAGAAAAGGTTAAATTACCGTGCTCGGCCACAAGATGAAAATCGAGGCTCTCTTGGAACGCCGCCTGACCGCCATTCTCGCTGCCGATGTCGTAGGCTACAGCCGTCTGATGGGAACCGACGAGGCGGGTACGCTGGCCGAACTGAAACGGCATCGCCGCGAGTGCCTGGAGCCGAAGATCGCCGAGCATAAGGGACGCATCGTCAAGCTGTCCGGCGATGGCATGCTCATCGAATTCTCGAGCGTCGTGAATGCGGTTGCCTGCGCGGCCGAGATCCAGCGCGGCATGCTCGTCCGCAACGAGGGCCTGCCGAGGAGCAGGCGCATCGAGCTCAGGATCGGCATCCATCTCGGCGATGTGATCGTCGAGGAAGGCGACATCTTCGGCGACGGCGTCAACGTTGCGGCTCGGCTCGAGGGGCTCGCCGATCCCTCCGGCATTGCGGTATCCTCGTCGGTGCGCGACCAGGTCGGCTCGAGGCTGGATCTCGGCTTCGTCGACAAGGGCGAATATAGTCTGAAGAACATTGCGCCGAACATCCGCGTCTATACGGTTGCCCTTGGCGAGGCCGCCGCCCGGCAGCAGGAGACCCCGGGCCCGTCCCTCGAGGCCGGCTACGAGCTGTCGATCGGCGTCCTGCCCTTCACCAATATGAGCCACGATCCGGAGCAGGAATATTTCTCCGACGGCATCACTGAGGACATCATTACCGACCTGTCGAAGATCTCGCGCCTGCACGTCGTCGCGCGCAACACCGTCTTCACCTACAAGGGCAGGGCGGTGAAGGTTAAGCAGATCGCCCAGGAACTCGGCGTCCGCTTCATTCTGGAGGGCAGCGTGCGCAAGGCGGGCGAACGCGTCCGCATCACCGGCCAGCTCATCGACGCGCAGACCGGAGGACATCTATGGGCCGATCGCTATGATCGCGATCTCACCGACATCTTCGCAATCCAGGATGAGATCACCCATGCGATCGTCGACCAGCTGAAGATCAAGCTGCTGCCGGAGGAGAAGAAGGCAATCGAGAGCGATCCGACCACCTCCGTCGAAGCCTATACTTACTATCTCCGGGGCCGGCAGTTCTCGCATACCTGGACCCGGTCCTATCTGCTGCTTGCGCGCCGGATGTTTCTGAAGGCTGTCGAACTCGATCCGAACTATGCCCGTGCCTATGCAGGCATAGCCGAATGCGAATGTGCGATCAGGGATTGGCACGAAAAGGAGTTTCCGCTGGAGAGCATTTTCGACATGAGTGCCAGGGCGCTGGCCCTTGATCCAAATCTGGCGGAAGCGCATGCCTCACGCGGGTTGGCATTGAATCACGACGGGCAAACGGAGGAGGCCGGCCGCGAGTTCCGCCAGGCGCTGGCGCTTGGTCCTTCGCTCTATGAAGCGAATCTATACTATGGTCGCTTCCTGTTTGCACAGGGTCGGTTTCAGGAAGCGGTCGGGTTCTTCGAGCGGGCGGCCGAGATCCGGCCGGATGACTATTTTTCGCCAATTCATTTGATGGGTTGCTATTTCTCGCTCGGAGTGGAAGCCGAGCGCCAGCGCTGGGCACGGATCGGCATCGAGCGGGCGAAAAGCGCGCTGGAGCGCCACCCGGAGAATGCCAGCCCGGCCCATCGCGGTGCATTGGCGCTCGCGCATATGGGGGAAGGGCAGCGCGCCAAGGAGTGGGTGGCTCGCGCGCTTGCGATCGATCCGGACGATGTGGTCGCACAGTACAATGCAGCCTGCGTCTATTCGTTGCTTGGTGAGAGCGAGCGCGCGCTGGACCTGCTGGAGACCGTGGTCCCGCAGAGCTCCAGCTACCATCTCCTGTGGTTCAATCAGGACTCCGACCTGGACGCCATTCGCGATCATCCTCGCTTCCGCGCGCTCCTCGAAGCGATCAGCGACTGCAAGCCTGGGACGCGCTGATGCCAACTGGCCTACAGCGCCGCGCGCCTTATCAGACGCGCAAAGGTCGCTGTCGCACTTTGAATTGCTGCATGTTTCCTTGGTTACGATTTAAGGAAAGATGCAGTAGAGCCTCAGATCTCGATCTCTCCGCGCATCGCCGTCACGCAGTCGCCCGAGACGCTGACCTCGCGGACTGTTCCGTCCTCCTTGCTGACGACGACAGTTATGATGCTGCGGCGGCCCATTTCCACGCCCTGCTCGATCGCAATCTCGATTTCGGCATCGGCCTGTGGAAGAAGCGAAACGAGGTAGGCGCCGAGTGCCGCCGAGGCGCTGCCCGTCGCCGGGTCCTCGATGACATTGTCCAGCGGCGCGAACATGCGCGCCCTGATCTGCCAGGGGCGCTCGCGCGTGCGGGCATAAAGAAACAGGCTGAAACTGTCCTCGGCGAGCGGATAACGGGTGTTCGCATCGTGGAAGGCACTGACGTTCGGCCGTGCCCGTGAAAGGGTATCGAGGTCCGTGAGCTCGGCAACCGCAAAGGGGAGGCCGACGGAAAGGCCCACTGGCGGGTGGCTCAAATCGCTCAGCGCTTCGGACCCAAGCGAGGCGCAGGCGGCAATCGTCGCGGCGTCGATCGCGGGGCCGACGGCAAGCGGCCGGGGAGCGACGATGCGCGCTCCGGTGAGAATGCCGTTCTCGCTCAGAAGGGTGACCTCGACCAGTCCCGCCTTTTCTTCGAAACGCAGCTTGTTGCCTGGCTTCCTGCCGAAGATCTCCTTCTGCCCCCCGAGCACGAAGGCGGTGCCGACATTCGGGTGTCCGGCGAAGGGCACTTCGGCCGTCGGCGTGAAAATGCGCACGCGGGCGGTGTTCGCCGGATCGTCGGGCGGAAGGACGAAGGTGACTTCGGAATAGCCGAATTCTGCGGCAATCGCCTGCATCTGGTCGTCGCTCAAGTCCCGTGCGTCGGGAATGACGGCAAGCTGGTTTCCCGCAAAGCGCTCGGCGGTGAAGACGTCGACGGTGACGAAGAGGACGGTGTTCATCAGGGCTCCGGATTTGGTCGGCGATGCCGAGATGTAGAGCTATTGCGGAAGTCGCCGAAACAGCAAACTTGTCTCCCTGACAATTGAAAACCGCTCCTTGAATTCAAAGGCCCGGCGACATCGCTGCCGCCGGGCCTTCTCCTCTCTCCCCTCTAAACGGACGCCGTTCAGGCGGCTTTTTCGAGATCCTTCTTCCAGCTGCCCTTGGCGGCGAGGCTGCACATCTTGGCGCGATGGGTGAAGGCGCGCTGGCCGGCGGCGACATTCTCCGGCTTGCCGTTCCAGGCATTGAGCGCCTCCTGCTGCAGGGCGCGGCCATAGGAGAAGGTCAGCTTCCAGGGCAGGTCGTGCGCCGTGTTCATGGCGGACAGATGCGCGGTCGCTTCTTCCGTGGACTGGCCGCCGGACAGGAAGGCGATGCCTGGGACGGCGGCCGGCACGGTGCGCTTCAGCACCTTGATGGTGCGCTCTGCAACCTCTTCGACCGAAGCCTTGCGGGCCTTCTTGCCGTCGATCACCATGCTCGGCTTAAGGATCATGCCCTCGAGTTTCACACGCAGGTCTCCGAGTTCCTCGAAGACCGTGCGCAGCACCCATTCGGTGACTTCTTCGGACCGATCGATCGAATGGTCGCCCGGAGCGCCGTCCATCAGCACCTCCGGCTCGACGATCGGGACGATCTTGGCTTCCTGGCAGAGCGTCGCATAGCGGGCGAGCGCATGGGCATTGGCCTTGATCGCGCCGAAGCTCGGCAGGGCGTCGGAGATGGCGATGACGCCGCGCCACTTGGCGAAGCGGGCACCAGCTTCGTAGTACTTGGCGAGGCGGGCAGCGAGGCCGTCGAGGCCCTCGGTGATCGTCTCATTGGGGAAATGGGGCAGCGGCTTGGCGCCGGTGTCGACCTTGATGCCGGGGATCGAGCCGGCGTTCTTGATGATGTCGACGAGCGGCGTGCCGTCGGCCGCTTTCTGGAACAGGGTTTCCTCGTAAAGAATGACGCCGGAGATATAGTCGCGCATCGCTTCTTCCGAGCGCAGCAGCATCTCGCGATAGTCGCGGCGCGAGTTCTCGGTGGACTCCAGTCCAATGCTGTCGAAGCGCTTCTTGATCGTTGCGGTCGACTCGTCGGCAGCGAGCAGGCCCCGGCCGTTGGCGACCATGGCAACCGCAATATCTTCCAGTCTTTCGCTCATCTTTTTCTCCTACACACAGCGCCGATCCCAGCGGAACAGCGCATGAAACAGTCTCGGTCTGAAGGCACGAAAAGCGTTTTTCGCGCCGCCGAACGAAGGCGCGATAACAGAAGATACTGTGCGGGAAAATGGCAGTAAAACGAGCTAAAACGATTTAAATAATTTTAATCGTTTGAAATATCATAATTATTTTCGCGCGCCGACCCGGGCCTATCCGTTTGCCCGGGTCGGTGCGCGTGCGGTTACTTCTGTTGGTGAAGGATATCGACGCCCGGCAGCGGCTTGCCCTCCATCCATTCGAGGAAGGCACCGCCGGCGGTCGAAACATAGGTGAAATCGTCGGCGACCTCGGCGTGGTTGAGGGCGGCAACCGTGTCGCCGCCTCCGGCGACCGAGACAAGCGAGCCTTGGCGGGTGCGGGCGGCCGCGTGCTTGGCGGCAGCCACCGTCGCCTTGTCGAAGGGCGCGATCTCGAAGGCGCCGAGCGGACCGTTCCAGACGAGCGTTTCGGCACGCGAGATCCAGTCGTTGATAGCATCGACCGACTTCGGGCCGACATCGAGCACCATCGCGTCGGTCGGGATCGCCGTGATGTCGACGACCTCGTTGTCCGCGCCCGCCTTGAACTCGCGCGCGACGACGCCGTCTTCCGGAAGCACGATGGCGCATCCGGCGGCGGCCGCCGCGGCGACGATCGACTTTGCCGTCTCGGCGAGATCGTGCTCGCAGAGCGACTTGCCAACGTCGATGCCTTGCGCGGCCAGGAAGGTGTTGGCCATGCCACCGCCGATGACGAGGGCGTCGACCTTTTTCACGAGGTTTTGCAAGAGGTCGATCTTGGTCGACACCTTGGCGCCGCCGACGATCGCGACGACCGGCCGCTTCGGATTGCCGAGGCCTTTTTCGAGTGCCTCGAGTTCGGCCTGCATGGTGCGGCCGGCATAGGCGGGCAGATGGTGCGCCAGGCCCTCGGTCGAGGCATGGGCGCGATGGGCGGCGGAGAAGGCGTCGTTGACATAGATGTCGCCGTTGGCGGCGAGTGCTGCGACGAAGGCCGGATCGTTCTTTTCCTCGCCCTTGTGGAAGCGGGTGTTTTCGAGCAGCAAGACGTCGCCGTCATTCATTTCGGCAATCGCGTTGGCGGCCTTGTCGCCGATGCAGTCGGCGGCGGAGTGAACGCGCTGGTCGAGGATTTCCTCGACGGCGGGGGCGATCGCCTTCAGTGACATGTCGGCGACCGGTTCGCCCTTCGGACGGCCGAAATGGGCAAGCAGGATGACCTTGCCACCCTTTTCGGAGAGTTCGCGGATGGTCGGCGCCACGCGCTCGATGCGGGTGGTGTCAGTCACCTGACCGTCCTTGACCGGCACGTTGAGATCGACGCGCACCAGCACGCGTTTTCCGGCAATGTCGGTCAGATCGTCAAGGGTCTTGAAAGTCATCAGATAGTCTCCAGTGATAGTCTCTGAAAAAGGGTGGGATAGTCGATGACGAGGCCGTCCTCATCCACCGGCAGGTCGGCGGTGAAGCTTCGGTCATCCGCCTCGTAACGATAGAGCCTGCCATCCTCGAGGCAGGTGTAGTGCTGGCCGTCGACCGCTGGTTCAAAACTGTCGAAGGGCACGTAGAGCATCTTCAACCTCGCCGTGCCGGATTGCCGGACGAGGCCGAGGCGACGGATCGGCAGGGTATTGGTGAAAGGCGTACCGGCAAGGTCGATGTCGATGCAGCTATCGAACTGGGGCAGGGGCGTGCCATCAGGCGTGCGCCAATGTCCCCGGCCATCGGAGCGAAGGTCCACGGTCCGGCCGTCGGTTGTCTTGATGCTGAAGGAGATGACGCGCCAACCGGCATCGCAGTCGATGCGGTAGGAAACGCCGTAGGGCGACCCGTTGCGGTCGCCGATCAAGACGCTTTCGGCGCGGATCACCGCGCCGTCAGCTTCGTTCACAGGTTGGATCGTCAAATGCTCGAGCCCCTCCCCCTCGAGCGGACGCCAGCGCACCGTCGTTGAGGAAAGGGCCCGGAACATCGGACTTAGAGGAGCTTGCCGAGGGCGACCGCCGTATCGGACATGCGGTTCGAGAAGCCCCATTCGTTGTCGTACCAGGTAAGGATCGACACGAACTTGCCTTCCATCACCTTGGTCTGATCCATGTGGAAGACCGAGGAATGCGGATCATGGTTGAAGTCGATCGAGACGTTCGGAGCGAGCGTGTAGCCGAGGATGCCCTTCAGCGGACCATCGGCTGCTGCCTTGATCGCCGCGTTGATCTCTTCCTTGGTCGTGTCGCGCTTGGCGACGAACTTGAGGTCGACGACCGAGACGTTCGGGGTCGGCACGCGCATGGCGAAGCCGTCGAGCTTGCCCTTGAGTTCCGGCAGCACGAGGCCAACGGCCTTGGCCGCACCGGTCGAGGTCGGGATCATCGACAGCGCCGCGGCGCGAGCGCGGTAGAGATCCTTGTGCATCTGGTCGAGCGACGGCTGGTCGTTCGTGTAGGAGTGGATCGTCGTCATCATGCCGTGATCGATGCCGATGGCGTCGTTCAGCACCTTGGCGACCGGTGCAAGGCAGTTGGTCGTGCAGGATGCGTTGGAGATGACCAGGTGATCCTTCGTCAGCTTGTCATGGTTGACGCCGTAGACGACGGTCAGGTCGGCGCCGTCGGCCGGTGCCGACACGATGACGCGCTTGGCGCCGGCTTCGAGATGGGCAGCCGCCTTGTCGCGCGCGGTAAAGATGCCGGTGCATTCCATCGCAATATCAACGCCGAGGTCCTTGTGCGGAAGCTCAGCCGGATTGCGGACCGCTGTCACCTTGATCGGCTTGCCGTTGTTGATGACGATCGTTTCACCTTCGACCTTCACGTCGGCCGGGAAGCGGCCGTGGATGGAGTCGAAGCGCAACAGGTGGGCGTTGGTCTCGACCGGGCCAAGGTCGTTGATCGCGACGACTTCGATATCCGTGCGGCCGGATTCGACGATGGCGCGAAGCACGTTGCGGCCGATGCGGCCGAAACCATTGATGGCGACTTTCACTGTCATGTTGGGTCTCTCCCTATCAGGATGGCGTGGGTAACGAATGGAGGGCGCCACAGGGGCGCCCTCCGGCTTGATCAGGACAGCTTGGCTTCCGCGGCCGCGACAACCGCTTCCGGCGTAATGCCGAAGTGCTTGTAGAGATCCTTATAGGGACCGGAAGCGCCGAAGCTCGACATGCCGACGAAGACGCCGTCACTGCCGATAATATGATCCCAGCCCTGGCGGACGCCGGCTTCGATCGCGATCTTGACCGGCGAATTGCCGATGATCGCCTGCTGATAATCGTCGCTCTGCTCGGAAAAGAGCTCGATGCAGGGCACGGATACGACGCGCGTCGAAATGCCCTTGGCGGTGAGCGCCTGGCTCGCCTTGGCGGCGATCTCGATTTCCGAGCCGGTGGCGAAGATCGTCACCTTCGCGTCGCTCGCGGGGATCAGGTCATAGGCGCCGCGGCCGCAGAGGTTTTCTTCCTTGTATTCGGTGCGCACCGCCATCAGGTTCTGACGCGTCAGCGCGATGGCGGACGGGCGCTTGCGGCTTTCGAGGGCGAGCTGCCAGCATTCCGCCGTTTCCGTCGCGTCCGCCGGGCGGAACACCAGCAGGTTCGGGATGGCGCGCAGCGAGGCCAGATGCTCGACCGGCTGGTGCGTCGGGCCATCCTCGCCGAGGCCGATGGAATCGTGGGTCAAGACATGGATGACGCGGATGCCCATCAGTGCGGCGAGGCGGATCGACGGACGGCAATAGTCCGAGAAGATCAGGAAGCCGCCGGAATAGGGGATCAAACCGCCATGCAGCGCCACGCCGTTCATGGCGGCGGCCATGCCGTGCTCGCGCACGCCGTAGTGGACGTAGCGGCCGGAGAAGTTGTCCGGCGTGATCGAATGGGTCTGGCTCGTCTTTGTGTTGTTGGAGCCGGTTAGGTCGGCCGAGCCGCCGATCGTCTCGTTGAGCACACCGTTGATGACTTCCAGCGCATCCTCGGAAGCCTTGCGGGTGGCCGGCGACGGCTTGGTTTCCGCGAGCTTCTGCTTGTAGGCGCTGATCGCCGGGGCAAGGCCCGCTTCGAGCTCGCCGGAGAAGCGGCGGACGAACTCAGTCTTCGTCTCGGCGGCTTCGAGCCGCGCTTCCCATGCCTTGCGCGTCTCGACCGAACGCTCGCCGGCGCGGCGCCAGGCGTCGAGCACGTCCGCGGGGACGGCGAAGGCTTCGGCTTCCCAGCCGAGCGCCTTGCGAGTGGCGGCGACTTCCTCGGCGCCGAGTGGCGAGCCGTGCACCTTGTGGGTGCCGGCCTTGTTCGGGGCGCCGAAGCCGATGACGGTCTTGCAGGCGATCATCGTCGGCTTGTCGGACTTCCGCGCTTCCTCGATCGCGGCGGCGATCGCTTCCGGATCATGGCCGTCGACGGCGATCGTGTGCCACTTGGAGGCGCGGAAGCGGGCGTGCTGGTCGGTCGAGTCGGCGATCGAGATCGGCCCGTCG
The DNA here is from genome assembly GCA_001704765.1 of Sinorhizobium shofinae. Classification (GTDB taxonomy): domain Bacteria; phylum Pseudomonadota; class Alphaproteobacteria; order Rhizobiales; family Rhizobiaceae; genus Sinorhizobium; species Sinorhizobium shofinae. The sequence continues at coordinate 123,798 of MBFK01000010.1, forward strand.
ATGGAGATGTTGTTGTCGTCCCAGAAGACGATGAGCTTGTTGAGCTTCAAATGGCCGGCAAGCGCGATCGCCTCCTGGCTGATGCCTTCCATCAGGCAGCCGTCGCCGGCGATCACATAGGTGTAGTGCTCGATGAGGTCGCTGCCGAACTCGTCGCGAAGCTTGCGCTCGGCGAGCGCCATGCCGACGGCATTGGCAATTCCCTGTCCGAGCGGCCCGGTCGTCGTCTCGATGCCGGCGGCATGGCCGTATTCCGGATGACCTGCCGTCCGCGAGCCGAGCTGGCGGAAATTCTTGATCTCGTCGATGGTGATGTCTTCGTAGCCGGTGAGATAGAGCAGCGAATAGAGCAGCATCGAGCCGTGGCCGGCCGACAGGACGAAGCGGTCGCGGTTCGGCCAGGCGGGGTTCTTCGGGTCGAAGCTCAGGTAGCGGGTGAAGAGAACCGTTGCTATGTCGGCCGCCCCCATCGGGAGACCAGGGTGGCCGGAATTTGCCTTCTCGACGGCGTCCATGGAGAGGAAACGGATTGCATTCGCCATCCGGTCGTGTTTTTCGCGAGAGATCATGACTGTTCCGTTTGCGTTCGGTGGTCAGGGGACGGTCTCTATCCTCCAAAGACCGTATGAGAAGCGGCCGAACACATAGCAGGTGCGCCGCCCGAGTCAACAAATACAGGCCTTCCGCCGCCCGTGGCGGCGACCTTTTTGCGATCTTGCCTGGGTCGCGGGATCGCGCCGCAAGCATATCATCCGCAGATAAAATCGGCGATCCACAGCTTGCAGGGTGCAATTGGTGAAGGCGCCATTGTTGAGACTTATGTAATGGGTTTAAAAAGGGCGATCCGAGGTGGCCGGAACTCTGGTCGATTCGGAGCGCGGAGCGAGACGTGAGGCGTTATACGTGGATCGGCTCTGCCACCTTGTTTAGGGCAATGAGAAGGCGTTCGACCCTTCTCATCCCCCTCTGGAGAGGTTTCGAAAGAGATGCCTGCAAAGACGGTCAATGCGGCGATCGAGGAATTGCGAAACGCGGTTCAGTCTCTTGACATCGCAATCGATGGCCGCTTCGACAAGGAAAAGGACGCGAGCGAGTTCGAGGGCGAAGTGCGCCGGGTCAATACGGACCGGTCGCGGCTGGCGCAGGAACTCGACCAATCGCAGTTCCGGGCCAATCGACTGGAAGAGGTCAATCGCGAGGTTTCCCGTCGTCTGGTGACGGCGATGGAGACCATTCGGGCAGTGCTGGATCGCTGAGGTTCTTGAAGCATGGCGCAGGTGACGGTGACGATCGACGGCAAGGCCTACCGCATGGCCTGCGAAGAAGGACAGGAGGATCACCTCAGCGACCTCGCCGCCCGGTTCGATCAATATGTCGGCCATCTCAAGGGGCAGTTCGGCGAAATCGGCGACCTGAGGCTGACCGTGATGGCCGGTATCATGGTCATGGACGAACTGAGCGAGGTCAATCGGCGGCTGAAGAGCCTCGAGGCCGAGGTCGGCAACCTGAAAAACAGTCGTGACGCGAACCTTTCCGACCAGGCAAGAGGCGAGGAAGCGCTTGTCGCGGCATTGGCGGAAGTCACGGCGCAGATCCAAGACATCACCGCCAAGCTCAACGGCCGCCCGGTCGTCCCGGCAAATTGAGCTCGCCCGGGCTCCTGGATTGCGAATTGTCGAATTGAGAGCGTTTTCCGCAGGACCCGCTCTGGCGAAAACGGTCAAGACGTTCTATATCTGCCCGGCGGTCTGCGCTTCCCGACAGGAACCACAATCCCCGGGGCCATACACGATCTCAAGGGAACTGTCCCTGTCCGGACTCGTGGGTCTGGACACACGGTACCCACCTACTTAGTAGGCACCCGGGATCGTAAACTATCCACCGGTCGTCGTGGATCGCACTCCTTCCTTTCAGTCGGTACCGCGAAAGGCGCGGCGAATGGCGTCGGCCATTGCGTCGATCGTCGGGGAGCGATGATCCGGCCTTGTACGCAAGACGACGTTCGACATGTCGATGATGCCGAAGCCGTCGTCTTCGGTCAGCTCGCGGCAGCCGGCGGGTATGGCGCTGCGCGACATCGGGGCGATGGCGAGACCCGATACGACCGCGGCGATCAGGCCGCTGCTCGTGCGGCTGACATAGGCGACGCGACTCTCTATGCCCCGCTTCTTCAGACTGCGCATGGCCAGATCGTCGCACCACCCGCCTTCATAATGGGTATAGGTGGCGATCGGCACCGGTCGCCGCTCGCATGTGCCGTGCTGGTCGGAACCGGCCCAGACGGTGGGATCCACCATCAGGACCTCATTCCTGGTTCGGCCTCCGGGCTCGAATACGACGGCGATGTCGATCTCGCCCGCCTCGAGCGATGTCAGATTGGACATCGAATGCCCCTGCTGCACCGTCACCTCGACGTTCGGGTGAGTTGCGGCGAATGCGCCGAGCGCTCTTGGTAGGGTGGAGTTGATGTATTCCTCCGATATTCCGATGCGGACCGAGCCGTCCAGGGCAGGCTCGCGCATGGCTGCCGCCGTGTCGTCAAGCAGGGCAACGATCCGCCGCGCATTGTCGATAAGGCGCCGGCCCTGCGCAGTCAGCACGACGCCCCGGGAATGACGCTCGAACAGTGCGAAGCCGAGAAGATCCTCGAGTTTCTTGATCTGCATGCTGACGGCCGATTGCGTGCGTCGAACGGCATCGGCAGCCCGCGTAAGGTTGCCCGTATCGGCAACTGCAAGAAAGGTTCGCAACAGGTCGCTGTCGAGCGGAAGGGACATCGGACGCCATAAGAAAATCTGATGATAGGCATGTTCGCAATTCGTTTGTCTCATGTCAACGAAGAGCGGAAGATCGGTCGTCCCGTCTTTCTCGAGGCCCCTGTCATGCCTGTACTGGTTGTGCCTGCATCTCCGACCTCCCGGCAATCCTCCCCGTTGAAGGCCGCCGTCGAACATTTCCGATTGCGCCGTGCAATCGAGGCATATTGGGTGCTGGTCATCGAACGTTGCGATTCGCACCTCATCGACGACGTCGGCCTCGCCGAGATCGAGAGGCCGTCGGCCGGGTGGTGGCCGGATCCGATCCGGCATTCACATTGGATGCTATGAGATAAGGTCGAGCCTGGCAGCGCGGAAGACGGCTTCCGCGAGATTGTTCGCCTGCAGCTTGCGCATTGCCTCTTCGAGCGCCTGGTCGATCCGTTCCATCGGAATGTCGGTTTCGCGCATCATGTCCAGCCGCGTCCGGCCACGGGCCGCAAGGGAGAGGCAGCGCAGTTCAAGTGCGCCGAGCTGGTCGATCCTGTCCGTCATGGACACGGCCCATCCTTCAGAGCGTCCGGCAAATCACCGGCTCGCAGCTCTTCCAATCATTTGAAATCATGAAGCTAATTACATGCGCAGGACGTCGCGCGAAGCCGAACCGTGGCAAAGGGTGAAGACCAGGTTAATGCTGTTTCGATATGGGAAGGGTGGAGGACTGTCGCGAAATGTTGCAAAAGCGACGGGGACACGGGTTCAGTTCGCGTGCGATCTGCACTACCTCGTTGCCCGTTAGGAACGGTTTGCCGGAAAGGGACGCTTGATGTCACCGAAGGACTTGAAGGCCGCGCTGAGGAAGGAGCGTCTGGCCATGCGCGACGCGATGCAGGCGGAAGCGCGGATCGAGGCGAGCCTCGCCATGGCGGATCATGCCGGCGACATCATCGCCCTCGATCCCGGCCATGTCGTTTCGGGCTTCTGGCCGATCCGGTCGGAGGCGGACATCCGGCCGCTGATGGTGCGGCTCAGGGACCGCGGTGCGAGACTCTGCCTGCCGGTGATCCTCGACAAGAAGACCATCGTGTTTCGCGAGCTCGCCGACGGCGTGGCGGTCGTCGAGACCGGCTTCGGGACGACGGGTCCTGGACCGGAAGCGCCGGAGCTCGATCCGGATATCATGCTGGTGCCGCTTTCCGCCTTCGATGCTGTCGGCCATCGTATCGGCTACGGTGCCGGTTATTATGACCGCGCGATCAACCGGTTGCGCAGCAAAGGCCACATACCGCGCCTGATCGGGATTGCATTCGACTGCCAGGAAGTGGCATCAGTGCCGGCAGAACCGCATGACGTGGCGTTGGACGCCGTGTTGACGGAGAGCGGTTTTCGACATTTTTGAGCGGGCTGATTTGGGTCGATTCGACCCTGATCATCGTGATCCAAGCGGGATTGAGCAGCATGCGACTTCTGTTTCTGGGAGATATGGTTGGCAAGACGGGCCGCACGGCGGTCTGGGAGCGCCTCCCGGGATTGGTAAGTGATCTCAAGCTCGACTTCGTCGTCGTCAATGGCGAGAACGCCGCCGGCGGCTTCGGCATCACCGAGGACATCTTCCTGGAGACGATCAGCGCCGGTGCCGATGTGGTGACGACCGGCAACCATGTCTGGGACCAGAAGGAGGCCGTGGTCTTCTGCGAGCGGCACGACCAGTTCCTGCGCCCGGCGAACTATCCGGCCGGCACGCCGGGTCGCGGATCCAACCTATTCTTCGCCCGCAATGGCGCCCGCGTGCTGGTCGCCAATGTCATGGGTCGGGTCTTCATGCATCCGGAACTCGACGACCCCTTCAAATGCGCCGAGGCGATCCTCGAGGCCTGCCCGCTCGCAGAACAGGCCGATGCTGTCGTCTTCGATTTCCACGCCGAGGCGACGAGCGAGAAGCAGTGCTTCGGACACTTCGTCGACGGGCGCGCCAGCCTCGTGGTCGGCACGCATACCCATGTGCCGACCGCCGATCACCAGATCCTCAACGGCGGCACCGGCTATATCAGCGACGCCGGCATGTGCGGCGACTACGATTCCTCGCTCGGCATGGACAAGGAGGAGCCGCTCAACCGTTTCATCTCCAAGATGCCCAAGGGCCGCTTCGAGGCGGCCTCCGGTCCCGCCACGATCTGCGGCGTCGGCGTGGAGGTTTCCGACCGCACGGGACTTGCCGAGAAGATCGCGCCGCTCCGGCTCGGCCCCCGGCTCGCCGAAACGATCCCGGAATTCTGGTCCTAAGCGTCGGGCGTCTTTGGCCGAATTGCCGGCAGACATCCGACCGACGCGCAATCCTCGCAGTCGCTGCACCGGCCCGAAGCGGCCGCAGTGCCATTTTCTGTCGGCTGTGCGGGAATGCTTTTTTCAGTGACAGACTTTGAAAATGGTGGCAGGTTGGCGCGCAAAATCAGAGCCGTGTCGAGCGGCCGCTGTTCGCAAGTTTCCATGTCGATCTAGAAGCCAGAGCGAAATGCGTGCGGATAAACCGCGTGCACTCTTTCCTCTTCCCGCTCTGGCGCCACCCGGAGGCAAAAATGCCCCGGGCTCGAGAATGTCGCCACGGCAACTGGATTATCCAATGCGCGCCGGCGATCTTGATGTTCAAGTGCCTGGAGAGCGTGCATGTTGCGAAAGTGGCGTCTGCCGGTGATCGCCGGCATTTCCATCTCCCTTCTCATATCGACACCGGCAGGGGCGCAGGATGCGCAAATGCCGGCGGTGACCGTCGCCAAGCCGGTGGTGCGGGACGTCATCGATGCCGACGAGTTTATCGGCCGGTTCGAGGCGGTGGACGAGGTTTCGGTCCGTTCGCGTGTCGGCGGCTATCTGGACCAGGTGTTCTTTACCGACGGCGCGCTGGTGAACAAGGGTGACAAGCTCTTCGTCATCGACCAGCGACCATTCCGCATGGCCCTTTCCCAGGCCGAAGCGTCGCTCGCCTCGGCTCAATCAACGCAGGCCTTCGCCGAATCGCAGTTCAAGCGGACCGAATCTCTGACCGGTACGGGCACGCTGTCGGTTTCCAAGCTCGACGACGATCGTCGCGCGCTGCTCGCCGCACAGGCCAATGTGCGCGGAGCAGAAGCTGCGGCAGAGCGTGCCAAGCTCGATCTCGAATACACCACCATCACCGCGCCGCTCAGCGGCCGCGTCGATCGCCGGCTTCTGTCGCCGGGAAATCTCGTCCAGGCGGACGAGACCGTGTTGACGACGATCGTCTCCCTCGATCCGATCGATTTCTATTTCGATGTCGATGAACGGCGGCTGCTGTCCTACGCCCGCACGGCGCGCGAGCGAGGCAGCGCCTTGCAGGAGGGCGCCGGATCGCTCGGGGTATTGGTGACGATCGCCGACGCCACCGAACCGCCCTTTGAAGGCAAGCTCGATTTCTCGGAGAACCGGGTCGACAACCAGACGGGCACGATGCGCCTGCGCGCCCGCTTCGCCAACCCGAACTTCATTTTGCAGCCAGGCCTTTTCGGCCGCGTCGAGGTCGAAGGTTCCAATACCTACAAGGCGATCCTTGTTCCCGATGAGGCAATCGCCGCCGACCAGAACGAACGCGTCGTTTATGTGGTCGGCGAGGACGGAAGCGTCGCAACCAAACCCGTGCGCCTCGGGCCGCGGCTGCATGGCTATCGGGTCATCCGCAGCGGCTTGACCGGCGACGAGACGATTATCGTCAACGGAATCATGCGTGCGCGGCCGGGCGTAAAAGTGAAGCCGGAACTCGTCGTGCTGCCGCAGGAAGCAGCACAATCGGCGGAGAATGCCCAATGAGATTTGCGCACTTCTTCGTCGATCGGCCGATCTTCGCTTCGGTGCTGTCGATCGTTCTCCTGATCGTCGGCGGCATTGCTTATTTCCAACTGCCGGTGGCGCAATATCCCGAAATCGCGCCGCCCACCATCGTTGTCAGGGCTTCCTATCCGGGAGCGGATGCGGAGACCGTTGCCAATACGGTCGCCACCCCGCTCGAACAGGAAATCAACGGCGTCGAGAACATGCTCTACATGTCCTCCTATTCGACCGCCGACGGCTCGATGTCGCTGACGATCACTTTCAAGCTCGGCACGGACCTCGATCAGGCGCAGGTGCTGGTGCAGAACCGCGTCTCGATCGCCGAGCCACGCCTGCCCGAGGACGTGCGGCGCATCGGCGTCACCACCACCAAGAGCTCGCCGGACTTGATGATGGTCGTTCACCTGCTCTCGCCGAACGACCGCTACGACCAGCTCTATGTCTCCAACTATGCCCGCTCGCGCATTCGCGACCTTCTCGTTCGGCTCGATGGCGTCGGCGACGTCATCCTCTTTGGCGAGCGCGAATATGCCCTTCGTGTCTGGCTCGATCCGCAGAAACTCTCCGCCTACGGCATGACGTCCGGCGATGTCGTCGAGGCGCTGCGCGAGCAGAACGTCCAGGTCTCCGGCGGCTCGATCGGTGGCCCGCCGATGTCGGGCGACAGCGCCTTTCAATACACCGTCACCACCGACGGCCGCTTCAGCGACGCCCGGCAATTCCGCTATGTGATCGTCAAGGCCACCGAGGATGGCAGGCTCGTGCAGTTGCAGGACGTCGCCCGCGTCGAGCTCGGCGCGCGCGAATATGTCACCAACAGCTATCTGAACGGCAGCCCGGCCGTAGCCCTCGGCATCTTCTCGCGTCCCGGCACCAATGCGCTCGCGGCGGCGGACGCGATCCAGGCGACGATGGCCGACCTTTCCAGGGATTTTCCCGACGGGCTCGAATACAGGATCATCTACAACCCCACCGAATTCATCTCGGAATCGATCGACGAGGTCTACATGACGATCGGCGAGGCGGTGATCCTCGTCGCGCTGGTGGTCATCGTCTTCCTCCAGTCCTGGCGCACCGCGATCATTCCGATCGTCGCCATTCCGGTTTCACTGATCGGCACATTCGCGTTGCTTTTCGCCTTCGGCTTCTCTCTCAACATGCTGACCCTCTTCGGGCTGGTGCTGGCGATCGGCATCGTGGTCGACGATGCGATCGTCGTCGTCGAGAATGTCGAGCGCAATCTGGCGCGCGGCATGACGCCACGAGAGGCGGCGCATGTGACGATGGACGAGGTCGGCGCGGCGGTAATCGCCATCTCGCTCGTTCTGACCGCCGTCTTCGTGCCGACCGCCTTCATTCCGGGTATTGCCGGTCAATTCTACCTGCAGTTCGCCGTGACGATCGCGGTGGCGACGGTGATCTCCGCCATCAATTCGCTGACCTTGTCGCCGGCGCTTGCGGCCATCCTGCTGCGTCCCCATGACAACCACGAGCATGAAAGCCGCAATCCGGTCACCCGCTTCGGCCGAGCGCTTGCCAATGGCTTCAACAACGGCTTCGACCGCATGGCCGACGGCTATGGCTGGGTGGTGCGCCGCCTTGTCCAGACCCGGCTTGCGCTGGCCGCGGCCCTTCTTGTCTTCGTCGCCCTGCTCGGGGCCACCTGGTATATGGCGCAGGTCGTGCCGCGCGGCTTCATACCGACGATGGACCAGGGCTACGCGATCGTCGTCATCCAGCTTCCCGACGGCGCCGCGCTCGAGCGGACCGACGCCGTCGTCCAGCGTGCGTCGGCAATGATCCGGGAAGTCCCGGGGGTGAGGGACGCCGTCGCCTTTGCCGGCTTCAACGGGGCGACCTTTACCAATGCCTCGAACTCGGGGGTTATCTTCACGCCTTTCGACAGTTTCGAGGAGCGTCTTGAACACGGCCAAAGTGCCACTCAGATCATCGGCCAGATCTTCGGCGCGATGCAGAGCATCCAGGAGGCCTTCATCATCGCGGTGCCGCCGCCGTCGGTGCGCGGCATCGGCAATTCGGGCGGCTTCAAGATGCAGATCATGGACCGCCAGAGCGCCGACATGCGCCGCGCGCTGGGGCTCGCCTATCAGATGATGGGGGCGGCCAACCAGACCGAAGGGCTGACCGGCGTCTTCACGACCTTCTCGGCCTCGAGCCCGCAATTCTTCCTGGCGATCGACCGCGACAAGGCGCGGGCGCTGAACGTGCCGATTCCCAACATCTTCGAGACGCTGTCGATCAATCTCGGGACGTCCTACGTCAATGATTTCAACGCGTTCGGCCGCGTCTACCAGGTCCGCGCCCAGGCCGACCAGCAATATCGCGTGGAACGCGACGACATCCTTGCCCTGAAGGTGCGGTCCGCGTCGGGCGCACTCGTTCCGCTCGGCACGCTCGTCGAGATCCGCGACACGAGCGGCCCCGCGCTCGTGCAGCGCTACAACATGTATGTCTCCGTTCCAGTCCAGGGCAACCCGGCGCCGGCTGTCTCGACCGGCACCGCGCTCGACAAGATGGAGGCGCTCGCCGCGCAGATCCTGCCGCAGGGAACGACATTCGAGTGGACCGAGCTTGCCTTCCAGGAACGCCAGACCGGCAATACCGCCGTGTTCATCTTTGCGCTCTCGGTGATCTTCGTCTTCCTGGCGCTTGCCGCCCAGTATGAGAGCTGGGTGCTGCCGCTGGCGATCATCCTGATCGTGCCGCTTGCCGTTCTCGCCGCCCTTCTCGGAGTTTCCCTCCGAGGCATGGACAACAACGTCCTGACCCAGATCGGTCTCATCGTGCTGATCGGCCTTGCGGCGAAGAATGCGATCCTGATCGTCGAATTCGCGCGCCAGGGCGAGGAGGAGGGGAAGTCGCCGATCGAGGCGGCGATCGAGGCAAGCCGGCTGCGGCTTCGTCCGATCCTGATGACAGCCTTCGCCTTCATCCTCGGCGTCGTTCCCTTGGTTATCGCGACCGGTCCCGGCGCCGAGATGCGCCAGTCTCTTGGCACGGCGGTTTTTTCCGGCATGCTGGGCGTCACGTTCCTCGGCCTCTTCCTGACGCCGGTCTTCTACGTGACGCTGCGTTCCTTCCGCCGCAAGCGTGCCCCGGTGCCGGAAGCAGCGGGGGCGCCGGCGGAGTAGCACGAGCCCAAGATCCGGCCGCAATGACACGATTGTGAGCGGGGGCTCCCATTTGTAAGTGGACGGAGCCGTGGGCCTGAATGATCCTGCCTGGCCGATCCTAGTAAGCGGAGCGGGATGCGGGCGGAAAACCGCACACACTTTCCTCATCCCGCTCTAAGAACGCGCGAGAGGTGAAGGATGCTGCTGCGATACCTTGCCTACACCCTGGTCGCCATCTGGTTCATCCATACGCTTTGGCCGGAGCCGGCCCATGCGCAGGACGCGTCCGCTCCGATCAGCCAATGCCAGGCGATCGCCGAAGCCACGCCGGCGGCGACCTTCGTCAGCTTCGCGGCGCCGGCGGCGACGCCCGCCGCCGCAGCCGCCGAAGGCGAAGTCAGCATCACCTATCTCGGTCACTCGACGTTCCTGATCGAAACGCCGGGCGGCATCTCCATCGCTACCGACTACAATGGCTGGTTCAGGACCGCGGCGCCGCCGACCGTCGTGACGATGAACAAGGCCCATTCGAGCCATTATACGCTGACACCCGATGCGGCGATCCGCTACGTGCTGCACGGGTGGGGCGAGGACGGGGAGCCGGCCGACTACGACCTCGTCGTCGGCGACACTTATATCCGCAATGTGACGACCGACATTCGCTCCGGCTTCCAGGGCATGGAGCCCGACGGCAATTCGATCTTCATCTTCGAGGTCGCAGGCCTCTGCATCGGTCATCTCGGCCACCTGCATCACGAGCTCGACGACAGCCATTACCGGCAGATCGGCCGCCTCGACGTGCTGATGGTGCCGGTCGACGGCGGCCTGACCATGGGCGCGGAAAGTATGAGCCGCGTCGCCTCGCGGCTGCGCGCCGCCTTGATCCTGCCGATGCACCGGCGCGGGCCGCCGATCGGCGATTTTCTGGCGATGTTCGGCGACGACTACGACAAGAGCTTCGCCACCGGTCCGAGCATCAAGGTTTCCCTACGCACGCTGCCGAGCAAGCCGCTGATCTATGTGCTTCAAGGTGTCTGACGCCTGCCGTGTCCGGGCTGTACGGCCGCGTTGCGGGCGCGCGGATTTCAGCGCGCCGAAAAGACGACCCCTGCTGGACGAGAAGCGGCAATGAAACTATAAGGCGCCCCATCCCAACAAATTCATGCATGCAGAGGGCGTCATGGCTGGCCATTCACAGTTCAAGAACATCATGCACCGCAAGGGCCGTCAGGATGCGGTGCGCTCCAAAATGTTTTCCAAGCTGGCGCGCGAAATCACCGTCGCGGCGAAGACCGGCCTGCCCGACCCGGGCATGAACCCGCGCCTGCGGCTGGCTATCCAGAACGCCAAGGCGCAATCGATGCCGAAGGACAATATCGAGCGCGCCATCAAGAAGGCTGCCGGCGGCGATGCGGAGAACTACGAGGAAGTTCGCTACGAGGGCTATGGCCCGGGCGGCGTCGCCGTCATCGTCGAGGCGCTGACCGACAACCGCAACCGCACCGCCTCCAATGTCCGCTCCATCTTTACCAAGGCGGGCGGCGCGCTCGGTGAAACCGGTTCGGTCTCCTTCTCCTTCGATCGCGTCGGCGAAATCACCTACACGCTCTCCGCGGGCGACGCCGACAAGGTGATGGAAGCAGCGATCGAATCGGGTGCCGACGACGTGGCGACGGACGAGGAAGGCCACACGATCATCTGCGGTTTCGAAGATATCGGCGACGTTTCGAAGGCGCTTGAGGGCGTGCTCGGCGAAGCCGAGACTGTCAAGGCGATCTGGAAGCCGCAGAACACGGTGCCGGTCGACGAGGAAAAGGCACAGTCGCTGATGAAGCTCATCGACAATCTCGAAGACGACGACGACGTCCAGAACGTCTATTCGAACTTCGAAGTCTCCGACGAGATTCTCGCCAAGCTGTCGGCCTGACGCGAGATTCCTGTAAGACTAAAGACCCGCATCGCGTCAAGCAATGCGGGTCTTTTGCTGTCCGCGGCTGGCGCGATCAGGTGGCCGCCGCAAGAGACCGTTGTGCCGCGGCAAAGAGTTCCAGCGAATGCAGCCGCTGAGCCATGTCGAAGATCGGCATGGAAATGATCAGCTCGTCGGCCTTGGTGAGCTCGACGAAGGCCGCGATTTTGCGGCGGATGGTTTCGGGACCGCCGACGACGGCATAGCTCATTGCGTGGTTGACGAAGATCTTTTCGTCCGGGCCCCACAGCCCGTCCATCGACTGGACGGGCGGCGGGAAGCGGCCGCGCGCATTGCGGCGAAGCGCCGCGAACGACTGCTGCATGGAGGTGAAGAGATAGTTCGCCTCCTCGTCCGTGTCGGCGGCTACGCCCATGACGCCGACCATGACATGCGGCTTGTCGAGCTGCGGCGACGGCGTGAAGCGCTCGCGGTAGATCTCCAGCGCTGAGAGGAGCATGTCCGGCGCGAAGTGCGAGGCGAAGGCGAAGGGAAGCCCGAGCATGCCGGCGAGATGGGCGCTGAAATGGCTGGAGCCGAGCAGCCAGATCGGCACGTTCGAATCCGCCCCCGGAACGGCGATGATCTTCTGGTCTTCGCTGACCGGGCCGAGCAGTGCCTGGAGCTCCACGACATCGTTCGGGAAATTGTTGCCGCTTGCTTCCATATTGCGCCGGAGCGCCTGCGCCGTCCGCATGTCGGTGCCAGGCGCGCGGCCGAGGCCGAGATCGATGCGGCCGGGATAAAGGGCCGCAAGCGTGCCGAATTGCTCGGCAATGACGAGCGGTGAATGGTTGGGAAGCATGACGCCGCCGGAGCCGACCCGGATGGTTTTTGTCGCCGACGCCACATGCGAAATGACGATCGACGTCGCGGCGCTGGCAATTCCTTTCATGCCGTGATGCTCGGCCAGCCAGAAGCGCTTGTAGCTATTCGCCTCAGCTGCGATTGCAAGCCGGCGCGAGTTTTCCAGCGACTGGGCGACGCTACCGCCTTCGGTAATCGGCGACAGGTCTAGAATGGAGAAAGGGATCATGGCGAACGCCTTCGGTTAAGAGAAATTGATCGATCGCAATGTAGGTTCAAGTTTCCTAAGACCAAGGGTGGCGCCGGCGGTTTTCTGCGAAAGCTCGGCGTTCCTGTGTAATGTTTTTGTTTTGTTCACTTTTTGCTGGCAGCGTCCCGTCGACCGACATAGGGTGAGACATGCAGACTACGATTCGCATCATCGGCATTGATCCGGGGTTGAGACGCACCGGTTGGGGAATCATCGAGACGCTCGGCAATTCGCTGCGCTTCGTCGCCTCGGGCACGGTGACCTCGGACGGCGAGATGGACCTGGCCTCGCGCCTTTGCCAGTTGCACGACGGGCTTGCCGATGTGGTGCACAGCTACCAACCACATGAGGCGGCCGTCGAGCAGACCTTCGTCAACAAGGATGCGACGGCGACGCTCAAGCTCGGCCAGGCGCGCGGCATTGCCATGCTGGTTCCGGCCCGCGCCGGTCTCAGGGTCGCCGAATATGCGCCGAATGCGGTGAAGAAAGCCGTGATCGGCGTCGGCCACGGCGAGAAGCAGCAGATCCACATGATGCTGAAGGTGCTGATGCCGAAGGTTGAGTTCAAGGGCAATGACGCGGCTGACGCGCTTGCGATTGCCATCTGCCATGCTCACAACAGGCAGGCGGTCACCAGCCGCCTCGCGGCGCTTGCCGGCTAGTTCGACGAACGGAATTTCTTTAGACGGTAGCGCTTTGAAACCAGCCAGGAAGACGGAAGCCAGATGATCGGCAAGCTCAAGGGCACCATCGACGAGATCGGCGAGGACTTTGTCGTCCTCGACGTCCACGGGGTTGGATATGTGGCCTATTGCTCGGCGCGCACGCTCGCCAAGCTTGGTTCGGCCGGCGAGGCCGCCGTGCTCTTCATCGAAACTTATGTTCGCGAAGACCAGTTGAAGCTTTTCGGCTTTCTGTCGGCCCTTGAGCGTGAATGGTTCCGCCTGCTGCAAACCGTCCAGGGAGTGGGCTCCAAGGTGGCGCTGGCGCTGCTTTCGACGCTGACGCCCGGCGAACTCGCCAATGCCATCGCGCTGCAGGACAAGACGTCGGTTGCGCGCGCCCCCGGCGTCGGGCCGAAGGTGGCCGTGCGCATCGTCACGGAGCTGAAGAACAAGGCTCCGGCCTTTGCCGGCGAGATGTCCGCGTCGATCGGGCTTAAGCAGGAACTGGGCGAGGGGGTAGCCTCTGCTCCGGTCGCGGATGCGGTTTCGGCCTTGAGCAATCTCGGCTATTCGCGCGACCAGGCGGCGAACGCCGTGGCCGCGGCGTTGAAGAATGGCGGCGAAGGGTCTGACAGCGCCAAGTTGATCCGCCTTGGGCTGAAGGAGCTGGCGCGCTGAGGGCGGAGCAAGCCTTTCTGCAGCCACAATACAATCGGAGTGAGGGATCGTGACGCGATCGCACTGGATTGGCAGCCGCGCTCGCACTATGGTTGAGATGCGCACGGCGGCATTGAGCGGCCGCGCGAACCACCCCGCAATGGAAGTTTGAGATGACTGAAGCCGCACGCCTGATTGCGCCGGAGAAGCGGGGCGAGGACCTCGATGCGACCCTGCGTCCGCAGTCGCTCGACGAGTTTACCGGCCAGGCGGAGGCGCGCGCCAACCTCAAGATCTTCATCGAGGCGGCGCGCAACCGCGGCGAGGCGCTCGATCACGTTCTTTTCGTCGGCCCGCCCGGTCTCGGCAAGACGACGCTGGCGCAGATCATGGCGAAGGAGCTCGGCGTCAATTTCCGCTCGACGTCAGGCCCGGTCATCGCCAAGGCCGGCGATCTCGCGGCGCTGCTCACCAATCTCGAAGAGCGCGACGTCTTGTTTATCGACGAAATCCACCGGTTGAATCCGGCGGTCGAGGAAATCCTCTATCCAGCGATGGAGGACTTCCAGCTCGACCTGATCATCGGCGAGGGGCCGGCGGCACGTTCGGTGAAGATCGACCTTGCCAAATTCACGCTGGTGGCGGCGACGACGCGCCTTGGCCTGCTGACCACGCCGCTGCGCGATCGCTTCGGCATCCCTGTGCGGCTCAACTTCTATACGGTCGAGGAACTGGAGCTGATCGTCCGTCGCGGCGCGCGACTGATGGGCCTCGGTATGACAGACGAGGGGGCGCGCGAAATCGCCCGCCGCGCCCGCGGCACGCCGCGCATCGCCGGCCGCTTGTTGCGGCGGGTGCGCGATTTCGCCGAGGTGGCCCGCGCCGAGGCGGTGACCCTGCAGATCGCCGACGAGGCGCTGACCCGGCTTTTGGTCGACAGCATGGGGCTCGACCAGCTCGACCGCCGCTATCTGACGATGATCGCCCATAATTTCGGCGGCGGTCCGGTCGGCATCGAGACGATCGCGGCCGGGCTTTCCGAGCCGCGTGATGCGATCGAAGACATCATCGAGCCCTATCTGATCCAGCAGGGTTTCATCCAGCGCACGCCGCGCGGCCGCGTGCTGACGGCGAACGCCTGGAAGCATCTTGGCCTCAATCCGCCCAAGGACGTCGAGGCGGCGCAATTCCGCCTGACGCTCGAGGAGGATTGAAATGATTACGCGCCGCGGCTTCATGAAGGTTCTCGGCGGCGGTCTCGCGAGCGCCATGGCGCTTGGCGGATATGCCTTCGCCGTCGAGCCGCTCGCGCGGCTCAAGGTGGCGCGTTATGCGTTCACGCCGCCGGGTTGGACACCGGGGCTCAAGCTGCGCGTCGTCGCGCTCGCCGATCTGCATGCCTGCGAGCCCTGGATGTCGGCGCGGCGGATTGCTTCCATATGCAAGCGTGCCAATGATCTGGGTGGCGACGTCACCGTTCTGCTCGGAGACTATGCCACGGGCATGAACCTGGTGACGCGCTACGTCCATTCCAGTGAGTGGTCGAAGGCGCTGTCGACGCTTGAAGCTCCCCTCGGCGTCCACGCGATCATGGGCAATCATGATTGGTGGGAGGACAGGACCGCCCAGAAGAACGGCGGCGGCGAAACCTTCGGACATCGCGCATTGGCGGAGGTTGGCATCTCGGTCTACAGCAACCGCGCTATCCGCCTGGAGAAGGATGGTTTCGGCTTCTGGATTGCTGGACTTGAGGACCAGCTTGCGCTTCTGCCGGGCAGGAAATGGAACCGTGGCTCGATGGGGGGCCTCGATGATCTCGACGGAACGCTCGCGCAGGTGAGCGATGACGCACCGGTTATCCTGCTGGCGCATGAGCCCGATATCTTTCCGAAGGTGCCATCGCGGGTCTCCCTGACGTTCTCCGGCCACACCCATGGCGGGCAGGTACGTTTCATTGGCCATTCGCCGGTCGTGCCTTCGCGCTTCGGCGACCGCTATGCCTATGGCCACATCGTCGAGGAGGAGCGCAATCTGATCGTTTCCGGCGGACTTGGTTGCTCGATTGCACCCATCCGCTTCGGTGTCCCGCCCGAGATTGTCGTGGTCGATCTCGGATAGCCTGATCTCACTTTGCCCCTCATCGGCCCTGCCGGGCACCTTCTCCCCGCAAGCGGGGCGAAGGGACTTGCGGCAACCTCTAGTCCCACCGGTGCGACGCGAGTGAGGTGGGAGGATTTGAGCAGCGAACTCCCGTCCCTCTCCCCGCAGGCGGGAAAGGGTTAGGGCGAGGGGCAATCGCTCGCATCCGCGCGCTTTGACCCCTTCCGATTGGGTAGCCCCACCAGTTCGCGGATTGTCGCCGCCAGCCGTTCGGAGCCGCCGGGCCTCCAGCCGAGCGCACGCAGTTTGTCGGTGGACATCACCTTGAATTCGCCCGGCTCCATCGCCGGCGGCAGAGGATGCGGACAACCGGTTGCCGCCTGAAGAAGGGAGAGAATTTCACGGTTGCCGGTCAGCACGTCCGAGACGTTGAAGACTTGTCCGGAGACTTTCGCCGGGTCGGCTTCGAGCATCAGGCGTATGGCCCGGCCGACATCGTCGCCATGCACTTCCGTGCCAATGCGCGATGGAACAGTCCTGCCGGCAAGATAGTCGGCGAAAAGCCTGTCCCACTTGTGCTTCCGGCCTGGGCCGGCCGGTCCATAGACGCCGGTGACACGCAGGCTGGCGGTGACGAAGCCATGGGCGGTCATCGATTTCAGGGCGTCTTCGGCTGCGAGCTTCACCACGCCATAGAGCGTATCGGGCTCAGCGGGGACGGTTTCGTCGAGGACAGTCGACGGCATTTCACCATAGACGGCGCGGCTCGACAGGAAAATGCAGCGATGTACGCCGGCGGTGCGTGCCTCTTCGAACAGTCGGATCGACCCATCGAGATTGGCGCGACGAAAACCTTCCGGGTCAGCGCCTTCGCCGCCGCGATACTTGCCCTCGATATGCTCGAACGCGGCGTGGACGAAATAATAGATGTTGTCGAAAGCGGCGAGCTGGTCTGCGCGCGGATCGAGCCGCAGCGGCGCGTAGGAGACCGGCTGCGAGAAGAAGCCGGCTGCCGGTCGCGAGCGGCCGCCGACCGTGACTTTATAACCGCTTGAAAGCAGGTGCTCGACGATGAAGCGGCCGACGAAGCCGGTGCCGCCGGAGACGAGGACGCGGGTCATGGCGAGGCGGCGGCGGGATTTAGGAGAGCGGCGACGTCGGGAATATCCTCACCGGTCAGGTAGGCATGCCAGAGATCGATCAGCAAGCGCAGTGCATCGGCGCGCGGATGGTCCTTCTCCCATGGCTTTTCATACTGATAGTGCAGCACGCCGATCGACCGCCAGTCCCAGAGTTCCGGCAAGTTGAACCAGACATATTGCAGCATGTTCATCGTCACCGGCAGGCCATGCCAGTCGGGAAAGAAGCTCTGAAGGAATGTCTGGTCGGTGCGCGGCCAGAAGGCCCCCGGCGCGTCGAGTGCCGCAAGCATGTTCTCGAATGTCTCAAGCGAGGGCTTTGCGACGAAGACGCCTGAGTTCAGACGGTGAAAATCGGCGAGGCTCTCATAGACATTCGGCGCAGCGGAAAACTCCGGATAGAGGAAGAGCTTGTCTATGTTGCGCAGCACTATCGCGTCGGCGTCGATGAAGACGCAGCTCTCATATTCGACGAGCTGCCAGAGCCGGAGCTTGCAGAAATTGTCGAGCGGCGAGTGGAAGTCAGGCTTGCGTCCCTTGGTGAAGGGCGCCTTCTCGTGGACGTTTCGGCGCTGATGTCGGCCGTTGAATTCATCGGAAAGGGGCAGCAGCTCCGTTTCAATCAGGCGACAGTCGAATTCGGTGAGCGGCTCGAGCGCGGCGGTATCCACCCCGCCGGTGTAGAGCACGACGATATCCGCTGGCGTCCGCGTCAGGCGGATCGACCGCACTAAGGCGCGCGCGCCGAGCGCGTAGTCGGCGTTGGTGACGAGCGTCACGAAGGCATGCCGGGCAGCGGCCGGAGAAGAGGGGAGGGGCCCCTCCGGATGAGGCGTCGCAGGGCTCATGAAACGGATTTCAGCCGCTTGCCCTCCGGATCATGGTTAATCAAGGGGGCGATATCCTTCGTCCAGGCGGAAACGGCCGGCACCCGCGAGCGGTCGACGCGATAAGCGAATTTCTTCGCCACGTCGACGATCTCCGAAAGCAGCCCGTCTTCGAGCCGAATAGGATCGAGCCCGAGCGCCATGAACTTCTCGTTTTGCACGACGAGATCGTTTTCCGCCGCTTCCTTGCGCGGATTGGGCAACCAGGCGATCTCCGAGCCGGTCATCCGCGCGATCATCTCGGCCAGGTCGCGGACGCGGTGCGTCTCGGTCATCTGGTTGAAGATCTCGACGCGGTTGCCGCGCGCCGGCGGATTGTTGAGGGCGAGCTCGATGCAGCGCACCGAATCCTGGATGTGGATGAAGGCGCGGGTCTGGCCGCCGCTGCCATGAACCGTCAGCGGATAGCCGATCGCCGCCTGGATCAGGAAGCGGTTGAGCACCGTGCCATAATCGCCGTCATAGTCGAAGCGGTTGATGAGCTGCGGATGCCGGCGCGTCTGTCCCGTATGGGTGCCCCAGACGATGCCCTGATGGAGGTCGGTGATCCTGAGGCCGTCATTCTTCGCATAGAATTGGAAGAGCAGCTGATCGAGACACTTGGTCATGTGGTAAATCGAGCCCGGATTGGACGGGTAGAGGATTTCCTGGCTGACTGTCTCGCCGTCCATCGTCTCGATCCCGACCGGCAGATAGCCCTCCGGAATGGCCGCGCCGATCGTCGAATAGCCATAGACGCCCATGGTGCCGAGATGCACGAGATGGGCGTCGAGGTCGAGCTCGACCAGCGCATTCAAGAGGTTGTGCGTGGCGTTGACGTTGTTGTTGACGGTGTAGTTCTTGTGGCGGTCGCTCTTCATGGAATAGGGCGCGGCGCGCTGCTCTGCGAAATGCACGATCGCATCGGGGCGATGTTCGGCAAGCCACTTCTTCAGGAGTTCGTAGTCGCGCGCGAGGTCGATCAGATTGAAATGGATGCGCCGGCCGGTCTCCGCGTGCCAGATACGGGTGCGCTCCTGAATGGAGTCCATCGGGGTCAAGGATTGCACGCCGAGCTCGGTGTCGATCCAGCGGCGGGAGAGATTGTCGAGAATGTGGATGTCGTGGCCCGCATCGGACAAATGCAACGCCGTGGGCCAGCCCACAAAACCGTCGCCGCCGAGGATAGCAATCTTCATGCGCGATTCTCCTGATCGGGAAGAGGACAGGGTGACCTGATAGGGTAGGATTGTGACAAAGCTGCAATGCTTGCAAATGTCTTTTTGTTCCTGCACAGAAAAAGCAAAATCCTCCCGGAGAATGCCATGTCACTGATTTCGCTTGCCGGCGAGTTGACCGAGACCGGCCACCGATTGATCCAGCGGGTCTATTACGAAGACACCGATTTTTCCGGCGTCGTCTACCATGCCCGCTACCTGCATTTCATGGAGCGCGCGCGGACCGACTATCTGCGGTTGCTCGGCGTGGAGCAAGCATCGCTCGCCGTCGAGGGCGATGCGGAAGGCCTCGTTTTCGTCGTTCACCGCATGGAGATCGACTTCAAGTCGCCGGCGCGCATGGACGATGTCCTGACGATAGAGACGGCGACGGAGAAGGCCGGCGGCGCCAAGATGGTGCTACAGCAGGAGATCCGCCGCGCCGGCGCGTTGCTGATCGCGGCCAAGGTGATCATCGCCGTGATCAACGGGCAGGGCCGCCCGCGCCGATTGCCGGAGGCACTGGCGACGAAGTTCCTGGCGGCGCAGAGAGCGGCGGCGTAAGACGTCCTACTTCGCGACCGAATCCATCATCTTCTTTGTCAGCGACTGCTTGATCTTGCCGATTTCGCGCCAAGGGTCGGTGTCCGCTTCGATGCGCTCGAGGATGTCGCCGATGCGGAAGGTGTTGGCTGCGCTCAGGTTTTCGAGTTCATCCCAACCGACCGGCGTGGCGATCGGCCCGCCTTCGCGGGCGCGGCTGGAATAGGGGGAGATCGCCGTGGCGCCGCGCTCGTTTCTCAGCCAGTCGATGAAGATCCGCCCCTTGCGCTTAGCCTTCGACATGGTGGCAACAAAATGATCCGGATCGCGATCGGCGATGTTCTGCGCCACGGCCTTGGCGAAGCTCTTTGCATCATCCCAGGCGGCACGCCGGACAAGCGGCACGACGACGTGAACGCCCTTGCCGCCGGTCACCAGGGCGAAGGATTGCAGACCGATGCCCGCGAGTTCGTCGCGCAAGGCAACCGCGGCGTTCTTCACGGTCGTGAAGTCGACGCTCGGATCGGGATCGAAATCGAAGACCAGCCGGTCGGGTGTTTCCAGCCTGTCGATCGTCGCACCCCAGATGTGAAACTCGAGCGTGCCCATCTGCACGGCGGCGACCAGCCCCTTGGCATCCCGCACATACATGTAGTTCTCGGTACCGCCGGACGATTCTTCGATCGGTACCTCCTTGATCTCGTCGGGAAAGCCGTCGCTGGCGTGTTTCTGGTAGAAACAATGCCGCTGGCCGCCCTGCGGACAGCGCACCAGGGACAAGGGATGGTCGGCGACAAAGGGGAGCATCCGCCCCGCGACCACCGCATAGTAGCGGGCAAGGTCGATCTTGGTGATGCCCTGGCCTTGGAAGAGGATTCGATCGGGATGCGAGATGCGGATGCCGACGACATCGTCGCCGCCGTGTCCTGGAGCCGCCCCGCTCGTTGACGAGGACTTGCTCCTGCTGGTCTTTGACGTCGCCTCTGTCGGTTTCGGTGTTTCGAGCTTCACGGCTTTAGCCTCCTTGTCCTCGCGTAATCCCTCGAACGAGCCGTGGCGGATATGCCCGTCAGCGGTAAACTCCGCGAAATCCACCTCCGCCACAAGGTCGGGTTTTAGCCAGACAGCATCTCGGCTTCTTTCCCGTGGCACTTGATCGAAGGGCGGCGTCCGGCGTTTGCGTTTCGCAAGGGCCGCAGCAAGCGCCTCCATCACCTTTTCTCCGAAGCCGGTGCCGACGCCGCCCCGATAGATCAGCTTGCCGCCCTCGAAAGTGCCGAGGAGAAGCGAGGCGAAGGCGCGCCCTTTCTTGGTCGAAGGGGTATAGCCGCCGATAACGAACTCCTGGCGTTTCGTGCATTTGACCTTCAGCCAGCTTCGCGTGCGGCCGCTGCGATAGGGGGCCTTCGCCTCCTTGGCGATGATGCCTTCCTGCCCGGCCTTGCACATCGCGGCCAAGACGTGCTCGCCATTGCCGCGGATATGCTCGCTGTACTGGACGGTCGCCGTGGTACCGAGCGAGCCGAGCAGCGCCTCCAGCTTCTCCTTCCTTTCGACGAGCGGCCTGCGGCTCAGGTCCTCGCCGTCGAGTTCGATCAGGTCAAAGGCGTAAAAGCGCGTGCTCGCACCGGTCCTCAGAGCCTTTTGCAGGGCGGAGAAATTCGAACCTTCGTCCGCCAGCGCCACCACCTCGCCGTCTATCAGGGCGGAGTCGCATTCGAGCTCCGCAAGGGCGGCGGCAATCGCCGGGAACTTCTCGGTCCAGTCGAGACCGTTGCGCGTATAGCAGCGGGCGGCCCCGCCGCCGACGGCGGCCATCAGGCGGTAGCCGTCGAACTTGGCTTCGTTCAGCCAATCATCGCCAGCGGGTGCTTTGGTGACCAGCGTGGCAAGCTGCGGCGGCCGGAAGGCGGGTGGTTTGACGGAAGTTTTTCGCGCCGCACGCTTGCTCCGACCCTCGTCTTGCGCAACTGCGCCAGCCTTGAGATTGGCGGCCGTACTTTTGTTCGAATGCCAGACGCGTGCCCGTTTTTCGCCCCGGCCCTCGGCGATCTCGTCCATCGTGCGACCGGTCCGGACGCTGGTCACGTGGTCCTTGACGAGCCTCTCGCCGTCCTCTGTTGCAATATTGTCGTCCTGCTTGACCAGGAGCCAGCTTTCACGCTTTTCGCCGTCCCGCGGACGCATGCGCACGAGCGCCCAGCCGCCCTCCATGCGGTTGCCGTGCAGGCGGAAGGTGAGCTTGCCTTCCTTCAAGCCCTCCTCGGGATCGTCTTCCGGTTCCCACCAGCCGGTATCCCAGAGCATCACGGTACCGCCGCCATACTCGCCTTCCGGGATGGTGCCTTCGAAGTCGCCATAGGCCAAGGGATGATCCTCGGTGCGGATGGCAAGGCGCTTGTCCTGCGGGTTGAGGCTCGGTCCGCGGGTGACCGCCCAGCTCTTCAGGACGCCGTCCCATTCGAGGCGAAAATCGTAGTGCAGCCGGGTCGCGTCGTGCTTCTGGACGAGAAAGCGCTTCCTGCCGGGATGCGCGCGGGCAACCGCGCCCTTTGGTTCGCGAGTCTTCGTAAAATCGCGGCGCCGATTGTATTCGGAAAGCGGTTCACTGCGCGCGGCCATCGATCGTCCTCACGCCGATCTTCGCCGGCTGCGGCGCGAAGACGACTGCGCCTTTGCCTGCGTCTTCTTCTTGGGTTCGTTGCCTTCGAGGCTCTTCTTCAGGGCGGCCATGAGGTCGACGACATTGTCGCTGCGCCGTTGCGGCCGCTCGCCTTCCTCGACCTCGACACGGGCCGACTTGCCCTTCATTTTGCGTTTCACAAGGTCCCGGAGCGCCGCCGCGTAATTGTCCTTGAAGGCCGCGGCGTGGAAGGGAGCGGTCTTGCGCTCGATCAGCGCCGCGGCGACCTCCAGCAGTTCCTTATCCGCTTTGTTGCCGGATATTTCCTTCGGGTCGAGCAGGACGTATCTGTCGTCCTCGTATTCAAAACCCTTGACGATAACATCGACGTCGACCGGTCCGACGCCTTCGACGCCTTTCTCGTAGTGGATCGGCTTGCCGGACGGTTTGTGGATCTGCCGAAACGAGATGCTCGCGCCGGAGCGGGTCGCACTGAACAGCTCGACGGGGATCAAGACCAGCGACAGACGAAGTTGTCCTTTCCAGAGTGCGCGCGCAACCATCGCTATACCCCGCCCAGCCGGGGCCGCGTCACTGCAGTCGAACCATGGCGACGGTTTCGCCTCGGTTGTATTCTCGTGCGAGCGCCCATGGACCGGAAACGTGCGAACTTTGGCGAAGTTCCGCGCCGCACCCGCCAGCAAAGCGTCGATCCGGTAACACTCCCTTAACGATAATAGTGTCTTTATCTGTGTATCAGGATTTGTGCAGTGCACGTCATCCTTTGACCAAAATTGGCGGCAAGAAGGCAGGCTAAGGCGAGTAGATCGCAATGCCGCGAACGGCGGCGATGCCGGGGCATTTTGCAGCAGGACGTTTGGGCGACCCGGTCATGAGCATGAGTTGCTCTTGCCGGGTGTTTGGATTCGGGGACTGAGATCGATGGAACAGGTTGGATTGGCCGCGACGAGCGATGTGACCCTCTGGTCGCTGTTCATGCAAGCAGGCTTGGTCGTCAAGCTGGTCATGCTGGGGCTGATTGCAGCTTCGGTTTGGACCTGGGCGATCGTGGTCGACAAGTCGCTCAATTACGGGCGCGTTCGCCGCCAGCTCGACAATTTCGAGCAGGTCTTCTGGTCCGGACAGTCGCTCGAAGAGCTCTATCGCACCCTCTCCGATCGGCAGACGACCGGCATGGGCGCGATCTTCGTCTCGGCGATGCGCGAGTGGAAGAAGAGCTTCGAACGCGGCGCCCGCTCGCCGATCGGCCTGCAGATGCGCATCGACCGCGTCATGGATGTGACGCTCGCCCGTGAATCCGAAACGCTCGAGGCGCGGCTCGGCTCGCTCGCGACGATCGGTTCGGCCGCCCCCTTCATCGGCCTCTTCGGCACGGTCGTCGGTATTATGACTTCGTTCCAGGCGATCGCCGGCTCGAAATCGACCAACCTCGCCGTCGTTGCGCCCGGTATCGCCGAGGCCCTGCTGGCGACCGCCATCGGTCTGCTCGCCGCTATCCCCGCCGTTATTGCCTACAACAAGTTCACTGCCGACGCCGGCAAGCTCAGCGCACGCATGGAAGCCTTCGCCGACGAATTCTCCGCCATCCTGTCGCGGCAGATCGATGAGAAGCTGCAGCCTTCGCGCCAGGCCGCGCAATAACGACCTTCGAGCACGGAGACGACGCTGATGGGTATGGCAGTAGGCGGAGCCAAGGGATCGGGCGGCGGACGCCGTCGGCGTAGAGGCAGGAACGGCACGATCAGCGAAATCAACGTCACGCCCCTTGTCGACGTCATGCTGGTGCTCCTGATCATCTTCATGGTGGCGGCACCGATGATGACGGTGGGCGTGCCGATCGATCTGCCGGAAACGCAGGCGAAGGCGATGAACGCCGACACCCAGCCGATTACCGTCTCGGTCAATCCGGCCGGCGAGATCTTCCTGCAGGAAACGCCAATCGGGATCGACGAGGTCGTTCCGAAGCTCGAGGCGATCGCCACGACGGGCTACAACGAGCGCATCTATGTACGCGGCGATACCAATGCCGACTACGGCACGGTGATGAAAGTCATGGCGCGCATCTCGGCGGCCGGCTTCAAGAATCTCGGGCTCGTAACGCTTCAAGAACAGGAAAAGTGATCCCCTGACATGAAGGGCAGTCTTGCTACATCTGCTGTCCTCCACGCTCTGGTTCTGACCTGGGCGCTGGTGTCGCTTGGCAGCCCGGCCGAATTCGAGGTCGCGGATGTCGAGGCGCTGCCGGTCGACATCGTGCCGGTCGAATCGATCACCCAGATCCAGCAGGGCGACAAGAAGGCGCCGGCCAAAGAAAAGGCTTCGCCCGTCCCGACCAAGAAGCCGACGCCCGTCGAGAACGCCGAGAACATCGGCGACAATGACGTCGATCTGAAGACGCCGCCGACGCCCAACAGCAAGCCCGTCCAGAACGAATCCGCCGCCGCCCCCGAAAAGACGGAGAAAGCGCCACCCACGCTGGATCCGGTCAAGGAAGAAATCGAGAAGGTCGAAGAGACCAAGCCTGCCTCGGAGCCCGCGACCGAGGTCGCGGCGCTGCCAGAACCGAAACAGGAAGTGAAGCCGGACACCAAACCGGAGCCTGCGCCAGCCGAGGAACAGCCCGCCGAGAACCCCGAGGCCGAGGCGTTGCCTGATAAGGTCCCCACCCCGCAGGTCAAGCCGAAAGTCGAAAAGCCGGCGCAGACGGCCAAGACGCCGGAGCGCAAGAAGGAAGAGACCAAGAAGGAGCAGAAGAAGGCGTCCTCCCAGAAGGAGAGCGACTTCAACGCCGACGAGATCGCGGCACTGCTCAACAAGCAGGACTCCTCCGGCGGTGGCGCCAAGCGTTCGACGGAAGAGGCGGCACTCGGCGGCAAGAAGACGACCAGCGGCAACACGCTTTCGCAGAGCGAAATGGACGCGTTGCGCGGTCAGATCCAGAACAACTGGTCGATCATTCCTGGTATGGCCGATGCGGCGGACGTCCGCATCAAAGTGACTTTCCAGCTCGACCCCAACGGAGAGTTAATCGGTGAGCCGGAAGTCGAAGCGACAGGCGGTTCGGACGCGGCACGTCGGGCGCTTGCCAGTGGCGCGCGGCGCGCAGTTCTGAAATCCGCTCCCTTCAAGGGATTGCCAGCCGACAAGTACGATTCGTGGAGCGAGGTGGTCGTCAACTTCGACCCAAGCTCAATGCTCTAGACAGGTTGGGGCGCGATGTGGCGGAAAAACCGCGCACACTTTCCTCACCCCGCCCAGAAAGATGAAAGGCTGAAAGGCTTTATGGAAATGCTGAGACGCAATTTTTTCCGTCTTTTCACGCTGATGTTTGCAGGCGTGCTCTTCGCTGCGCCGGCAAACGCCGTTGTGGAGATCGACATCAACAAGGGTAACGTCGAGCCCCTGCCGATCGCGGTGACGGACTTCCTGCAGGGAGAGCTCGCCCAGAAGATCTCCGACGTCGTCGCTGCCGATCTCAAGCGCTCCGGGCTTTTTGCGCCGATCGACAAGGGCGCCTTCATCGAGAAGATCGCCAATCCCGACGCTGCTCCGCGCTTTGAGGACTGGAAGGTGATAAATGCGCAGGCGCTCGTCATCGGCCGCGTCACTCAGGAAGGTGACGGCAGGCTGAAGGCGGAGTTCCGCCTGTGGGACACCTTTGCCGGGCAGCAGATGCTCGGCCAGCAATTTTACACCCAGCCGGAAAACTGGCGTCGCGTCGCCCATATCATCGCGGACGCGATCTATGAGCGGATCACCGGCGAAAAAGGCTATTTCGATACGCGCATCGTCTATGTCGCCGAAAGCGGACCGAAGAATGCCCGCAAGCGTCAGCTCGCGATCATGGACCAGGACGGCTTCAACGCCCGCGCGCTCACCAATTCGAACGACATCGTGTTGACGCCGCGCTTCTCGCCGAACCGCCAGGAAATCACCTACATGTCCTTCGAGAACCAGCAGCCGCGCGTTTATCTGCTGCAGCTCGAAACCGGACAGCGCGAAGTGGTGGGCAATTTCCCGGGCATGACCTTTGCGCCGCGCTTCTCGCCGGACGGGCAGCGGGTGATCATGAGCCTGCAGCAGGAAGGCAACGCCAACATCTATACGATGGACCTGCGCTCGCGCACGACGACGCGGCTGACCAACACCGCGGCGATCGACACCTCGCCCTCCTATTCACCGGACGGCAGCCGGGTTGTCTTTGAAAGCGACCGCGGCGGCAAGCAGCAGCTCTATGTCATGGGTGCCGACGGTTCCGGCCAGACGCGCATTTCCTTCGGCGACGGTTCCTACTCGACGCCGGTCTGGTCTCCGCGCGGCGACCTGATCGCCTTTACCAAGCAGTCGGGCGGCAAGTTCTCGATCGGCGTGATGAAGCCGGACGGCTCCAGCGAGCGTATCCTCACCACCGGTTTCCACAACGAGGGACCGACCTGGGCGCCCAACGGCCGCGTTCTGATGTTCTTCCGTCAGAATGCGGGTGCCGGCGGCCCCCAGCTCTATTCCATCGATCTGACGGGCTACAACGAGCAGCTCATCCAGACCCAGGGCTTCGCTTCCGATCCGGCCTGGTCGCCGCTGATGGAATAGTGTCCACAGTTGTGGCGGGAAATGCGGCCAACGTGCCGCTTTCTCGCCGCAAAGTGCTGTTGTAGCAGGCGCTCCGCCGCAGATTGTCGATTTGTTAACCATACCTGTTGAAAAGCAATTAACCGCTTCCGGTTACAGTCTGGCAACCGTGAATTCAGACACTTCTCAAGGAGACCCGGCCCATGAGCCGAATTGACACCCCGGCAGCAAGCCGCATGCAGACCATCGCCCGCAATCCCGTCATGCTCGCCCTCGTCATGACACTTGCCGTTGCCGGCTGCGCTTCCAAGAAGAACCTACCGAATGATGCCGCCGGCCTCGGCCTCGGCGCAGGCGCTGCGACGCCGGGCTCGCAGCAGGACTTTACCGTCAATGTCGGCGACCGCATCTTCTTCGATACCGACTCGAGCTCGATCCGTGCCGATGCCCAGGCGACGCTCGACCGCCAGGCCCAGTGGCTGGCGAAGTATCCGAACTACGCCATTACCGTCGAAGGCCATGCCGATGAGCGCGGCACGCGCGAATACAACCTGGCGCTCGGTGCCCGCCGCGCCGCAGCGACGCGTGACTATCTCGTCAGCCGCGGCGTTCCGGCGAACCGCATGCGGACGATCTCCTACGGCAAGGAAAAGCCGGTCGCCGTCTGCGACGACATTTCCTGCTGGTCGCAGAACCGCCGCGCCGTCACCGTTCTCGGCGGCGCCGGAAGCTGATAGCTGAGCCATTTAAGATCGATTTGGAGGGGCGGCCGCGGGCCGCCTTTTCTTTTTTACCACACTTTGGCCGAACTCCGTTGCTTTTTCACAGCAATTGGAAAACTGTGCGGCACTCGCCCTATGGAATCGTCGGATGTACTGCGGAGCGCGATCCGGGGTGAGAACAATCTATCGAACAGGACAAATGAGATGAAGAAATTTGTCGTGGCAGGACTGATTGGTCTTGCGGCCCTTGCGGCCCTCGGCCAAACGGCGAATGCCATGCCGCTCTCGGGGCTGCTGGCCCGCGCGACCCATGCCGACGCCGCCAGCAAGGGCGATCTGCCGGTGGTGAAGGTGCAATCGGCCGAAGTCGGCAGGATTGGCCAACTTGAGGAACAGATCCGCTCGCTCAACGGGCGTATCGAGGAAATGAGCTTCCAGCTCTTGCAGATGCAGGAGCAGATCCGGAAGTTCCAGGAGGACAACGAGTTCCGCTTCCAGGATCTTGAAAGCGGCAAGTCCTCCTCCAAGAAAAGCGGCGCACTTGAAACGCCGAAGTCCAGCGATCAGGCGTCCGTCACCCCCGAGGTGACGGATAGCCCGACGACGACCGCGCCGGCAGACGGCGCAGGCATGGCCAGCGCCGATCCGAATGCGACAGGCACGGCACCGCCGCCAAGCACGCTCGGCCAGATCATCTTCGACGAAAACGGCAATCCGGTATCAGCGACAACGGAGACTGAGCCCGGCGCCAACGCCACGCTTCCCGGTGTGGATACGGGGATCGCCGATCAAGGCAATGCCGGCCTCAACGCCAATCCCGGAAGCGAGCAGCAAACCGCTGCCCTCAGCAATCCGGGCGATCTTTATCAATCCGCCTATGGCCATGTTCTATCCGGCGACTACGGAATGGCCGAACAGGAATTCCGCGACTATCTCGACGCCTTCCCGGAGGGTGACAAGGCGGCGGATGCCAGCTTCTGGATGGGCGAGGCACAATATTCCCAGGGTAAATATAGCGACGCCGCGAAGACCTTCCTGAACGCCCATCAGGCCTATGGCAAGTCGCCGAAGGCACCGGAGATGCTGCTCAAGCTTGGCATGTCGCTCGGGGCTCTCGACAATAAGGAAACCGCCTGCGCCACCTTGCGCGAGGTGAACAAGCGTTATCCCAAGGCATCGGCCGCTGTTAAGGCGAAGGTGACGAGCGAGCAGAGCCGCTTTGGCTGCTGAGGCCGACCCAATGCCAGAAGCCGTCATCGCTGCGGCAACACGTTTTCTCAAATCCTTTACCAGGCCAGGCCGGATTCTCGTCGCCATCTCCGGTGGCAGCGATTCCAAGGGGCTTCTTGTCGCGCTTCACGCAGCGCTCGCGGCAGCCGAATTCAACCGGTTCTCGCTCGTCGCCTGCACGGTCGATCACGCCTTGAGGCCGGAGTCCGCCGATGAGGCCTCGGCCGTCGGGGCGTTCTGCGCTGGCCTCGGCATTCCCCACCTTGTCTGCTGCTGGCAGGGCGACAAACCGCTCGCCGGCATTCAGGCGGCGGCGCGCCGCAAGCGCTACGACTTGCTGGCCGAAGCATCGGCCGCCTTCCGGGCTGACTGCATCGCCACCGGGCACACACTCGATGATCAGAGCGAGACGATCGCCATGCGCGGCGCCCGCGATCGGGGGCAAGGGCAAGGCAGCGCCGGGATGGCTGCAGCCATGCTCTACGGACGCCGTATCTGGGTCTTGCGACCGTTCCTCAAGGTGCGACGAGCCGATATACGCGCCTTCCTGGAGGCTCGCGGCATTGGTTGGTTCGAAGATCCGAGCAATGCTAATCCTCTGTTCGAGCGGGCCCGGGTACGCGCCAGCCTCGCGGCTTCGGGCGATGCGCCGACCCCTGACCGGGGCGGACCGCAACGTGCCGACTCCTCGGCAAGAGCGGCTGCCTTGTTAGGAGACCATCTGCGCGTTCACGAGGGTCTCGTCGCCGAGGTCGCAGCTACGCAGGCCGGACGGATGGACGATCCCGATTGGCGCCGCGCCTTGATGACCGTCGGCGCGGTCATCGGCGGCCGTGAACATCTGCCGGGGCGCGCAACGATCGAGCGCCTGTCAGGCTTTCTGCAATCGGGGGAGGCAGGGCGCATGACGGCGGGGCGCGTGGTCTTCGACCGACGCCGAAGCGGCCTCTACCTCTATCGGGAGCCACGCGATCTGCCGGTTCTGAGGATTGGTGCAAGCGAGAGCGGCACCTGGGATGGCCGTTTCAACGTCACGAGCGTCGGGCCGGCCGTGACGATCAGTGCAGAGGCGCAGGGTGGGGCGTGGAGGCAGAGGCTTATTGCCGCAGGCCTGCCTCAGGGGGTTGCCAAAAGGGCATCGCTGGTGGCACCTCGCATCGCGCCAGCGGACGCCGGCAGTCTCGGCTCCGAGGCCGCAGAGGCTAAGCTCGAATGCCGGATCGGCCCATACGACACCTTTTTGCCGGGTTTCGACAGGAGCATGGCGGATACGGTCGCCCAGTTGTTCGGGCGTGACAGATATCCCGCGCCGCCGGTTGATGATGTTTTGACAGAAATGGCAGGGTAACCGGCGGTTTTCCTTGGCAAGGCGTTGCCGGAACCCTATGTTAAGGAGCATACAGCAGTCCGGCGAAAGCTCGGGCTGTCACAGGTTCCGGGGAGTTCGATGAACCCTAATTTTCGAAATTTTGCCCTCTGGGCAATCATAGCGCTTCTCCTGATCGCGCTATTCAGCATGTTCCAGCAGCCGACCGAGCGGACGGGTTCGCGTGAAATTCCCTTCTCGCAATTCCTGAAGGACGTCGATGCCAGCCGCGTCAAGGAAGTGGTGATTACGGGCTCCAAGGTGATCGGCACCTATGTGGAGAGTGGTGCGACGTTCCAGACCTATGCTCCCGCCGTCGACACGGCCTTGACCGAGCGGCTCGAGGCGAAGGACGTAACGGTGACGGTACGTCCGGAAACCGACGGTTCTTCGGGCTTCCTGAGCTATATCGGCACCCTGTTGCCGATGCTTCTGATCCTCGGCGTCTGGCTTTTCTTCATGCGCCAGATGCAGGGCGGCTCGCGCGGCGCGATGGGCTTCGGCAAGTCCAAGGCCAAGCTTCTGACGGAGGCACACGGCCGTGTGACTTTTGACGATGTCGCCGGCGTCGACGAGGCCAAGCAGGACCTCGAGGAAATCGTCGAATTCCTTCGTGATCCGCAGAAGTTCCAGCGGCTCGGTGGCCGCATCCCGCGCGGCGTGCTGCTGGTCGGCCCGCCCGGAACCGGTAAGACACTGCTTGCCCGCTCGGTTGCGGGTGAAGCGAACGTGCCCTTCTTCACCATCTCGGGTTCCGACTTCGTCGAAATGTTCGTCGGTGTCGGTGCCTCGCGTGTCCGCGACATGTTCGAGCAGGCGAAGAAGAACGCGCCCTGCATCATCTTCATCGACGAAATCGACGCGGTTGGCCGTCATCGCGGTGCCGGCCTCGGCGGCGGCAATGACGAGCGCGAGCAGACGCTGAACCAGTTGCTCGTCGAGATGGACGGCTTCGAGGCGAATGAAGGCATTATCCTGATCGCCGCGACGAACCGCCCCGACGTGCTGGATCCGGCGCTCCTGCGCCCGGGCCGCTTCGACCGTCAGGTGGTCGTGCCGAACCCGGACATCAACGGTCGCGAGCGCATCCTCAAGGTGCATGTCCGCAACGTGCCGCTGGCGCCGAATGTCGATCTCAAGGTTCTGGCGCGCGGCACGCCCGGTTTCTCCGGCGCCGACCTGATGAACCTCGTCAACGAGGCGGCGCTGATGGCGGCGCGGCGCAACAAGCGCCTCGTCACGATGCAGGAGTTCGAGGACGCCAAGGACAAGATCATGATGGGTGCGGAGCGTCGCTCCTCCGCCATGACCGAAGCCGAGAAGAAGCTCACCGCCTATCACGAGGCCGGTCACGCGATCCTGGCGCTCAGCGTTCCTTCGGCCGATCCGCTGCACAAGGCGACGATCATTCCGCGCGGCCGCGCGCTTGGCATGGTGATGCAATTGCCCGAGGGCGATCGCTACTCGATGAGCTACAAGTGGATGATCTCACGCCTTGCGATCATGATGGGCGGGCGCGTCGCTGAGGAACTGACCTTCGGCAAGGAGAACATCACTTCGGGCGCATCTTCCGATATCGAGCAGGCGACGAAGCTTGCACGTGCGATGGTGACGCAATGGGGCTTCTCCGATCAGCTCGGCCAGGTTGCCTATGGTGAGAACCAGCAGGAGGTCTTCCTCGGTCATTCGGTCGCGCAACAGAAGAATGTCTCTGAAGCGACCGCGCAGAAGATCGACAACGAAATCCGCCGCCTTATCGACGACGCCTATGAGACGGCGCGCCGGATCCTTACCGAGCACCACCATGAATTCGTCGCTCTCGCCGAAGGGCTGCTTGAATACGAGACGCTGACCGGCGACGAGATCAAGGCGCTGATCCGCGGCGAGAAGCCCGCACGCGACCTTGGCGACGACACGCCGCCGCATCGCGGATCGGCCGTGCCATCGGCCGGCACGAAGAAGGAAGTCGGCAACAAGGGTGAGGAACCCGAAGGCGGTTTCGAGCCGCAGCCACAATAGCCGCAGTCGCTGGCATGCAGGCCATATCAATCAAGCCGCCGCTTCCAAACGGAGCGGCGGCTTTTTTGCCGGCTTCGGGTCATCGGCGTTGCGAGCGCGCTTGGTAACGCGCTGTAATGATTTCTGATGATAGTGTTGCTGCCGTTTGTTGTGCATATGTGCCAAAGATGGCGCAAAGCCGCCCGATTTTCCGATTTGACGGGAAGGGCGTTCTATAAAGAGTTGGAGCGAGGGGCGGAAGCGCGATCGCGTTTCCAATCCCGCCGTGGATTAGGCCTGCAGGCGAGGTCCCGGGGACATGAAAACCAGTCGTGGAACACGCAATCAGACGCGGCCGGCAAAAGAGATCCTGCCGAAGCAGGACGATGGAGTTCTTATGAAACGCAAGTATTTTGGCACCGACGGTATTCGCGGCCAATCCAATATATTCCCGATGACCGCGGATCTCGCCATGCGGGTCGGTGTCGCGGTCGGAACCATTTTCCGCAACGGCGCGCACCGTCACCGCGTGGTGATCGGCAAGGACACTCGCCTTTCGGGCTATATGCTGGAAAACGCCATGGTTGCCGGCTTCACGGCCGCCGGTCTCGATGTCTTCCTCCTCGGCCCGATCCCGACGCCGGGGGTGGCCATGCTGACCCGGTCGCTCCGCGCCGACATCGGCGTGATGATCTCCGCGTCACACAATCCTTTCCGCGACAACGGCATCAAGCTGTTCGGGCCGGACGGCTACAAGCTCTCCGACGACATCGAAGAAAAGATCGAGGAACTCATCGACCAGGACATGTCCGGGCAGCTTGCCAAGCCGGAGGACATCGGCCGCGCCAAGCGCGTCGACGGCGACATCTACCGTTATATCGAGCAGGCGAAGCGCACGCTCCCGCGCGACGTCACCCTGAAGGGCCTGAGGATCGCCATCGATTGTGCGAATGGTGCGGCCTACAAGGTCGCCCCGTCGGCCCTCTGGGAACTCGGCGCCGAAGTCGTGACGATCGGTACCGAGCCGAACGGCGTCAACATCAACCTCGAATGCGGATCGACCCATCCGGAGGCCCTGCAGAAGAAGGTGCACGAGGTGAGGGCGGATATCGGCATCGCGCTTGACGGCGACGCCGACAGGGTGCTGATCATCGACGAAAAGGGCACGGTGATCGATGGCGACCAGTTGATGGCGGTGATTGCCGACAGCTGGGCGGCCGACGGCATGCTGAAGGGCGGCGGTATCGCCGCCACCGTGATGTCGAACCTCGGCCTCGAGCGCTATCTGCAGGCCCGCCGGCTCAAGCTCCACCGCACCAAGGTCGGCGACCGCTATGTCGTCGAGCAGATGCGGCAGGACGGCCTGAATGTCGGTGGCGAGCAGTCCGGCCACATCGTGCTGTCCGATTTCGGCACGACGGGCGATGGCCTCGTCGCGGCGTTGCAGATCCTCGCCGTTGTCAAACGGCATGGGAGGGCGGTGAGCGAGGTTTGCCAGCGCTTCGAGCCGGTGCCGCAGGTGCTGAAGAATGTGCGCGTTTCGGCGGGCAAGCCCCTGGAACACGCGGCGGTGCGCCAGGCGATCGCCGACGCCGAAGCGGAACTCGCCAAGGGCGGCCGGCTTTTGATCCGCCCTTCCGGCACAGAGCCGCTGATCCGCGTGATGGCGGAAGGCGACGACCGCAGCAAGGTCGAGCGCATCGTCGACGAACTGGTCAACGTGATCGCCAACGCGCGCAACGCCGCATAGAAGTCACCGGACAATCGGTACCCGTTGGCGAGGCCGGCATCACTGCCGGCCTTTTGCTATGGGGCGCACCCGAGTCCGCTGAATCTTAATAAACGAAGTAAATTTCTATACTTAATCCAATATTAACCGCGCCGTGCCAATGTTAACGCGACAGAAATTGAGTGGCCCGACCAGTGAAGCAGCCGGGCAGAAAAGAATATTCGCGGAGCTGTTATGAAGAAGTCCTTGATTGCGGTAGTGGCCGCATGGCTGGGCGGCACGCCTGCCGTGGCGGCCGATCTTTACGTCGAGGATCCCGTGGTTCCGGTGCCCGTTGTCGTGGCCAGCGGCTGGTATCTGCGCGGTCACCTCGGCATGAGCAACCAGCGGCTCGGCAGCATGGACCACGAGTTGTTCGACGCCGTCGAACTGCATGAGTTTCTCGACGACGGCAGCTTTGACAGCGCGCCGCTTGCAGGCGTCGGCATCGGTTATCAGTTCAATGACTGGTTGCGTCTCGACGGTATCGTTGAATATCGCGGCAAGGCCGATTTTTCGGCGCTCGACCGCTACGGCCACAACGACGTCGGCGGCCCGGTCTGGGACGGTACCAACGACTATGACGGTGCCAAGTCGGAGTGGCTGTTGATGGCTAACGCCTATGTCGACATTGGCGATTGGTACGGCGTCAAGCCCTATGTCGGCGCCGGTATCGGCGCATCGCGCAACACGATCTCGGGCTTCCGCGATGTCAACGTGCCGACGCAAAGCGTCGCCTATGCCGACGAGGACCCAACCTGGAACTTTGCCTGGGCGTTGCATGCCGGCGTCGCCTACCAGGCCACCGAGCGCCTGGCGATCGATTTCGGCTACAGCTACGTCGATCTCGGAGACGCGAAGACCGGCAACATCCGCACCTTCGACGGTGCCACCATCAATGCACCGATGCATTTCAAAGACATCACGTCGCACGATTTGAAGCTCGGCATGCGCTACGCACTGCAATAGGGCGGAACACAGGGTGAGACCTTCGTAACGGGGCCGTCATGCGGCCCCTTTCATTGCGCTGGGCTTTTGACAGTAACAAAGCATGGTCAAAAATGAAGACGCTCGCAATCTGCCTGTTTCTCCTCTTTGCCACGCTCGCCCACGCTGCCCCACCACGAAAATTGCTTCGCCAGACCGGAGCGAAGCTACGGCGGCAAAAGCGATTTTGAAACGGGAATGACCTTTTCCGAGGTCGCGGCAATCATTTCGCGCAAGTACGCGGATTGGCAAAAGACGGAGGATCGCCAGCGGTAAACCCCAAGCGCGACGCCGGGTCGGCAAGTTTCATTGCGTCCATAGAGCTCGAGGCGCCTCGCAGTCCCGGCCAGTCGTCCATTTCGAATATCTATCGACTCCATTTCACCTCGCCGCTGTCGGGAAGTGTGCTCTACGGAATTACGCGCGACGTGAAGTTTTCCCATCTGCCGAAAGACCGGATCGCTGCCGGGGAATGGGCGAAGACGCTTGATGCCTATTGGGGGGAGCCATATGCAGTTGCGGGCCCCGACCAACACAATGTGATTCACGCCGCCTTCTTCTTCAACGATGCTGGTGTCGCCACCGCGCGCGGAGAAAGCGTCTGTTCGACTATGTTCCCGAAGATGGATGCGATTACGCGAAATGCAGGCCGCAATATCAAAGACATCATAGGAGAAATAGAAAGAGAGGACTGCCATTTCCTCGTTGAGGCAAGGCAATCGTGGGGCAACGTGATCTCCTCGTGCGAACGTTGTCGCGCCGCACGGACATTTGCGCTTATGCGAGAGACATGAACGCACGCATTTCACGTGGCGACCGGTGAGGGATCGACGGATCAAGCCGGATCTCCGTGGCTCCATTTCGAAGACCATCGTCAGCACCATCGCGTCCATAAGTGTGCCGTGCCGGATTCCTTGAATTTTAGTCAATCAACATGCTTAACCGCTGGTTAACTTGTCCCTGCCAATAGTTAACGCAGCGGGCGAGCCGTCATGGCCGCTCATGTGGACGATGGGCAGGGTATACGGGAATGGACTGGCGGAACGGGATTTGCGGCATCGTTCTGAGCGCTGGCCTGTTCTTGCCCGGTTTGGCCGCGGCGAATGACCAGGATCTGCTCGACGCGCCGGAAATCACCATTTCCACCAAGGCAGAGGACAGCAGCCGACTCTATCTGCGCGGCGACATCGGCTATGCAGGCTGGGTCGACGAGGGCGATCCTTTCTACCGCAATTTTGATGGCGGTACGGGCAGCTACAGCAACGTTCCCTTCGACAACGCCCGCTTCGACAAGCCGGTGTCCGGCACGATCGGCCTCGGCTATCGGTTTAATGACGTCTTCCGCGCCGATCTGACGGCCGAGTATTTCGAGGGCCGTTTCGACGGCTCGTCGCTCTCGGCAAATCCATGCGCGGGCGAGGGGGCCGGAACGTCCTGCGCCCTTTCCCACAGCGCCAATTTTTCCGCTCTCGGGCTGATGGCGAACGGCTATGTCGATCTGGCGACGCTCGCCGGCTTCACGCCCTATGTCGGCGCCGGCGTCGGCGCGACTCATATCGACTGGAAGACCGTTCGTGAAAGCTCGACCTGTCTTGTGGGCGGCGGCGCCTGTTCCGGGGCGGCGGGCGGAACCTCCTATGAGGGCCGCGACAGTTGGCGTTTCACCTATGCTGTGATGGCGGGTGTTTCCTACGATGTTACCGACCGGTTGAAGTTCGATATCGGCTATCGCTATTCCCGCATCGCCGACGGCGACATGTTCGGCTTCGGTGCGGAGGCCCTTACCGGTGCGAGCGGAAGCAAGAGCTACGATGATGGCCTCTCCCGTCACGAAATTCGCGCGGGCTTGCGGTTCGCCCTTTGGTGAGCAGCTTCCCGAGAGCTCGAACGATTTTCTCGTAACGCCAAAAATCTTTTCAAACGCGACACAAGTCGCTTGACATCCTCTCCGCTCCACAATATTTCCGACGGCGGGACACCCCTCCCCAACGAGGGGCTTCTATCTGAGAGGATAGCATATGACGAAGCCTGCCAAGCCGGCCGTGCGCCCGGCGAATACCCATTTTTCTTCGGGTCCTTGCGCCAAGCGTCCCGGCTGGACGCTCGAAGCTCTCTCCGATGCTCCGCTCGGTCGTTCGCACAGGGCCAAGATCGGCAAGACCAAGCTCAAGCAAGCCATCGACCTTACCCGCGAAATTCTCGAAGTGCCGGCCGATCACCGTATCGGTATCGTGCCCGCTTCCGATACCGGCGCCGTCGAGATGGCACTGTGGTCGCTGCTCGGCGCGCGTGGCGTCGACATGCTGGCCTGGGAAAGTTTTGGCGCAGGCTGGGTGACCGACGTGGTCAAGCAGCTGAAGCTTGCCGATGTCCGCCGCTTCGAAGCCGACTATGGCGAGCTGCCGGATCTCTCCAAGGTTGATTTCGACCGCGACGTCGTCTTCACCTGGAACGGCACGACCTCGGGCGTGCGCGTTCCGAACGCCGACTTCATCCCGGCGGACCGCAAGGGCCTGACGATCTGCGACGCGACCTCGGCCGCTTTCGCCCAGGAACTCGACTTCACCAAGCTCGACGTCGTCACCTTCTCCTGGCAGAAGGTTCTGGGCGGTGAAGGCGCCCATGGCGTGCTGATCCTCAGCCCGCGCGCGGTGGAACGGCTGGAGAGCTATGTGCCGGCCTGGCCGCTGCCCAAGATCTTCCGCATGACCAAGGGCGGCAAGCTGATCGAGGGCATCTTTACCGGCGAGACGATCAACACGCCGTCGATGCTCTGCGTCGAGGACTATATCGACGCGCTTCTCTGGGCGAAATCGGCGGGGGGGCTCAAAGGGCTGATCGCTCGCGCGGACGCCAATGCCGAGGTGATCCACCGTTTCGTCGCGGCCAATGACTGGATCGCCAATCTGGCTGTCAAGCCGGAGACCCGCTCCAACACATCCGTCTGCCTGAAGATCGTTGACCGCGACATAACGGCACTCGATGCGGATGCGCAGGCCGCTTTCGCCAAGGGCGTCGTAGCACTCCTCGACAAGGAGGGCGTCGCCTTCGATATCGGCCACTATCGCGATGCCCCGTCCGGCCTTCGTATCTGGGCCGGCGCGACGATCGAGACAGCCGATATGGAAGCGCTGATGCCGTGGCTGAGCTGGGCCTTCGAGACCCAGAAGGCGACGCTTTCGCAGGCCGCCGCCTGATCCGACGCGATTGCTTCGCGCTCCTTGAGGGCGAAGCCACTGCCAATTCCGTTCAGACCTGATTCCAAGGAGGCCTTCATGGCACCTCGCGTTCTCGTATCCGATGAACTGTCGGAAACCGCCGTCCAGATCTTCCGCGACCGCGGTGTCGAAGTGGATTTCCAACCGAAGCTCGGCAAGGACAAGGAGAAGCTCGCCGAGATCATCGGCAATTACGATGGTCTTGCCATCCGCTCCGCCACCAAGGTGACCGAAAAACTGATCGCCGAAGCCACCAATCTCAAGGTCGTCGGCCGCGCCGGCATCGGCGTCGACAATGTCGACATTCCGGCCGCCTCGCGCCGCGGCATCATCGTCATGAACACTCCGTTCGGCAACTCGATCACCACGGCAGAGCATGCAATCGCGCTGATGTTCGCCGTTGCCCGCCAGCTTCCCGCCGCCGATACGTCCACACAGTCCGGCAAGTGGGAAAAGTCGAAATTCATGGGTATTGAGATCACCGGCAAGGTGCTCGGCGTCATCGGCGCCGGCAATATCGGCTCGATCGTTTGCGCCCGTGCCATCGGCCTCAAGATGCACGTCGTCGCCTATGATCCGTTCCTGTCGAAGGAGCGGGCGGAAGAAATGGGGGTCGTCAAGGTCGAGCTCGACGAGCTGTTCGCTCAGGCCGACTTCATCACCCTGCACGTGCCGCTCACCGACAAGACACGCAATATCTTGAGCGCGGAGGCGATCGCCAAGACGAAGCCAGGCGTGCGCATCATCAACTGCGCGCGCGGCGGCCTCGTCGATGAGAAGGCGCTTGCCGCTGCGCTGAAATCGGGCCACGTCGCCGGCGCGGGCTTCGACGTCTTCGAGGTGGAACCGGCCACCGAGAGCCCGCTCTTCGGCCTGCCCAACGTCGTCTGCACCCCGCATCTCGGAGCTTCCACCACCGAGGCGCAGGAGAATGTGGCGCTGCAGGTTGCCGAGCAGATGGCCGACTATCTCGTCAAGGGCGCCGTTAGCAACGCCATCAACATGCCATCGATCACCGCCGAGGAGGCGCCGATCCTGAAGCCCTTCATCCGGCTCGCCGACGTTCTCGGTGCCTTTGTCGGGCAGGCGACGGAGAGCGCCATCAAGGAAATCGAGATCCTCTACGACGGTTCGACGGCGGCGATGAACACCAAGGCGCTGACAAGCGCCGTGCTCGCCGGCTTGATCCGACCGCAAGTGGCGGACGTCAACATGGTTTCGGCGCCGATCATGGTGAAGGAAAAGGGCATCATCCTTTCCGAGGTCAAGCGCGACAAGACGGGCGTCTTCGACGGCTACATCAAGCTGACGGTGACGACGGCGAACCAGACCCGCTCGGTCGCCGGCACGGTCTTCTCCGACGGCAAGCCGCGCTTCATCCAGATCAAGGGCATCAACCTTGACGCGGATGTCGGCAGCCACATGGTCTACATCACCAACACCGACGTTCCCGGCATGATCGGCTTCATCGGCACGACGCTCGGTGACGCCGGCGTCAACATCGCCAACTTCCAGCTCGGCCGCGAAAGGCAGGGCGGCGACGCGATCGCACTGCTCTATGTCGACGGCCCGGTTTCCGAGACGGTGCTCGACAAGCTGCGCG
The DNA here is from genome assembly GCA_001704765.1 of Sinorhizobium shofinae. Classification (GTDB taxonomy): domain Bacteria; phylum Pseudomonadota; class Alphaproteobacteria; order Rhizobiales; family Rhizobiaceae; genus Sinorhizobium; species Sinorhizobium shofinae. The sequence goes on from MBFK01000010.1 coordinate 163,849, forward strand.
CGCACCCGGCGGTCCGCCAGGCGAAGCCGCTGGTGTTCAACGTCGATTGAGCGTCGCTCTCACCACAGACATTAGGGAACGCGCCGGATAGATCGCCGGCGCGTCTTTCTTTAGGGCGCTGATTGCTTCTGTTGGGGCGCCGCTACCGCAGCGGCCTGCCGTGTTCGGCGATGGCAATACCGCCAAGCACGAGCGCCAACGCTGCCAGATGAAACGGATGGAAGGTCTCGCCGACAAGCAGCACCGAAAGAAGCGTACCGAAGACCGGGATGGCGTTGATGAACAGGCCAGCGCGATTGGGTCCGATCATTTCGACGCCGCGAACGTAGAGAACCTGTGACATCAGCGACGGGAAGATTGCAGCGTAGACAATGATCGTCCAGCCGGTGGCGTCCGGCATGATCGCGGCGCCGCTCCCAACCTCCCAGATAAGTAGCGGGATGGCGCTGAGCAGCGCACCGAGGGCGGGGTCGGCGATGAAGCTCTGCCAGTGCAGGGCCGGCTTCCAGCGCAGCGTTACCGTGTAAACGGCATAGACTATGCAAGCGAGAATCATCAGCGCATCGCCGAAATTGAACTGCAGCCGCATGAGGCTGGTGAAGTCACCGTGCGCTGCAGTCGTCAGCACGCCGATCAGCGTCACGGTGAAGCCGATGATCTGCGCGATCGAGGCTTTCGTGCGGAAGCAGGCGAAGTTGAAGAGGAAGATCAGCATCGGAATGCCGGCCTGCAGGATCACGGCGTTGATAGCGCTGGTATATTTGACCGCCGAGTACAGGAAGGCGTTGAACATGGTGAAGCCGACGGCGCCATAGGCGAGGAGTTGCAGCCAATGCCGGCGGATCTTGTCCCAGTCGCGGCGGATCTGCGGCGTCATCAGAGCCAGGATAACCATGAGCGCAACCAGCCAGCGCAATGTCGTCAGCATCATCGGGCTGACGTGGCCGACGGCCATCTTGCCCGCAACCGAATTGCCGCCCCAGAAAAGCGCGGTGATGGCGAGATAAAAATAGGCTCTGGAGTTCACGAGGCTGCGATCCATGGAGGGCGAGGGGTGGAATTGCCGCAAAGGCCGGAGAATTGGAGATATAGGCGCTAATGCCCTAGCTTGTCATTCAAAAAGCCCCTGTCGCGGAACATAACGGGGTCGCTTTCCGAAAGACAACACAGTATAGATGCGCGGGTTTGAGAACAGCGCAACGTCCTCATGCGCGCGTGAACAGGAAGAAAATTATGACGAACGTCGTGGTGGTCGGCTCCCAATGGGGTGACGAAGGCAAAGGCAAGATCGTGGATTGGCTCTCGGAGCGCGCCGACATCGTCGTGCGCTTCCAGGGTGGTCACAATGCCGGCCATACCCTGGTGATCGACGGCGTCAGCTACAAGCTGTCGCTGCTGCCCTCGGGCGTCGTTCGGCCCGGCAAGCTTGCCGTCATTGGCAACGGCGTGGTCATCGATCCGCATGCGCTGATCGCGGAAATCGACAAGCTGGGCAACCAAGGCGTCAAGATTGCGCCGGACAACCTGCGCATTGCCGACAATGCCACGCTCATCCTGTCGCTACATCGCGAGCTCGACGGCTTCCGCGAGGACGCCGCCTCGAACAGCGGCACCAAGATCGGCACGACGCGCCGCGGCATCGGCCCGGCCTATGAGGACAAGGTCGGCCGCCGCGCCATCCGCGTCATGGATCTCGCCGACCTCGACACGCTGCCGGCCAAGGTCGACCGGCTGCTGACGCACCACAATGCGCTGCGCCGCGGGCTGGGCGAGGCGGAAGTCAGCCACCAGGCGATCATGGATGAACTCTCCTCCGTAGCGGCGCGCGTGCTGCCGTTCATGGACACGGTATGGCTCCTGCTCGACAAGGAGCGCCGCAAGGGCGCGCGCATCCTGTTCGAGGGCGCGCAGGGCACGCTGCTCGACATCGACCACGGCACCTATCCCTTCGTCACCTCGTCGAACACGGTTGCCGGTCAGGCGGCCGCCGGTTCCGGCATGGGACCGGGCTCGCTCGGCTATATTCTCGGAATCACCAAGGCCTATACGACGCGCGTCGGCGAAGGGCCGTTTCCGACGGAACTCAACGATGAGGTCGGCCAGTTCCTCGGCGAGCGCGGTCACGAATTCGGAACGGTCACCGGTCGCAAGCGCCGTTGCGGCTGGTTCGATGCCGCCCTGGTGCGCCAGTCGGTTGCCGCCAACGGCATCACCGGCATCGCGTTGACCAAGCTCGACGTGCTCGATGGCCTCGATGAGCTGAAGATCTGCGTCGGCTATACTCTGGATGGACAGCAGATCGATCATCTTCCCGCAAGTCAGGCGCAGCAAGCTTCGGTAAAGCCAGTCTATATTACGCTCGAAGGCTGGAAGGAATCGACGGTCGGCGCCCGCAGCTGGGCTGATCTTCCGGCACAGGCGATCAAATACGTTCGCCAGGTCGAGGAACTGATCGGCGCGCCGGTCGCGCTTCTTTCGACGAGCCCGGAACGCGACGACACAATACTTGTGACGGACCCTTTTGAGGACTAGTGTCGGCGCAAGGAAGCCGCGCCGCATTGCGGCTGCATGACTAGGATTTGAGAAAGCATCTGATGGCGGATTTTGTTGCAGTTATTCGCAGGACCGTTGACGGCCTGTCGGAAAACACACCCGAAATGCGGGGCAGGGTCTACGAGAAGGCGCGCAGTGCGGTGCGCCGCCAACTCGAGAACATGACCCCGCGGCCATCGGACGACATGATCAACCGGCAGCTGAACAAGCTGGAACTGGCGATTGCCGAGGTCGAAAGCGAACACGCCGAGGCCTTGCCGGCAATCGAAGAGGCTGAAGCGCTCGAGCCGGGCGCAGTTGAGGCCCCCGCCGAACAGGAGCCTGCCGCTCCGGAATCGTCGGAGCCGGAGCCGGTTCCGGCCGAGGCTGCCGAGGTTGAGCAGACCGCAGCCGAGGAACACATCGAGGGAGCGGCGCCGGAAACCCGGGAAGCCTTCGAAGAACCGGCGCTAGCCGACGAGGTTGCGCCGACAGCAGAGCATAAGGCCGCGGATCACCGGGAAGCAGAGCCAACCCTCGAGACCGCCTCGACCGAGCAATATGAGGAGCCGGCCGCGGTAAGCGAAGAGCCGGAGGCTATCCCAGCGGAGCCGCAGTGGGGCGCACCGGCCGAGGAGCAGCCGGCCGCAGAGGAAGTCGAAACCTGGCAGCAGTCGCCCGCGAAAGAGGCAGGCGCGCCCGAGCCGCAGGCGGAGGAAGATCGCGGCAAGCCCACGGCCGAGCCTGAGCCCGTGGAACCGGTGAGCCGAGAAGAGCCACTGGGTGAAGAAGCTCCGCCGGTCGAGGCAGCGCAGGCGAAACCGGACTCCTCCGAATGGGCGCTGCCCGAGTGGGAGGATGTCGCGCCGGTCGCAAGGCCTAGCGAAGAATCGCCGGCCCCTGAGGCGTCACGCGACGAAGCGGCGGCCGAACCGGAGCGGCTGGGCATGCACCCGGTCGAGCCCGAGACAAGCCAACCCGTGCATCGAGCCAGCGAGGCGGAGACGGCGCAGGCCTGGTCCTTCGACGACAGCGATCCCTTTGCTGCGCCAGCCGAAGCCAAGAAGGACAAGCCGGCCGAACCGGACGTCTCCGAATGGGCCTGGCCGGTTGAGAAGACGGCGGCCGCTTCGAACGAGGAGGAACGCGCCGGCACGGCGTGGGATCATATCGATGATCTGCTCGGCTTCGATGAAGTCAGCCGGGGAGCGAACGACGCGGCCGCGGCCGCCAAGGAGGACGAGAACGGCGGTGATGTGGCGCCGGCGGCGGTGTCCCCACGACCCGCCTCCTACCGCGTTTCCCCCAAGCCGTCCCGATTCAGCGTGAAGAGCCTGGCAATCGGTGCGGTGATCCTGCTTCTCCTCGGTGGTGGCGGCTTTGCCTATTGGGTAAACAGGGAAGCGGGCAATGCCTGGCTTTCGGCCATGTTCGCCAAAATCATGCCCGCCGGGCCTGAGACGCAAACCCCGCCAGCCGGCGAAGGCGAGCCCGGCGTGCAGCCGGGCGAACAGTCCGGCACGCAGGACGGTACGGCGCTGCCGGAGGACAAATCGAGCAAGTTTACGCAGCGTTTACTTGCCGATGGATCCGAACGCGACGAGGGACCTGCGGGCACGAACGGCACCGAAGTATCACAGGAGGGCAAGTCCGTCGCGCCTCAGACGGAGGCCGGGCAACCGCAGAGCGCCGCGACGGGAGCCCAACAGGCCGCCGCCGCCCAGATCCCTCAACCCGCGACCAATCAGGACGGTGGAGCGCCGCAAACCGAGGTCTCCATCGCCGACGGCGAGAAAATGTTCCTCTATGAGGAGCGGCTTGGCCAATCCTCGCCTACGGCCGTCCCGGGCGCCGTCGCCTGGTCCATCAAGGAGGAATCGCCGGGTGGCGACGCCAAGCCCGAGCCGGCAATCCAGGCCCAGATCACCGTGCCTGACCGTGGGCTCACGGCGCTGATGACGATCAAGCGCAATGTCGACCCGTCACTGCCAGCGAGCCACGTGATCGAATTCGTGTTCTCGCTGCCCGAAAACTTCGAGGGCGGCAGCATCGAGGGCGTCCAGCGCGTTTCGATGAAGCGCACGGAGCAGGATCGCGGCGACCCGCTCATTGCCGTACCAGCGAAGATCACCGACGACTTTCATATGATCGCGCTCAACGACTTTGCGGAAGCCGTCGGCAGCAACACCGAGCTGCTGCGCAGCCGCAGCTGGATCGACATCCCGATCACCTATCGCAACGGACGCCGCGCGCTGCTCACCCTCGAGAAAGGGGCGAGCGGGACAGAGGCCTTCAGCAAGGCCATGCAGGCCTGGAGTTCACTCGGCAGCGCGGCCGCGGCGAGCGGCCAGTAGGAAAATGGAGACGAAACAAAAGCCCCGGCTGGACGCCATCCAGCCGGGGCTTTGTGTCGTTCTGAAGGGGAGAGGCCGATCAGGCGCCCTCGACAACCCGTAGCGCGTTGGCGCGCTCGAGAGCAGCCTTGCGGACCGCTTCCTGCACCTTCTCGAAGGCGCGCACCTCGATTTGGCGGACGCGCTCGCGGCTGATGTCGAACTCGGTCGAAAGGTCTTCCAGCGTCACCGGTTCTTCGGTCAAGCGGCGCGCCTCGAAGATGCGGCGCTCGCGATCGTTCAATACCTTCATGGCGCTGGCGAGCAGGGCACGGCGGCTGTCGAGCTCGTCCTGCTCGATCAGGATTTCCTCCTGGTTGTCGTGCTCGTCGACGAGCCAGTCCTGCCACTGTCCGGAGTCGCCTTCGCTGGCCTTGATCGGCGCGTTGAGCGACGCGTCGCCTGACAGGCGGCGGTTCATGGAAACGACCTCGTCCTCGCTGACCTTCAGGGTCGTCGCGATTTCCTTCACCTGCTCCGGCTTGAGATCGCCTTCGTCGAGAGCCTGAATCCGGCCCTTCAGCCGCCGGAGATTGAAGAACAGGCGCTTCTGATTGGCGGTCGTGCCCATTTTCACCAACGACCACGAACGCAGGATATATTCCTGAATGGCTGCCTTGATCCACCACATGGCGTAGGTCGCCAGGCGGAAGCCGCGATCCGGCTCGAATTTCTTGACTGCCTGCATCAGGCCGACATTGCCTTCCGAGATGACTTCGCCGATCGGCAGGCCGTAGCCGCGGTAACCCATCGCGATCTTGGCGACGAGGCGCAGATGGCTCGTCACCAGCTTGTGGGCGGCGCTGCGGTCGTCATGCTCCTGGTACCGCTTGGCGAGCATGTACTCTTCCTGCGGCTCGAGCATGGGAAATTTGCGGATTTCGTCGAGGTAACGGTTGAGGCCGCCCTCTCCAGCGGCAATGGACGGCAACGTATTGCGGGCCATGAAGCACCCCCTTTGTGCGTCTCCGGCCTCCGGGACGGCAGGCCGGACGTGGGTCTTCGTCTAGACCCCACGAGGCTAGAAGATAAGTACGGCGAAAGCATGATTCAAGGACTCCGGTTTCACGCTATTATGAGACCGGGGGAAAGGAGGTTTAGTTTTGAAGCGCCTCTAAGATTGGAATTCTTCGCAGCAAATTCAAGAGGCTGTCACGTTCCTGCGCGAAGGGCGGTGACCAGTTCCTCCATGTCCGCTGGCATCGGTGCTTCGAAATGCATCGTGTCACCGCTGGAAGGATGCTCGAACTGCAGCATGAAGGCATGCAGCGCCTGCCGGGAAAAGCGATTGACCACGCTCTTGGCGGCTTCCGGCAGCAGGTTTGCCTTGGTCCGGAAGGCGGCGCCATAGTCGGGATCGCCGATCAGCGGATGGCCGATGTGGGCCATGTGGACGCGGATCTGGTGCGTCCGCCCGGTCTCCAGGTGGCATTCGACGGTTGAAGCGAGACAGGTGCCGTCCGGCTTCTCGTGATAGCGCTCGACCACTTCGTAATGGGTGATTGCCTCGCGCGCGTCATCGCTTTCCTCACGTTTGACGGCTCGTTTCGTCCGGTCGCCCGCTCGACCGAGCGCGGCATTGATCGTGCCCTTCAACTGCCGGGGACGCCCCCAGACGACGGCCTGGTAGGCGCGCTCCAAAGGCCCGGTGCGGCCGTGATCGGCAAACTGGTCGGAGAGATGCCGATGAGCGGCATCGTTTTTCGCCGCGACCATGACGCCGCTCGTCTCCTTGTCCAGCCGATGGACGATGCCGGGCCGCTTGACACCGCCGATGCCGGAAAGGCTGTCGCCGCAATGGTGAATGAGGGCGTTGACGAGCGTTCCGGTCCAGTTGCCCGCACCCGGATGGACGACGAGACCTGCCGGTTTCACCAGCACGATCAGATCATCGTCCTCGTAGAGAACGTCGAGCGGGATGTCCTCGCCCTTGGGTTCGGGGTCCTCGGGCGTCGGCAAGGTGATCTCGAAGCTGTCGCCCGGGTGAACCTTCCGCTTGGGTTCGAGGACCGTTATGCCATTGATCGAAACGGCACCCTGCTCGATCAGCGCCTTGATGCGGCTGCGCGAAAATTCGCCCGAAAGCGCCTCCGTCAGAAAGGCATCCAGCCGCCCGGCGGCATTCTCGTCGGCCCTCAGGACTTTCCTATTGCCGGTCGCTTGTTTAAAGGGATCGTTCATTCCGTTTCAATTCCGATAGAAAGCCAGCCATGACTGCAATCGAGCCCGACGAACAGGAAGACAAGCCGCTTGACCCGGCGATGGAGAATGTCCGCCGCAAGATGGTGCGCCTGCAGCTCGTTTCGGCCAGCGTGATGCTGATCATGCTTATGGCCGTCCTCGGGGCGATTGTCTACAAGCTGACGCGGAGCGACGACGGTGCGGAGGTGGCTCAGCCGGCGGTGAGCGTGCCGGGCGATGCGCCGCTCAGCGCAATTGCGGCATTGCCCGCCGGCTTTTCCGTGACCAATGTGGCGCTCTCCGGTTCGCAACTGCTGTTCTATGGCAGCCTGCCCGGCGCCGAACCACGTGCGATCGTCTTCGACATCAGGGCAGGGCGCATCGTCGCGGACGTCACCGTCAGGACGCATTGACGTGATGGTTGCGATCGCGCCTCCGATCCGCATTGAGGACCCGTCGGACCCGCGCATCGCTGCGTTCATGTCGATCAAGGAGCGGGATCTCACCGGTCGGCAGGGCCGCTTCATCGCTGAAGGCACAGTCGTCCTGCGTATGCTGGCGGCCGCGCACCGCTCCGGGCGCGGCATTACCGCTGAGGCAATCCTGCTGCTCGAAAATCGGCTCGCCGGCCTCGCAGGGCTGCTTGCGCAGTTCTCCGCCGATGTGCCGGTCTTCGCGGCCGACGCCCGGGTCTTCGACGCGATCGCCGGCTTCAACATGCATCGCGGCGTGCTGGCGCTCGGGCGATCTGATGCGATGCCCGACCGGGATGCTCTCATCGCCGCCCTTCCCGCCTCGAGCCTGGTCCTTGCTGCCTGCGGCATATCGAATCACGACAATATGGGGTCGCTTTTTCGCAATGCGGCTGCCTTCGGCGTCGACGCCGTGCTGATGGACGCATCGAGCTGCGACCCGATGTACCGCAAGTCGATCCGGGTCTCCGTCGGATCGGCGCTGACGCTGCCGTTTGCGCGCGAGGGCGCGGCTGCTGAACTGATCGAACGGCTTCAGGCCGCAGGCTTCGCGATGTGGGGACTTTCGCCGCGCGGCGAGATCGACGTCACCGAAATTCCGCCGGCGCCGCGAATGGCATTGCTGGTCGGCACGGAAGGCGAGGGGCTGCCGCAGGCCATCCTTTCTACCATCCGCACCGCGCGAATCCGCCAGCGCCCGGGTCTCGACAGCCTGAACGTGGCTATGGCGGCGGGCATCGCGCTGCATCAGGTCGCCCGCGCCAACGGTCGAATCTGAGGAGCGGCTCGTCCGCCTTCATTCAGGCGGCAGCATTTCCTTGGCTCGTCTCGCCAGGCTCTTGCGCTTTCCCGGCATCGCCGTCTCCTCGCGGGCGAGAAGCCCGTGGATCGGCGATGAGGAGCCTTCCTGGACCGCCGTGAGCGCCACCATGCCGGCGGCAATCTCCGCGACCTCCTCGCGCAACGCCTCGTCATGGGCGGCGGATTTCGAATCGACGAGACGTTCCGAGATGGCCGTCGCGCGGTTGCGCAGATCATCCGGGAGGCTGGTCGCGTCGGGGTCAGGCAGCGCTCCGTTCGCTTCGCCCTCCGCGTCCATTCCTGCGATATTGTGCTGTTCTGCTCGCTTCGGCGGCTTGGCGCCGGCCAAACGGAGCGCTCTCGTCGCTTCGCGAATTTCCTGGTTCGCAGCCTTCATCCGCGTTTTCAGCCGCTCGATCTCTTCGGCCCGCCGTTCAAGCGCGCTCTCGCGGTCGGCGTTGGCGGCCGTTTCGCGGGCCAGCCTGGTTTCGAGCTGGCGTATGCGGTTTTCTTCCCGGCCTAGCCGCAGCTCCATTTCGCGAGCACGGGCGTTTTCGGCCTTGAGATCCGCGCGCAGGGCCTCGCGCTCCTCGCTCAGCCCGACGGCCCGGCTCTTCAGGTGTTCGATCTGCGTTTCGCGTGTCGCCAGGTCGATGCGCAGGCTATCGAGCTCGGCCGCTTGTTTGTCGATCTGGCTGTTCAAGCTGCGGATCTCCTCGCTCTTGGTGCCGCTGTCACGCTGCTGGTTATCGTACGATGCCCTCATGTCGGCAATCCGCAGTTCGAGCTGGCGGATGGTCGATCGCATGTCGGCGGCGGCGACATTCATGTCGGCAAGTTGCGCGTGGAGATCGGTGTTTTCGCCAGCCAACCGTCGGGCCTCGGTGAGCGCCTTTTCATTCTCCAGCATCAGCGCCACGCCCTTGTCGCGTTCGCGGCGGAGCGTCTGCGACATCTTTGCGTTCTCAGCGGCATAGGTGGCGCGCGCGGCATCCCTTTGGGCGCGAACCTCCTGGGGGCTCAGCGGCATCGTCTCTTTCAAGCGGTCCTCGGCAAAGCGGACGATGCGTCTTTGAATGGCCGGCGCGACCAGAAGGCCGATGATGGCCGCCGTCAGGAAACCCAAGGCAAAGAGGAGCGCATATTCAATCACGTGCTGGCCGTTTCAATCTGGACCGGATCCGATGCATCCATGCGGTTGGGCGGCTGTTTCCTTCTCCTGCAGTAAGCACGACGGCTCGAAAGCTGCAACAATTACTGCAGGATTGCACGCCCTTCGCTGGCTCCAGAGGCTCACACGACGCTTTCTGGGTTGTCAGAACGGGTTCCAGGTCGGCTGCTGCGTCAGCTTCAGATAGCCGACATTGAGGCCGAGCCTTGCGCCGATGCCGGTGCGGATCGGCACGACGACGACGTGCTCATCGGTCAGCACCGTCATGCCGACGCCGGCGACGACATAGGCGGAACCGGATACGCCGCCGAAGCGCTTGTAAAGGGCAGGAACGCTCGGCAGGTTATAGACGAGCATCATCGCCCGGCTGCCCTGGCCGCCCCAGTCGAGCCCGAGCGAGGGGCCCTGCCAGAAGACGTTGTGCTGACCGGCATTCTTCGTATAGAGATCGCCTTCGCCATAGGTCAGGCCGGCGATGAAGGCACCGGAACCTTCCTGGCCGAGGATATAACCGTTCGGCAGGCCGTAGCGCTCGAAGGCGCGCTCCACGACTTTCGCAAGCCCGCCCGAGGTCTCGCCGAAGAAGCTGTGGCCGGCGTCGACGATCTCCTGCATCGTGTATTGGCTTCCATTCGGAGATTGGGCGTGCGCGGCAGACATCAGGGCGCTGCCTATGAGCAGCATCGTGGTGAGAATGGCGCGGACAGCCATTGCGGTTGCCTTCATGATCGGCTGCATTGTTTCCTCCGTCAGGCGCGAAGCGGCTCGCGGGGCCGTCATGACCAGCTCATGCATCGGGTGCGCGGGCCAGCGCGGGTCTGGGCCATTTGAGGCAGCGGTGCATGGAATGCACCGTCGTCTCGAACGAGTGCACCTGATCCGCTTTTCGTAGTCCCACTCGAAATCCGGGGGTGCCCCGACAATTTGAACCGATCCTCTTAACAATCGGTTTACCAAATGTGATGTCATTATGGCCTATTGATCGGCGCGGGCTGCGTGGCTATGCCGGGCTCGGGCGAAGGCGTGGCCGGGCGTGGTAAGGCACGCCCAGGTGTCGATATCCGGATGGAACCGAACAGGGAAGTATGATGGCAAAAAATCCGAACCTGACGTTGACGGGACCCGATCTTGCGGCGCTGCTTTGCAGTCGGGTTTGTCACGACATCATCTCGCCGGTCGGCGCCATCAATAACGGTCTCGAGCTCCTGGACGAGGGGGGCGCCGACGCCGATGCGATGGACCTGATCCGCACCAGCGCGCTCAATGCCTCGGTGCGGTTGAAGTTTGCGCGGCTTGCCTTCGGCGCCTCCGGCTCGGTCGGCGCGTCGATCGATACCGGCGAAGCGGAGAAGGCAGCCAAGGACTTCGCGGCCGCGGAGAAGAAGACGGAGGTCAACTGGAGCGGTCCGCGGGCGATCATCGCCAAGAACCGGGTCAAACTGCTCCTGAACCTCTTCCTGATCGCCTATGGTGCGATCCCGCGCGGCGGCTCGATCGACATCACCCTGGAAGCCCCGGAGTTCGATGCGATATTTACCCTTGTCGCCAAGGGGCGGATGATGCGCGTCCCGCCGAAGCTGACCGAGCTCCTTTCCGGTACCCCGGAGGAAGCGGTAGACGCCCACTCTATCCAGCCCTATTACACGGTCCTGCTCGCCGAGGAGGCCGGCATGGCGATTGACGTGGCCTCGACAGGCGAGGCGATCGTCTTCACCGCGCGAACCGGAGCCTGATCAAGGCGCTGCCATTCAACGCGGTGACATGAAAAAGGGGTCTCCGTCCGGTGGAGACCTTTCGTATTTCACGGTGCCGCGAAATCCTTCCTCCGGTGCCGGCTTTCACAGCCCTCGACGGATTGTTGCTTTGGCGCGAAACGAAAATCCGCCGTCAGCCGTGCCGGTAACGGTTTCTTTGCCAAATCTCTATAGCCTTGTTTCACGGACGTGTTTTCGCGTGCGATGTGGCGTGAAGGAGTTGGACATGCGGCGCTTGATGATTGCCGATGGCTCGGATGTTGTAAGAAAGGTCGGGAAGCGCATTCTTTCGGGCATGGGCTTCCTGGTGTCTGAAGCGCCGAGCAGCCTTGAGGCGCTTGTCCGCTGCGAAGCTGAGCTGCCGAACATCCTGATCGTCGACTCCGGGCTCGACGGCGCCCTTGACCTTATCGCCAATATTCGCCGGCTGCCGGAGGGCGCGTCGGTGCGCATCTATTATTGCGTCGTCGAGGCGGATCTTAGGAAAATGATGGCCGGCAAGCGGGCCGGGGCGGACGATTTCCTGCTGAAGCCCTTCGACCGCAAGATCCTGACGAGCGTCTTCGCCAGTCAATCGATGGCCGCCTGACGCATTCAGCGCCCTGCGCCTTTTCAGGCGCACAAAGGTCGCTGTAGCACTTTAAATCGCTGCATGTTTTTATCCTTAAATCGGCTCCGATTTAAGGAAACATGCAGTTGGCATAGCGCATAGCAGGGACTGGCAGCCGCGGCACTTGCCGCGGCTTTTTGCATCCGAAATTGGTGGAAGTCGAGCCGCCAAGGCGCGCTCTCAAACAAGGTCGAATCGGCCGCCGCAAAAGCAAGAACCCGCCGGTGAGGCGGGTTTGCGGGTAAATCTGTCGATATGTGGCGGGGTGGCACCCGCCGTCGGAAGTCAGGCGGTTTCCAGGTAGTCGTTGCCGTCGGGCTCGCGCAGCACATAGCCGCGGCCCCAAACCGTCTCGATATAGTTGGCGCCGCCGGCGGCATTGGCGAGTTTCTTGCGCAGCTTGCAGATGAAGACGTCGATGATCTTCAGTTCCGGCTCGTCCATGCCGCCATAGAGATGGTTGAGGAACATTTCCTTGGTGAGCGTCGTGCCCTTGCGCAGCGACAGAAGCTCGAGCATCTGGTATTCCTTGCCGGTCAGGTGCACGCGCTGGCCGCCGACTTCCACTGTCTTGGCGTCGAGGTTGACGATCAGCTCGCCGGTCGAGATGATCGACTGGGCGTGACCCTTGGAGCGGCGCACGATCGCATGGATGCGTGCCACCAATTCGTCCTTGTGGAAAGGCTTGGTCATGTAATCGTCGGCGCCGAAGCCCAGGCCGCGAACCTTGTCTTCGATCCCGGCCATGCCCGACAAAATGAGGATTGGGGTCTTGACCTTCGACAGGCGCAGCGTTCTCAGGACCTCGTAGCCCGACATGTCCGGCAGGTTCAGGTCGAGGAGAATGATGTCGTAGTCGTAAAGCTTGCCGAGATCGACGCCTTCTTCCCCGAGATCGGTGGTGTAGACATTGAAACTCTCGGACTTGAGCATGAGCTCAATGCTTTGCGCTGTCGCGCTGTCGTCTTCGATCAGTAGAACCCGCATAGTCTTCCCCTTTTCCGCCGCCCAAGGTCGTCATGGCCCCCTTACGCGATACGGATCCAGTCGTTGCCTGATTTGGAGGCTGCCATCAAATGGTTAACAAATTCTGATTCACTCTGGCAAGGTGTATCGAAAATGTTAAATATTTTTAGCAGTCTCCTGATTCCAAAGGTGAATCTGAAATGGCATTCTTCATGCGATAGATGAGGAATTGCCGCTATCTGACTCTTTCGACTCGCAAATGCTAAAGGCGCCACATTTCGTACCTCAGCATTTACGGAGCCTTAAATCATCGCACCTATGATTAATGATGCCCGTAAACGAAAGGTTACCAGCGGTAGGTATTTGTTAAGATCGCAGTCGTTTTTTGTTTCCGGCCCACGCGGGCCGGTATTCGGGCGCAGGAATCGGTAACCGGGGTCTCGCTATCCACGGGAGTATTGCGTATGAAAGCACGTGAGAGCCTTACCCGCCTGAAGGAGTTTCAGGTCCGGGAGAAGCAGCGTCAGTTGAGCCAGCTTCAGATGATGATGTCCGAGTTCGAGCGGATGACCAAGGACCTCGAAAGCCAAATCGTCTTCGAGGAAAAGAAGTCGGGGATTTCCGATCCCTCGCATTTTGCCTATCCGACCTTCGCCAAGGCGGCGCGCCAGCGCGCCGATAACCTCCAGGTGTCGATCCGAGAGTTGAAGGTGCAACAGGATGCGGCCGAACTCGCACTAGCCGAAGTTCAGGCCGAGTATGCAAAGGCCGCCGCTCTGGAAGAGCGGGATTCGTCCGCCCGGCTTCGCGCCTGAGAAGACGCTAGTCGCCGCGGTTTTTGACGGGAGCCTTGACCGCAACTGCGGCGAGATACTTCCTCCGACAGTAGTAACGAACGGCCCGCTTCCCCTTTCGGGAGGCGGGCCGTCGTGCTCCGAAGGATGCCGGCGATTATGCCTGGATCACGTCCTGCCAATCCGGATGACGCATCACCTGGGCGCGCATGAAGGGGCAGAGCGGAATGATCTTCCAGCCGCCCTTGCGCGCTTCTTCGACCGCGTGCCTTGCAAGCGCCTGGCCCACGCCCTTGCCGCGCAATTCGTCAGGAACGAAAGTGTGGTCGATGATCACGAGATGCGGCGACGACCTCGAATAGGTCATCTCGCCGGTGTGACCGTCGATCGTCGCCGTGTAGCGGCCCTTTCCGCTCGATTTCTCCTCAGCGATCTCCATAGGTCTCCCTTCGCTTTCGTCGGTTTGCTGTCCGTGCCGATGCTACGAAATAATTCCGCGAAGCACAGCTGATTTCGACTGAAGCGCATCTCTGAAACGGAACCGGCGGCTGCGGGAAGGTCCCGAGCCGCCGGTTTGAACTATAGGCCCTGTCGCGGATGGATCAGTGGCGATATTGCTGGATGCGGGTAGTGCGCAGGCCGGCGAGACCGTGGTCGTTGATGGAGGACTGCCAGGACAGAAATTCCTCGACGGTGAGGGTGTAACGCTCGCAGGCCTCTTCAAGGCTCAAGAGGCCGCCACGCACGGCAGCGACGACCTCGGCCTTCCGGCGGATCACCCAGCGCCGGGTGTTGGCCGGCGGCAGATCCGCAATCGTTAGAGGACTGCCATCGGGGCCGATGACATATTTTACGCGTGGACGCATCATTTCGGTCATGGGACTCTCTACACAAACTCAAGACCATATGGAGGCGACCTTAGCTTGCCACATTTAACATTTGCCTAAGCCGCCGGTAACAATTTGCTCATAATTAGAGAGACCTTAGAGCGCCGAAAAATGCCGGCGAAAGGCAGGCGGGGATCCGGCTATGATCGGCAGCCGCGCGGCCGGCACGCCTGCGCTCTTGCCCCGCGAAGCACAAGTTTCTATATGTCGCCGCACAGAAAGCCGAAGGAAGGCCGCCAGCGCGCCATGATCAGCGCCCGCAGCCTTCAGTAAAACAGGACGCTGGCCGCGACAGGCTGCGCCCGGATGCCGGATTGGATCCCGTGAACAGTCTCGATTTTGACCGCAAGCCCGAAGATACGCGTGTCGTCATCGCCATGTCCGGCGGCGTCGATTCCTCGGTGGTTGCGGGGCTGCTCAAACGCGAGGGCTACGACGTTCTCGGCATCACCCTGCAGCTCTACGACCATGGCGCGGCGGTGCACCGGGCCGGTTCCTGCTGCGCCGGTCAGGATATCGACGATGCGCGACGCGTCTGCGAGACGCTCGGAATTCCGCATTATGTGCTCGATTACGAGGCGCGTTTCCGCGAGACGGTGATCAATCCCTTCGCCGAAAGCTACATTGCCGGCGAAACGCCGATTCCATGCGTTGCCTGCAACCAGACGGTCAAGTTCGCCGACCTGCTCGCGACCGCCAAGGAGCTCGGCGCCGATGCACTTGCGACCGGCCATTACATCCGTTCCCGGCCGAGCCCGAAGCCGCGCTATGCCGGCCAGCGCGCCCTTTACCGCCCGACCGACGCGGAGCGCGACCAGAGCTACTTCCTCTTTGCGACCACCCAGGAGCAGATCGACTATCTGCGGTTTCCGCTCGGCAGCCTCTCCAAGCCCGAGACGCGTGCGCTCGCGGAGCAGATGGGTCTCGTCGTCGCCAAAAAGGCCGATAGCCAGGACATCTGTTTCGTGCCGCAGGGCAAGTACAGCGACATCGTCTCGAAGCTGAAGCCGAATGCGGCGCTCGCCGGCGAGATCGTCCATCTCGACGGGCGCGTCCTCGGCACCCATGAGGGCATCCTGCATTACACGATCGGCCAGCGACGCGGCATCGGCGTGGCGACCGGCGAGCCGCTCTATGTCGTCTACCTCGACGCCCGCTCGCGCCGCGTCATCGTGGGGCCGAAGGAGGCGCTCGAGACGCGCCGCGTCTATCTGCGCGACGTCAACTGGCTGGGCGACGAGGAGATGGACGAGGTAGCTGCCCGCGGCTTCGAATGCTTCGCCAAGGTCCGCTCCACTCGCCAGCCCGCGCCGGCCGTGCTGAAGCGCGATGCCGACGGCGTCTATGTCGAGCTTGTCGACGGCGAGGCGGGCGTGGCGCCCGGCCAGGCCTGCGCACTCTATTCCGGCACCGGCGAGGACGCCCGCGTCTATGGCGGCGGATTCATCCGCAAGTCGGAGCGCGAGCCCGCGGCGGAGGCCGCGCTTCAGGCGCTTCTGCAGGCGCCCGCGGCAGCCTGAGCAGGCGCGATCCGGTGCGTCGGGAAAAGTTCACAATTCCCGAAGACATTGCTTGACACTAGCCGGAACAGCACCTTATAAGCCGCCCGTCCAGCCGAGACGGGTTTCGGAAAGAAGCTGCCACGGTTCCGGCGGCGGAGTAGCTCAGTAGGTTAGAGCAGAGGAATCATAATCCTTGTGTCGGGGGTTCGAATCCCTCCTCCGCTACCACACGTCCCCCCAGTATTTCAGCATTGGCGCCGATCAGGGCTGACAGGTGGCCGATCACTTCGACTTCCACGCCTCCATCAGGCCGATCGTGCACGACGACGCTGTCGACTAGATTGCGGAAAGCGACTATCGCCTCGGCGTCGACGCGGGCATCCAGTTCGTTCAGGCGGCCCGCTAGATTCTCAACCGCGTTGCGATATTGGGCTGGGGCGTGAGGATGAAGCTCGATGGCCGAAGAGGTGGGTATCTCGGCAAGTTCTGCGGCAATTCGATCTCGCTCGGATTCGAGAGTTTTGTATTGAGCCTCGACCTCCTCAATGGGCAACATACCGCGGGCCAGTGCCTGGATGAGGCGTTCCACTTGCCGGTTCAACTCTGCCAAGCGACGTTCGTTGGTCACGCGCTCCCGCGCTGCCTTCGCAGCCTCCGCGCGGCGTTCCTCTCGATAAACGCGCACATATTCGGCGAGTAACTCCGGGTGCATCAGTTGGGTCTTCAAACCCGAGATCACTGCCGCTTCAATCTTGTTCAGGTTGTAGCGGCGATTGTTTTGGCAAACGCAGCTCTCGATCGATCGGCTGCAGCGAATGCGAATCGTTCCGTGGGCTCGATCGTGCATCGACATTCCGCCGCCGCAATGGCTGCATCGGAGCAAGCCTGAGAGCAGTTTGGCCGACGTGTATACTGGCCACCATGTGATCGTTTGGCTCTTCCTTCGACGTTGACCAGTGCCGCCTCATATGTCTCCCGATTGACGATAGCGAGAAGAGGCGCCTCTGTCTCTTTGTGCTCTGACGGATCGTTCGGCCGGCTGATCCGTTTTCCTGTTTCAGGATCCCGGACCATCCGAATGCGGTTCCATACGATGCGTCCGCAATAGAGTGGGTTACGAAGGATGCCGTTGCCTCGTTGCGCGGACCCAGAGATGGTGCTTGCATTCCAAGCAACACCACGCGGCGGCGGCACCCGATCGCGCTTAAGACCCGCCGCGATTTCTCGCGGCAGTGCGCCGCTTTTCGCCTCCTCATAAATTCGGCGAACGATCTCTGCCTCTCGAAAATCTGGAGAACGCCGGGCTGGCCAGGTGTCGGGCGATACCCGTAGGCGCGCCCGCCTGCGTGGCGGCCGTCGCGGATGACCCCAGCCATACCACGGCGAATCTTATTCTTCAGGTCGGCGAGAAAAAGCGTCGACATTAGGCCACGAATACCAACCTGAATGGCATCGGCGGCACCGTCATGAACTGCGATGATCTGGATGTTGGCGAAGGAGAGCCGCTTGTGCAGCCCTGCCAAGTCTTCCTGGTCGCGCGACAGTCGATCAAGTGCTTCTAAGACGACGATCTCGAACTTGCCTGCACGGGCGTCGTCCATGAGGTTGAGTAATCCGTTTCGACCGAAGATCGATGCCCCGCTGCGCGCCTTGTCGAAGTAGGTTCTTGCAACGATAAGATCTTGCCGCGCTGCGAATTCGCGGCAGAGTTCGATCTGGTCGTCGACAGATCGTTCATTTTGTAGGTCGGTCGAGAACCTGCTTCGCTCGAAATGGGAGAACGCACACAACAGTGGGAATGCAAAGGAGGTGGCCGCACTCTACTCGGAAGACGCAATTCTCTTGGTGCCGAATGAGGAGCAGATAAAGGGTCGGTCCGCCATCGAGAAACTCATTAACTCGCAGATTGAAGAGTTTGCCCTGTCGGATCTGAAAATAACTACAGACGAAACGCAAGAAATAGGAAATACACTCTATCAGTCCGGCACCTATACCATGAAAGCTAAGGGACCGAAGGGGACAATGCCGGTTTCAGGTGATTGGGTCACTCTGTTGAAAAAGGACGCAGACGGCAACTGGCACATTAGCAGGCACATTCTGGAACGAGGATGCGCCTGAAGCTATTCAACAATAGCGTCGGGATGCGATCAGCGCATTGAAATATACGGATGCTATGAAGGCAAAGCGGCGCGCATCAACGCAGACCGGAGGATTGAAATGATCCGCCTTGAGCCGCCGCTACGAGTTGCAAGCGAAGCAGATGCAAGCGAGCTGGCGGCTCTCGTCAACTTCGCTGGCGAGGGTTTGCCCCTGTACATTTGGGAGGGACTTGCAAAGGACGGCCAGGATCCTTGGGAGGTTGGTCGCGCTCGGCAAATAGAAAAGGCGCGCGAAGGCCAGATCGTGGTTGTGGACTTTGGAGACGGTGCCGTAGCAAGTCTGACTGGCTATCCAATCGGCTCGGAGCCCAAGCCAATCGGCGATGACTTCCCCGCCCTGTTTCGGCCGCTTCAAGAACTGGAGAACAAGGCACTCGAAAGCTGGTATGTCAATGTGCTGGCCTGCTATCCCGAATACCGGGGGCAAGGGCTCGGTTCACGTCTTCTCAATCTTGCAGAACAGATTGCGCAGGAAGAGGCGCTTCGTCGGATGAGTGTTATCGTCGCCGACCACAATGCAGGTGCACGACGACTGTATGAGCGGCACGGCTACGAAGAAGCTGCAATACTCCCCTGTGTGAAGGAGGGCTGGGACACCGATACAGAGCACTGGGTGCTTCTAATTAAATCGCTCCGTCCAGTGGATGACTGCTAGTCTATGATCACGCGTTTTGGCAGGTGAGGTGAAGGGCAACATAGGAGAACTTCCAGGGTCAGGTTGGCGTTCGCTCCCGACCCCCGTTGCCGAGCTGCACGGAGGGCTGATTCCGCGGCAAATGCCCGGCACGCGACGCCGCCCCCAAGTTTGAAGCCCGGTTTGCCCCAATAGCTGCCCGCCTTCATGCAGCAAAACGCCCGAAGGTGAACTGGGGGGATCGCTTGAGTCGGTCCTCCGCCACCAACGAATTCGCCGATAAAAACAGCGGAGAAACGAAGGCTCCGGGGTTCCGGGGCCAATGTCGCATCTATGTCGCACAAAATTTCTCCAACAAATACAACGAATCTCATTTGAGCTACGGCAGGCGAAAAAAACTGCGACATAGATGGCACATAAAATGCAGGATTGGCCTCCGGAGCAGGCCCCGAAAAAATTTAACCGTCGATTGGGTGCACCCGGGGACGCTCCGCCCATCATTGCGTATAGCACGGAGGAAGAAGGAGGTGTCCTCCATGAGTCCGTTATTGCCGTAATGTTCCGTCGCCTTGGCACAGGCCATCTCCGTCATCTCTATGGGTGACGCGAGCCGGAAGGAAGGGAGCCCGTTATGACAAAGCTACCCCGCCACATGCGGCATATTTCCGATGAAGAGGAGGCCGAAATCCAGCGTAAGATCGCCAGCGATCCAGAAGCGCCGGAGGCAACCGACGAGGAGCTCGCACAGGCGAGACCATTCGCCGAGGTGTTTCCCGACCTAGCCGAGAGCATCAAGCGCGCCAGGGGCCGGCCGGCTGTCGAGAACCCGCGCAAGCAGATTTCCCTCCGCCTCGATCCCGATATCATCGAGCATTACAAGCGGAAGTGCGGCAAAGGCTGGCAGAACCGGATGAACGACGATCTGCGGAAGGCCGCCGGCTTGAAGAAGGCCGGTTGACTTCCATAAAACCGGGTTCCTGGCAGACAAGCGGGTGTCTCCCGTGAAAGGCAACGACAATGATGGGGCATCGTGAAAAGATCAAAGGCGGCGACGAGCAGGACTGCTTTACTCGGTGGCGGCATGTCATGTGCTGCCTGCATCGCCCGCGCGTGAAGCACAACATCAAGAAGAAGTTCTCCCGCCGGGTGCGCAAAGAAGCAAAAGGGCCACAAATAACCACACTGAACGTTCGTTTGGGTAGCATGGCGGACTTCAAGGCGGAATTCGTGGAAGCGGTTCGCCGTGCGGAATCAGGGGAAGACGTTGAGACGGCTTATTCCCTTGAGTTCGCAAGCGACGAACACATGCATAGCGTTCTCGCGCAGGCCCGCCTCGATATCGTGAAGGCGCTCGCCAGACAGGGATTGTTGTCGACCCCTGAAGTCGCACGGCGAGTCAATCGCGATGTACGGGCGGTCAACCGTGATGTGACCACGCTCATCAATGCCGGAGTGATTGACCGGACAGAGAGCGGCATCGAGTTCCCGTATGACCGCATTCATTTCGAATTCGATATGAGCATCACGGCATGAGCATCTATCTCGCACTCGTCGAACCCGGCAATGAGACGACGGCTCACGGCATCGCTTTCCCTGATCTTCCCGGCGTGCATTCCGCCGCCGATGAAGCGGTCGACATTTTGCCGAATGCCCTCGAAGCGTTGCAGCTATGGGCGGAAGACGAGGACATGCCTTTGCCTTCCGACATGGCGGCGATCATCAATCGCGATGACATTCGCAAGGCGCTCGCCGCAGGTTCATTTCTTCTTGCTGTGCCATTCACCAGGAAGGCTACGGGAATGAAGCCATCCCATTTCAACATCGGCGACGAATTCATCATGGCGAACGGTTGGCGCTGGCGGATCACTGATATCGGCACGCGGGTGGTCGTCGCCATCCGCATCCAGCCTCTCGTGCTTCAGTCGAAACGCGACGGTAAGATCAGACGGGAGGAAATCTCCGAAATCGAGGCCGGGCATTATGGCTGGTTCGACGGCCCGCCCTACGCCGTCGCCGAACAGGTGTTCGACGAATGTGATTTAGAAGGCATCGAAGAGATATGCCGCAAGGAAGCATGATGGCGCGCTCACGGCATAGCATGAAGACAATCCGTTTCGAGATCCAAGATTTCATCAAGGCCGGCGAACGACGGGCCGGCATCTGGAGGCCGTTTTTGAGGACGGCGACCCTGAACCGATCGCGGTGGCTATTGATGATGTGCACGAGGCGATCAGGCGCGAGAACAAGCGAAAAGACGGGCGCGTGGCAAATGGGGCATAGGGGCGTGATGGAAAATTTTCATCGGTTGTAGCGCTCGGCGCCGTCGCGGCAAGCGCCCGCGAGGACATGGAAGCGGCATTCTCAGTCACCTGCCGGCAGTATGGACCCGTGGTGCGCTGCGACTATCGCCCCTCCGGCCGACGCAGCACCTGCCTACCCGCCGGAAAAGACCTCGCTCTGGACTTTGGGACAAGGTCAAACGCCGTTGACTAGCTTGAGCTAGTGCATTGATTCACCTAGCCTTTTCAAGCCTCCCCCACCGCAAGTCACTCGATGCCCTAAGCAACGAAGAGCCCGAAGGTGAATTGGGGGGATCGCTTGAGTCGGCCCTCCACAACCAATTTGTCTCCGAGTTGCGCGGGGGACCGGTTTGGCGGGTTTTACGCCAACAGTAGTCGCACGACAGTTACAGGTGAGCGGCAGAATCGACCCAAAGCTGTCATTCCGCCCGTATGTGTAGTAGCTTCTACTGGCTCTGCCGATGGGAGGGCTCACATCGGAACGCCTGACTACCCTGACTTCGGGCGCTAGTTATTGCGTAGTTGACTGGGCTCCAAGGCGGAGCTGTCACACGTGGGAGGAGTCCGGGCGTGGTCGAGAGCGCCGTGCAGCGCCATTTGGCGGCCATACTCGCTGCCGATGTGGTCGGTTACAGCCGGCTCATGGGCCATGACGAGATTGGCACGCTGGCTACGTTGAGGGCGCTGCGGGCCGAGTTGGTCGATCCAAAAATCGTCGAACACAACGGCAGGATCTTCAAGGCGACCGGCGATGGGGTTCTGGCCGAGTTCCCCAGCGTTGTCAACGCCGTTGCCTGTGCGGTCGACATCCAGCGGCGGCTGGAGGTGCGCAATGCCGACATGCCAGAGGACCGCGCGATCCGACTGCGAATCGGGGTCAACCTGGGCGATGTCATCGTCGAAGGCGAGGACATCTTCGGAGACGGAGTGAATATAGCGGCGAGGCTTGAGCACGTCGCGCCGGCCGGTGGCGTAGCGGTGTCGGGCACAGTGCGTGACCACCTGGGCAATCGGCTCGATCTGCAGTTCGAGGATATGGGCGAGCATGCGCTGAAGAACATCCAGCAGCCGGTGCGCGTTTGCCGAGTGCGCCTAGCCGATACCTCTGTGTTGGCGCGTCGCGCATTGTCGCTGCCCGATAGGCCGTCGATCGCCGTCTTACCGTTTGGCAATATGAGCGGCGATCCTGAGCAGGAGTACTTTTCCGACGGCATCACAGAGGACATCACCACCGAACTTTCGCGCTTTCGGTCGCTGTCCGTAATCGCCCGCAATTCCTCGTTCACCTACAAGGGACGGACGATGAAGATCGCCGACGTGGCACGCGACTTAGGCGTAACCTATGTACTCGAGGGAAGTGTTCGTCGCGCCGGGAATCGTGTCCGCATCACCGCGCAGCTCGTCAACTGTGAGACCGGCAGCCACATCTGGGCGGAGCGCTATGATCGAGAAATTGCCGATATGTTTGCGGTTCAGGACGAGATCACCCAGAGGATCGTGGGCATGCTGGCGGTGGGCCTCGAAGACGATTCCCTAGAGCGCGCAAAGCGCAAACACCCGGAAAACCTCATTGCCTACGATCATTTGTTGCGCGGCAAACGTCTCCTGTGGACGGCGGGTCAGAACAATCTTGAAGCTCGCCGACACTTCGAAAAGGCTGCTGCCACCGACCCAAGCTCTTCGCGCGCCTATTCCGGCTTAGCGGTGACCTACCAGATGGAAGCGCTTGATTTGTCGACTGCGGCAGAAGGTAAAGGCGCTTATGACATGGCCTTCGATGCGGCCGAACGGGCACTCGCGCTCGACGAAGCGATTATCAAGCTCACATCGCGTTGGCATGGCCTTGCCTCTATCGCGGCGACTATGAGCGCATGAAGAAACATGTAGATCGCGCCATCATGCTCAACCCTAACGATGCCGACAGCCTCGCCAATGCCAGCTACATGCTCGCCATGTATGGAGAAGGGGAAAAGGCGGTTGCCTTCAGCGAAACGGCAATGCGTCTCAATCCACGATACCCCGATTGGTATATCGCCTTTCAGGCGACTGCCCTGTTTACCGCAAGGCGGTATCCCGAGGCCCTAGCCGCGCGTATCAGAGTACCCGACTACTTTATCGATTCGACTTTTTTTGGCGCGGCTATACTTGCCAAGCTTGATAGGCTTGCCGAGGCAAAGCTGTGGGCGGAAAGAGCAGTAGTGAGGCTGAAAGGTAGGCCAGGGGGCGTTGAGCACGCAGCCAAAGGATGCATCCATCTGCTCGACAACAACCCGTTCCGCCTTCAAAAAGATCGTGATCACTTCGCAGAAGCGATGCGCATGGCCGGAGTGCCCGAATAGCCGCTTCGATCCATTCCGGGTGATCTGCGTCGAAGAGAGTGGCTAAGACAGTGATGAAAACGCTTACTTTGCTGATGGTGAATGATTATCCCGACTATATCGACGCGGGTGAGTGGGCGCGATCTCTCAAGGCGCGCGTTTCAGGCCTCGACTTCCGCTTATGGCCTCGTCGGGGCGATCCCGGCGACATTGATTTGGTGCTGATCGATAAGGGTACGCCGCCCGGGTTCTTTGAAGGTATGACGCAATTGCGTGCAGTTGCCTATCTCGGCGCGGGTATCGACGCTTTGCGACTGGACGAGCTGCCTGCAGGCATTGGCGTCGTGCGTCTGGCGACCCGCGAACTGGCCTCGGAGGTTGTACAGTACATTCTTCTTAGAGTACTGTGCCGGCAACGCCATGTCGTTGAATATGCGGTCCAACAGGCTCAGAAGGCATGGCGCCCGATCGCGCCACGGAAGATCAGCGAGACCAGCATCGTTATCCTCGGGGCTGGGCGTATCGGCGGATGGGCCGCGCGGCTCTTCGCCGAGCTGGGCTATCGCTCGGCGGCATGGTCCCGCAGCCCTAAGCAAATCGCCGGTGTCACCTGTTACGCCGGTGCCCCAGCGCTTAAGGAGGCCTTGGCTGAACGAGACTTCGTCGTCTGCGCCCTGCCGCTGACCACCGAAACGCGAGGAATACTTAATTCCGAAACTTTCCGTCTGATGAAGCGCGGCGCTTACCTCGTTAATGTCGGACGCGGAGCACACGTCGACGAGGCCGCTCTTCTGCATGCGATCGACACTGGGCAACTGTCCGGCGCTTGTCTCGATGTATTTACCTCGGAGCCGCTCGGCCACGCGAGTCCGCTATGGGCCCATCCGGCGGTGACCATCACACCACATGTGGCAAGCTACTGGGTCGATTCAGGGATAGCGCAAGTCGCAGATCTGTGCGAGCAGATGAAGTTGGGAAATGACATCGCCAATCTTGTAGACCTTGAACGGGGCTACTAGGTGCAGCCTAAGAATCCACTCTTAGTCCAGTCCTTCCAGATCGACGGGATCTGGGTCAGCTTCGGCCAACAGCGGCCCGTCTTCATGCAGCAAAACGCCCGAAGGTGAATTGGGGGATCGCTTGAGTCGGTCCTCCACAACCAAAAAATTCGAGCTGCACGGAGGGCCGGTTCCGCGGCAAATGCCAGGCATGCGACACCGCCCCCAAATTCGAAGCCCGGTTTGCGGACTAAGCGGTCATTGCCAAGCCGATTGCCGAATGACGTGTTTTGGGGCCGCAAGCGGACCAGCGGCTTTCGTGCTGCAACGCTTTTAAGCCGCCAATCCGGCATGTATCTATTGCCTTGAGTGGTCATGACCCATCCGGCTGGGCAATGGCCTGGAAGCCTTTATCGAGGAAAAACAACATCTGGTTACTCCAATCGCCAACGCTCCAGCTCAGCCAGAGTGAAGCGCGGCGTGATGTGCTGCGGGCAGTTCCAGTCGAACGCCTCCACCGCGATGAGGACGAGACGCTCCACCCGAGCGGGATAGTCGGGCACGGTCAGCTTTGTCGCCAGCACCGGATCGTCTTGTGCATCGATGACGCGCACGTGACCATAGATTTTCAGGCGCCGCCGGTGCGCGTAGTCCATCAGAAACAGTGAGACGCGGTCATTGGCGCTGACATTGCCTGTCGTGATGTATTGCCGGTTACCGCGAAAATCCGCAAAGCCCAGCATCGATGCGTCAACCGTGGTGAGAAAGCCTGCAGGCCCACCACGGTACTGGACGTAGGGCCAGCCGGTCTCCGAGACACTGGCAAGATAAAAACCGTCGCGCGCGCCGATGAAGGCCGTTTCTGCCGGACCGAGGCGCTGGCTCTGCGCAGTTTCGTCTGCGTGAGCGCGCGCGCCGATCCGCGCCCACTGCTCCGCGCTGCCATAGTGCTCCTGTGCGGCCGCTACGGAGGGCGTCGTGGCGATACTGAGATATCTGCTGCTCATTCCGTTCCTACCTTTCTAGACCGCCGGAGCTAACTTCAATCCTGCAAGGCCCAGTCCGCCACCTCCCAGCGCATCTGCCCACGGTCGGCGACGACACGGCCGAGCCCTGGGAAGGGCATGTGCGTGGCGGCGATGAGTGCGCCTTCCGAAGCGGCGCGAGGGAAAAAGCGGTCGCGCATCGCCTTGGCCGCTGCACGGTCCTGCTCGAACAGGAAGAACACGTCGGTCGCCCCCGGATGCACGACCGGAAAGATCATGTCCGAGACCATGATGAGGCTCTTCCCGTCATCTTCGACCCGCACGCCGATATGGCCGGGTGTATGGCCGGTCAGGTCGACAATTGAGACGCCGCGCACAATTTCGCGTTCTCCGTCAATCGCCTGGAGTTTCGGGTAGAGGCGCACCACCTCCTCCGCCATCTTAAAGCTGGTCTGCAGATAATCGGGCGCGCCGCTGCGCTTGGCCGGGTCGGTCCAATGGGTGACGTCGCGACGATCGATGTAGAGCTCCGCCTTGGGGTAGTTGTTCTTGCCTCCGGCGATCAGACCGCCCATGTGGTCCTGATGCATATGCGTCACGATCACCGCGTCGATCTGGTCAAGCTGCAGGCCAAGCGCACCGAGCGCCTGCGGCAGTTTGCCGGTCTGCCCGATCGAGCCCGCTGCACCGGCATCGATCAGGATGCGGCGCTCGCCATCATCGATGAGATACTGGTTGAAGAGGAACCGCACCCCACTCGGCCGGGCGGTGAACTGAGCGACTGCCGCCTGCTCCACCTCGGCCGGGGCGCGTCCCGGAAAATAGTCGTAGGGCATATCGGCATACCCGTCTGTCAGCGCCGTCACCGTGAAGCGACCGATGCGGATCTGCGCCAGCGGCGTAATGCTGACCGGCGTTTTGGCGGTATTCTGCGCTGCGGCAAGGGTCGGTGCGCCACCGATCAGTCCTCCCCCGAGGAGGCCGAGAGGAAGAGCGCTGGCAAAGGCACGACGTGAAAGTTGAGGCATGACGTCTTTCTCCTGATCATTGGCAATACGGGGGGGGCCGGCCGGCGTCCTGGAACGACACAAAAGCTAGGATATCCGAAACCAATAGGGTATCCTGCCATTTCAGGAACTTTCCTCTCAATTTCCGGAACGATACGATGGATCGGTTTGAAGCGATGTCGGTGCTGCTGGCGGTGGTGGACGCCGGCAGCCTCTCGGCTGGAGCGCGGCGATTGCATGCACCGCTCGCCACGGTCAGCCGCAAGGTCGCGGATCTTGAAAAGCACCTTGGCGTGCGCCTGGTCCTGCGCACCCGCCGCGGCCTCACCTTGACGGATGAGGGGCGCAGCTTCGTCGCCGCGTCACGTCGTATTCTGGAGGAACTGGACGCGGCAGAGCGGCAGGCCAGCGGCGACTATGGCGCGCTGCGTGGAGGGCTGCACGTGACCGCACCGATTGCCTTCGGCGAGCGCCATCTGCTGCCAATAGCTCTGGAGTTCCTGAAGGAGCAACCCGATATCAACCTGCGCCTGACCCTCGCCGATCGGCAGCTAAGTCTGGCAGATGAGCACGTCGATGTGGCCCTGCGGATCGGACACTTGGCGGACAGCGCGCTTATCGCAACGCGCGTCGGCGCCGTCCGACGGGTGATCTGCGCGAGCCCCGACTATCTTGCCCGCCGAGGCGTTCCGCGTCAGCCGGAAGACCTCAGCCAGCATGACGGCATAAGCTTTCAGGGCTTTGCGACCGCGCCGGAATGGCGCTACCGCCGGGACGGCGCGGCCTTTACCATCGAGCCGCGCCCCAAATTCGCGGTCAATACGACGGAGGCTGCCATTCAGGCTGCAATAGCCGGTATCGGCATTATCCGCGTGCTGTCTTACCAGATCTCCGATCAGTTGCGCTCCGGTGCTCTGCACGAATTGCTGACGGACTTTGCACCGGAACCGCTACCTGTGAACGTTATCCGTGGACCAGCCGATCCCCTGCCGCTGAAGGTGCGGTGCTTCCTCGACTGGATCGTCCCAAGCCTACGCGCGCAGCTGGCTTACTAGCGTCCCGCTTCAGGCGCACCACCGTTGATGGCAGTGAGGCGCACCGGTGCGAATGCTGCAAGATGCGGCTGTCCTTCCCTAAGCGCATGTCGTCTTCCCGGAAAGAGCCAAAGCTTTCTCTAAGACTGAAATGGGGGCGCAATGCTACCGGGCCAAGTCGGACGCTGGTGACCCGGGGCTGCCGTTCGATCCGCGACTAATGCGCACAAGCTTAACAGCGTCATCGTAGCCCAGCTGATCCACGTTGTCCCGATCCTGCGCTTGGTTTACCCAGTCTCAATAGGATTGATCAAGGATGCCGCGATGGGATGGGAAGCA
>MBFK01000004.1 GCA_001704765.1 Sinorhizobium shofinae
AGGTTGAGCTTGAACAACCCGACCCTACCGGAAAAACACTGATGGCCGCCTTCCTGCTACACCACTCCCTGGGACATGATCGAAAGCTCTCGCGAGCAGGCTCGTGGAGCTTTATCAGGCAGGGGTTCGAGAGACACAGGAGCTTAAGAATATCCTGAAGGCAGCCTGAGTACTCACGACCGCGGCTCAATGGAGCCCAGGGGATGACCGCGGATCACGGAGCCTGCCATCTGGCCGTGACTTTCAAGAAACTATTTCCCGCAGGGATCGTTCGGCTCGTTAAAAAACGCGACCGGCCGCATGCTTAGGCGGTCGACCAGTCAACTATGATTTTTACGGGATGCGGCCCGAACATAGCCCTGGAGGAATTCGGTGCCGAATAGTGCCCGGGCTCAGGTGCGGCACATTGCAGAACCTGCCTGTCTTTGGCCGCCCTCCCGCCGCAGGCGACACCGCCGGCCGGCACCTATGGCGACACTGTTGTGGTGACGGTCACCGAATGAGTGCCCAAAAGAGACTTAATTGCATTGGAACAGTTGCTCTTCCCCGGCAATTCCCACCATCCCGCGCCGGCAGCGGTCGAAGGCACTCCATGGAACCGTTCACAATCAGGCTTGTCGAAGACGAAGGGCTGTTGCTTTTCGAGTTTGAAGAAGCGCTGACCGAGGCAGGGTTCGTTGCCTTCTCCAGTGCACAAAAGGCATCACTCACCTCAGGAGCGAGGAAGGCGCGGCCAAGGCGGTGGTTACTGACATCAGGCTCCCGGATCGGACTTCCGACGGTCAGGAGGTGTGGGACGCGTCGCCCGGGAGATCGAGCCGGAATTGCCGGTCGTCTACATCAGTGGACACGGAGCAACTGATTGGCCGTCGAACGGCCTCCCGAATAGCATTATTCTCAAAAAGCCATTCGCCATGTCCCAATTGATAACGGCGATCTCGTCACTTCTGGACGCCGCTCTCAGAACCTCTCGAGCACATAGATTATCAATGTCTCTCGTGGGTCGCCATTTCCGCTTGCCGAAGGAAATCTTCAATTGAACAGCCGGGCATGGGGGCACTCAATAAATGACCTTGCAATCGATCGCACCCCATTCTCTGAAGCCAGGCCGCCTGTCCCGTAGTCTCTACACCCTCGGCTGTAACTCGCATTTCCAGGCCGTGGGCAAGAGCGATGATCGAGCGGACGATTGTCTGGCTCTTGTGGTCGGTTTCGACATCTTTGATGAAGTATCTGTCGATCTTGATCGTATCGAAGGGAAAGTTCTTCAAGTACGCCAACGAAGAGTATTGTGTGCCGAAGTCATCGAGCGAGATCCGGACGCCCAGCACCTCTAGGGTATGGAGGGTGTCCAGGTTGTTGGTGGTGCGTTCGAGCAAGACCGACTCGGTGATTTCCATTTCCAGCCGCGTGGGGGGCAGACCGGCGGAATCGAGAATATGAGCGACGCGATCGGTCAGGCCCTTTCGCAGGAATTCGGACGGTGAGAGATTCACAGCCACTGTGAAGTGCTCTGGCCAGGTAACCGCTTCCCTGCAAGCCTGCTCGAGCACCCATTCACCGATTTCCCCCATAAGCCCGTCCGCTTCCGCCATGGGGATGAACACGCTCGGCGGGACGATCCCGGCGAACGGGTGCTGCCATCTGAGCAGAGCCTCGAAGCCGACAATCGCGCCGGATTCCGCGATCGGTTGATACTCGATGAAAAATTGCTTTTCCTGCAGCGCAACGCGCAGGCTGCGCCTCAGTATTTCCCGCTGCTCCAACATGATGAGCATGGAGCGGTTGAATGTTCTGGCATGCCCTCGCCCGTCATTCTTGGCGGCGTAGAGGGCGATATCCGCGGCCTTCATCAGTTGCTCGCCATCGTTCCCGTCTTCGGGCGCGATGGCGATGCCAACGCTCGCTCCGACGAACACGTCGATTCCTTCGATAGTGAAGGGCTCTTTGAAGACATTCACAATCAATTCGGCCAGACGCTCGGCTTCGGCAGGCCGTCCACCGCGCTGGATGACGGCGAATTCATCGCCGGCCAGTCGATAGGCGATATCACCTTCGCCAAGCACGGCCTGAAGTCGCTCCGCCGTTCCTTGGAGCACGACATCACCCGCAGCATGCCCGAGCGTGTCATTGACGGGTTTGAAATCATCGAGATCGATTTGCATCAGCGCAAGTCTTTCCCCGCCTTGCACCGGGAGATGGCCCTCCAGGTGATCACTGAACTGACGGCGATTGGGCAATCCAGTTAGAACGTCGTGCATCGCTTGGTGGAGAAGGAGGACGCGTTCATCGCTCTCGGACTGTGGCGCAACCGGCGGAGCTGCGGCCTCTCTCGTTTCAAGCACGCCAAGGCCACGATCCGCGCGAAAAATGACGAGTTTCCGACTCGTTCCAGATGGGCCGGGGATGTGGATGCTTCGGGCAAGACCCATGGCGAGCACCGATTCCACAACGGTTCTGAGATCGGCAGCCAGGAGTTCCGGGTAAATTGCCCAAAGTGTCGCGGTAGTCGACGCGGCCATACGATAGGTTCGCGCGAGCAACGCGGAACAACTGATGAGTCTAAATGCGTCCTCGTAAAACGAGATGAGCTCGCCCCCTTCCCGTCCAATCAGCGACGTGGGCGCTGCTGCATCGAAGTTTGTCATTCCGGCCTCTTTCCGGTGGAGGTCCCTCTTACATTTCGCTCAGCCAATCTCGCGCAGCCCGCTATCGCGGCGTCCGGGTGATTACTCCCGGTTGCCGGAAATTATCATACTCATAGTCGAGCGGCTATTCGGACCTAAAAGAACCCGTCGTCACAACCAGTTGAATTGTGCACACACCGTCCCGACGCTGAAGCACGTTTATCCGTCTGTGATACGGATCGTCCAGCCCTGTCGACCGGATGGTGGTTCTCATTTCGGCAAATTTTAAAATACTCTCAGGCATCCAACGGAGGAGGATGGCGTGATGCGCGACCGCGACATCAACAGCGCCGGCCCTGTCGTTGCGCCGGCCTCTGAGCTTGTAGGAATTGCCGAGCAACTTGCCGCGTTAGCGCAGGACATCAAGGCACTGGCTGGAAAGCCTATGCTGCGATGTAACCCAGGGCACTATTTAATGATGGGAAATACTATATCGTAAGCATTGTCAAAGCGCAGTACCTCCTCCCATTGCGCAAGACGCCGATCGGTTGCACTGCTCCTCCCAGAACCGATCAGCTCAAAGACCCCGATGCCTCCTCCCGGCTCGGGGTCTATTTGTATGGCACCGCGCGTCACCGTCCTGCTTCCCTGACCACTCGCCTTCCCTTACAATCCCTTCCGGACACAGAGGAGTTCCACTATGAGCGAAGACGCCTTCAACATGTCGCTCCGCAAATTCCTGAAGGAAGTCGGCGTCACCTCGCAGCGCAAGGTCGAGGAGACGGTGCGCGAAGGGCAGATCGGCGGCAAGAAACTGAAGGTCCGCATGACGCTGACGGCGGAAGGCACCGGTCTCAACCACGTGGTGGACGGCGAGATCGAACTTCCATAAGCCCCGGCGAAGCGATCAAGAAGCAAAAAAGACGGTGTTTGCGGTGAACCGCTGGTGCAGTTTGGGAGCTTTTGTCGATATTCACCGTTGAGCCCGACGCCATTCAAATCGGACGATCCCGGTAGAGTTCGTTATAGCGCCGCCGATCGGCCTCAGCCTCGGTCATCTGGTCGCTCCCTATCCAGCTCTCCCACGACCTGACGGTTCTGGATCTACTTCCCGCCCAATCGGATTTGGATCTACTTCCCACACGACGTGGTGTTGATCGCGCCCGACGACGACCATGACAAAACCGTCAAGGAATCCGATGCTCCCATGATCATGAAAAGTCCAGGCTCGAACAGATCACGGCTATACGTGGCCTGTGCCAAGTCGTTGATGAGCCGCCAATAGCCTACGGCTTCTAGAAACGGGCTGAAGATGAACAACAAAGCGCCAAACCAGCCGATGGCGTTCAGCCTCTGCGAGGTAGAAATCTCAAACGCGCTGTCATAGATGAGCCAGGCGACCCATAGGCCAACGCACCCAAGATCACGGCGGCCGCGAAAATCAGCAGCAGTTGCAAGCCGCTCCCGTAATCGACGACCTCAGCCGTCGGCGCTCGCGGAGCGGTAGCCTTCGCAGGTCGCGGTCATAGAAGTAGTGCAGATCGAAGGCGGGAGGAATGTCCCTTGTC
The DNA here is from genome assembly GCA_001704765.1 of Sinorhizobium shofinae. Classification (GTDB taxonomy): domain Bacteria; phylum Pseudomonadota; class Alphaproteobacteria; order Rhizobiales; family Rhizobiaceae; genus Sinorhizobium; species Sinorhizobium shofinae. Next base: position 4,196 of record MBFK01000004.1, read on the forward strand.
CGCCGAGCTAACTTGGCGCCGTTTTTTCGCCATCGGTGATGTCATCTAAGATGTGGTCACTTAGTCGGCGCTCGCTGATCGCCGATCGACTCTAGCAGCTTTTGATAGCGCGGATGACTGCGGACAGGGTCCAGGTCGGAGTCGTTCTTGAACCACAGGATCTGCTCGGAGCTTCTGTGAGGGAGCACCTTCTCCAGCAGGTCCATTGCCGAGTCAAGCTCGCCCAGCTGCGAATAGACGCATGCAATGTTGTACTGGGCAACGAGGTCATCGGGGTCTATCGCCAGAGTACGGGCGGCCCAATCTTTTGCCCGCTCACGTTCGCCGAGATGCGCTAACGCGAGCGCGCCAAATTGGGCAGGACCTGAATTCTCGGGGTGCAGATTGAGCTCGCGTTCGGCCCGTTCCAACCCCAGTCGCGCCGACCGCTCCCTGTCCCCTGGCCGCCCAAGAGATCGATAAACAGCTGTAAGCAGGACAGGAGAGCGGTAGTCGTCGGACCGGATTTGAGCGGCGCGTTCTAAGAACTCGGCCGCCTTTTGGAAATCGCCCTGTTTGAAGAAGAACCGGGCATAGAAATAATTGGCCTCGTACAGATTGGGGTCGAGCACGAGCGCATGCTCGAATTCGGCGATCGCCTCCTTATTGCGCTCACTAAATTGAAGCGCAAGCCCGCGGGAGGCATGTGCCTCGGCCAAGTTGGGGTCGAGCGCCAGTGCCTTTGCGCTCATCGCCAGGATGCCATCGATGGAGACATCATCGTGATGATGCCACGAATGGAGGATCGAATCACAATCAGCAATTCCTGCATAGGCGCGCGCATAGTTCGGATCCAAATCCGCCGCCTTCGAGAACATGCGCCGCGCTAGCAGCACGTAAGACTTCGAACACATGTGAGAGAATTGCCGGCCTCTTAGGTAGTAGGTGTAGGCCTCGATATTCTCTGTCGGAGTTGCCGCGAGGGCCTTCTTCTCTCCGGGCAGTAGCTTGACCTTCAGCTGATCGACGATGGCGTGCGTGATTTCATCCTGAATAGCAAAGATGTCAGTGAGCTCTCGATCATAGCGATCCGCCCAGACATGGCTACCGTCTTTGCCGTCGATGAGCTGTCCGGTGACACGAACGCGCGATCCGGCCTTGCGGACGCTACCCTCCAACACGAATCGAGTACCCAGCTCCTGTGCCGCTTGCTGCACGTTCATTGGCTTTCCTTTGTAGGTGAACGCGGTGTTGCGAGCGACAACGTGGAGCCCGGAGATTTTTGACAGATCCGTAATGATGTCCTCGGTGATGCCGTCGGAAAAATAATCCTGCTCGGGATCGCCGCTCATATTGTTGAACGGCAAAACGGCGATTGTCGCCCTTTTGGGCAAGTTGCGCGTGGCCGAAAATAGTCGGCCAGACCGAGGCGGCGGCGCGACTTGCAGGCTCACGCGATAGCAGGCGATCGGCTCTGCGATGTTCTTCATATGCTGTTCGCCCATCGGCTCGAAGCCGAAGGCCAGCTTCTTCTCGACCTCCTTCGCTACCTTCCCTGAGACGCAGATGCCACCCGGCTCAGCGAGCTGTTGCAATCGCGCTGCAACATTTACGCCCTCGCCATAGCGATCTTCGCCTTCGACAATCACCTCTCCCAGATTGATTCCGATACGGACCTCGATTCCTTTGCCTTCAGGGACACTCGCATTGCGCTCCGCCATGCCGCGCTGGAGAGTCACCGCGCATTCGACAGCATCGACGACGCTGCCGAATTCCGCCAACAGGCCGTCGCCCATCAGTTTGAAAACACGCCCATGGTGCTTATTTATTTCGGGCTCGAACAGCTCCTCGCGGCGCGCCTTCAGCCGGTCGAATGTTCCCGCTTCGTCCTCTTCCATGAGGGCCGAGTAGGCTACGACGTCAGCGGCAAGGATGGCCGCAAGCTTGCGTTCCATGAGAAAGCCCGTGGGCGTCATTCCATTTACAGGAGTGACGCGGATACACTGCAGAAAGGTATCATAGTCTGGCGTTTCGGGCTAATCCGCAGGCCACCGTATCGCTGCTTGGGTCAGATTCAAAACGACCGCTGCCCAAGGTGCGATCTCGCGAGTCGATGATGCATTTGCGGCAGCGGAATGATCGACCTACCCCCAAAAGAAAAAGAAAACCTGTCGCTGACCTTTAACAGAGACAGGTTAGATCGGACGCTGCCGCGGGGGCGCTGTCCAGCGATACGCTATGAGGAATTCGCATCGACGCGGGTCTTCACGTATCGGCATAACCGACGATACCCTTGATTTCGGTGAACTCGTGCAGCCCGAATTTCCCATATTCGCGGCCATTTCCGGATTGCTTGTATCCGCCAAACGGAGCGGCGCCGTCCCAGGCCGAACTGTTGATGCGCACGGAGCCTGTGCGAAGGCTTCGTGCAAGAGCACGCGCCTCTTCTAGATCACCCTGGATATAGGAGGCGAGCCCATAGGGCGTGTCGTTGGCGATCGCGACGGCGTCCGCCGCGCCCTCATAGCCGAGCATCGCCAGCACCGGCCCAAATATCTCCTCGCGTGCGATCGTCATGTTGTTCGTAACGCGCGCGAAAACGGTCGGTCGCACGTAATAGCCAGCCTCAAGATGCTCTGGGCGCCCAGGTCCGCCGGCCACGAGCTCGGCGCCTTCCTCCACGCCGTTGCAGATCAGGTCCTGGATCTTGTCGAACTGCAGTTGGCTCACCACCGGACCAATGTCGGTTGCGGGATCCGACGGAGGGCCAACAACGATCGCCGCAGCCGTTCTCGCCGCAGCCCGGATGGCGTCGTCCATGCGTTCCATGGGCACGAGCATCCGAGTGGGGGCATTACAGGACTGCCCGGAATTGTGAAAGCAGCGGCGCACCCCGGCACTTACGGCGGCCTCGAGGTCCGCGCTGCGCAACACAATGTTTGGCGATTTGCCGCCCAACTCCTGATGCACCCGCTTGACGGTTGGAGCAGCCGCCCGCGCCACTGAAATGCCCGCTCGGGTGGAGCCGGTGAAGGAGACCATGTCAATGTCGGGATGGCCAGCAAGGACCGCACCAATGGTCGGACCATCGCCGTTGACCAGGTTGAAGACGCCGGGCGGGACGCCTGCCTCGTGCAGGACCTCGGCGAAGAGGATGGCATTGAGCGGGGCGAGTTCCGATGGCTTCAACACCATCGTGCAGCCGGTGGCAAGTGCAGGGGCAACCTTGCAGGCGATCTGGTTGATCGGCCAGTTCCAGGGTGTGATCATGCCGACGACGCCGACCGGCTCGTGAACGATCCGCGTCGATCCCTGCATGTACTCGAAGTCGAATGCCTCCATTGCGCGGATCGTTTCCTCGAAATGCGCAACACCGATGCCGGCCTGTTCGCTGCGAGCCATGCCGATCGGCGCGCCCATCTCCCTCGAGATGATGGCGCCAATCTCGTCGATTCTGAGCCTGAGGAGCGCAGCTGCGCGTCGCAGGAGCGCGAGACGATCTGCCTTCGACGTCACGGAGAATGCCGGGAAGGCTGCTTTGGCAGCGGCGATTGCTCTTTCGGCATCCTCTGCGCAGCCCATCGCGATCGTGGCGAAGGGCTTTTGGGTGGCGGGATCGATTACGTCGAGCGCGCTCGAGTCTGTCGGCTCAACCCACCGGCCCTCGATGTAGAATTGGCGTGCATGCTTCATGTTGGTCTCCCAGGCTTTTGCGACTTGATAATTTGTCGGTTCGAGGTACTGGGACTCTACGCTACGAGATGCAGTCCAATTTGCGTATTTGTCGGGAAAGACGGCATTTAGTTTCACCCTCTGCCCCGCGCACGTTGCCGGCGCGTCCGGCCGTTTTCGTCGGCTACTCGTCGGATGCTTGCAACGGAGCATGCTGTTGCAGCTAATCGGCTCCTATTATCATGATCATGGCATCGGTTTTGAAGCTGCCCGCGACGCCTATAACGAGCTTTTCTTGCTCGAGCTTCCACCGGGCACGGAGATCTTGTGGAAATGAATGCCCCGATCAATGCGACGCTCAGGCAGCGGACGAAGCGCCTTGGCGCAAACCCTGGGATGCCTATGCCGCCTTTTATGAGGCAGTCCTAGCGCCAGAAATCACGACGCTCACATGGCAGCGCATCCTTGATCCCCACAGTCCGATAATTGGGCGAATTGCCGAGGACGGTGGTGAAGTTATCGGATTCAGCGTCAGCGTTCTGCATGAAGGAACCTGGGCGCCTAATCTGGTGTGCTATCTGGAAGACCTCTTCGTCGACCCCGAGTTCCGCGGCAACGGCGCGGGCGGACTTTTGATCCAAGATCTACTTGGCCTGGGGAACGAACGGAAGTGGTCCGGCCTATACTGGCACACCCGGGCCGGTAACCCTGCCCGCCGGCTCTACGATGAGTTCATCGAAGCAGATGACTTTGTTCGTTATCGCATTCGTATTTAATCCAAAGGCTCGTTCACACACCCTTCTGGGCACTGAGGCCCCGTGCAAAACTCAGGTTCGGTCGGTGCCCGGGAGCGGGCAAAAACCGTCCATCCGAAGGCCGAAGGACACTGCTTTCCGTCGACCACCTTCATTTGACGCTTTAGCAGGCACGAAGCGGAACATGCCGGCCGCCTGAACAGTTTGTCTCAGAACAGGCGGAGGATTTCCGCATGCGCGATATCTACGTCCTTGGCTTCATGCTCACGTTCGTGGTTCTGGCGCTATTCGTGTTCGCAATGCTCGTTCTGTCGGTGTGATCGGCGTCAGGAAACGGCCCAGAACACATTTAGGCTCTGCGAATTTATCGGTGTCGCCTCGCCGCATATAAATCCCTCAACCTCCGCAAAGCGGTGCACCGCGAGTGGGTTATTAGTTCGCAATGGCAGGCACGATTGGCGCTTGCCCTACCCAGTCATCGTGGGGCGATGTTGTAGATCACGCCATTGCTGTTTTTCGAGAAAGCAGAGCTCTGGCTTTGCCGAGCATTCCATGACCCGCAAATGCCGTAATTTTCGTCAGAATTCACGAATAATAGACTACCCGGACGACCGAGGGACGCCCCGCTCTTTGCGACATGAGAGGAGATCGTACCATCCTTCGTTCATTTCACTCCGGTGACACCCAGAGCTCCTGACGACCTGGATCTGTTGCAGGCGGTTTTTGACGAGCAGATCAAGGTCAGAGGCCTAACGTGCGACTGTGACGAAGCCAAAGCTCTCGCCACTAAGCTGGTAGAACTCTTCCAAGCAGGTGTACGAGACACAAGCCACCTTCGGAACAGGTTGAAAGCAGCCTGATCCAGCGCGTCGTCTCACGCCTTACAAAGTTCCGCCAAGAGTTGTGTCGCTAAAGGGACTCGACCTGTAGGTTTTTCTCTGGTTCTATTCTCCCGTACTGTGTTCAGATGCATCCAGGGCGATAGCAGATGGTTTACGATTGGGACGGACGGCGGACACGTCGCCTTCAAATGCTTAGGTTCTTTGGAGCGCTAGCTATACCTGCCCTTCTCTTTGGCTCCGCAATTGCGGCAGTGGAGTGGACCGGCATGGATGCACCAAGCTTAGTGGCCACTCGAGCTCGATAAGTCGTCAAGGCCACACAACGACAGCATCAGACCCGGCATGTCTGCCCGAGTGGTGCTGACGGCGTACCGGCAACGAAATCTTCCACTGATTCATGGCAGACTGCGCTCGATTTCGGCGGACGCGATGGCCGATGAACGCACTGTGCTGCGTGAGTGGACCAACGCCAATACCTTCTCCGCCGTCGTTACACACGCGCACGGCGCAGCAGTGCCGCACCTTGCGCGTCGGCCGAACTGGCCATGCTCGGCGTTCCAGATACGATCGTCGACCGGATGGCGATGTCCTGCTCAGCAACCAGATCGACGGATTTCCCGCGAGGTGTTTTGCAGTGAACCAGCCCGGCCCCAACCGACGAACCACATGAATGCAAGCTTCCTTCAAGCATTGTAAAATATATTTTTCCAAGCTTATCCTGAGAATTCGTTTGAGATATGTATTCGCGACTGTTGATGACGTCGGGCAATTTTGTGCTTATGTGCCTCGTACATGCGTCGCGAAGAAGATAGACTGATTGTGCGACATCGCGACGGCGAAATCGGCATTGACATTTTTCGCATCGACTGGTGCGCCGTCGACGCGGATGAAGAGCAACGTCTATCCAAGCCCGATGCAAGTGGCTTCGGCCGCCTGACTAAGCCATTCCCGTATTCAAAGCCAGCTCGAGCCGGCTGAAGGTCCGGAAATAATCCGGAACTTCGAGACAGATTTGCGCGGCTGAGAGGGCGTGGGCTGCCTGTGACGATGGTGGCTGCGCTCGCAGTCTACTTTAAGGGATACGCGATTTAACGAATTCTACAACAGGTAGTGCTTGAATGTTCCAGTATTTCCTGTTTCGGAGGGGAAGGCTATGAGGCCCGTGAAGTTCCGTATGCAATTCAGGAGACTGGCAGACAACAGGGATGGCAATTTCGCGGTGCTCGGCGCGATCGCCTTCGTGCCGATTATCGGGGCGGCGGCGCTATCGATTGATCTCGTCGGCGCTTATCTCGAAGCGGAGAAGCTACAGAACGCGCTGGATGTCGCGGCGCTCGCTTCGGTGAGAGCCTATGGCGAGGGAGCGACCGAGGACGCCGCCTACGAAGAGGCCGAGAAATTCTTCTGGAGTAACTTTTCGCAGCCTGAGATCGTCTCAGCTGCCGATACCGACGCGCAAAACATTCTGTCCGTAAAATTCACGCGCAGCGCCGATGAAGACACTGCGGCGGCGGAGTTTGCCTTCGAATACAAGCCACCCTTTCTCGAGCGGGCGCTGTTGCAGATCCGCCGTCAGGCGGTGGCGGCGAGGACGGCGGGCGCAGAGGCCTGTATTCTGGCGCTCCACCACACCGCCCAGCGGGCGTTCGAAGTGAGCGGCAGTGCGACCGCGGACCTCACCGGATGCGCGGTCATTACCAATTCGAACGACGATGAGTCGATCTACGTCGGGGGCGCGGCCAAGCTGAAAGCCGAATGTCTCTACTCGTCGGGCACCATCTATGGCGCGCCGCAGGCTGTCACGCTTGCCTGTGAGAGTGCGGTCGAAGGGTCGCCACGCGTGCCGGATCCGTTCGCGGGGAAGGCGTTGCCCACGACTTCCGCATGGGTTGATCTCTCCGGTTGCGGACAGACTTTCGTCAGCGGCGGTGGTGGTAATGGCGATTGCAACGGCACCGGCAAGACGCCGAAGAACACCGACGGCTATGTCGTGACGCTGAAACCCGGGACCTATGGCACGCTCGAACTCAAAGGGGCGATCAATCTCGAGCCGGGCAATTACATCATCGATGGTGGACGCCTCGAACTCGGCAGTCAGACGGTCGTGACCGGCAAGGGCGTAACCTTTTTTCTAATGAACGACGCCGAACTGACGATCCACGGCGGCGCCACATTCAACATCTCACCTTCCCTCGAGGGGACTTGGGCGGGCTTCTCGATCGTCGCCGAACCCGGAAACAACAAGTCGGCGATCATCAACGGCAACAGCAACTCGTCGCTGACCGGGATCGTCTACCTGCCGGATGCCACGGAGCTGCAGTATTCGGGCAATGGCTCGACAGGCGGCGAGTGCATAAGGCTGATCGCCCAGGAAGTCACCCTGACCGGCAATGCCCTGTTCAAGATGGATTGCAGCGCCGAACTCGCCAATAACAAGTTCAACTATCCCGGCGCCATTCGGCTGGTGCGCTGAGCCACAGCGCCTCGACGCCATCTCAAAGCGTACTCTCCTTCGGAATGCGGTCGCGGCCAGTTTTTTAGTTTTTTGGCGGCCGCGGAGCCGGCAGTGCGGCATTTGCCGATTGCAGGCGCCAATCGCGGACCGGAAGTACGGCATTTGCCGATTGCAGGCGCCACTCGCGGACCGGAAGTACGCAAGAGGGTGTCAACCGACTTGGCGGGACCAAGCGGGCGGAGCTGTGGTGACCGGCACACTTATACGTGCAAGGAAAACGACCAGGAACCTAACATCAAAGCCTGAGAACAAACGGCGAGCGCTTGGCAACTCGCCCTGCCGTTCTATCTCATCCTTCTCGACATCATGATGCCGAAGCTCGACGGCATCAGCGTCGTGCGGATGCTCAAGCAGGACGTTTCGCTACGATCGATCCCCGTCATACTCGTGACGGCAAGAGCCGACACGCGAGACGTCGTAGAGGGGTTGGACGCAGGCGGCGATGACTATCTGACCAAGCCGTACGAGCACAAGGCGCTGCTGGCGCGCGTTCGATCGATGCTGCGGCAGAAGGCGCTTCACGACACCGTCGAAGCCCAGACGCGGAGCCTTGAGGACCAGGCCGCACAATTGGCGGCATGGAATCAATCCCTGGAACAGAAAGTGGCGGAGCAGGTCACGGCGATCGAGCGGATGGCTCGGCTCCGACGGTTTCTGCCCGCTCAGGTCGCCGATCTCATTGTTGCGGCCGAGAATGGCGACGCGCTTCTCCAAAGCCACCGCCGCGAAGTGACGGTCGTCTTCTGCGATCTGCGCGGCTTCACGGTCTTCTCCGAGACCGCAGAGCCGGAGGAGGTGATGAAGGTCCTTGGCGAGTACCATTCATGTCTCGGCGAACAAATCGTCCGCCACGAGGGGACTTTGGAGCGCTTCGTCGGCGACGGCGTCGTTGTCTTTTTCAACGATCCGCTGCCCTGTGCTGACCACACGGAGCGGGCAGTCTCGATGGCCACAGCGATGCGTGATGCCATTGATGAGCATTCAGAGCGATGGCGCAAACGGGACTATGTGCTTGGCTTCGGCATCGGCATTGCGCGGGGCCACGCGACCATCGGACGGATCGGCTTCGACCAGCGCTCGGACTACGCAGTCATCGGCACCGTGACGAACCACGCGGCCAGATTGTGCGAGGAGGCCAAGTCCCGTCAGATTCTCGTTAGCCAACGGGTCTTTGCAGCCGTCGAATCTTTGATCGAGGCTGTTCCCGTCGGCGAACTGACCCTGAAGGGATTTCACCGGCCGATGCCGGCCTATGAAATTGTGCGGTGGCTTGGCCCATCAAGTTGCTCGTGAACGCACGCCTGCGTCCTCGCCCATGACCGGCATTGCCGGATGACCAACGCGGCGCTCGGCAATGCCCGGGCCGCCCTCAGCTCGAGATTTCGATCGGGGGAGACCCGTGCGTGTAGTGCTTCTCGCAATTCGAAAAGAAAAACCTGTCGCCGACTTTACCAGAGACAGGTTAGATCGGACGCTGCCGTTAGGGCGCTGTCCAGCGATGCGCCGGGAGGGATTCGCATCGAACAGAGTTCATATAGTTGATGTTTGCCTAAAAAGAAAGCAAAATCGCAATTGCCTTCTTCGTAAGCAACAGTGGAGCTTATAACGCTTATTGCGCCGGGCTGCATTCGGGCCCGTTGCGTCCGCCCACAACGGCCGCTCAAATCAAGTATTACAGGCCCGCCCCAGTTCGCGTTTGGCCCGCACCCTTTTGACCTGACTTTCGCTACAGCCAGCCTGCATCGCAGTTTTCGCGATGCTATTGCCTCCTGTTCTAAGGGCAATAATCCGATCATCGGCGCCGAACAGCTACAGGTAGTCAGGAACAAGATCGCCTTGCCGAACAAGCTCGAAACGGCGTTGGAGCGCATGAGCCGCGCGTCGTCGTAGCAGTCACGGTCCCGACCGGTACGCATCCAGGCCGCCCTAGCAAACTATAATCTCATGAGACGGATCGCGCCTGAGCGACGATCCGCGATGAGGTCGTGCTGGCGAGAAAGCGCTTGAATGCCTCGAGCGTCTCTGGGCTGGCATGATGCTCCATCCCCTCTGCGTCGATGCGAGCGGTCTCGGGCGAAACGCCGATCGAGCACAGGAAGGATTCGACGATCTGGTGCCGTTCGCGGCAAAGCTCCGCAAGCTGTCGGCCGGGGTCGGTGAGAAAGATGCCGCGATAGCGGCGCTGCTGAATGTATCCTTCGGAGATCAGCCTTTTCAGCATCTTGGCGACGGTCGGCTGGGCCACCCCCAGGCGCTGGGCAATATCGACCTGACGGGCCTCGCCGCCGTCCTCGAGAAGATCGGCGATAAGTTCGACATAGTCTTCGACGAGCTCGGTGCGGCGATTGTTCCGTGTCTGCCGGAAGCTTTCGACCTGCGCATCGGCATCGATCAGGCCCGTTTCGACGTCGTGCCCGACATTCTCATGCTGCGACAATCCCGGTGTTCCTTGTGCTGAAGTGCGACTATCTTCGAAATAATATAGCCAATGCTATTTTTCAATCCGAATATGAACATTACGAGCCATGTGAACATTGCGCGCTTAGCTCTTTGGGTCACATTATAGCACTTGCTATATTCCAACTACCATGCTCTATTTCATCTAAATTGCTAATTGAAATGGGAGCCATCATGCTGAGATGGGCACAGGCGGCATTGAGCAGACGCAGCCTGCTGTTGGGCGGCGGCGCGGCGACCATTGGCGCAACAACGATATGCTCCAGCAAAACGGTGGCTCAGGAGGGCCACCACAACTACGTCACCGTAGCCAAGGCGCAAAGCTCCGCGACCGTGCCTTCTCATCAGTCCGCACACGGCGCGATGATCACCGTGGGGACAGTGGACAACGAGCGCAACGGGTTCGATCCGACGAAGATTTTGACGGACTGGTATACGGGGACTCTTACCGATCTGCCGGATGGGCGAACGCTCAGGACGTTCGAAATCACCGCGGAGGACAAGGAGATCGAGATTGCGCCCGGCGTGATGTTTCCCGCCTGGACCTACAATGGCCGGGTGCCGGGTCCGGCGCTGCGTGCGACCGAAGGCGAACGGCTTAGAATTGTCTTCAGAAACTTCGGATCGCATCCGCACTCAATGCACTTCCATGGCATTCATTCGGCCGGCATGGACGGAGTGCTCGGTGCGGGCGTCGTCGCCCCCGGCGACGAGTTCGTCTATGAATTCGATGCGAGGCCTTTCGGCTGCCACCTCTACCACTGCCATGCCCTTCCGTTGGCGCGGCACCTTCACAAGGGCATGTACGGCCTCTTCGTCGTTGATCCGGATCCGGCGCGTCATCCGGACCATGTGAATTTGGCGAAGTCCCGCCTTTATGGCTCGCCGGAAAACGCCGAATGGCAGGAACTGGCGATGATCATGAACGCGTTCGACACCAATTCTGACGGTGAGAACGAGTTCTATGCGTGTAACACGATTGCCCATTGCTACGCCAAGGAGCCGATCAGAATCGAAAAGGGTCGGCCGGTGCGCATCTACCTGGTGAACATCACCGAGTTCGATCCGATCAACTCGTTCCATCTTCATGGGAATTTCTTCGACTATTTCGATCAGGGAACGACGCTTACGCCTACGCTGCGCATGGTCGATCTCATCATGCAGTGCCAGGCCCAGCGCGGCATCCTCGAGTTCACCTATAGGGAGCACGAGGCCGGGCTTTATATGTTCCACGCCCATCAGTCCGAATTTACCGAGCTCGGCTGGATGGGCATGTTTGATGTTGTGGAGACGCTGTCATGAACGAGAACCCGCGCAACTTCCCAGCGGTTTCCACGGTAGCGCCTGGCCCGCGACATCTTCTATGGCTCATCTTACCGTTGATCGTGCTGATCGCCGCGGTGCTGTGGCTGTTGCAGGTCGATCCTCTGCGCGGCTTCAGCAACGGTGCTCCGCCTGTCGAAAACATGACCGTCGAACGAACCGTGCTCGACGAAGACGGTTTGCGGCTGCAAGTGCGCGCCGGCGGCTCGGAGGCGATGACGATTGCGCAGGTGCAGGTCGATGCCGCCTACTGGCAGTTCCGCCAGGAACCCTCCGGAACAATTTCCCGCGGCGATACCGCCTGGGTGGCGATCCCGTTCCCATGGATTCTCGGCGAAGCCCACACGGTGACATTCGTCACCAACACAGGCGCGACCTTCGACCATGAAATTCCGGTCGCCGTCCCGACGCCGAAGGTCAGCGGAAGCGGGCTCGTGTCCCAAGCTATCCTTGGTGTCTTTGTGGGCATCCTGCCCGTCGCGATCGGATTGCTGTGCTACCCGGCGCTTCGCGGCGCCGGCCGCAACACCATGACCTTTCTGCTGGCGATGACAGTCGGCCTGCTCGCCTTCCTGCTTGTCGACACCATGATCGAAGCACTGGAGCTCGCCAATAAGGCGGCCGCGGTCTTCCAGGGCAGCGTGATGGTCGTCCTGATCGCGGCTGTGAGCTTCCTGGCGCTTGTCGTGATCGGCCGCCGCCGTGGTTCTCCAACCGGGCTTGCGCTCGCGACTTACATCGCCATCGGCATCGGTCTGCACAATTTCGGCGAAGGTCTTGCCATCGGCGCGGCATTTGCGGCAGGCGCTGCAGGGCTTGGAACTTTCCTGGTGCTCGGCTTCACGCTTCACAACATTACCGAGGGGATCGGCATCGCCGCACCAATCCTGCATGTTCGCCCGAGGATCGTTCACTTCCTCGGTCTGGCGTTGCTGGCCGGTGGCCCTGCGGTGTTCGGGATCTGGCTCGGTAGCCTGGCCGTCGCGCCCCACTGGACCGCGATCGCCCTGGCGATCGGCGCAGGCGCCATCGCGCAGGTCATCGTCGAAGTCACGGCGCTGCTCGCAAGAAGCCACAACGCTCGTGCCGATTACATGCAGATCCTCAATCCTGCAGCGTTCGGCGGCATCGCGACTGGCCTCGCGTTCATGTATGTGACCGCGATGCTCGTCAAGATCTGACGCCAACCGCCAGAAAGTGGAAGAGAATACGGTGCGCACGAAGATACGGGGCGCGCGGCCCTGACCATCCCGACCGCCCTCGCCTTCTCAGTTAGCGCCACTCAAGGACGGCACTGATCAGCCTCTCTGCAATCCAGCCCCACGATGCGAAGAGCGTCTGGCTGACCCCGACGCGGCACCGCGCCGCGAGCAATGGCGACTCTAGTTGACGCTCCACACCAAGGCGTCCTGCGATGACTGGCAGCCAAGAGGCGGGTCGGTTCACGTGACCCCCAGCGCCTCAGGGCGTTACATGTTCGCTGGTCGGTTGGACCGGCTTGTGCAACGTTTCCGCCGCATGACGGGCGATTTCGCTCTGCAGCGTGATCAGGTCGATAAAGTAATCGGCTTGCCGACGCAAATCGTCAGCAATCATAGGTGGCTGGGTCGACATGGTCGAAACTACGGAAACTTTACGTCCTTTGCGCTGCAACGCCTCCAGAAGGCATGTAAAATCCCCGTCGCCGGAGAAAATCACATAATGGTCGACCTTTTCCGATTGGCTCATCGCATCGATGGTGAGCTCGATATCCATGTTCCCCTTGATCTTGCGTCGGCCCTGAGAGTCGGTGAACTCCTTGACCGGTTTGGTCACGACGGTGTAGCCGTTGTAATCCAGCCAGTCGATCAGCGGGCGAATTGAGGAAAACTCGAGGTCTTCAATGACTGCCGTGTAGTAATAGGCGCGCAACACATAGGCGCGTTTCTGGAAGGCCGCCAACAACTTGCGATAATCAATGTCGAAACCCAAGCTCTTGGAGGTCGCATAGAGATTCGCTCCATCGATGAAGAGTGCGATCTTTTCGCGTGGGTCGAACATAGTGCCTCTTCGTGATCTACCGTGCCAGGCCGCGCTTGTGCGAAAGGCATTGGATCTCGCATAGCAATCAGAAACCTTGCGACAGCCGTGGCGCCGGCCTTTCTGCGATTGCAGGAGCGGCCACGACTCAAGCCAACTGGCTTCCGGAAAACTGCTCTTCAACCGCGGCCGGGTCCTTGCATGCCAGCCGGAGAACGCCCAGGACGTAGAGCAGCAACTCAGCATCTTGGGAAGGATTAGTCTTCGTAAGGCAACTGACTATTTGCACCAGGTTTTCCGCCTCCGCCCCTACCAGCGCCTTAATATATTCGGATCTATCCTCATCCGAAATTTTCTCAATTGGACGCATAGGCGCTCTCCTTAAGTCTGCCTTTAGTTGGGCGAATTCTGCCGGGGGCCAGAAAGGGCAAGTGAGTTAGGGAGAGATCGGGTTTAAGCGGATTTCTAACCTCAGGTTCTAAGAGGAGTGTGCTGCCCTGCATGGCATAAAGACGATGGTGCCGCATCAGGCCATACGCAGTGGGTCTTGCCTGGATTGGTACAATCAACCCGTCGTCGCGCACGGAAGGCAAAGCAAGCGTGGTTACTTGCCACCCTGTCGAAATCAGGAGATTTACCAGTTTCGGATGCGTTTCGACGATCAGCGAAGCGATGCCCGCAACCAGGCAGAATTCCATCACTCCGGTCATCAACACCTGCGAGGCCGGTATCTGATTGATGAGGATCTCGCCTTCGGCAACGACGCAGCGCGTCCACTCATAGATCTCTGGTGCGCGCGGCCAGGCCTCGCCGTTCATGATCTCAGGATACACATCAGAAAGAAGATGTGGCTCCAAGGTAGGGAGCAATCGCGAGTAACCCACGACCTGGTCCTCGCAAAAGAGTGCAAGGTGCAGTGCCCGGTCGCCATCGAACTCGTCGATTTCTCGACCGTCCTCCCTGCGAATAGCCTCCCAGCCCAGTCTTTCCACGAATTGCTCGTGCCGAAACCGCCAGATTTTCTCCATTGTGTCCCGGTTGGGAGCCGATCGACCGATACAAAGCTTTATCATTTCCGCCCCTCGTTCCGGGGCAAGAATGCGATAGTTCCTATATTGCTTAAATGAGTAATTTTACTCAGTTTATCGGAGAATTCCCAACCGGAAGCTCTCGGCAATCATTTGCGCGGAATTGACGACATTGAGCTTGCGCTGGATATTCAGGATCTCGTTTTGAATGGTTCGGTGCGAGCGCCCGAGAATCTCTGCAATCTCGAAGGCCGTTTTTCCCGCCGCACACCACTGAATGATTTCACGCTCTCTGGCCGTGATCCTCAGCAGGTTTCGATCCCTCGAGCTCGCTTTCTGCACCATCAGGCTGCGTAGGGAGTTGTGGGCGTAAATCGAAATGATGTGCAGTGCCCCTCGGGCGGCATTCGAGAGATCCAATTTCTCCGCACCGAAAGTTACAATCGCTTGAAACCCGCCGGCAGCATGCAGGGGCACGCTGTATCCGTCATTCATGTGGAACTCTGTCGCTTCGTTCATAACACGCCGCGCGTGACGCCCGAGCTCTTGATCGCGCAATGCCTCCGACCAAACGAATGCGTTGTCCTGCATCTTGCTGAGATGAATCACCGGGTCGGCATGGACATAGTTATTCGCTAGATAATGCTCGAACCACCCGACCGGCCACCCATTCAACATGAAGTATGAGTCGATGCGCTCATTGGGCAATGGTATGCCCGAGATTGCAAAGCAGTTGAAGCCAAAATGGCGTGCGGCTCTGTCCAGCGGCTTCAGGATATCGTCCCTGCTCTTTGCCCCTGCCGTTTCCGATAGGAAGTCGAACATAGTGTTCGCGGCGGCCAAGGCTTCGGTGTCCAAAATCCCCTCCTCCAATTCGCAAAGCGTTGCGACATGTTAATTCATGCGCATCAATTGATCATGCGAAATCTCGCAACTGCTGGTCGAAGCTTGCCTCGGGTCACGTGGGGCCAACAGACCGGGAGACGCCACCGTCGAAGATCCGAACTGCACAGGCACAAATGGCTAAAGCAAACTCAAGAAACGGGGCCCGACCTTTCGGCCGAGCCGACAATCCCCACAGACAGGGCATTATTCATCAGAACTCTGACCAGTCCTGACTCTGCACAACTGCCGCTGAGCCGAAAGATCTGGCCACTTTCTGTCCAAGCAGACGGGCGGGAGACGCGGCCGGTTTCGACGCCGGAGTAGCGGCACCGATAGCCCCTCCCGTGCGCTCGCCCAGCTTGAACTGAGAGATAAGCTGATCCAATCCGGCTGCCTCGCGAGCGAGGCCATGGCTCGCAGCCGTTGACTGCTCGACCATCGCGGCGTTCTGTTGCGTACCCTGGTCCATTGCATTGACGGCCGTGTTGATCTCCTGCAGCCCGGTCGACTGTTCGCGAGCCGCCGTGACGATGGCGCGCACATGCCGGTCGATCTCGCGGACCTCGGTCACGATCGTTTCGAGCGCCTTGCCCGTCTGGCCCACGAGCTCTACGCCGGTTCGAACCTGCTCGCTCGAAGCCATGATCAGGGCCTTGATCTCTTTGGCGGCCTTTGCTGAGCGCTGCGCGAGTTCGCGGACTTCCTGAGCAACCACGGCAAAACCCTTGCCCGCTTCGCCGGCACGAGCGGCCTCGACTCCGGCGTTCAGCGCGAGAAGGTTGGTTTGGAAAGCGATATCGTCGATGACGCCGATGATGTTGGAGATTTCACCGGATGACCTTTCGATCTCATGCATCGCGTCGACGGCACTGCGGACGACCTCTCCGGATTTTTCCGCCCCCGCACACGCCTGCTCGACAAGAGTGCCGGCATCTTCCGCACGCTTGGTTGAATCGCGGACCGTCGTTGTGATCTGCTCCAGCGCCGCCGCGGTCTCCTCGACGGACGCGGCCTGCTGTTCGGTTCGTCTCGCGAGGTCGTTTGCGGCCTCGCGGATTTCATTGGCACCAGCCTTGATCGCGCCGGCATTGTCTCGAACAGCGCGAAGAGCGGCCTGGAGCTTCTCCAGTGACTGGTTGAAATCCAGGCGCAGGCCATCAAGGCGTTCAGCGAACGGCACCTCGATCCGACGGGCGACGTCGCCCTCGGCAAGCGCTGCGAGCCCACTGCCAAGCGCTTCCACTGCGAATCGGATCTCGGCCGCCTCGCGTGCCTTTTCGACGTCAGCGCGGCTGCGTGCGGCTTCGGCTTCGTTCCTCATCTTGTCGGTTTCGCCGGAGAGTCTCAGCTTCTCGACCGCAGCTTCCCGGAACACCAGCACTGCACGGGCCATTTGCCCCACTTCATCCTTGCGATCGAGTGCAGGCACTTCGATTTGGTGGTCACCGCCAGCAAGCCGTCCCATTGCGTCGGTCATACCTGCGATCGGCCGCACGATCGCACGGGAAAGCATCCATGCCAGCAATACGGCCACCGCCGTCGCCGTTACGGCGCCGATCGCAAGAGTGGCCGCAAGAGCCGAAATGGCTTCGGCCTGGAGAGCCTGTTGCTCGGCGGACCATTTTTGAACCTGCTGCTTGATCTCAGCGGCCGCCTCGCGGAAGGTATCGAGTTGGCCCTTGGTGGCCTTGCGCCCAATCTCGATGATTTCAAGGATCGGCATCTCAGTCGAGCGGCGCGCCTCGAGCTGCGGCTTTGCGAGCTCGTTGAAATAGATGTCGGCGGCCTTCTGCATGTTATCGATCTGGGCAACCAGTTGCGGCTCATCGGAGACGGCTTCCCGCGCCGCCGCAATGCTCATCTCCATCCGTTCGCGATTGGCAAAGACGTCGTTATAGGTGCTGTCGCTGCGGAAGAGCAGGAAGCCGCGGAGATTGACGGCCTGCTCCAGCATGGCCTGGGACGCCTCATCGACCAGGTTGACGACGCGCGCCGAAGCGCTCTGGCGAACGGAGGCCTGCCCTGCAAGTGCGGCTTTCCAGTAAACGATAGCGGACACGGTCAGGAAGAGCGTAATCAGGCCAATGAAGGTCAGGCCGAGTTTTCGGCTCAGGGATATGGTCTTTAATGACATGAATGGGATCCTTTCGCGTGAACCACGCAGGCAGGCGGGAGGACAGGCTGACCAGGCCGTGGGGGGCGATCACCGCTCTGCTGAATTTCGGAGATGTTTCATGGGATATGGCAGAAGGAACGGAACCGATCATGGTTCGTTGAAAAACCCTCGCCAGCTTAGAGAAGCTCGCATCGTTTGATTTAAATTCGCTTAACTCGCGTTCTTCTTCTTTTACGGCGTCGGGCAGGCTTCAACCGCAACTAGCGTTCGCTGACAGCGGGTTTTCCCCTTTATCTCGATCGAGGTTACGCCGAGCGGCAGCAGCAAAATTTTCCGATGCATCGCGGTTCCTCGGCCTTGAAGCGCACCGATGTATCGACCACTGATCGCTACCTCTGAAACATCGCTGTCTACGGTCGGCCACCCCTGCTAGGGATCTCAGCTTTCTGCCACGAGCTTTGCTAAGGCCAGAGATGAGGTGAGGCCAGGAGACTCTATGCCGAACAGGTTGATCAGTCCGGGTACGCCATGCGCGGCGGGCCCCTGAACAACGAAGTCCTGCACAGCCACCTCGGGAGGTACGATTTTCGGCCGAATACCGGAATAGGCTGGCAGCAATGCGCCATCCTTCAGGTCACGAAAATAACGGCGCACCCCGGCATAGAAAAGCGCAGCTTTTGCCGGATCGACTTCATAGTGCAGCTTGTCGACCCATTCGAGATCGGGGCCGAACCGAGCCTGGCCGGCTAGGTCGAGCGTCAGGTGGATCCCCAAGCCTCCCTTGACCGGAACGGGATAGATCAGACGCGAGAACGGTGCCCTTCCGACAAGCGAGAAATAATCCCCCTTCGCGAAGTATTCCTTCGGCACAAGCGCCAGCGGCATTCCGTCGATGCGGCGTGCCAACTTGGGTGCGGCGAGGCCGGCCGCGTTGACGAACAGACGGCAGCCAAGGCTTGTCGGTTCGGCGCCGCCGACATCGACCACAATGCCGCGATGGGTCGCCCGACCCCGCTCGACGGGGCTGTTACAAACGAGAACCGCCCCGGCGTTCTCGGCATCGCCAAGCAGCGACAGCATATAGGCGTGACTGTCGACGATGCCGGTCGAAGGCGACAGGAGCGCGCCGGTCGCGACAAGCGCCGGCTCGAGGGAGCGCGCCTCCGAGGCAGAGATTTGCCTGAGATCCGTCACACCATTCCTTGCCGCCTTGGCGGCGATCGCCGGTAGCTGCTGCAACTCTATTTCAGAGGTTGCGACGATCAGCTTTCCACACTGCCTGTGGGGGACGCCGCGCTCCTGGCAATACGCATAGAGCAGCGCCCTGCCCTCGACGCACAGGCGAGCCATCAAGCTGCCTGGCGGATAATAGATTCCGGCGTGGATCACTTCGCTGCTGCGCGATGAGGTTTCACTTCCGATGCGATCGGCCGCTTCGAGAATGACCACCTCGCGCCCAGCCAGCGCCAGGGCGCGGGCAACGGCAAGCCCGATGACGCCGGCTCCCGCGACGATACATTCCACTTGCTCCAGGGACATAGCAGGCCCTTAGCACATGATACCCGGGGTGCGCCAGAAATCCCGGGGAGAGGAGTGCCAATTCGTATCGCGTCATCACGCCGGCAGGGCGATCGCCTAATTTGGTGGTCGTGGTGAACCAGCGCATCTGCGAAGAACACAAGGCCCATTTTGGCGCTGGCAAGCCATTAGCCGGCTACAACCCATGATCACATATGCGTAAGATATTTAACTGATGATCCATGGCTGCGGCAAGCATACCAAAGTAGATTTCTGGAAGCGTATGTCATTCGGCATGCATTGCGGTACCCTATACAAAAATGTCTACGGACCGATTGGGGGAAGCACATGAAACCAAACCTGTTTATTGTAGGGGCACCAAAATGTGGCACGACAGCATGGGTGGAGTATCTTGGATCGCATCCGCGCATCTTCTTCTCAAAAGCCAAGGAGCCCCACCATTTCTCGCATGATTTTCCGAAGTGGTGCTGGGCCCGTACGCCGCAGGAGTATCTCGCTCTGTTTCGTGAAAGCGGGGATGCGCCTGTCGTCGGTGAGGGCTCGGTCCGATACCTCTATTCACGAGTGGCCGCGCGGGAAATTCACAAGTTCAATCCCCATGCAAGGATCCTGATTTTCCTGCGGAGCCAGGAGGATTTCCTTCCCTCTCTGCATAATCAGCAGCTCTACAATCGGGACGAGTCGATTGAGAATTTCGAGGAGGTCTGGCGGCTCTCCGGCAAGCGTTCCGCTGACACCATACCTGCCTGTTGCCGTGAACCGAGCTTTCTTGACTACAAGGCGATGGGCCGCTTCCGCGAGCAGGTCGAACGCTTTTTCGCTGTATTTCCGGCTGAGCAGATTAGAGTGCTCGCCTTTCGCGATTGGATCGCCAATCCACGCCAGACTTATCTGGACATCCTGCGCTTTCTAGGTCTGGAGGATGATGGGCGCACCGAATTTCTACCAGTCAACGTAGCCAAGCACCACAAGAGCAAGCTGGTGGCATCGCTTACGCAGAACCCGGCGCCATGGGTGCGTAGGACCTCTTCACTCTTGACGCGAGTCGCCGGAAGAGAGCTTGGCCTCCTGACGCGGTTGCGAAAATTGAATCGCGGCACTGGCTATCTGTCGCCCCAGATTGCGCCCTCCTTAAAGCAGGAAATCCGGGAGTATTACGAGGCTGAAAACTTGTCGCTGTTGTCGCGAATTAGTTCGCGTGCTGCTTGCAAACAAGCCGATTATGAAAGACCATAGCTCGACCTTTCGTGTGCGGGTGAGCCGTCTTCCTTGTTATAGACGATCACTTCGGGACAGAGGCGGACGGCGCTTATCCCACAGGCAGAAAGCTGCCCGGCGGTCTGCTTCGGCGATCTATGGCATTTAGCCGCGGCGCAGAGCGACTGTCTTGGAAGCGCCCGTTTCGGCCCCTTAACCTCGCCGTCTGTTCTTCCTACAACTCCGCCGGCGAGTTCTTCGGAAAGGTCGCCCCGCCGCGAATGGCCCGTTATATCTATGCTTCCTCGCCCATTCGGGTCATGCGCTAATCCTTGACTGTAGAGCCCGTTATGCAAGCCTTGAAGCGGAGGAGGCCGAGCTCTTCAGACATAGCTACCGGTCAAGCGGCAAGGCGAAGCGCCCAAAGATCGAGTTCGATGCACTTACCCCCTTACTAAGACCCGTCCTCGACGGCGGGTTCACCCTTCCCCCATTTTATGGGAGGTTCCCATGTTCAGCAGGAAGGACTGGCAAGCTCAAGAGACTGAGGCTTCATCTGCTTTTGCTGTTGGCGTCTTGCTATTGTCGGTTGGCCTCATCGTCGCCTACCTGGTGCTGGCGGCAGGTGTCACGGGCGATAAGGGGCCTGGCGTCAGGGTCTATGCACCACTGACGCAAGAGAGGCTCACACCACCCGGGAGATCATGAAAGAGCGTCGACGAGTTCCTCGTGAAAGGGCTCTGTCCCGCAAGGCCGCAACTCCGATCTAGATGATCACCTGTTCCCCCAACTCGACGACACGGTTGGCGGGCAGATGGAAGTAGTCGGTCGGGTCGATCGACGAGTCCGCCATCGCTATGAACAATCTATCCTGCCATTTCGGCATGCCGGAGGCGGGATCCGGGACAAGCTTACGCCGGCCGAGATAGAAGGAGGTCGACATGATCTCGAACTTGAAACCCTCCTTGCGGCAGCGCGCCAGCGCCTTCGAGACATTCTGGTCGTCCATGAAGCCAAATCTCAGTTCGAGCTTGCTGAACCGGTCGGAGAGC
The DNA here is from genome assembly GCA_001704765.1 of Sinorhizobium shofinae. Lineage (GTDB taxonomy): Bacteria > Pseudomonadota > Alphaproteobacteria > Rhizobiales > Rhizobiaceae > Sinorhizobium > Sinorhizobium shofinae. The sequence continues at coordinate 25,575 of MBFK01000004.1, forward strand.
TTCGTCAGCGTGTAGCGGTCCTTTTCCGCGACATATGGCACCCTCGCGGTTTTGATGGTCAGGATGACGTTGTTCTGATGCAGCACGTGATTGTGCTTGATATTGTGCAGGAGAACGGACGGGGTGGTGTCGGGTGTGGCGGTTAGGAAGATCGCCGTTCCAGGCACTTCGACCGGAGCGTGCTCGGACTTTCGTTCGACCGCAGCAATGAACTGGTCGAGGGGCACTTCCAGACGGGCTGTCTTCTCGCGCAGAAGCGCCACGCCTCTCCGCCAGGTCCACATAATCGTGATCAGCGTGCCGGCGAAGAGGATCGGCACGTAGCCGCCGTGGTGAATCTTGAAGAGGTTGGCGCCGAGAAAGACCAGTTCCAGCAAGAACAAGGGAAGCAGGATCGCGGCTGCAGTCAGGACCGCCCAGCCCCACTGGCGGCGGACAAACTCAAACGCAAGGATTGTGTCAATCAGCATGGCGCCGGTGATCGACACGCCATAGGCGGGGGCGAGGGATTCGGAACTACCAAACACAAACATGAGAACAAGCACGCCGGTCAGGAGCGCCGTGTTGACCAAAGGCAAATAAATCTGGCCCGTATGCGTTTCCGAGGTGTAGCAGATCTCGAACCGTGGCAGGAACCCAAGGTGGATCGCCTGCCGCACGAGCGAAAACGCTCCGGTTATCACCGACTGGCTGGCGATGATCGTCGCGAAAGTGGCAAGGACCACCACCGGTAACAAGGCCCACTTCGGAAACATCAAGAAAAATGGATCGGAGATAGCCTCGGGGTGCGACAGCACCAGGGCGCCCTGCCCGAGATAATTCAAGGTCAGCGCCGGAAACACGACCGCAATCCAGGCCGCCTGAATCGGCGTGCGCCCAAAATGACCGAGATCGGCATAGAGGGCTTCCGCCCCCGTGACCGTCAGAAACACCGCCCCGAGAACGATGAACCCGACGAGGCCGGCATCCCATAAGAAAACAACGGCGTGCACGGGATTGAAGGCTCCCAGGATCGCCAGATCGTCGCCGATATGGGCGACGCCCGCCGCGCCCAGAACCAGAAACCAGATAAGCGTGATCGGCCCGAAGAAAATCGAAACGGCGCCGGTGCCACGCGACTGAACGGCAAATAACAGCACCATGATCGCGACGGAGATCGGCAGCACGTAATCGTGCAAATCCGGCGTCACAAGCTTCAACCCCTCGACGGCCGAGAGCACCGACAGCGCCGGCGTAATCATTGCGTCACCGATGAACAGCGAGGCGCCGAAAATGCCGGTAAAGAACATCAAAATGGGATACTTGGTTCCCTTCTTCATCAACAGCGCAAGGAGGGCCAAAGTGCCGCCTTCGCCATTGTTGTCGGCGCGAAGCAGCAAGATTACGTATTTGAGCGTCACGATGATCGTCAGCGTCCAGATGACCAGCGAGATGAGGCCGATGATCTCTCCTCGGTCGACGCCGCCTGCGGCAAAGGGGCGGAGCGCCTCGCGAAACGCGTAGAGGGGGCTGGTTCCAATGTCGCCGTAGACCACTCCCACGGACCCAAGCATGAGGGCGAGAAACTGGCGCAGACTATTGGCCTGTGTCGGTGCATGGTCGACGGAGGCGGTCATGAGTTCTCCACGTCAGAAAGTCCCCGCGTCGCGGACGCGCGCGATGCTGTGCCCCGAACAAACTCTATATTCGGGCGGGCGACAACTCCCCTGCAAACGCGCGGAACACGGAGAAGTTTCGATCTTCGTACAGGACTGTAGCGCTAAGTTCCATGGCCGCGAAAGGGAATCCAGCAGAAATCCATCCTCACCAATTCCTCGACCTGAAGGCAGCGGTCCGTGAGGAAGCGTGGCCGGCCAACTGTCAATGCTCCCTTCTAACTTGTCCCCGGTCGGGGAACCACTCGAAGAAGGTTATCCCGCAATTGCAGATCGGTCTGGATCTGACTCGTCCAAATGAATGCGGTCCCGGCCGCCGAGCTTGGCCATGTAAAGAGCCCGGTCCGCGCGGGCATAAAGGCTGATCGCCGTATCGCCTGGCTGAGTGCCCGCAATACCAGCTGAAAACGTGTATCCGAAGTCGGGTCGCTCCTGGAGCGGCCGGGACTTGCGCACGGAGGCGAGCATCCTTTCAAGAATTAATTTGGCCTGTTCAACGGGAGTAGCTGGCAGGGTGAGCACGAATTCCTCCCCACCGACCCTTCCGAAGCAGTCGGTGCGCCGCACCAAGCGGTGAATACGCATAGCGAAATCTCTCAGGATCGAATCGCCGGTCTGATGGCCGAACTGGTCGTTGATGCTCTTGAAGCGGTCGATATCGAGCACGCAGAGGCAGCCTTGAGAGGTTTGGTCGCCCCCGTGTCGCTGCAACATATCCTCAATTCTCGCCGTCACGAAGCGGCGGTTGGCGACCCCGGTCAGTTCATCGGTGTAGGAGGCCTTTATCGCCAGGTCCCGGTCCTGTCGTACCGCTCGAGTCTTCGCTTTGAGGCCCGTAACATCGGTGGCGACGCAAAGCATCCACCCATCTTTCTCGACGGTTTCGGTCATCCAAAGCCAACGCCCGTCGAATAAATCGGTTTCAAATGCCCTGAAACCGACTTTCCCGCGGCGCGACTGGGTCGATCGCAGCCACTCTTCGAAGTCTCCGACGCGGATCACGGTTCCTCGTTGGGCGTGAAAATTCCGCCGCATCAGATCCGGCCAGAGGGGCGTCTCATCCTGTTCTATGAAATAGGCTGATCGGAAGGCCTCGTTGGCGTAGCGGAGCCGGTCGAACTCATCGTAGGCTGCGACGAGAACAGGAGAAGTCTCGAAGAGTTCAAAGAGTCGCCTGATATCCTTCGCCATATCCTTGACTTTAGCCGATTTTCGTTAATGCAAGCATTAAGCTGGCGGTGAGAGTTCAAACGGCTTCCGGTATCACTGCACCTCATCATGTCGAGAAAACGGCCGCAGCGGCACACCCCTTAGCAGGGAAGACGAGCCGCGACGAGTCTTCAAGCTATTTCATGGCCCACTCGGCGGCCGCGATAGCGGCTGCGAGCAGAATGGCCGGCGCGGCGAGCGCGGCCAGAAATTTCAGGATCTGTATTTGTCGCATATTCAGGCGCATCTCGCCCTCGGCTTCCAAGACACAAACAACGCCCGCCCGTTGATAGGGCCGGCGCCGAACGAATAACGTCGGTCACTTACGGGAGTTCCGAGGAAGGAGTAGCTTTGTCGCGCGGTAGCAGGCTAATGGAGCAAAATGCTTCTCCCCACTGATCGAAGCATCGGAAACTTGCAGGCCGAGGGGGCTCCCGTTCCTCCGGCTATATCGATAGCGAGCGCCGGGCGGACTGGCGATGACGCGGAACGAATCAGAACGGCACGCATTAAGAGGCGTCGCTTCTCATGGAGGCGGCAATCAGGTTCCCCCCTCAAACCTGTGTCGTGCAGTGTCCCCTCCCCCAAGCGGCACTGCTCGATAGGGGGAAACCAGCACTTGCGCACTGTTGCAACGCCTCTACCTGCAGGGACTCGTCATCGTCTCAATCGGGCATACACTGGTCGTTCCCGGCACTCGTTCGGGGCGCTTGTCGACGGGCGAAATCTCACCCGTCAGAGGAGATCAACCATGTTACCGTCTCGCGACCGGTGCTGCACTTTCGGCCCCACGGAAATGGATCTGCTGCACAACATATTCGAACAGATCTTGGAGGAAAGGGGCGTAGCGAGCAGCGGCGAGAAAGCCAATGAAATCGCCGCAAGATTGATTTCCGTTTATCAATCCGGCGTGCGCGACGTCGAAATGCTGAAGAAGCTCTCCATGCGTTCATCTCCACGTGATCCACAGCGGGCGCCTGATTGAGAACGCGGCCGCTCGATCAGGCATCACAGGCTCCGCGCACTCGCAGGAGGGAAAGTGCGCGGCGTATGCTCGTATCGAGGGGAACTATTTTAGTCTTTGTGAATTAACCGATGTCGTTCCCCACTCCGGGGGCGGCAACCAATGTCCCCAACGTTGGCAAGCAGTGTCCGCAAACCTTGCGGACACTGCTTTGTTCTTTGAGTGGTCCGCTTGAACCCACTCCCGTCTCAAGCCATTTCTCGCGGTTAGGAGGGCGAGCCTGCGCGAGCCGCCAAGATCCCAGGCGGGCGTCAGTGCAGGGTCTTGTTTCCTGGCAACGGGACGGAGTTGTTCTCGGCAATCTTCGTGCTCATGCGCATGGCCATGACATAGTCTTCCGTGAGCTCCATGAGCGCGAGGGCGATCTCCTGCCACGACCAGCCTGCGCCCTCCGCCAGGCTCGTGAAGACCTGAAAATCCTCTTCCAGCGCACGCTCGCACTCTAACCGGCGGTCCGTTGGCTGGGGGTAGGTGATCGTGTCCGTGACCTTAGGCATCGTTCCTCCTAGTGCAGAAAGAAACTCACAGACGACGAGACGGGTTCCATTACATCGCTCCGAAATGCATATGCCTGCAGGAGCTGCATCGAAACGAACAAAGCGATCGCGTGCCGCGTTTCTGTTGAGAGCGTGGAGACGGACATGGTTCCGCACAATCAGTGGAGACGCCGAAAGGAAGATCAACAGGGCGAATTCGCAGCTTTCCCCTATGATCGGAGGGCCGTCGAGCGGTTTCGCCAGGCGTTTCCCCGCGCCCGGTGGAACGAGGAACGCAAAAGCTGGTTCGTGCCGGGCAAGACGGCTACCCGTCGCATTGAGCGATGGCTGGCACGGGAGGCGGAACGCAGTGATGTCTACGGAGATGTCAAAGGGCGCGACGCGTATGATTTCGAGCCCATCGTCAGCCGATATCTCGAAGTCGGCAACGACCTGCGCATTCGCACGCCCTATTCGAAATCGGTGATAGAAGCGCTGCGCGAAATTCCCTGGGCGCACTGGGACGAAGATTTGCGGGTCTGGCGTGTGCCCTTCCGGTCTTACGACGAACTGCGGCGCCGCTGGTCCGGGATCGAGGAGGCCGCTCGGCGAAGCGAGCCTGAGGAAAGGAAACGTCGCCAAGAGGCGGCAAAAGGATCCGAAGCGCAAAGAGCGGCGAGAGCGCGCGCCGCGGAACGGCGCCGCCGCCGATATCCGCTGCCCCGTGGCGACCCGCCGCCGGCAGGCCGCCCCGTTGCAACGGTGCAGTATGGAATTGTCGTCTTTGTGGAACTCTCCGGCGAACTCGCCGAGGCGACGGCCCTGGCGGAGTACTACCCCCATGCCGACCGACCCGTTGATTATGTCTGGGGAAGATGGCGAGCGCCGACCCTTGCCGAACTCATTGCGACATGGCCTGCCCGCCAGGAGCCCGGGCCTGCGGCGCTTTTCAGGGGGTGGTGGCAGCCGACACTGGCCGAGTTGAGGATTGCCCGTCGATACGCCCGATCCAGGGCGCGACGCCAGCAAGCGAGGAAGCCAGCGGGTTCTGACGCGCACCATACGCGCGCCCAGTAGCGAAACGAAAAAGGTGTTCGAACCGAAATGATTGGGAGGAAGACTGCTGCGGGGGCTTTGCAGTGCTCCAAACTGCGGCTATGTTCCTTATCCGTTCTCGCTCGATTCGCGGCAATCCCGCAGCCTTCCCTAGGAGCGCCTATTCACGTCGCGCGAGCGCAACTGGAGGCTGGATGGGCGCGGCGTATCTTGAGAAATTGAACGAACGTCAGCGCGGTGCAGTCGAACACGGCATCAGACCGGACGAAAATATTGGCGGGCCGCTTCTCATTATTGCTGGCGCGGGCTCGGGCAAGACGAACACACTCGCCCATCGCGTCACACATCTGATCGTCAATGGAGCTGACCCCCGACGTATCCTCTTGATGACCTTCTCGCGTCGGGCCGCCGCCGAGATGGGGCGAAGGGTCGAACGCATCTGCAGCCAGGTGCTCGGCGCAAAGGCCGGCACCGTATCCGATGCGCTCGCCTGGGCGGGAACGTTTCACGGCATTGGTGCGCGGCTTCTGCGCGAACATGCCTCGGAAATCGGTGTCGATCCGGATTTCACCATTCATGATCGGGAAGACAGCGCCGATCTCATGAACATCGTCCGGCACGAGCTTGGCTTCTCGAAGTCCGAAAGCCGTTTCCCGACCAAGGCAACCTGCCTTGCCATCTATTCGCGTGCGGTCAATGCGGAACGGCCGCTCGATGAAGTCTTGCGCGACAATTTTCCCTGGTGTTCCGCCTGGGAAAAGCAGCTGCGCGAACTCTTCGTCGCTTACGTCGAAGCCAAGCAGGCGCAGAACGTTCTCGATTACGACGACCTCTTGCTCTATTGGGCGCAGATGATGGGCGATGCCGTTCTCGCCGAGAATGTCGGCGGCCGGTTCGATCACGTGCTCGTCGACGAATATCAGGATACCAATCGGCTGCAGGCTTCGATCCTGATGGCATTGAAGCCGAATGGACGGGGGCTCACGGTTGTTGGCGACGACGCCCAGTCCATCTACTCGTTTCGCGCCGCCACAGTGCGCAACATTCTCGATTTTCCGGCAACGTTCACGCCTGCTGCGGAGATCATCACACTCGATCGGAACTACCGCTCGACACAGCCGATTCTCGCTGCCGCCAATGGCGTGATCGAACTCGCCCGCGAACGCTTCACCAAAAACCTCTGGACCGAACGGGAATCGGCCGAACGCCCGCAGCTCGTAACCGTGCGCGATGAGGCCGATCAGGCCAATTATGTCGCCGAACAAGTTCTGCAGAACCGCGAAGGCGGAATGCTTTTGAAGCAACAGGCCGTACTCTTCCGCACCTCGCACCACAGCGGCTCCCTCGAAGTGGAACTGACCCGCCGAAATATCCCCTTCGTGAAGTTCGGCGGCCTCAAATTCCTGGACAGCGCACATGTGAAAGACATGTTGGCGGCCTTGCGTTTCGCTCAAAATCCGCGCGACCGGGTGGCCGGATTCCGCCTGATGCAATTGTTGCCGGGCGTCGGTCCGCAGACGGCCGGGCGAGTGCTCGATGCGATCGCCGCCGACCCGGAACCGTTGAGCGCGCTTTGCGAGATCCCCGCCCCGGCTCGCTCCGGCGATGGTTGGACATCCTTCGTTGACATGCTGCAGACCTTGCGGTCCGACCGGGCCGGCTGGCCGTCCGAAATTAGCATGGCCCGCGCCTGGTACGAACCGCATCTCGAGCGGATCCATGAAGATGCCGAGGTGCGCAAGGCCGACCTCTTGCAGCTCGAGCAGATCGCCACCGGCTATCCGTCGCGCGAGCGCTTCCTGACCGAGCTCACGCTCGACCCGCCGGACGCCACCAGTGATCAGGCCGGCGTACCGCTGCTCGATGAGGATTATCTCATCCTCTCGACCATCCACTCGGCCAAGGGGCAGGAATGGAAATCCGTTTTCGTCCTCAATTGCGTCGACGGCTGCATTCCCTCCGATCTCGGGGTTGGCAGCACGGCGGAGGTCGAGGAGGAACGGCGCCTGCTATATGTCGCCATGACTCGCGCCAAGGACAGCCTGCATCTCATCACGCCGCAGCGCTTTTTCACGCACGGACAAAATGCCCAAGGCGACCGTCACGTCTATGCCTCGCGCAGCCGCTTCATTCCCGCAACGCTTCTGCAATTCTTCGAATGCTCGGCCTGGCCCGTTGCCACGCCGGCTGCGGCTGGCCAGCGTGAAGCGCAGCAATTGCGCGTCGATGTGCGGGCCCGCATGCGCGGCATGTGGCGCTAGGGGAAGTGTTTTCCGTTTCGCCTACTGCATGTTTGTTAAGGATAAAGACATGCAGTGACCTTTGTGCGTCTGAAAAGACGCACGGCGCTGTAGTGAGCTCTAGCTGACGTGGAGCGGCACGGTGTTTGTCGGCGCGGCGACAGGGCGGTCGTGGTTGGCCATGCCGTGCAGCACCTTGAGTAGATTGTAGCCGCCCGGCCAGCGACCGAAGCCGCTCGCGATGTTGATGTGGCCGGCATGGCCGAGATCGACGAGACGGCTGCCCCATCTTTCACAAAGAATCCGTAAGCGGTCGAAGGGCATGTAATGATCGTTGAGACTGCCGACCACGAGACTTGGAAAGTTAAGGCGCTGTCGCGGCATGGCGCCAAAGTCGATCGCCCCAGGATGCAGCCGCTCCGTCTCGTCAAGATCGCATGGAGCGACGAGGAGTGCACTTCGGACGCGGTCGGCAATCGGGCCGGCTATGCCCGCAACCAACAGGCAGCCCAGGCTGTGGGCGACAACATCAACCGACTGATACCTGTCGATCTCAGCCTCGAGAGCACCGCGCCAGTCGGCAAGTGTCGGTCTGTTCCAGTCGCCTTGCTCGACGAGTGCCGCCTCGGGGTGATCGACGAGCCAATGACGTTGCCAGTGCCCCTCGCCCGATCCGCACAACCCCGGAACGATCAGCGTCTTCACCATTGCATTCGCCCCTCGGTGGGCCGGTTGCTGCAAACGGACAGGTTCATGCCGAGATTGTGCCCGGCAGCAAGAGCGGGGGTAAGGAACGAAGATTTAATCTCTATAAAAATAGTAGAAAATTGTGTCGTGCGAAGCGCGTGCCGCTTGGCCGGCCATCGCCTCAACCACCGCAGGGACGAAAATCAACGATAACGCCGATGGAGCGAAAGCCAGCCGTCGCTACCGATCCGGGCCTCGACGTCCGTATAGTAATCCAAAGTGAGGTGCGGCGTTCCGTTTGCCGCTGCATGAGCTCCCGTGATGACGGCCACCTCGGCGCCGGCAGAGCTGCCCGCCAGTATCCCAGCCGGAGCGTCTTCGAAAACGAGGCAGTCCTCGGCGCGGAAGCCGAGCCTCTCAGCGGCGAGAAGGTAACCCTGTGGATCAGGCTTGCCCGCCGTGACATCCTCGCCGGTCACCACGAGGCGCGGAACGGGAATGCCGGCCGCAGCAAGACGGCGCATGGCCAATTCCAGCGGTGCCGAAGTGACGATCGCCCAGCGCTCCGGTGGCAGGGTGTTGAGGAAGGCGATCGCGCCGGGTATTTCGACGATGCCTTCCACGTCGGCGATTTCGGCCGCCGCAAGCTCGTGCGCCTCAAGGTCCGGGTCGACAGCGAGGCCGAGTTTGCGAATCGTGTCGGACGCGCGCACGCCGTGCACTGATTTCATCAACTCATGGGGATCGATTCCGTTGCGGACCGCCCAGGCACCCCAGACCCGTTCGACGACGGCCATGGAGTTGAGCAGCGTGCCATCCATATCGAACAGCAGGGCAGCGAATTTCTTCGGGAATAACGCAGTCGTCAGGGTATCCAAACCGGCTCCTTAGAATGGGGGCTCGCGCGTCGCGCGGATTGCACAACTATCGCCGGACGGACCGGCGCACAACCTTCTTCGTCCGGGATGCTCAGCGACGTCCGCCGGCAACGAGAAAATTGATTGGCCCGCCCGGCACGTCGTCGTCAAAGACGGCGCAGGAAAGCACGCCGCCAAAGACCGCACCCGAATCGACATTGGTCCTGTTGCCGACTGTCCGGGGATTGCTGCGGCTCGGGGTATGCCCGTGGCAGACATGTTTGCCCCAGTAATAGCCGGAATAGTTCGGCTCGATACGCATCCAGAGCAGGATGTCGTCGCCCTGCTCCTCGAGCGGGATACTATCCTCCACTCCGGCATGTACGAAGATGCGATAGGGCTCGACGATGATTGAGGGAAGCTCGGCCATCCAGACTAGGTGGCTCAGGGGTATAGCGCCACCATAGGATTCCAGGGTTTCGTCACCGCCGTTCAGAAGCCACGAGCTCATCTCGGCCAGGCCCTTGCGAGCAGAGAGCAGCATGTCCTCATGGTTGCCCTTGAGCGTGATCCATTGCCAGTCGGCCTTGGGCGGTCCTGCCATGATCCGTTCGACGACGCCTCGGCTATCCGGGCCGCGGTCGACGAGGTCGCCGAGGAAGATGACCCTGCCCCCCGGCGCGGAGGTCTCGATTGCGGCCAACAGGGCGTCGAGCTGTGCGAGACAGCCGTGAATGTCACCGACAGCGAATGTAAGACGTCGGCCATTCATGAAGCGGTGCTCCCGTTGGCGTCCAAGACGGCTTTCTCCATGGATGCGGACGAGAATCGATCGTCACTCGTCTCAAGCCGCGCGATGAATCGCTGCAGCGAACACGTGGTTCACCACACAGCACTATCGCATTCTAATTTCAATCGAAATCGCTTTCGGCGCAAAAATGCGGAAACTCAACATGTTGGTTAATCTGATGGGCACTAAGGGCAGCACGCTAATATATACAGCGGCGCGCAGTTCAACGGCGAGGCGTTGCCCTCGGAATGGCCGAACTGGTGATCGACACGGGGTCGCTGGCGGGAAACGTATCTTCGAGCCCCTCCTCCAGCTGCTCTTCCAACGCGTCTCGGTCGTGCGTCTGGCGGGCGTTCGGGAGCGCGCCTTCGGGGACCGATGGGGATCGCCTCGTCCCCGTTATGCCGAGCAGTTCACCATCCGCCTCGATGGCGGCAGCGAGAATTTCCTTTGCTCGCACGACGGCATTCATCCGGTTGAGGGTGCCCTCTGCGTTCTGCGGGCACAGGACGGAAACGACCTCTCCCGTCGCCCCGACGAATTCGACGGTGAAGCCCGCCTTGCCGCCGCGCTCGGGGAAGACTTGGATCCCAACGAACTGCATCAGTTCCTCCTCCCATGGAAGGACTAACGGTTACCGTGCCTGAAACCGGAACGGTTTCGAGCATGAAGTCTACCAGATTTACCGGACTGCCGACAGTTCGATCCTGGCCTCGGGGCTGCGCTTCTCTTTGTCCGCTGGCGACGCCTGCCCGCGCGTTTACAGAACTCCGCCCCGTCCGGCTCGCAGGCTGCTCTCGGCCGCGTGGTAACCGGGTGCCTCGTTCTTCCGCTCCGCCGGCCGCGTGCAGGGCGCGAAGGCGTCGAGGGAGCGGTTATAGACACCCGTTTGCACGTCCATCATGCCGAGGACCGTATGGAAGAGGTTGTCGTGCGACTTCGGGCTGCCTGCGTCCTTGGAGAGACAGGCGGTGTCGACCCCCATCGCGGCCTGATAAGGTTTCGAAAACCAGGCGATGAAGGGAACCTGCGTCTGTTCCTTCGGTGCGATCGCATAGGGCGCGCCGTGCAGGTAAATGCCGTTTTCGCCGAGCGATTCCCCATGGTCCGACATGTAGATCATCGCGCCGGCAATGCGGTCCTGATGCTTTTCGAGCAGCCCGGCAACGCTCGCCAGGATATGGTCCGTGTAGAGGATCGTGTTGTCATAGGCGTTGACGATTTCCTCCGTCGTACAGCTCATCAGTTCCGGAGTGCGGCAGTCGGGCGTGAAGCGGCGGAACGCTTCGGGATAGCGCAGATAATAGGAGGGGCCATGGCTGCCGAGCTGATGCAGCACGATGACGCTGTCCTTCGTCGTTACGCCGAGCTTTTTGTCCAGTTCGTCGAGGAAGATCTCGTCGAGACATTCGCCATTGTTGCACAGCGGGCTGTTCTTTCGGTGCGTCATGCTGGCGAAACTGATGAGGTCGGCGATGCCCTTGCTGCCCGTGTTGTTGTCCCACCAGGTAACGGAAACGCCCGCATGCGTCAGGACGTTGACGAGGTTTTCGGTCGAGCGAGCCTTCCAGTCGCTGTACTGCTTGCGCGGATAGACGGAAAACATGCAGGGCAACGAGACGGCTGTCGCCGTGCCGCAGCTCGTCGTGTCGCGGTAGTTGACCACTCCAAGCGCCTTCAATTCCGGGTTTGTCTCCCGGTCATAACCATTGAGGGAGAAGTTCATCGCCCGCGCAGTCTCGCCCGCGACCACCACGACGACGACAGGCTTGCCGGCTGTGGCGATGCGCGACCCCTCTTTTGCGTCAGTGCCGAGCGGCTGCACGACCAGATTACGTTCGCGATAGGTGGAGAGGCCGTAGCGTACCGCCGACGAGATTGGCCCGGCCGGATTGAACCGGACCATCAGATCGCGATGCTCCCGCAGAGCATAGGCGATTCCGGCAAAGTTTTCGTAGATGAGCACGCCGCTCAAGACAAGCGCTGGAGCAATGAAGAGGAAATTGACGGCCGCCTTTGAGAAAAACCGACGGTGCTTGACTTTCACCCAGGCGATCAGAAGCGAGGGAATGAGCGCGTAGAGCGCAAGATGAAGCGCAAGGCTGCCGGTCAAAAGGTGACCGGCCTCGGCTTCAGTGGTGACGGCGGCATTGCCGATCATGCCCTTGTCTATGATGACGCCGAAGGTGTCGGTGAAAAAAGAGGCGGCCGCCGATATGGCGATCAGCAGGATCAGCACCGGCTTCATTACATATTTCATCGACAGCGACGTCAGAATCGAAAAGGTGATGAGACCGAGGGCCGCGCCGAGCGATAGCAAGGCGATCCACGCGTGATCGAAATAGGCCACCGCGTGACTCCAGAAGGAATTGTTGGTCACCAGCAGCAGGTAAAGCGTGGCGATCGCGCTCAACGCGATGCTGCCGATCTCCGGCCGGCGAATTTTGAAGGCAGCCAAAACACTTCTCTCCAAGCATGGAGCTCATCGCTCTCATGGGTTCCGTTGCGGCATTCGATCCGGCATCCACCACTTTGAGAGACGCAGCCGAATCGCCGACACGTCTCGACATTTCCGCCAGTACCGCGGGCAAGCTGTCGAAGTGCTGTCGGCGGATCGTTGAGGGGATGGAACAGCGCGCTGGCGGCCGATTTGTGGCGCGGACAGTTTTTCGACAGCATTCCAACGCCAGGGTCAGGGCGCCGCCGCTGAGGTGGTCTGTATCCAAAGGAGCCGTCTATGAAATCGCTGCTTATCTGTGCGCTGGCCGCCGTCGCCGTCCCCGCCTTCGCTCTTGCGGACGATGACAACGCGTCGTGCACGAAAGAGCCGCAATCGGCCTGGATGAAGCCTGACGCCGCCGCCTCGAAGCTCCAGCAGGCGGGCTATACGGATATACGCGATGTCAAGGTGGCCGGCACTTGCTACGAAATCTATGCGTTCACGGCCAAGCATGAGCGCGCCGAGGTCTACATGAACCCCGTGACGGCCGAAATCGTCAAGGCGGAGGTGGAAGACTGATGCCTAAGCGCGCGGTTGGAAGACGGCAGGCGTTGGCCGGAGAAGTTCGTGTCTGGGATCCAATCGTCCGGCTTTTCCACTGGGGCGTAGTCACCTGCTGCGCCTTTAACCTCTTCCTGCTGCCGCCGGGCAAGAGCGTGCACCGCTATCTCGGCTATACTGCAATGGCGCTGATTGCTTTGCGCTTCGTCTGGGGATTCGTCGGCACGAGACATGCGCGCTTCGCCGATTTCGTTCGGGGCGCCCCGACTGTCGCGAGCTACCTGCGAGCCTATGCCGCAGGCAGGGCGGAGCGCCATGTGGGACACAACCCCGCCGCAGGCTGGGTGATGATCCTTTTGATGGTCTTGCTGGCGGCGGTCGGCACGTCCGGCTGGCTGTCGACGCTCGATGCCTTCTGGGGCAACAAGATGCTTGAGGAAACGCACGAGTTCCTGGCAAATTCGGTCATGGTTGTGGCCGGGTTGCATGCTTCGGCGGCGGTCCTCGAAAGTTGGCATCTCAAGGAAAACCTCATATGGTCTATGGTCACCGGCCGTAAGAAGGCTTGAGATCAGGAAAACGCATGCGCCTGCTGCTCGTCGAAGACAGTCCCCGCCTCATCGAGCTTGTGGGCGAGACCATGCGTGATGCGGGCTGGCGGCTCGACGCGGTCTCGAGTCTGGGCGAAGCCGAGGCTGCGATAGCCGAGCGGGAGCACGATCTCGTCCTTCTCGACCTGGGTCTACCGGATGGGGACGGTCTCGATCTTCTGAAATGGATAAGGCAGAAGCACGCCGGGTTGCCGGTCTTGGTCATCACCGCCCGCGGTTCCGTCGACGAACGAGTCCAGGGGCTCGATGCTGGGGCTGACGATTATCTGGTGAAGCCTTTCAACCATCGCGAATTGCTTTCCCGGTGCCGGGCCATGCTGAGGCGCAATCCGCAAGCAATACAGCCGGTGCTCGAGGCCGGCGCGTTGCGGTTCGATCCTGCGATTGCAGAACTCACCTGTGATGGGGCCATGGTCGCCCTCCCCCCGCGCGAGCGCTCCCTGATCGAAATACTGATGCGCGAGGTCGGGCGCGTCGTTCCAAAACGCCGGCTGGAGACCGCACTCTCGGAATATGGGCAGGAGCTCAGTTCCAATGCGCTGGAGCTCGCCGTTTCCAGGGTTCGGAAGCGACTGCAGCCGCTGGACACAGGCGTGCAGATCGAAACAGTACGCGGCATCGGCTATCTGCTGCGGACCGCTGCATGAGGAAACGCAATCCGTCGCTGATCGGCATCGTGGCACGGCGCATCATCGCCTTTTCGCTGCTTGCGATGGTCCTGCAGATCGGCGTCGTCTTTGCCGATTACTGGTTTGATGACGACAAGCTCAGCGTTCTGATGCTGCAGCAGGAAACTGAAACCCTGTCGCGGGCGATCATTACGCATGACGGGCTGCTGACATACGAGCCCGATCACGAGTTGCGGGAACGCTACCTGGAACTGGATGGACGCGCAGGCGCGATCTATGTCCGGGTCCGCACCGCTTCCGGCTCGGTGCTCTTTTCCAATTGCACGACGGAGTGCGCCGAGCATTTCCTGCCGCTGAGCGTCAACGCCCCGAACTTCTGGAAGCGGCTGATCGAGCCGGGCAAGCCCTTCAGTGTCGCGGGCGGCGAATCCTTCGAACGCGATGGTGTATCGGTGCTTGTGGAGCTTGCGATCCTGAAGGACCCGAACGGTTTCATGTACGGTGCCCTGCTCCATGAGATGTTCGATTCGATGATCGTGCCGATGACGCTGATGTTCTGCCTCGTCATCTGCGCGACGATCTGGTCTATACGAAGCGCGCTCAGGCCGGTTGCTATGGCGGTCCGGGCCGCGGATGCGATCGATCCGCGCGACAGCGGCGCCCGCCTGCCGATAATGCGCATGCCGCAGGAGATCGAACGCCTCGTCAGCGCCGTCAATCGCCTGCTTGCCCGCGTTGCCGATCTCGTTCAATCCCAGAAGGTCTTCTCTTCCTCGATCGCTCATGAGATACGCACGCCTGTATCGATCGCCAAGATGGAACTGAGCCGCATCGACGATCCTCGGGCGCGCAATGCCGAGCGGGATCTCGACGCGCTGACGCATATTCTCGAGCAACTGACGTCGCTGGCGCGGGCGGACGCCGTAGACCCCTCTGCCTACCAGCGGGCTAGCCTTTCCGAGATTGGAGCCGAGGTGGCGCAAGCCACGGCGCCGTTCGTCTTCGACCACGAAAAGTCGATCGAATTCGTCGACCACGCGACAACGCCCGTGACGGTGATCCCGGCGCTCGTCGAGAACATGCTCAGGAACCTGATCGAAAACGCTGTAAAGCACAACCCGCCCGGTACTCGCATTGTCTTGACCTGCGGACCCGGTCCTCAGGTCTCCGTAGAGGATGACGGCAAAGGGCTAGTCGATCTGCCGGAACACAATGAGGACCTCGGCTACGTCAAGCGCTCCGGCCAACTCGGTCTCGGCCTGAAAATCGTTCGCCGGATCGCCGAGCTTCACAAGGCGAGAATTTGGATCGACACCGCACCCGATCGCGGCACCAAGATCACGATCGACTTTGCAGCAACAGCCTGAAATTGGATATCGGCCAACGGGCGGATGTTTATTGAGCACAATGCATATTTTTTAATCCATAGCGCTTTCTTGGATGCAGATTGCGTGCCTAATCTCCGGTCACATGCTATTGCGCCGTGCACCTTGTCCTGTTCCACCCTCCGCATCGCTCACGAGCATCCATGTCCAAGGCCGCAGTCCTCCTCCGACGTTTCATGCCTTCGCTGGTACCGGTCAGCGGCTGGGAGCGCCTGCGCTCCTCCTGCGGCGCGCTCATTGGAATATTGCTGACCGGCTTCATCAGCACGCTCGCCGTCGGCACGGATGCAAGCCTGCCGCTGCTTATTGCGCCGATGGGCGCCTCGGCGGTGCTGCTCTTTGCGGCGCCGTCGAGCCCGCTCGCCCAGCCCTGGTCGATTCTCGGCGGCAACGTGGTTGCTTCGACGGTCGGGGTCTCCTGCGCCCTGCTCATCCCGGATCCGGTTATTGCCGCCGGCATTGCCGTCGCCGTCGCGATAGGTCTCATGCTGGTGTTCGGCTGCCTGCACCCGCCGAGCGGCGCCGTCGCTCTCACGGCCGTGCTTGGCGGTCCGGCCATACGGGAAGCCGGCTACGCCTTCGTCCTGTCGCCGGTCGCCATCAATTCGCTGCTTATCCTCGCCGTCGCGCTTGTCTTCAACAATCTGACAGGCCGGCGCTATCCCCACCTTGCGCCCGCCGCCAACGCGCATAAGACACAAGACCCTTTGCCGAGCCAACGTCTCGGCGTGGTGCCGGAAGATCTGCAGGCCGTGCTGGCGCAATATGGCGAGGTCGTCGACGTCAGCCCCGAAGACCTTGACAGCTTCGTCCATCAGGCGCAGATACGCGCCTTCACCCGCCGGTCCGGCGAAATCACCTGCGGCGAGATCATGTCGCGCGATGTCCTGACCGTTGCGCCGGACACCACGCTGCGCAAGGCCTGGCGGATGCTCATCGAACACCGCATCAAGGCGTTGCCGGTCGTAACCAAAAATGACGGCATGGTCGGCATCATCACCCAAACGGACTTCATGAAGCATACGACGCTGTCGGCGGATGGGCGGCTGCAGATCGGCCTTCGCGAGCGGATAGGCAACATCATCGGCCTGCCGGCAAGATCGCCTCGGCTGGTCTCGGAAATCATGACGACCCGCGTCCAATCGGCCCTGCCGGAGACGATGATCGCCAAGCTGGTGCCGCCCATGGCGGACATGGGCCTCCACCACATGCCGGTCGTGGATGCGGACAACCGCGTCGTCGGTATTGTCACCCAATCAGACCTCATCGCCGCGCTGTTTCAGCGGCGGCTCGATGCGGTACAGCAAGTCGCGTGAACTCGCTGATTTTCACCTCGGTTTAAAGCCATCGTTGGGACGCCGCCCCGGTTGCCCGCTTAGCGGCCTATTAAGTCCACCTTCACGCCTTCATTTCATTCGATCGATTGACTTATTCAGATGAATGAGGTAATTTAAGCAAATGATGAAAAACAATGACACCACCACACAGCTCAAGGCCGAGCGCGGCGATGCGACGCGAGAGAAGCTTCTTGCCACGGCGATCGACATCTTTGGACGCTATGGTTTCGACGGCGCCACGACGCGAAAGCTCGCCGATGCGGCGGGCGTCAACCTGCAGGCAATCCCCTATTATTTCGGCGGCAAGGAAGGCCTCTACATCGCCGCGGCAGAGCACCTTGCATCGATCATAGGCGGTCATGTCGGCGATCTGCGCGCCGTCATTCACGGCCGCCTTGCTGAGCTCGACGGACAAGGCAAGCCGATGGCCTCCGCCGAGGCGCGCGCCTTTCTCACCCAGATGGTTCAGAGGATGATCGTTCTCTTCGTCAGCAAGCAATCGGAAAGCTGGGCGCGCTTCATCATTCGCGAGCAGATGGAACCGACCGAAGCCTTCAAGCGGATCTACGGCAACATAATGCGGCCGATGATCGAGATGGCGCGCCGACTGATCGGCGCCATTCTCGAGGACGATCCGGCCTCCGAACACATCCGCCTCAGAACCCTGTCCTTCGTTGGAAGCGTGCTTGTGTTCCGCATGGCGCATGCTGCCGTCTATGCGCAGCTCGGATGGGAAACCGCTGGACCGAAGGAGATCGAGACATTGCACCGGCACGCCGCGGAACTCGTGGCCGTGCTCGGCGCAGAGAAGGACTGCCAGTCATGAAGAAAGTCGCACTCATCACACTACTCCTTGTGGCGGGCGCGGCCGGCGCCTGGTGGCTAGATCTGCCTGCGCGCCTCGGCTGGGCGGAAGACAATAGAAACACGGTTCTTTACGGTAATGTCGATATCCGCCAGGTGTCGCTCGGCTTCCGCGTCAGCGGACGCATCGCCGAACTCCGCGTAGACGAGGGCGACCCCGTCAAAGCCGGCGACGTGATCGCCAGGCTCGATGCCGAGCCATTCCAGCAGGCCCTGGATGCCGCCGAGGCGGATGCCGAGGCGCTCCGCGCCACGCTCGCAAAACTCAAGGCGGGCGCCCGCCCAACCGAGATCGCCCAGGCCCGCGCCGCGCATGACGAGCGCCTTGCCGAACTCCGGAATGCCGAGCTCGCCTTTCAGCGGGCGCAGCGACTGCGGCCGGCTGGCACGATCTCGCAGGCTGAACTTGACCAGGCGATTGCGAGCCGTGCCGCGGCTGCCGCCCGCGCAGCCTCGGCACGCGAGGCTCTGGCTCTACTCGAAGAGGGAAGCCGCGTGGAAGACATAGCCACAGCACAAGCACAGGCGAATGCCGCGACAGCAAAAGCCGCGAGCGCCCGCACCGCGCTCAAGGATGCCGAGCTCGTCGCACCGGGCGCCGGCGTCATTCTCTCGCGCGTACGCGAGGTCGGGGCAGTCGTCTCGCCAGCGGACACGGTATATGTGCTGTCGCTGACTGAGCCCGTCTGGGTCCGCGCCTATGTCGCCGAGCCGGACCTTGGCCGTATCCATCCGGGAATGAAGGTCAAGGTGACCTCGGACACTAACCCGCAACATGGCTATGAGGGAACGATCGGCTTCATTTCGCCGGTGGCCGAATTCACGCCGAAATCGGTGGAAACGCCCGAGCTCAGAACCGATCTCGTCTACAGGCTGCGGATCGTCGTCGCCAACCCGGGCACGGACCTGCGACAGGGCATGCCGGTTACCGTGCACCTGCAAAGCCCGGAGGCCGGGACATGACATCTGGTCCGAATGCTGAAGTCAGTACTGCCCCCTTCGTCCGGCTGGCTGCCGTCACCAAGCGGTTCCGCGAGACGCCCCCTGCTCTCGACTCCGTCGACGGCGTCATTGCGGGCGGACGGATCACCGGTCTTGTCGGCCCTGACGGCGCCGGCAAGACAACGCTCATCCGGCTGATGACCGGGCTCATGCTGCCGGACGAAGGCGCCGTCGAAGTGCTCGGCTATGACACGCGCAAGGATCCAGCCAGCATCCAGGCGGCGATCGGCTATATGCCTCAACGCTTCGGGCTCTATGAGGATCTGTCGGTTCAGGAAAACCTCGATCTCTATGCGGACTTGCGCGGGCTGCCACTGGCGGAACGCAGCCGCACCTTCGCCGAACTGCTCGAGTTCACCGATCTTGCCCGCTTCACCACGCGCCTGGCCGGCAAGCTCTCCGGCGGCATGAAGCAGAAGCTCGGCCTTGCTTGCGCGCTGCTGCGCAAACCGCGGCTGCTGCTCCTTGACGAACCCGGCGTCGGCGTCGATCCGATCTCGCGGCGCGATCTCTGGAAGATGGTCGAGAATCTGACGGCGGAAGGCATCGGCGTCCTCTGGTCCACGGCCTATCTCGACGAAGCGGAAGCCTGCGATCATGTCTTGCTGCTCAACCAGGGCAAGCTGCTTTTTGCCGGCTCGCCCCAAGAGATGACCGGTCGCGTCGAAGATCGCGTCTTCCGCCTCTCCGGCACGGTCGGGCGCCGTCGCGAAAGACTTGCGCGCCTGCTCGAGGAGGAAGGTGTCGTCGATGGCGTCATACAGGGCGAAGCCATTCGCCTGGTGATGGAGCCGGGTCTCACCCCTCCCTCGCTCGAGGAGCCATCATCCGGTCGCGCCACTGCCACACCGCCGCGCTTCGAGGATGCCTTCGTCGATATGCTTGGCGGCGGTCCGGGCGGGCGGTCGCGGCTTGCGGAGACTCAGCGACCGTTCGCCGCCGATGGCGGCCGACCGGTGATCGAAGCGCGCGGGCTGACGAAGCGCTTCGGCGATTTCACCGCCGCCGACAACATCACCTTCGACATCCCGCGCGGCGAGATTTTTGGCCTGCTCGGTCCGAACGGTGCCGGTAAATCGACAACTTTCAAGATGCTGTGCGGGCTTCTAAAGCCTACCGCTGGCGAAGGACGCGTCGCCGGCTTCGATCTTCGGCGCGACGCGGCCGAAGCGCGCAACCGGCTCGGCTACATGGCGCAGAAATTCTCCCTCTATGGCGATCTGAGCGTCCTGCAGAACCTGAATTTTTTCGCCGGCGTCTACGGACTTTCCGGCGCCAAGAAACGCGAACGGATCGAACTGATGACGCAGATCTTCGATTTCCGCGCAATCCACGACAGGTCGGCGAAGGACCTGCCGCTCGGCCTCAAGCAACGCCTGGCGCTCGCCTGCGCCGTATTGCACGAGCCGGAGGTGCTTTTTCTGGACGAACCGACTTCCGGTGTCGATCCGATCACCCGGCGTGAATTCTGGACCCATATCAACGGGCTCGTCGAAAAGGGCGTGACTGTTCTCGTCACCACCCATTTCATGGATGAGGCGGAATATTGCGACCGCATCTCACTCATCTATCGCGGCCAGTCGATCGCACTCGGCTCGCCGGACGAGATGAAGGCGCGCGTCGCCGGGAAGGACCTGCCGGATCCGACCATGGAGGACGCCTTCATCGCCCTCGTGCAGGGCTCGGAGGCAAGAGAGGCGGAATGAGCGCCGAGCCGAAAAAGCGAGAGTCCGAACGCTCCGGCCGCGCACGGCGCTTCGCAGCCCTTGTCCGCAAGGAAAGCTATCAGGTGGTGCGCGACCCGAGCAGCATCCTGATCGCCTTCGTGCTGCCGCTCATCCTGCTGTTCCTGTTCGGATATGGCGTCTCACTCGACACGACGCAGACGCGGATCGGCCTCGTCGTCGAGGAGGCGACGCCGCTGACGCGCGATCTTGCCGCGAGCTTTCAGGCGTCGCGCTATTTCGCCGTCGTCAATGGTCGCGATCGCCGCGAATTTGAGGACGACCTTGTCCTCGGACGGGTGCGCGGCATTGTCGTCATCCCGGCGCGCTTCGCGGCCGACCATGCGGCGGGACGCCATCCTGCGGTCCAGGTGATCGTCGACGGATCCGATCCGAACACGGCGAATTTCGTGCAGAACTATGCGCAAGGAACGGTCGCCAATTGGGAGCGTCAGCGCACCCTAGAAGGCCAGAGCCAGCCGCCGGCGATTGCCGCCGAACAGCGCTTCTGGTTCAACCCGCAACTGACGAGCCGGAACTTCCTCGTTCCAGGGTCGATCGCCATCGTCATGACGCTCGTCGGCACGCTGCTGACATCGCTCGTCGTCGCCCGCGAATGGGAGCGAGGCACGATGGAGGCGATGATGGCCACCCCCGTCTCGGCCGCCGAACTGCTCGCCGGCAAGCTCTTGCCCTATTTCATCCTCGGCCTCACGTCGATGACGCTCTGCGTGCTTCTCGCCGTCTTCCTGTTCGGCGTGCCGTTTCGCGGTTCGGTGGTCGCGCTTTATGCACTTTCGGCAACGTTTCTAATGCCGGCACTCGGGCAAGGACTGCTGATTTCGGCCGCCACCAAGAACCAGTTCCTGGCCTCGCAGCTCGCGCTGATCTCCGCTTTCCTGCCGGCCTTCCTGCTGTCCGGCTTCCTTTTCGAGATCAACTCGATGCCGACCGTCATCCAGTGGATCACCTTCATCGTCCCGGCACGCTACCTCATCCCCAGCCTGCAGACGGTGTTTCTCGCCGGAGATATCTGGCCGATGTTCGCCCGGGCAATTGCGGTGATGTTCCTGATTGGCTGCATTTTCTTCGCGCTGGCGGCGCGCAGCACCAGAAAGAGGATCGGGTAAAATGTGGTGGGGTCGATTGAAGGCGCTGATCGTCAAGGAACTTCTTGCCGTGCTTCGGGATCCGAAGGGCCGCACAATCTTGATCGGCCCGCCGATCATCCAGTTGCTCGTCTTCTCCTACGCGGCGACGCTCGAGGTGAAGAATGTCGACCTCATGGTGTTGAACCGCGACAACGGGCACTGGAGCCAGGAGCTCGTCCATCAGATCGGCGGGTCGCCGACCTTCCGTTCGATCCGGCTCGCCAGCAGCCCCGCCGAGATCCGGCTCGCCATCGACAATCAGCATGTACTGGCTGCACTGGAAATCGGCCCTACCTTCTCCCGCGACATCGAGGCGGGAAAGCCCGCCGAGGTGCAGGTGATCCTGGACGGGCGGCGCTCCAACGCCTCGCAGATCGTATCGGGCTATCTGGGGCGCATCGTCGCTACGCTCGCGTCCGAAACACCGGCCGGCGAGCGCGCCGCTTCCGAGGCGGTCAGGGTCGAGGCGCGCAACTGGTTCAACCCCAATCTCACCTATCAATGGTTCATGGTGCCCAACCTGGTGGCGAGCATTGCTCTGCTGATCGGGCTGATCGTCACCGCGCTGTCGGTTGCGCGCGAGCGGGAGCTCGGCACCTTCGACCAGCTCATCGTCTCGCCATTGCGCACGCACGAAATCCTCATCGGAAAGCTCATTCCGCCGATGATGATCGGGCTCTTCCACATCACGATCTATATTCTTGCCGCCGTCTTCATCTTCGGGGTGCCGCTGCGGGGGTCGCTCTTCTTCCTGTACGGCAGCGCGGTCTTCTATCTCGCCGCGGTCGTCGGACTCGGCCTCTTCATCTCGGCGCTCTCGATGACCCAGCAGCAGGCGATCCTCGGGGCCTTCCTGTTCATGGTGCCGGCCATGCTGCTGTCAGGCTTCGCGACGCCGATCGAGAACATGCCTACCTGGCTGCAGCCGGTGACGCTGATCAATCCGTTGCGCTACTTCCTGGTGATCGTGAAGGGCGTCTTTCTCAAGGATATCCCGCTCGCCGAAGTCGTGCATCAGACGCTGCCGCTGTGCCTGATTGCCGTCGTGACACTTTCATCCGCCGCATGGCTCTTCCGCCGCCGGCTCGAGTGAAATCAACAGCGATTGGCGGCCAGCAAGACCGCCGATCCGCTATGCCTGAAGAAACCGCCCGATCGCCGCGATCTCGTTCTGGCGAATGTCGTGACCGCCGGAATGCCATTCGACTTCGACCGTCGCCTGCTGCGCCTTGAAATAGTCGGCGAGCGCCTGGGTCAGCGGCGCCGGGCAGATCGGATCGCGTTCGCCCGCGGTGATTAGGATCTTGCGGCCCGAGAGAACGAGATTGTCCTTTGGGCGGAACGGGATCAGCGGATGCAGGAGCACCGCCCTGTCGAAGACGCCTTCTTCGATCATGACGTTGGCGAGTATATTGGCGCCGTTCGAATAGCCAAGGCCGATGATCTCCGAGGCTTCACGCTCGGCGGCGAGCGTCTTCACGAAGTTTGCCATTTTCTCAGTGGCGCGTGCTAGGTCCCCCATGTCGTAGACACCCTCGCCCGTGCGCCTGAAGAAGCGCGCGGCTCCATGTTCCGACACGTCGCCGCGCGGCGAGACAATGCTCGCCTCCGGCAAAAGCTCGGCGCCGAAACCGAAGAACTGATTTTCGTCGCCCCCCGTTCCGTGCAGGACAAAGAGGATCGGATTGCCGGGCTTGCCGGATTTCAGCTTATGCACATAGCCACGGTCGACCATCGAATTCTCCTTTGTTGCCAATATGTCAGCGGGTGTTTGTGTCACTCGACTTCAAGAGCGCTTGCCCCTCCCTCGAACAAACGAAGGAGGAGCGGAGTGCCGAAGGAACCTTTATCCCTCGAGCTTCTGCAAATGGCTTTCGAGGATCGGCCGGAGATGCTTGTGCTGCTGCGGCAGTTTCAGTGCCTCGCCGAGATGGGCGACCTCCTCGTCGCGGTCGAAACCCGGCTCGTTGGTGGCGATCTCGAAGAGGACGCCGCCCGGCGTGCGGAAATAGATCGCCCAGAAATAGTCGCGGTCGATAACCGGCGTGACGTGATAACCGGTATCCATAAGCGCCTTACGCACTTCGAGCTGCTTCTCGCGATTGTCGACGGCGAAGGCAACGTGGTGCACGGAGCCAGCCCCTTGTGCGCCGCGATTGATGCTCGGCAGCGTTTCGAGGTCGACCAGGCCTGCACCGTTGCCCCCCGGTACGATCAGCCTTGTGACACCGTCCTTGCGGTCGAGTTCCTCATAGCCCATGAACTTGAGCAATTCCGCGGTCGCGCCCTCGTCGCGCAGCCGCATCGAAACCGAGTGAAAGCCGCGGATCCCGTGATCCTGCGAAATTCCACCTTCCGTCCACGGCGTGCGCGGATCGTCCTTGACCTCGACAAGAGCAAAGCCGTCGCCGTCTGGACCAGCGAAGTTCAACCGCTTCTCGCCGAAAGTCTCCTCGGCCTTGAGGCCGTCGACTCCGAGCCGCGCCAGCCGGTCCTGCCAGAAACCCAGTGCTCCTTGCGGGACGGAAAAGACAGTCGTTCCCACCTCGCCGGTACCCGCACGGCCGCGCGGCATCTGCGGAAAGGGGAAATAGGTCATAACCGTACCGGGCGTGCCGGTCTTGTCGCCGTAATAGAGGTGGTAGACGTTCGGCGAATCGAAATTCACGGTCTTCTTGACGCGGCGCAGGCCGAGCGTATTCGTGAAGAAGTTATTGTTGGTGCGGGCGTCGTCCGCCATGGACGTTACGTGATGCAGGCCTTTGATCTGGTCGAGCATTTCTCGCTGCCTTTCTGCCCGTCTATCTTCGGGCTTGTCGATGCCGAATAGATGCTCCCTTCCGACCAACGGCGAAAGACCAGGGCCAACAAACGCATTGTCAACGTTTTGTTGACACTCATAGCCGATCGTTTATGCGGGGCCGATCACCGGCCGCTTGCCACAGGTCAAGCCGGCTCTTACGATCCGAACACCGTTTAAAACGCGCGGGAGGAGGAGCCCGGGCATTCCGTGAAATACCGTTTCCTGCTTATGCTCTTGCTCCTGCCGGTCGCCGCCGTGACCCTTGCCATCCAAGGGAATGGCCTTGCGACGCGCAGCTACATGCAGGAAGCCTCGGCGCAGGCGAATACGGCCCTCAGACTAGCCGTAGCCGCACTCAGCGGCCATCTCAACCGTTATCAGGCGCTGCCCGCTCTCATCGCCGATCACGACGACATCAAGGAACTCGTGACGCGCCCCCGGGATCGCCGGCTGCGAGACGCCGTCAACGGTTACCTTAAAGAGATCAACGAGCTCCTGAAATCGTCCGACATCTACGTCATCACCCCTGACGGCGACACGATCGCCGCCAGCAATTATGACGGTCCGGCAAGCTTCGTCGGCCAGAATTTCAACTACCGCCCCTATTTCCAGGATGCGCTACGGGGAGAGCAGTCCCGCTTCTATGCGCTCGGAACCACGTCGCTCAAGCGCGGCTATTACTTCGGCTCGCCCATACGCATCGGCGACGAGATCCGCGGCGTCATCGTCTTCAAGGTCGATATCGAGACAATCGAAGCCTCCTGGCAGGGCGGCGAATACAGGATTTTCGTCTCCGATCCGGAGGGCATCATCTTCATGAGCGGAAATCCGGAGTGGCTCTACGCCGGTATCCTGCCTTTGACGCAAGAGCGGCTTGCCCGGACGGAAGCCTCGCGGCGCTATGCCAATGCCATCCTCCACCCCTTTCCGGTCGTTCGAAGCGAGACTGACGGCCACGCGTTGATGACGGTCTCGGGCGGCGATAGCGCGCGGGAGTATCTCGTCCTGTCGCAGTACATGCCGGAAGCGGACTGGACCGTGAACGTTTTGACCGACACAGCCTCGGTCAGGACGCAGGCCCTGACCACGGTCGCGGCCGCCATCCTGTTGCTCTGCCTTGCAGGTTTGGCCATCGCAATCCTTATCCAGCGCCGCGCGCGGCTGCGGGAGCGCATGCTGATGCAGGAGCAGGCGCAGGAGGAGCTCGAGCGCCGGGTCGAGGAGCGCACGGCTGATCTCGCTCGCGTCAACGTGCAGATCGAGGCAGAGATTGCCGAACGGCGGCTTACCGAGCAGCAATTGCGCCAGACGCAGGCGGATCTCGTCCAGGCGGGCAAGCTCGCGGGCCTCGGTCAGATGTCGGCGGCGCTTTCGCATGAGTTCAACCAGCCGCTTGCCGCCGCTAAGACCTATGCCGACAGCGCGGCGCTGCTGATCGAGCGGGGGAGAACGACGGAAGCGAGCGATAATGTCAGGCGTATCTCCGGCCTCATTGACCGCATGGCGGCGATCAGCCGGCATCTGCGCAATTTCGCGCGCAAGCCGAATGAGAAGCTCGGACCCGTTCCGCTCGAAGATGTAATGCACGATACGATGGAGATCGTCGCGACGCGGTTGAAAACGGCGAACGCTGGTATCGATATCGACCTCGGCTCCGAACCTCTCGTCGTCCGCGCCGGTTCGGTAAGGCTGCAGCAGGTGCTCGTCAACGTCATCTCCAATGCGGCCGATGCGGTCGAAGGGCTCGAGGACCGCACGATTTCGGTGCGCGCCTGGCGCGAAGGCGACATGGCGGTGCTGACCATCCGCGATCGCGGGCCTGGCGTCGCACCCGCCATCGCCGAGCGCATCTTCGATCCCTTCTACACGACCAAGGGGGTGGGCAAGGGGCTCGGTCTCGGCCTTTCCATCTCCTACAACATCGTCAAGGATTTCGGCGGCAGCCTGACGGTGTCGAACCATGCCGAAGGGGGAGCCGTGTTCCGCATCGAACTTGCCGTCGTTCCCGAGTCCGAGCGGGAGGCCGCCGAATGAGTGAAAGCCGCGTCCTGCTTGTCGACGACGAAGAAGAGCTTCGCCGCTCGAGCGCGCAGGCGCTGGAGCTTGCCGGTTTCCGTGTCGATACCTTCGCCAGCGCCGAGCGGGCGCTCGAGTTCATCAGCTTCAGCTTTCAGGGCGTCGTCATCAGCGACATCCGCATGCCGGGAATGGACGGCATGACCTTCCTGCAGCGCATCCGCGAGATCGATCCGGAGGTGCCGGTGATCCTGGTGACCGGCCATGGCGACGTCCAGTTGGCGGTGCGAGCGATGCGCGAGGGCGCCTATGATTTTGTCGAGAAGCCCTTCACGGCGCAGACCCTTGCAGGCACCATCCGTCGCGCCCTTGACTGGCGTGGCCTCGTGCTCGAGAACCGCAGGCTGCGGGCCGTCGCCGGAAAGCGCGACGACATCGAACAGCGTCTGCCCGGTCGAAGCCAGGTCATGGTCGACCTGCGTTATCGGGTTCGCGCCATCGGCGCATCTGACGCCGACACGCTGATCATCGGCGAGACCGGCGTGGGCAAGGAGGTGGTTGCCCGCGCGCTTCATGATCTGAGCAGCCGGGCCAACAGCCCCTTCATCGCCATCAATTGCGCTGCCCTGCCGCAAAACTTGATCGAAAGCGAGCTCTTCGGCCATGAGCCCGGGGCGTTTCCGGGTGCCCTCAGGCCGCGCTACGGCAAGTTCGAGCACGGGCGCGGTGGCACGATCCTGCTCGACGAAATCGGTTCGATGCCTTTCGATCTCCAGGCGAAATTCCTGCGTGTGCTGCAGGAAAGGGTAATAACCCGGCTCGGTTCCAACGAGCACGTGCCGCTCGACGTTCGCTTCATCGCGACAAGCAAGGTGGAACTGGAGCCGGAGGTCACCGCAGGGCGCTTCCGCGCCGACCTGCTCTATCGGCTGAACGTTGCGACGCTGCGGGTGCCGCCGCTCGCGGAGCGCCGCTCGGATATCCCGCTGCTCTTCATGCAGCTCGTGCGTGAATCCGCCGCGCGCTACGGCCGTGATGACATCGAGATCTCGCCATCGCTCGCGTCCGAAATGGCGACCCGCGATTGGCCGGGCAACGTGCGCGAACTCCGCAATGCTGCAGAGCGTCTCGTGCTCGGGCTCGAAACCGAGCGCGACGATGCAGCCACGCCAACAAACGGCTCGCGCCTCGCCGACAGGGTCGCCGCCTTCGAAAAGAGCGTGATCGCCAGTGCGCTCGCAGCGCACGGTGGCGCGCTGAAGCCGGTCTATGAATCGCTCGGCATCTCACGCAAGACGCTTTACGAGAAGATGCAAAAGCTCGGGCTCGACAAGAAGGCCCTGACGGACGAGCCGGCGGGCGGGAACGGCGCGTGAGCGCGTCGCTAAGAAGGCCCGAGCAGAGACGCGGATTTCGCGTCTCCGCTTGGCGATTGAGGCACGATAACCTCAGACGTTGAAGGCGGCGCCGATCAGCGTCTTTGTGTAAGGCTCCCTCGGCGCTTCGAAGATCGCGTCCGTTTCCCCCTCTTCCACGATGCGGCCGTTCTTCATGACGATCACATAGTCCGACATCGCCTTCACCACGGAAAGGTCATGGCTGATGAAGATGTAGGAAAGACCATGCTTGCTCTGTAGATCGCGCAGCAGTTCGATCACCTGGCCCTGTACCGAACGGTCGAGAGCGGAGGTGGGCTCGTCGAGGATCACCACCTTCGGCTTCAGGATAATCGCCCGGGCGATGGCGATGCGCTGGCGTTGACCGCCCGAGAACTCGTGCGGATAACGGTTGCGCGAGGCCGGGTCGAGACCGACCTCCTTCAAGGCCGTAATGGCGCGTCGGTCGCGTTCCGCACGGCTCAGCTTCGGCTCATGCACATAGAGGCCCTCGGTGATGATCTCGCCCACGGTCAGGCGCGGCGAAAGCGAGCCGTAGGGATCCTGAAAGACGAGCTGGAGCTCGCGCCGCAAGGGCCGCATGGCGCTGCGATCGAAGCCGGAAATGTTAGTCGTGCCGAAGCGGTAGTAGCCGCTGCTAGGCAGCAATCTCAACAGCGCCCGGCCGAGCGTCGATTTCCCCGAACCGGACTCGCCGACGATGCCAATCGTTTGGCCCTGCCGCAGGCGCAGATTGACGCCATCAACTGCCCGGAAGGCCGAGGACGAGACGCCGAACAGCCCGCCGCCGATGACGTAGTCGACTGCCACGTCGCGACCCTCAAGAATGATCGGCGCATGGCCCGGCGGCGGAGCCTTGCGGCCACTCGGCTCGGCGGCGAGCAACATCTTCGTATAGTGGGCCTTGGGACGCTCGAAAATCTCCGTCGTTCTCCCCTGCTCCACCACCTCGCCGCGGCGCATCACCGCGACGCGGTCGGCAAAGTGCTTGACGATGCCGAGGTCGTGCGTGATCAGCACGATTGCCATGCCGAAGCGCTGCTGCAGCGATTTGAGCAAATCGAGGATCTGCGCCTGGATGGTCACGTCGAGCGCCGTCGTCGGCTCGTCGGCGATCAGGATGTCCGGCTCGTTGGCAAGCGCCATGGCGATCATCACACGCTGGCGCTGGCCGCCCGACAGCTCGTGCGGATAGCTGTCGATGCGACGCGCCGGTTCGGGAAGGCCAACCAATTCCAGCAGTTCGAGCACGCGCTTGCGCGCCTGCTTGAATGTGCCGCCGCGGTGATGGACGATCGGTTCGGCGATCTGCCGGCCGATCGTGTAGAGCGGATCGAGCGAGGTCATCGGCTCCTGAAAGATCATGGTGATCTTCGACCCGCGTACTTCGTTGAGTGCCTTTGGCGGAAGACCGATGAGTTCCTGGCCCCGGTACCGCGCCGAGCCGGCAACCGTGCCGTTCTTCGCCAGGAGCCCCATGATTCCCATCATGGTCTGGCTTTTGCCCGAGCCGGATTCGCCGACGACCGCCAGCGTTTCGCGGGCATGCACGTCGAGATCGATGCCTTTGACTGCTTCAACCGTGCCATCTGGCGTGGAAAAGTCCACCTTGAGGCCGCGGACGGTGAGAATGGTATCCTTGATGTCTGCCATGTCAGCGGTCCTTGGGATCGAGTGCATCGCGCAGGCCGTCGCCGACAAAGTTCAGCGAGAACAGCGTGACTACGAAGAAGATGGCCGGGAAGATGAGCAGCCACGGCGCCGACTGGATATTGTTTGCTCCCTCCGAGATCAACGCGCCCCAGCTCGTCAGCGGTGCCTGCACCCCAAGTCCGAGGAACGACAGGAAGCTTTCGAGCAGGATGACCTTCGGCACCACGACGGTCACGAAGACGATCACCGGGCCGATGGTGTTCGGAATGATGTGCCGGCGGATGATCTGCCAGTCGCTGAGCCCAAGGGCCTGCGCCGCACCCACGAATTCGCGCCTCTTGAGAGCGAGCGTCTGGCCTCGGACGATGCGGGCCATGTCCAGCCACTCGACCGCCCCGATCACCAGAAAGATCAGAATGAAGCTGCGGCCGAAGAAGACAACCAGCACCACGACGAGGAAGACGAAGGGCAGCGAATAGAGAATCTCGACGAAGCGCATCATGACGTTGTCGACGCGCCCGCCAATATAGCCGGATGTCGCGCCGTAGACGACACCGAGGCCCAGCGACACGAGGCTGGCAAGCAGGCCGACTGCGATCGAGATCTGCCCGCCGAGCATGACGCGGACGAGCAGGTCGCGACCGTTGGAATCGGTGCCGAACGGGAAATATTCGCGGTCCACCTCGCCCTCGACCCTCAGCGTATGGCCATCGTCCTCGGTCGCGACGACCTTGGTGTTCTCGAATTCGTTGGCCCGGTCGAAATAGCGCGTGGCGCGCGGATCGATCGGTTGCTCGGAGGTGACCGTGGCGGTGAAGGTTTCACCGTCTACGGCGAATTCCTTCAGCGTTACGCGGGCACGGGTCGCGACACCCTCCATCACCTCGTGAAGCGTCGAGGTGTCCGGCCGCGGCTCGAGGCTCGGGCCGATCGACACATAGGACGGGAAGACCTGGTCGTAGGTGTGCGGCGAGAAGAAGGGCCCGACAAAGGAGAAAAGCGCGATGAGCGCCAGCATGATGCAGCCCGCCATGGCGGCACGGTTGCGGCGAAAGCGCATCGCTGCGAGCTGGAAGAGGCTGCGGCCCTTTGTTTCAGGCGCGGCCGCCGGTACCTGGACGATATCAGTCATGGCGAACCCTCGGATCGAGCAGACCGTAGAGAATGTCGACCAGGAGATTGAAGACGATGACGAAGATGGCGATGAGGATCACCGTGCCCATGACGAGCGTATAGTCACGGTTGATGGCGCCGAGAACGAAATAGCGGCCGACGCCAGGAATGGTGAAGATCGTCTCCACCACTGCCGAACCGGTGAGCAACGCCGCCGCGCAGGGCGCCAGATAGGAAACGACCGGCAGCATCGCGCCGCGCATCGCATGGGTAACGACGACGGCGCGGGACGGCAATCCATAAGCCTTTGCCGTGCGGATATGGTCCGTATTGAGCGCCTCGATCATCGAGCCGCGCGTCAGCCTGGCGAATACCGCAAGCTGCGGCAGCGCGAGCGCAATCATCGGCAGGATCAGGAAGCGGAACGACCCGTCGCCCCAGCCGCCGGCGGGAAGCCAGGCGAGCATAATAGCGAAAACGAGGGTGAGAACCGGGCCGACGACGAAATTCGGGACGGTGACGCCGACCGTCGAGACCGACATGACGGCGAAATCGAGGAAGCTGTTCTGCCGGAGGGCGGCGATCGTGCCGGCGATCACGCCGCCGACCACCGCGAGCAGCAGGGCGTAGAAGCCGAGCTCCATCGAATAGGGCAGCCCCTTGCCGATCAGCTGCGCGACGTTGTTGTCCTTGTAGATGTAGCTCGGACCGAAGTCGCCCGTCACCGCGTTGCTCAGATAGTGGATATATTGGCGCCAGAGCGGCTGATCGAGCTGGTAGGTCCTCATCAGGTTCTCCATCGTGGAGGGAGGAAGAGGACGCTCGAGATTGAAGGGGCCGCCGGGCGCAAACCGCATCAGGAAGAAGGATATGGTGACGACGATGAACAGCGTCGGCACCGCACTCGCCAGCCGGCGAAGGACGAAGGGAATCATGGATTTGCTCCGGAAGCGACGCGCGGGGCTGCCCCGCGCGTCGTTTCAGTTCGTTATTCGGCGATGCTCAGGAACTTGCTGAGGTGCGCGTTCGGCCCATTGTCCTGCCAGCCTTTGACGCGGCCCGAGACGAGCCACAGGTCCGCCTGGGTGAGGAACGGCGCGATCGGCTGTTCCTTCATCAGCAGGGTCTCGGCTTCGTGCATGATCTTCGAGCGTGCCGCCGGATCCTGCTCTTCATAGGACTTCTTCATCAACGCGTCGAATTCAGCGTTTTCGAAGTGGCCATAGTTGAAGGTCTTGTTGGTGCTGAGGCTCAGCGCCAGGAAGTTTTCGGCGTCCGCGTAGTCGGCAACCCAGCCGGCACGCGCGACGTTGAACTTGCCGCCTTCCTGCAGGTAGGCGTAGTGCGACGATACGTCGAGGTTCACGAGCGAGACCTTGGCGCCGAAGGTGTTCTTCCACATGTCTGCGACGGCCGTTGCGACGCGCTCGTGGTTCGGGTTGGTGTTGTAGCGGATTTCGATGTTTAGCGGCTTGCCGCCCTCGCCGTATCCGGCTTCCTTCATCAGTTCGATCGCCTTGTCTTCACGGTCAAGCTGCGACACGTCTGCGAAGTCTGCCTTGGCGGGTTCGCCGTAGCTCTCGATGCCGGGCGGCACCATCGAGTAGGACGGAAGCTGCGAACCGCTGTAGATTTCCTTGGCGAGGAAGTCGCGGTCGACCGCCATCGACAGCGCCCGGCGAACGCGGACGTCGCTATAGGGCTCCTGCCGCGTGTCGAAGGCATAATAGTAGGTGGCCAGCGTCGGCGAGACATGGACCTGGTCGCCATAGGATTTGCGCAACCGGTCGATCTGGTCAGCCGAGAAGTTGTAGACGAGGTCCATCTCCTTGGCTTCGAAGCGACGCACCGAGGCGGCCTGGTCATCGATCGGGTAGAAGATCACCTTGTCCAGCTTGACTGTGGCGGCGTCCCAGTAGTTGGTGTTCTTTTCGACTGTCAGGCTGTCATTTGGCACGTGGGCGGTCAGACGGAAGGCGCCGTTCGAGACCATGACACCCGGCTTGACGAAATCGCCGCCGTTCTTCTCGACGCTCGCCTTGCTGACCGGAAGTGCGGTCTGGTGGGCAAGCAATTCCAGGAAGAAAGGCGTCGGCCGCTCAAGGGTGACCTCAAGCGTCTTTTCGTCGACAGCCTTCACGCCAAGCTGGTCGACCGGCACCTCGCCTTTGTTGACCTTTTCGGCGTTCTTGATCGGGAAGAGAATATTGGCGTATTCGGCGGCCGTCTTCGGATCCTCGACGCGACGGAACGAGAAGGCGAAGTCCTCGGCCGTGACCTGCGAGCCGTCGGACCACTTGGCGTCGGCGCGCAGCTTGAACGTATAGACGATACCGTCATCCGAAAGCTCCCAGCTTTCGGCGGCACCCGGAATAATCTTGCCGGCGGCATCGTAGATGGTCAGGCCTTCATAGAGGTCCTTGAGGATGAATTCCTCGATGTTGATGGAGGTGTGCGCCTGGTCGAGCGTCTGGGGCTCGCCGGCATTACCCCGGTGCAGGACCGCTTGGGCGAGCGCCGGGCTTGCGCCGATAAGTAGCGAGCCGATGAGCGCGGCGGCGCTGAGTTTGAGTTTCAGTGAAGCCATTTTTCTTTCTCCTTCCCCTCGTTTTGGGTGTGCCAATCGCACGAGAGAAGTGCAAATTTTCACCGAAGGCAAGGCGGTTCCTGCGGAAAATTGCACCCTCCTTTATAAAATGAAATTCTCATTTATCGCAAAAGTTGTAATGCCTTCGCGAAGAATTCCATCTCCTTTCCGATGCGGTGGCCAAACAGAATTATGCGCCGAGAACCGCCAACTGCAACGATTTAGATGAGATCGAAAAATCCAGTCCCTCATCGCCGCGGGCGGTGCGAAGAGGCCATCTTGCAAACTTCATGAATTGAAGCGGCACTTTACGTAATATGCAGAAAAATTTCCCGCCTCTTTCGCAATGTTTTTGCGAGAAGCCGCTAGGCGCGTTGCCGACGAGTTCCTGCGACGAGAAATCATTCCGAGACGCCAAGCGTGACGACGGGCACCCAAAAGACCGCTTCATCTGCACTCACGCGAAAGCCGCCATCACCAACCAGAAAGCGAAAGTGGTGAATTTTGACAGCGCGGTTTTTCATCCACAGCAAAATCCCTTGACGCACGTCAATCAAGTGACCGCCCCGCCTGTTGGCCCGGTTGCCAAAAGGTCTGCATCAATTATTGTGCGTTTGACTTGGGTCCGGCACGCCGGTTCCGGAGGCATGGGAGGGCGCTCACACGCCCTCCGCATCACCGGCGAACGGGCGCTCGTGCTTCGGCGGCGAATGTACCCGCTTCAATTCGTAGCGCCTGGAGTGAGGCGCGCCAGCATTAGGGAGATTTCGAATGGCATTGATCACATTGCGGCAACTGCTCGACCACGCGGCGGAGAACGACTATGCGCTGCCAGCCTTCAATGTGAACAATCTCGAATACATCCAGGCGGTCATGCGCGCCGCCGATGCGGCCGACTCCCCGGTGATTCTGCAGGCAAGCCGCGGCGCGCGCGCCTATGCAGGTGACGCCTTCCTACGCCACCTGATCCTTGGCGCAGCGGAAGAGTATCCCCACATTCCCGTCTGTCTCCACCTTGACCACGGCGACCAGCCGTCGACCTGCATTTCGGCGATTACCAACGGCTTCACCTCGGTAATGATGGACGGCTCGCTCGAAAAGGACGGCAAGACCGTCGCGAGCTACGAGTATAACGTGGCCGTCACGGCCGAAGTCGTAAAAATCGCCCATGCAGCTGGCGTTTCGGTTGAAGGCGAATTGGGCTGCCTCGGCAACCTGGAAACCGGCGCGGGCGACAAGGAAGACGGCCACGGCTTTGAAGGCAAGCTGTCGCGAGAGGAATTGCTGACCGATCCCGACCAGGCCCTCGACTTCGTCTCCAAGACCGGTGTCGATGCGCTGGCGGTGGCGATTGGCACGAGCCACGGCGCCTACAAGTTCACGCGCGAGCCAGACGGCGAAATCCTCTCGATTGAGACGATCGCCAAGATCAACAAGCGTCTGCCCAACACCCACCTCGTCATGCACGGGTCGTCTTCCGTGCCAGCAGACCTCCAGGAGCTCTTCAACGCCTATGGGGGGAAGATGAAGAAGACCTGGGGCGTGCCGGTCTCGGAGATCCAGAAGGCCATTCCGCTCGGCGTTCGCAAGGTCAACATCGACACGGACCTCCGGCTCGCCTTTACCGGCGAGATCCGCAAGCACCATATCGAACACCCGGACAATTTCGATCCGCGCAACTACCTGAAGCCTGCCATCGCCCATATGACCGAGGTCTGCAAGGAGCGTTTCGAGGCTTTCCGTTCGGCCGGCCAAGCATCCAAGATCCGGGTGCTGAGGCTCCCGGAAATGGCCAAGCGCTACACCAAGGCAGCCTGACGGCGACTTTCCGAGGCCGGAGAGACGGCAAGGCCGCGCACCCGGACCAGGGCGCGCGGCTCGTTTTTCTAGCCCTGCCTCTCCATGGGCGTTTCATGCTCGTAGAGCTGATCCATGCTGAGCGAAGCCACATCGGCGAGCGAGGCCCGGCTTTTTACGCGCCCGCCGCCAAGCACCACGACGTCATCGCAGAACGAGATCGTGCTTCGGTGATGGCTGATGACGATTGTCGTGCGCCGGCCGGCCCGCAACTTGAGCGTCTCGACGATTGCCGCTTCCGAAAGGCCGTCCACGGCGTTGGTGGCCTCGTCGAGGATGAGGATCGCCGGATCGCGGACCAGCGCCCGGGCGAGCGCGATGCGCTGGCGCTGTCCGGCCGAGAGGCTCGCCCCCCGATAGCCAACGACCGTCTGGTAGCCTTCGGGTAGCTTTTCGATGAAGCTGTGCGCTTCGGCAAGCTTCGCCGCGCGCTCGACTTCGGCGAGCGTGGCGCTTTGACCGTAGGTGATATTCTCGAATATGGTACCGTCCACGAGCTCCAGGTCCTGGCTCGCAACAGCGATTTGGCGCCGCCACTGTGCAGGATCGATCCGCTCGAGTGGCACGCCATCGATGAGAATGCGTCCTTCGTCCGGCTCCACGAACCGGCACAAAAGGTTGACGATGGTGCTCTTGCCCGCACCCGACCGCCCGATGATTGCCGTCGAACAACCGCCGCGGATCTCGAAGCTCGCCGAACGCAGTACGACGGCACGAGAGCCGGAGGCCGGATATCTGAAGGTCACGTCATTGAAAGCGATCCCCTCGTTAAGCCCTTCGATCGGTTCGCTGCCCGAGGGCGGCTTCGGCTTGTCCGATGAATCCAGGAGCCACCGCACCTCTTCAAGCGACCCGCTCCAACCCTGGATCTGGCTCCAGGACATTTGCAGGGCCCGCACATGCGGCTGCAGCCGGTAGAGCAGAACGACGAAGGCGACGATCACCGGAAAGCTCACGCCGACGAACCAGGCGCTGACGACCGCCGCGAGAAACAGGGCGGAATGCAGCACTTCCGTGAGCGGTGGCAGGCCGCCCTGGCGGGTTTGCAGCACGAAGCCGGCGCGACGCACGGAATCAGAAGCGGAATCGAATGCCGCCTTTTCCCGGCCTTCCTGCCCGAACACGCGGATCAGCCGTCCCGCATGGACGAGATGCAGCATCCGTGCCGCAAGCTCGCTGTTGAAGGAGGTCACGTTGCGGCTGGGCCCCTTGAGGGTGGCCGATAGCACCGCATGCGCCACCTGGACGAGGATGAGGCCAAGCGCAACGAGAAGCGTCATCTGCCACGACAGAAGCAGCAGGAAGGCCAGCAGGATCACCGCAGCGGAGGCGTTCACCATGGCTGCGAGCACTGTCTGTATCGCGTCGGAGGCGCGCCAGGATTCATTTGAGATGATATTGAGCAGCCGGCCGGGGTTCTGTTGCAGGAAGAACGGATAACCTATCCTCAAGAGCTGATTGGCCAGGGAGCTGCGGACCGAGTGGCTCGCCTTTCCGTAGATGAAGTTGGTGAGCACAGTGTTTGCGAAGGCGAGGACGTTCTTCAGGGCGATCAGCGCGAGGATCGCGGCCGCCAGTACCAGCAGTCTGTCGCCTTTATCCAGTTCCGCGCCCACCTGCTGGAAGAGCGCCGAAATGCCGCTCAGCCCGGGGGATTCGTCGCTACCGGCGATGATCCCGAGCATCGGAATGATGAGACCGATGCCGGCACCTTCAAGCGCCGCACTCGCGAGCCCCAAAACGACGACCAATGGAAGCAGGCGCAATTGCCGCCCGAGCGCGTCACGCAGCAGCTGCAAGCTGGGCATGAGGAACCGCAACATCATCGGAATTGCTCCAACTCAGGCGTCGTCTCGCTGATCGGCTGCAGCTCGGTTGGCGCGGCCCGTCGTGCCATGACGAGATACGCGAACTTCGCAGCCCCCAACAGGTTCATCGACACGATCGGCCAATGGGACAGTTGCAGCTCGGGATCGAACCGGGCGCCGCCGAAGGCCTGGGCACAGGCCGATCTGACGGTCCAACAGAAATGTCGCAGGAGCCATGGCGCCTTGAAGAGGTGTTTCACGCAAAGCGCTCCATTGCCCAGGCTATAGCTGCGGTGGAGCCTCTCGATTGCCGCGCGGGACGTTCGGCCGTGGTGATGAAAAACCGTCATGTCCGGGACATATTCCACAGGGATCCCGAGCTGAAAGGCGCGCACCAGATAGTCGGTGTCCTCGGCGGAGTGCAGCGGTGCGCCCGCGCCGAAGCGCTCGTCAAAGCGGCCGACGAGGGCGGCGACCTCGCGATGCATCGTCATGTTGCAGCCGAGTACGAAGCCGCCGGGGTGGACATCGCGGCTCAACCGCGCAGGTATCTTCGACCGTTTGATCGTGAAGGGCTGGTCGCAGGAATTGCCAAGCTCGACGCGACCGCCGCGGATGACGCGCTGCCCGCCGTTGGCGTAGTGCCGTTCGAGATCGCTGAGATAGGTCCGGTCGATTTCGCAATCATCGTCGATGAAGACGAGGATCCGCCCGCGTGCCCGCTCCATTCCCGCATTGCGCGCAGCAGCAAGGCCTGGATGCGGCTCGGTGACAAGGGTGATTTTCATCCTCGACGCAGCGGCGATGCGGCGCAGCTCGACCGGCGTGCCGTCCGTCGAGCCATTGTCGACAACCACGAGTTCACTTGTCATCGCGCCATAGGCATCGCACGCTGCCTCGATCGATCGGATGCAGGCCGCGAGTGCCCTTACACGATCGCGCGTGCAGACGATGAAACTCGCGAACGGCCGCTGCCCGGTTGCACACGCAGGGGCAGTCACGCGTTCGGCGGCCGCTTCAAGGTACTCTCTTGCTTGATGACCGTCGCGCGCCATTTCAGATCGCACCATGCTGCGGAAGGACGCTTGCGGCCGGCACGGACTCCAGGTAGCGCGCCAGCGCATCCACCCGCTTGGTGGCCGCCAGCGAAAGGCGGCTGCACCAGGGTGCACGAGCTCCGGCAAGCAGGCCGTATCGTTCACGGCGCCGGATGAGCTGCCACTTCCCTGTCCGCGTCAGAAACTCGTGCGTTAGCTCCGGGCGTTTCTCATCGGCGATGAGCTGGTAGAGAAAATAGAAGAAATACAAGAGGCCGTCTTCGTAAGCCCGGCGTATCTCGGACGGAAAAGCGGCGACCTTCCGTTCGAGCGAGACGATGAATTCGGCAACGACCCGGATCGTCTCCTTCGTTACGGCGGCGCCGATTGTGCGGAGCGCACTTGCGTCTTCGAAAAGACCATCCCTTTCAAAGTTTTCGGCGACGATCTTCAGGTGCGTCTGGCGCATCTGATGCTGGTGCTTGCTCGTGACGCTATCGGCGTGGAGCCGGTAGGCGACCAGAGCCTCGTCGATCATCATCGTCGGAAAACGGTCGGCGATCCGCCGGAACAGGTCGAAGTCTTCGGCGTGCGGATAGCCAGCATCATAAGAGAGCATCTCGTCCGGGATCACGCGTCGATTATAGATCACGGTCGAGTGGATAAAGATCGTGAAGAACATCGACAGGATACGCATGCTGCCGGGCCGGTAGATGGGGCTAGGCTTGCCTCGGACGATCCGATTGCCAATCAGGGTATCGACGCCTGAACCGCAAATAGCGAGATGAGGCTGCTCAGCGAACAGCGCGACCTGTCGTGAAAGCCGCGACGGATAGGCGACGTCGTCGGCATCCATCCGTGCGACGAGTTCGCCGCGCGCGAGCGCCAGCCCTTCGTTTAAAGTCGCGATGAGGCCTCGATTTTCCCGCGAGCGGATAGAGATGCGGCGATCCGTTTTTTGATAGCGCTCGAGAATCTCCAGCGAACGATCCGTCGATCCGTCGTCGATTGCTATGATCTCCAGGTAGGCATAGTCCTGGCGCAGAATGCTCTCGAGCGCGGCAGCGAGATAGGGTTCGCCATTGTAGATTGGCAGTAGGACGGACACCAATGGCGCTGGCATGGTTCGGCTCGCGTGGTTATTGAACATCGGAGGTCTGGAAGGCTTTGCCGCGATCGAGGGATGCCCGCGAATAAGCGGTATGCTCTGCGCTCTCCCTTTCCTCGCGGATCGGCCCGCCTGGCTTCACGATAGCAGCAGCGGCTCCGCCGGAGCGGATATACGGAAAGTAGTGCTTTAGAGCATTTAGAGGCTTTTCGAAGGCAAGCCAGGAGATCGATGCGACGATGAGGGTGCCGGCTCCCGCGACGAGGAAGCGGCCGGGCCCCTGCTCGGAGACATTGACGGGGATCCATGGCTGAGCCTTGACGACAAGGGCCAGGACGATTGCGTGGAAGAGATAGACGCCGTAGCTGACGCGGCCGAGCGCGGTCATTGGCGGACATTCGATGAAGCGGCCGAGATACCCGCCGATCCCGCGCGAGCAACTGCTGACCAGCATTGTCAGCGGCAAGAGCGGAACGACTTCCAGGCCAATCCAGGTCAGCCACTCGAGCATTGGCGTCTTCGGAACCGGTCTGATCCACAACAGCATCAAAGAAGCGGCAAGCAGCGGCATCCAGCTTTTCTGGGCCAATTGTGGCCGGGCTTCTCCCTTCGACCGATGGGTGGCCAGGAGCGCGCCTGCCGCCAGCGCATCCATCGATGCCGGTGGCAGCAGGTCGCGCGAAAGCGACGGCGTTCCGGTCAGGGGCCAGTAGAAGCGGTAGACCAGCGAGAGCGCGATGACACCGACGCAAATTCCGGCGATCGAGCGCCGCGGCGCGACCAGGACGACCAGCGGCCAGACGATGTAGAATTGCTCCTCGATGCTCAGGCTCCAGGTATGACAGAGAACCCACGGGGTCCACTCGTTCTGCAGCGCGTACCAGAAGTTGGAAAGATAAAGCGCGTGCCAGGCAAGCACTTCCTTTGAGCTTTCCAAACCGATCAGCCAAACGAATGCGAGCACGGCGAAATAGGGAGGAAAAATGCGCAGCGCCCGGCGCGCGTAGAAAGATTTGAGCGCTGTTGCCGGCGCGAAGCGGGCATCCGCGCGCGCCTCCAGCAGCAGCCGGGTAATCAGGAATCCGCTCAGCACGAAGAACAGTCGTACGCCGATATGGCCCAAATGGGATCCGTCGGCCGCCAACAAATGCGCGTAGAGAACCAATGAGACGGCGACGGCTCTTAGGCCGTCCAACTGCCGGTCGCGGGCAATCTGCATGAACATCCCCCCGAGCAAAACCTTTGCGGGATTCTTCCCTGGTGGCATCACTCCCTAGGCCCGTATGATTGTTGCCACCGTTTCGTCAGACGCTCTTCGGAAGAAGCGGTGAGTTAGGTAGGTGAAAGATGGGTTAAGGCGATGTGCGCGAATGTATCGGCGAATAGGGCCAAACTTTGACGCGGCTACTGTAAGAATTGAGCCCTGGACATCAACGAAATCGAAGTGTGTTACGAGCGCAACGGCAGGCGAGATATCGAATTTGAACTTGCATGACGCCGCGATTGCGCCTTATTAGTTGCGCAAGTTTTGGAGATACATCAAAATAGCTGTAGTCCAATTCTGAGACAATGCATTAAATTCCGGCTGTAAGTCTTTGCCCAGACGCCTAAAAAGTCGGCGGCGTATTGATCCACAGAAGAATGGTCTCGCCATCGTGGCGGTTCGACCAGGCATGGCGGCGGCGGCTCTCGAAATAGAGGGAATCGCCCGGATAGAGGTCATAGAACTGATCGCCGTCGAGCACGAACTCAACGCGGCCGGAAAGTACGTAAACGAACTCCTCGCCGTCGTGCCGGTAGGCCCCCTCGCTCGATGCGCCGGCCGCCAGCACGAAGCGGTGGCAGTCCATCTGGTTCTTGCCTTCGGCAAGCAGTTGCACCGTCACGCCCGGCGTGGTGCGCGGCCAATTGCGCCATTCGCCTGCGCGGACAAGCGCCCGCGCCTGCGGCTCCTCCTCGCCGGAGAGGCTCGATACCGTGGTCCCAAAATATTCGGCAAGATTGTGCAGCACGGCAACCGAGACGCCTTGGGACGTTCGCTCCAGGGTCGAGAGCACCGACGGCGCAATGCCGACGTCGCCGGCTACCTGTTCCAGCGTTTTGCCCGCCGCATGTCTGAGGCTGCGCAATTTTCGGCCGACCTGCAGGTCGATATTGCCTTCCGGTAGTGCTGCAGGCCCGGGCACGTCATTTGCCGCGCTTTCGGCTTCCAGAGCCTCGCGTATTGCAGCCGGGTTGAGGCCACGCTCGGCACGAAACCAGGAAATGCGCTTCAGCCGCGCCAGATCTGCCTCGCTATATTGCCGGTGGCCGGTCGCCGAACGCTCGGGCACGACGAGCCCCTGGGTCTCCCATAGGCGCAGCGTCGAAGCCGAGACGCCAGCGAGCCTCGCCGCCTCGGCCACCTTGTAGCGTATATTGCCCGCCCCGCTCATCAGTACCTGTCCTTCTGGCGCCGAAGGCGACGCGATTCCCTGCCTTCGGCAATCTATCTGCGAGCCTTGTCGATTTACAAGGAGTGGCTATCAGTCGCGGTGTTGTCTCGATCACCAAATTTGATTTGCTTTCCATGTCAAAAGATGTACCTCTTTCAGTGAAATCTTGCAGAAAAAATGCAACATATCTACACCTCTAGACAGGACAGCGACGATGACCAGCCTGACCGACCGCAAGAACGCCGCCATTTCCCGCGGTGTGGGAATGACCACGCAGATCTATGCTGACCGTGCCGAAAATGCCGAGATCTGGGATAAGGAAGGCAATCGCTATATCGATTTCGCCTCCGGTATCGCTGTCGTCAACACCGGTCACCGCCATCCGAAGGTGATCGCTGCCGTCAAGGCGCAACTTGATCGCTTTACGCACACCTGCCACCAGGTCGTTCCCTATGAGAACTACGTGCATCTGGCGGAGCGGCTGAATGCGCTGGCACCCGGCGAGTTCGCAAAGAAGACGATCTTCGTCACCACCGGCGCCGAGGCTGTCGAAAACGCCGTGAAGATCGCCCGCGCCGCTACGGGACGCCAGGCCATCGTCGCCTTTGGCGGCGGCTTCCATGGCCGCACCTTCATGGGCATGGCGCTGACCGGCAAGGTCGTGCCCTACAAGGTTGGGTTCGGCGCCATGCCGGCCGACGTGTTCCATGCCCCCTTCCCGATCGAGCTTCACGGCGTCAGCGTCGAGCAGTCGCTCGCAGCGCTGAAGAAGCTCTTTGCCGCCGATGTCGATCCCGGCCGCGTCGCGGCGATCATCGTCGAGCCGGTCCAGGGCGAAGGTGGCTTCTATCCGGCCCCGACCGCCTTCATGAAGGCGCTCCGCGAAATCTGCGACCAGCACGGCATCCTGTTGATTGCCGACGAAGTCCAGACGGGCTTTGCCCGGACCGGTAAGCTCTTCGCCATGGAGCATCATGATGTCGCCCCGGACCTGATGACAATGGCCAAGAGCCTTGCCGGCGGCTTCCCGCTCGCCGCGGTGACAGGCCGCGCCGAAATCATGGACGCACCGGGACCGGGCGGTCTCGGCGGCACCTATGGTGGCAACCCGATCGGCATCGCCGCAGCGCACGCCGTCCTCGACGTGATCGAGGAGGAACAGCTTTGCGAGCGGGCCAACCAGCTCGGCAACCGTCTGAAGCAGCGTCTTGCGGCAATCGGCGAAAAGGCGCCGGAGATCGCCGACATTCGTGGTCCGGGCTTCATGAACGCGGTCGAGTTCAACGACACGAAAACGAACCTGCCGAGCGCCGAATTCGCCAACAAGGTCCGCCTCATTGCCCTGGAAAAAGGATTGATTCTGCTTACCTGCGGTGTCCACGGCAATGTCATCCGCTTCCTTGCGCCGATCACCATCCAGGACGAGGTTTTCGCCGAGGCACTCGATATCCTCGAGGCATCGATCCTCGAAGCGCGCGGTTGACGGCAAGCCGGGCGAGCGCTATCGCGCTCGTCCGACCCCGGCTCGGGGCGCACAAACTTGCGCCCCCAACAAAAACAAGTGAGCGAGGCTTGCTGAGCCGTGGCGCGCCTCGCCGGAGGACACCCCATGGCCCTGACATCGGCACTCACGAAACATATTCGGGCAGCGGATCAGTTCGCCGCGCTCGATCGTGTCACCCGGCCCTCTGGGACGTGGAGCGGCCCGACTTTTGACGTCTTCAATCCTTCGACTGGTGAATTGCTGGCTACACTTCCCGACATGGGCGTCGAGGACGCGCATGTCGCGATCGACGCGGCCGCCAGGGCTCAGCCAATCTGGGCTGGCAAGCCTGCCAAGGATCGAAGCGCGATGCTGCGCCGTTGGCACGACCTTATCGTCGAGCATGTCGACGATCTCGCCGCCATTCTCACCGCCGAGATGGGCAAGCCGCTTGGCGAAGCGAAGGGCGAGGTCCTGCACGCCGCCTCCTATGTCGAGTGGTATGCCGAAGAGGCGAAACGCGTCTATGGCGAAACTTT
Source organism: Sinorhizobium shofinae (assembly GCA_001704765.1). Classification (GTDB taxonomy): domain Bacteria; phylum Pseudomonadota; class Alphaproteobacteria; order Rhizobiales; family Rhizobiaceae; genus Sinorhizobium; species Sinorhizobium shofinae. Next base: position 69,109 of record MBFK01000004.1, read on the forward strand.
CCCGGCCCCTGCCAACGACCGTCGCATGCTCGTCATCAAGCAGCCGGTCGGCGTGGTTGGTACCATCACGCCATGGAATTTTCCCGCCTCCATGGTCGCCCGCAAGATCTCCCCGGCGCTCGCGGCCGGCTGCGCCATCGTCCTGAAGCCTGCGGAACAGACGCCGCTCGTCGCCGGCGCGATGTTCGTGCTCGCCGAAAGGGCTGGTTTCCCCGAAGGCGTCCTCAATCTACTCTACGCGTCCGAAGGTGCGCCGATCGGGCGCGAGCTCTGCAGCAGCCCCAAGGTCCGCAAGATCAGCTTCACCGGCTCGACCGAAGTCGGCCGGCTCCTGATGCGGCAATGCTCCGACCAGGTAAAGAAGGTGAGCCTCGAACTCGGCGGCAATGCCCCCTTCATCGTCTTTGACGATGCGGACATCGACGAGGCGGTCGACGGCGCGATCCAGGCGAAGTTCCGCAATGCCGGGCAGACTTGCGTCTCGGCAAACCGCATCTATGTGCAATCGGCGGTGCACGACGCCTTCGCGGAGAAATTCGTCGCGCGGGTGCGCGAGCTTCACGTCGGAGATGGTTTTTCCCCCGGCGCCACCATCGGCCCGATGATCGATGGTCATGCGATCGAGAAGATCGAGGCGCATGTCGCCGACGCGCTTGCAAAGGGCGCCGAACTTCGCTGCGGCGGCAAGCGGATCGGCACGAAGGGCACCTTCTTCGAGCCGACCGTGCTCACCGGCATCTCGCACGACATGCGCGTCGCGCAGGAGGAGACATTCGGGCCGATCGCCCCAATTATCCGCTTTGAGACCGCCGAGCAGGTAGTGACCGAGGCGAACGACACGATCTATGGCCTCGCCGCCTATTTCTATGCGGAAAATCTGAAGCGGGTCTGGCATGTGGCCGAGGCGCTGGAATACGGAATGGTCGGCATCAACACCGGCCGCATGTCCTCCGAAGCAGCCCCCTTCGGCGGCATCAAGCAGTCCGGCATCGGTCGCGAGGGCTCGCGCCATGGTCTCGAGGATTATCTCGAGATGAAATATCTGTGCATGGGCAATATCTGAGGAAGACTTCGGCTACCGGGCGGCGCCTCGCACGGAGCCACTGTTCGGCAGAGCGGTCAGTCGATGATGTGGTAGCCACCGTCGACGTAAAGCACCTGGCCGGTTATCAGCCGGGCCGCGTCATGGGCAAGAAACGCAGTCGCCATGCCGACATCATCGATGTCGACGAGCGCGCGGGCCGGCGCCTTCAACTTCGTCTTTTCCAGGAGCGCATCGAATTCAGGGATACCGGAGGCCGCCCGCGTGGCAAGGGCGCCGGGCGAAATGGCGTGGACGCGGATACCCTTGGGGCCGAGCTCGGCCGCCATGTAGCGCACGGCGCTTTCGAGCGCGGCCTTCGCGACGCCCATGATGTTGTAGTTTTCCACCACCACCTGTGAACCGTAGTAGGTCATGGTGAAAAGGGTGCCGCCGTTCTTCATCAGCGGCTCCGCGAGCTGGGCCATACGGATGAACGACCAGCAGGATATCTCCATCGTCGTCAGGAACCCATCGCGCGGGGTGTCTGTGACGCGCCCGCCGAGCGTATCCTTCGGAGAGAAGGCGATCGAGTGGACAAGGAAATCGAGCTCTCCCCAAACCTCGCCGACGCGCTCGAAGACAGCCTCGACCTGGCCGGGCACGGCGACGTCCAAAGGCAGGAAGATCGGAGCCTCGAGCTCGCGTGCCAGCGGCTCCACATAGGGCTTTGCCTTGTCGTTGAGGTAGGTAACTGCGAGTTCCGCTCCAAGGGCGCGAAAGGCACGGGCACAACCCCAGGCGATCGAGCGGTCGTTGGCGATACCGACGATGAGGCCCTTGCGACCTTCGAGAAGCTTGGCCTTGACGGTAGGAATGGACATGGGTGTGCCTCCGGCGGATCAGGCTTTATGGGTGCTGATGAGCGCCAGCGTGTGGCGCGCGATCATCAGTTCCTCGTCGGTTGGAAGGACGTGCAGGACAACACGGCTTTTGGCCGTGGAGATCACCGCCGCGTCGGCCTCATTCGCCACCGGGTCGAGTTCTGCCCCGAGCCAGGCGAGGCCTTCCACGATGCGGGCGCGGATCGGAGCGGAGTTTTCGCCGACGCCCGCCGTGAAGACGAATGCGTCGATCCCGCCCAGTGCCGCCGCCAGCATCCCTGCATTGAGCACGCATCGATAAACAAAATGAGCGACGGCGAGAGCCGCATGAGGATCGTCGCTCGCTAGAAGATCACGCATGTCGTTTGAGACCCCGGAGAGACCCTTGAGGCCTGCGTCGTGGTAGAGGAGATTGGAGACAGTTTGCGCGCTCATACCCTTCTGCATGATCAGGTAGAGGACAACGCCGGGATCGAGCTGGCCCGGCCGTGTGCCCATCGGCAGGCCGTCGAGCGCAGTGAAGCCCATCGTGCTCTCGATGCTGCGACCGCCTCGCAACGCGCACATGGAAGCGCCGCTGCCAAGGTGGGCGACGATGATGCGGCCGTGGGCTGCTTGCGGCGCCACTTCCCGAAGCCGCTCGGCGATATATTCATAGGAGAGCCCGTGAAAGCCGTAGCGACGAACACCCTGATCATAGAAAGCGCGTGGCAAAGCGTAGCAATCGGCGTGCTCGGCGTGGCCCCGATGAAAGGCCGTATCGAAACAGGCGACCTGCGGCACGTCGGGATTAATCTCCATGGCAAGCCGGATCGGCGCCAGATTGTTGGGCTGATGAAGGGGCGCGAGGTCCTGATAGCTGGCAAGGCGGTCGAGCACTGTCGCATCGATCAGCACAGGCTGCGCGTAGTCAGGCCCGCCATGGACGACGCGATGGCCGATCGCGCGCAGTTCGAATCCGTCGAGTGTCAGCAGCCATTCGCGTGCTGCTGCGATGGCGGCCGGAAGGTCGCGAACGGCTTCCGCGGCGTAGGTGCGATCTATAATGACTGCACCGTCGGCTGTCTTTGCCTGCAGGCGCGGCCGCGTGCCGATGCCGCCGATCTGGCCGCGTATCTGGCGCGTCAGGCCCGCCTCGGCAATGCCGAAGACCTGGAACTTCAGGCTCGACGAGCCGGCATTGACGACGAGGAGCGCTTCCATGGTGTTAGACCGCGACTTGCGCTGCCCGCCGGCGGGCCGCGTAGAGCGCGGCGACGGCGCAGGAAGCGAGGCGGGTGCGGACCGAATCCGCCCGCGACGTCAGCACGATCGGCACGCGCGCGCCGAGGACGATGCCGGCGGCGTCGGCATGGGCAAGGAAGGTCAGGTTCTTGGCGAGCATGTTGCCGGCCTCGAGATCCGGCACAACGAGGATCTGGGCATGGCCAGCCACCGGCGACTTGATGCCCTTGATGCGGGCTGCCTCCGGGTCGATCGCGTTGTCGAAGGCGAGCGGCCCATCGAGCAGGCCGCCCGTAATCTGGCCGCGCTCGGCCATCTTGCAGAGCGCCGCCGCTTCGATTGTCGAAGGGATCTTCGTGGTGACCGTCTCCACGGCCGAAACGATCGCGACCCGCGGCTCGCCGAGTCCGATCGTGACCCAGAGATCGATCGCGTTTTGGACGATGTCGCGCTTGGCTTCCAGATCCGGAAAAATGTTTATTGCAGCATCCGTGATGAAGAGCGTTTCGGCATGCCCGGGGACATCCATGACGAAGACGTGGCTGATCCGCCGATCGGTCCTGAGACCAGTGGCGGAAGCGGCGACCTCATGCATCAATTCGTCGGTATGCAGGCTCCCCTTCATCAGAAGTTCGCCCTTGCCTTCGCGAATGAGCGCGACCGCCTTGGCCGCGGCGGCGTGACTGTGCGGTACATCGACGATTTCCCGACCGCCGATCTCGAGTCGATGCTCCGCCGCCACATAGCGGATCTTCGCTTCCGGCCCCACGAGCACTGGCTTGATGAGCCCCATTTCCGCCGCTTCAAGCGCGCCGCGCAACGAGGTTTCGTCGCAGGGATGGGCAACGATCGTAACCGCGGGCGTTTCGGCCTGCGCGGCGGCGATCAGACGGTCGTACTTGGACGGCTCGGCTGTCGGTGCATTCACCTCGGACACTACGGACCCTCCTAACAGTTCAATCAGGATGTCTTGCGCTCGCGAGCGGTCTTGCGCGCCACGAACGGCACGGTCTCGCTGTCGGGGCCAAAGAGCGTCTCGACGCGCTCCAGCCGCTCGGCGGCGGCGCCGGTCACGGCTCCCGACGCCTGCAGTACCTCTCGCAGAGCATTGAAGGCGGAGCGGCGTTCCTCGAGGTCTTCCGGCAGCAGTTTCGGGATTGCTGAAAGAGCCGCCTCCTCGTCGATCAGCAGTATGAAGTACTGTTTGCGCAACAGCGCCTTGAACTGCGGAAGCGTCAATTGGCTTGCCGTCGGATGGGCGCGGCGCAGCCGGCGGATTGCCTCGAAGCCCCGCTCGTCGGCACCACCGCGCGCCTTTCCGACGAACAGCAGGGCCCTGGCAAGGGCCTCTCGAAGCCCGCCCTCGGGAATCTCGGCTCTGAGCGAAGCGATCCTTGATTCCACGAGCGCCTCGTGCAGGCGGCTTTTCGCGGGTTTGCGCGGCGGGTGGTCGGATTTGCTGTCGATGCCGAGCGCAGTCTGCAGCACAGGGGAGCCATAGAAAGTGCGGAACGTTTCCTCCGAAAGGCGTTCGACCGTCCGACGCCAGGCCTCCAGCCCGTCGACGATCTGCCGCGACATGTTTTCCTGCAGCGCCAGAAATGGGTTCTCGGCGGCCGCCGATTTGCGGTTGTCGCGGGCATGCTCGGCCGCCGCCTGAATCCAGGCCATGAAGGGATTGCTCGGGCCGAAGAACTCGTACTGCAGGCGCAGCGGATGCATGCGGCGCATCGCCTCAGCCATGGGCGGTGTCACCATGGCCCTGACCGTGGGCTGCAGGTAGCTTCGGTAAAGTGCCAGATTGATATCGGAGACCTTCGCGGCTGCGGCGAAGCGACGCTCGTCCTCGAGATCGTTTCCCCCGAGGGCGCGGATGTCGTCCAGCGTTCGGGCCTCGCAGCGCATCACCCACTCACCGGCGATCAAGTCCCTGCCCTCAACAACTTCGCTCACGGGGGCCAGCACCGCTTCATAGAGACCCGGCGGCAGCACATCGATCAGATCGATGTTGGACGCGAACTCGTCGTGCTCCTTGCGCGCCACGCCGGCGGAGACGAAGATGCCGAGATGCCCTATCTTCTCATGCACGGCGTAGACGATGGTCTGGCCGTGCGCGCGGATTTCGTCGACGCTGTCGTAAAGATCGAGGATCCAGTCGAGCGCCTGCTGCGGCGGCGTGATGTTGTCGCCTTTCGAGCAGAAGACGACGATCGGCGAGTGAATATTGCGTAAGTCGATGGCGGTGCCGTCGGAGGTGCGGATCTCGCCCGCGGCGAGTTTGTTGCCGACGAAGAGTTCATCGACGATGAACTGCATCTCTTCGGCGTTCAGCGTCACATGACCGCCCCACCAACGCTCGAAGCCGAGATAGCGCTCCGCCTCTGTATCTATTTTCGAGTAGAGATTGTACTGCTTGCTCCAGAGGGTATTGGCGGGATTTTGGCTCTCGAAATTCTGGACCAACCAGGCGCCATCGAATATCCCGGCGCCGAGATCGCTGGTGAGCGCGGTCAGCCAGCTGCCGCCAAGCAGTCCCCCCGAATAGCGCATCGGGTACTGCCCTCTCACACCGGCCCAATAGGAAAGCGGTGTGCCGGCAATGATGATCGGACCGAACAGTTCCGGGCGCAGGGATGCGAGGATCATGACGGCCCAGCCGGCCTGGCAGTTGCCGATCACGCAGGGCTTTCCGTCTGCATCGGGATGGCGGGCAATGACCGTCTCGAGGAAGACCGCTTCGGCACGGGCGATATCCTCGATGGTCTGGCCGGGAATGGGCTCCGGAAGGAAGCCTATAAAATAGCAGGGATGGCCGGCCTTCATCGCCACACCGATCTCGCTGTCGGCCTTGAAGCCGCCAATTCCGGGTCCGTGGCCCGCGCGCGGGTCGACGACAACGAAGGGTCGTTTCAGTGAGTCGACCACGATACCTTCGGGCGGGATTATCCGGACGAGCGCGTAGTTGACCGGGTGATCAAGCTTGCGACCGTCAACGACGAGCTCCGCGTCGTAATTCAACACGTGCGGAGCCGTCTGCGCAGTGTGTTCCTCGTACTGCTCGCCACGCTGGCGCATGACGTCGAGAAAGATGATGGAGCGCTGCCATGCATCAAGCGAATAGGCGAATGCGTCTGCAAATGTCGGGATTGTGGATTGCTTGGGCATAATGTCCACTCCTGACCGAAGGTCGGTGCCATTCTGTCTGCAAATAGCGTAACGCTCCTTGTCGAGCGTTGATCTGCGTCAAAGAAGGTGGGCGGCACGCCGCGACATTGTCTGGCATTGATGGCCGTGAAGCTTTCCGACTTCCCGGGCTCGAAGAGCATAGCGGTGGTTTGTTACGGCGATTTGTCATTCGCACGCGAACGAACTTTCCTGGCCGCGTACTCCTGTCCTTCGAAGCAGCCTCCGTCAAGTGCTTCGAAGGAAAGCGTCGAGCATTCCTGGCGACGCTTCCGGCCATTAGCATCGCACCGAAACGGTGGCCCCGCAAGACGACCCTTGAAATTCATCGCGCGCCTTGCCAATTGGGGCAGAAATCAAGGAGGTCCGCAACACAATGAGTGAAGTCGAAATATCCGTAGAGAAACATGTCTTCGAAGCCGATGTGGCGAAACTGCTGCATCTGATGGTGCACTCGGTCTACTCCGACAAAAACGTCTTTCTCCGCGAACTGATTTCGAACGCGGCCGACGCCTGCGAGAAGCTGCGCTATGAGGCGATCGTCGCGCCGGAACTCATCGGCAGCGACCCCACCCCACGCATAACCCTGACGCTGGACGAAGAAAACCGCCGCCTCGTCGTCGAGGACAATGGCATCGGCATGAGCCGCGACGAGTTGGTCGAATCGCTCGGTACCATTGCGCGGTCCGGCACGCGCGCCTTCATGGAGCGGATCGAAGCGGCCCAGGGCAAGGACGGTGCCCAACTGATTGGCCAGTTCGGCGTCGGCTTCTATTCGGCCTTCATGGTCGCCGACAATGTCGACGTTGTTTCCCGCCGCGCCGGCTCCGACAAGGCCTGGCACTGGGCATCGGACGGCAAGGGCAGCTACACGGTATCCGCCGTCGAGCCCGCCGACGCGCCGGCGCGCGGCACCCGCATCACTTTGCATCTGATGGATGACGCAAAAACCTACACGTCGCGCTGGACCGTTGAGCGCATCGTCAAGGATCAGTCGGGCCACGTGCCCGTGCCGATCTCGATCGTCGAGAAGCCCGGCGCCGAAGCTGCGCAGGTTGCCGACGGTACGGCCCTCTGGACCAAACAGAAGAGCGACATCAGCAAGGAAGACTACACGGACTTCTACCGCGGCGTTGCGGGCCAGTATGACGAGCCGGCGCTCACTGTCCACTTCCGGGCCGAAGGCCGCCACGAATATACGGCGCTCGCCTTCGTCCCGGGCTCAAAACCTTTCGACCTCTTCGATCCCGACCGCAAGGGCCGCATGAAGCTCTATGTGAAGCGCGTCTTCATCACCGACGAGGCGGAGTTGCTGCCGCGCTATCTCCGCTTCGTGCGCGGCCTGCTCGACACCGCCGATCTTCCGCTCAACGTGTCGCGCGAGATGATCCAGGAAAGCCCGCTGCTTGCGAGCATCCGCAAGGGCCTGACGAACCGCGTGCTGACGAGCATAGAAAAGCTCGCGGAGAACGAGGCGGAGACCTTCGCGACGCTTTGGGAGAACTTCGGCAGCGTCATCAAGGAGGGCATCTACGAAGACTTCGAGCGGCGCACGCAGCTCATTGGCCTTTCCCGCTTCCGCACCACCGCTTCCGAAGATAAGCCGCGCGCCCTCAGCGATTACGTCAAGGACATGAAGGACGGCCAGTCAGCGATCTATTATCTCACCGGCGACAATCTCGCCCAGTTGCAGGCGTCGCCACAGCTCGAGGGCTTTCGAGCGCGCGGCATCGAGGTGCTGCTGTTGACGGACCCGGTCGACAGCTTCTGGGTGACGACGGCGCCGGATTTCGAGGGCAAGCCCTTCAAGTCGATCACCCAGGGCGCTGCGGATCTCGCCGGCATCGCAAAACAGAATTCCGAAGCCGCCTCTTCCGAGACGAGCCCGACGGTGGCCGAATTCGTGATCTTCGCCAAGGTGACGCTCGGTGAGGCGGTCTCGGACGTGCGGGCCTCCGACCGCCTGACGGAAAGCGCCGTATGTCTGGTCGCCCCGGAGCACGGCCCGGACCGCCAATTGCAGAAGATGCTGCAGGGTACAGGCCGGATCGAAAGCACGGTAAAGCCCATTCTCGAGATCAATCCCGGCCATGCATTGATTGCTGCCCTTGCCGGCTGCCCGGCGGAAGATAGCGCGTTCCGCGAAGATGCGGTGAAGTTGCTGCTCGACCAGGCGCGCGTTCTCGACGGCGACAAGCCCGAGGACCCGCGCGGATTCGCGGAACGGCTGTCGCGCGTCTTCAACCGGGCCTTGAAGGGGTAATCTCCACGGGGTTCTGGCCCCCCATCCGGCCTGCCGGTCACCTTCTCCCCGCAAGCGGGGAGAAGGTGAGGGTGAGGGGCAAAAAAGCAGCCAAGCGCAAGGCTGAAGTCAGTCGGCCTCACCCTTTTCCTTCGGGGCCATCCCGATCTCCGCCAGCACTTCCGCGGTGTGCTCGCCGAGTCGCGGCACCCCGCGCTCCAGCGCCAGCGACGCACCGGAAAAGCGAACCGGTGTCCTGACCCCTGGCGACGTGCCGGTCGCCGCACCCGTATGCGGCGTCTCGACCCGCATCTGTCGATGGACAATCTGGGGGTCGGCGAAGACGTCTGCAACCGTATTGATTGGGCCGCCTGGCACACCGGCCGCTTCGAGCTTCGCGAGCAGCGCGTCGCGCTCGAACTTCTCGGTTTGCGTAGCGAGCTGCGGCGTCAGGGTCTCTCGGTGCTGGACGCGCCCGGCATTCGTCCGGTAACGCTCGTCGGTGGCAAGGTCGGGACGACCGAGCAGGTCGCAGAACTTGACGAACTGCCGGTCATTGCCGACCGCGACAATCAGGTGCCCGTCCGAAGTCCGAAAGACTTGGTAGGGCGCGATGTTCGGATGGGCGTTGCCGAGACGCCGCGGCGCCTTGCCGGAGACGAGGAAGTTCAGCGCCTGATTGGCGAGCACGCCGGTCATGCAGTCGAGCAGCGCCATGTCGATCTGCTGCCCCTCGCCGGTACGTTCGCGTTGCGCCAGCGCCGCCTGCACGGCGATGACGCCGTAAAGGCCGGTGAAGATGTCGGCGAAGGCGACACCGATCTTCTGCGGCTCGCGGTCCGGTTCGCCGGTCAGGTCCATAATGCCGCTCATGCCCTGGATGATGTAATCGTAGCCGGCCCGGTGGGCGTAGGGTCCATCCTGGCCGAAACCGGTGACGGAGCAATAGATCAGCCGCGGATTGACTAGTCTCAAGCTCTCATAATCGAGCCCGTATTTGGCCAGTCCGCCGACCTTGAAATTCTCCAGGAGAACGTCCGATTGCGCCGCAAGCCGGCGCACGGCCTCCTGTCCCTCCTCTGTCGTGAAGTCGAGGACGACCGAACGCTTGCCGCGATTGCAGGCGTGGAAATAGGCGGCATCGAGCTTCTCGTCCCCCTCGCCTTCGACGAAGGGCGGACCCCAGGTCCGGGTGTCGTCTCCGGCCGGGCTTTCCACCTTGATGACCTCGGCGCCGAGATCCGCGAGTGTCTGGCCGATCCAGGGGCCGGCGAGGATGCGGGCGAGTTCGAGAACCCGTATGCCCTTGAGCGGCGCTTCCATCGTCGTGCCGCTCAGAAGAAGGCCTGCAGCCCGGTCTGGGCGCGGCCAAGGATCAGCGCATGCACATCATGCGTGCCCTCATAGGTGTTGACAGTCTCCAGGTTCAGCATGTGGCGCATGACCTGGTATTCCTCGGAAATGCCGTTGCCGCCATGCATGTCGCGGGCCATGCGGGCAATGTCGAGCGCCTTGCCGCAATTGTTGCGCTTGACGATCGAGATCATCTCCGGTGCCATCCGCCCCTCGTCCATGAGCCGCCCGACGCGCAGAGACCCCTGCAGCCCGAGGGCGATCTCGGTCTGCATGTCGGCAAGCTTCTTCTGGAACAGCTGGGTTTGGGCAAGTGGCCGGTTGAATTGCTTGCGGTCGAGGCCATATTGCCGCGCCGCATGCCAGCAGAATTCGGCCGCTCCCAGCGCTCCCCAGGAAATGCCGTAGCGGGCGCGGTTGAGGCAGCCAAAGGGCCCTTTGAGACCCTCGACATTCGGCAGCAACGCCTCCTCCCCCACCTCGACATTGTCGAGAACGATTTCACCGGTGATCGAGGCCCTGAGCGAAAGCTTACCGGCGATCTTCGGCGCCGAAAGCCCCTTCATCCCCTTTTCCAGCACGAAGCCGCGAATGGCATTGCCATGCGCCTCCGACTTCGCCCAGACGACGAAGACATCGGCGAGCGGTGCATTGGAGATCCACATCTTCGAGCCGATCAGCCGATATCCGCCCCCGGTCTTGATTGCCCGCGTCTTCATGCCCGCCGGATCGGAGCCGGCATCCGGCTCGGTCAGGCCGAAGCAGCCGATCCATTCGCCGCTGATCAGCTTCGGCAGGTATTTCTGCTTCTGCTCTTCCGAGCCGTAGGCGAAGAGCGGGTAAATCACCAGCGAGGATTGCACGCTCATCATCGAGCGGTAGCCGGAATCGACGCGCTCGACTTCGCGGGCGACGAGGCCATAGGCGACATAGGAGGCGCCGACGCCCCCGTAGGTGTCGGGCACGGTGACCCCGAGTAGGCCGAGATCGCCCATCTCGCGGAAGATCGCCGGGTCGGTCTTCTCCTCGCGATAGGCCTCGATCACCCGCGGCTGCAGTCTTTCCTGGGCATAGGCGCGCGCGGTATCGCGGATCATCCGCTCGTCTTCGGTCAATTGATCCTCGAGGAGGAACGGATCGTTCCAATGGAATTGACTTTTGCCGGCCATGTCTCTCTCTCCCGTCGGATTTTTCCGCCTGTGGTTATGGCAAGCCACATCAGCTGTTTCAAACGAATTTGAGACACTGCCTCATGCGTGCCGGGAATGGGCTTGTGCCAGGCGCGTTTCTGCGGATTATTCGCAAACGATGACACCGCTGCCACTTACCGGAATGACAAACAATCGCCTCGAACGCTTCGCCCATAATCTCGACTGGAACCTGCTGCGCACTTTCGTCGTCGTCGTCGAGGAAGGCAGCATAACGGCCGCGGCCAATCGGCTCCTCCTGCAGCAGCCGGCCGTCAGCATGGCGCTGAAGCGACTGGAGCAGACCGTCGGTCAGAAGCTTATCGACCGACGGCCGGGCCGGTTCGATCTGACGGAGGCAGGCGAGAAGCTTCACCGGCAGTGTCGCGATATCTTCGCGGCCGTGATCCGCCTGCCCCATGTGCTCGACAATACGAGCGAGGAGGTGACCGGCCATCTCAACATCCATACTGTCAGCCATGCCCATAATCCGGCCTGGGACCGGAAGCTCGAGAGCTTCTTCCGCATGCATCCGAAGGTGACGCTATCCATCACCGTCGCGACGACTGTCGACGTCTTGCGAGCCGTCGAGCGCAACATTGCGACGATCGGTCTTTGCGACGGCATCATCCCCGAGGGACTCGAAAAGGCGTTCCACATCCGCGAGCGCTACGCCCTTTACTGTGGCCGCGGTCATTCTCTCTTCGGCGTCGAGGGAATCGACTTCACCGACCTGCGCGGCAACCCCTATATTGCCTTCATTGCCGACGTGCTTGGTGGCGAACACATGAATTCCGTGACTGCGGTCCGGGCGGCCGGTTCCTTCGGCCAGCAAGTCAAGGCTGTTTCCTGCAATGTCGAGGAGGTCATGCGGTTGATTGTGGCCAATGTCGGCATCGGCATGCTGCCGGATCATCTTGCTTCGCCGGCGGTCAAGGCCGGGCGCCTCTGGCAGTTGCCACCCTATCGCGACCTGCCGACGACGGATGTCTTTCGCATTTCCAACCCGAACTCGATCCTCAATCCGGCAGAGGCAGCATTTCTCGCCCATGTCGCTGACACGCAGCCGCTCGACCACTGCCTTAATCATCATCAGGATTGATAACGACCTTTCCCGCTATAAATTTGAACGCCGGTTTCCGCGGCCCTATGGTCGGCGCCGTCATCGAAAAAACGGAGCAGGCAAAATGCGGAACTACGATGTGGCGATCATCGGGGGCGGGATTGCCGGCCTGTCGCTTGCCTATTTCGTGAGCCCGCACCGTTCCGTAGTCGTTCTCGAGCGAGAGGGTGCGCTCGGCTACCACAGTACGGGCCGCTCGGCGGCCGAGTTCGTGCTCCGCTACAACGCGCGCGAGGTCTGCAAGCTCGCCGCGATTTCGAAGCTGTTTTTCGACCAGCCGCCGCAGGGTTTTACCGAGGTGGCGCTCCTCAAGCGACGCGGCGGAGTGATGATCGCCAATTCCGAAAAGCTGACCCGCTTCGAAAGGGTTCTGGCCGAGGAACGGGAAGCGACGCCGGCGATCGAGCCGTTAACCGTTGAGGAAGCGCTTGCCTACGTACCGATCCTCAAATCTAGCTACGTGGCCGCCGCTTTTTACGATCCGAATTTCTGGGACATCGAGGTGGAGAACCTGTTTCAGGGCTACGTCAAAGGTGCCCGGCGCTGTGGTTGCGAGATCCTGGAGCGTCGCGAAATCCTGGCGGCGCGCCACCACGGGGGCGGCTGGATCATCGAAACGGCCGCGGGGGAAGTCCGGGCAAAGATCGTCGTCAACGCCGCCGGCGCCTGGGCCGATCCCGTCGCCGCGCTGTTCGGCGTGTCGCCCCTCGGCATCGTTCCGCATCGCCGGACCGCCATTACCGTCGATCTGCCGGCAAGCATCGACGCGACAATGCTACCGGAAATCAATGAGATAGATGAAGATTTTTACATGAAGCCTGAAGGTGGCCGATTGCTCGCCTCGCCGGCCGATGCCACGCCGTGCGAACCTTCCGACGTCCAGCCGGAGGAGATCGATGTCGCCTGGGCCGCCCACTATGTTGAGGAAGCTACGACCGTGTCGGTCCGACGGATCTTCAAGAGCTGGGCGGGTCTGCGCAGTTTTTCCTCGGACAAGCTGCCGATCGTAGGCTTTGCTCGAGACAACCCGCATTTCTTCTGGCTCGCCGGCCAGGGCGGCTATGGCATCCTCGCCTCACCGGCGCTCGGCGCGCTCGGCGCGAGCCTGCTTACGGGTACGCCGGCGCCAGAAGGCTTCCGGGTCGAAGGACTCGATCCTGTCCTTTTCGATCCGCGTCGCTTCCGCTGAAGTCGACACCGAGGGCCGAACTGGGCACCGCTACGACCTTGCTCGCTATGGCACAGTTCGCTTTCGCGACAATGTTCGAGCCCGCAATCTGATACCAAGCTTTCAAAGACATAGCGGCTCGTGCATAGGAAGGCGCCAATGCTTGGTTCCCCGTCCATCTCGAATTTCGATCTCGCAGCCGCGTTGATGGGCCGCGGGACTATGGGCGTCGATGAGGTGGCGCTAAAACAAATCGAACACGGTGCGGATCGCGTCCTCGAAGAGGTCGGCATTCGCTTCGAAGACGACCCGGAAACGCGGTGGCATCGTCAAAGGCGATCGCGTTATTCTGGACGGGCGCCGGCTGCGGCAGGTCATCAAAGCGACTGCGCCGGAAAGCTTCACTCTCAGGTCGCGCAATCGCGATACGAGAATCGGGGCAGGTGAACGCCCCGTCTTCGCACCGATCTACGGCGCGCCGAATGTTCGTCGCACAGCGCCGCCAGGCATGCATGGTCACCTCCCCGATGCTGCCCTAAAGCTGGTCGAGGCGAAAACACCACCAGCGGAAGCTGCCAAGCAGCTTGGCCTTGGCCGGTCCACGGTCTATCGCGAAATGCGCCGGCATTAGCCGCCCTGCTTAGCGCAACTTCGCTTTTCGACCGTTGCTGTCATCGAGATTTCCTCGTGCTACGGCTCGAGTTGAGGAGCGTCTGTCGTCATGATCGGCCCTACGCGCGTCTGGAAGTGCCCGACGGGCTCTGCTAGGCTTCGTCATTGCTTCTAACGCGAAAGAGAGAGCGTGACGCATGTTCCGCAACCCAGGGGGAGACGTTTCCAGCTCATCCTGATCAAGCCCTCGCACTATGATGACGATGGCTACGTGATCCGCTGGTGGCGCGCGATGATCCCCTCGAACTCACTCGCCGCGCTCTATGGCATTACCGTTGACTGCGCCGAGCGCAAGGTGCTCGGCCCGGACGTTTCCATCGATATCACGGTGATCGACGAGACGAATACGCGGATCAATTTCCCGGCCCTTCTGCGCATGCTCAGCAGACACGACAGTTTTGGCATGGTGGCGCTTGTCGGGGTGCAATCCAACCAGTATCCGCGCGCCCTCGATATTGCGCGGCCGTTCCGCGAGGCTGGCATCCCCGTTGCCCTGGGCGGCTTTCATGTGTCTGGCTGCCTTGCCATGCTCGACGGCAAGGCGGTGGAACTCGACGCCTGCCGGGAGATGGGCGTTTCCATGTTTGCGGGCGAGGCGGAGGGCCGTCTTGACACCGTTCTGCGCGATGCGGCCGCCGGTCGGCTGGAGCCGATCTACAACTTCATGGACGACCTGCCCGGCATTGGCGGGACGCCGGTCCCGTTCCTGCCGAAGAAAAATGTCGCTCACACGATCGGCCTGAGCACAAGCTTTGATGCCGGGCGCGGCTGTCCTTATCAATGTTCCTTCTGCACGATCATCAACGTGCAGGGGCGCAAGTCGCGTTTCCGCTCGGCCGACGACGTCGAGAAGCTCGTGCGGATGAACTGGGCACAGGGCGTCCATAAATTCTTCATCACCGACGATAATTTCGCCCGCAACAAGGATTGGGAGGCGATCTTCGACCGGCTGATCGAACTGCGAGAGAAGGACGGTATTCCGCTCGGTCTGATGATCCAGGTCGATACGCTCTGCCACAAAATCCCGAACTTCATCGAGAAGGCAAAGCGCGCCGGCGTTACCCGCGTTTTCATCGGCCTTGAGAACGTCAACCCGGACAATCTGACCGCCGCAAAGAAGAACCAGAACAAGATCACCGAATACCGCAAGATGCTGCTTGCCTGGAAGGCGCAGAGCATCATGACGCTCGCGGGTTATATCCTCGGGTTTCCGGCGGATACACCCGACACCATCCGGCGCGACATCGCCATCCTCCAACACGAACTGCCGGTCGACATCATCGAATTCTTCGTCCTCACACCATTGCCGGGCTCGGAGGATCACCAGAAGCTCTGGAAGAACGGCGTCGAGATGGGGACCGATCTCAACGTCTATGATGTTGAGCACGTGTGCACGGCGCATCCGAGGATGAGCCGGGAGGCCTGGGAAGGCATTTACCGCGAGGCATGGCAGCTCTATTACTCGCCCGAGCACATGGAGACGCTGCTGCGCCGCGCAGCCGCGACGGGCGTGCCGCTTGGAAGCCTCGCCAAGCTGCTCGTTTCGTTCGCGACGATGGTGCCGCTTGAAAACGTCCATCCCCTGCAGAGCGGCATTCTGCGCCTGAAGCGGCCGTCGGAGCGGCGGCCGGGCATGAAGCGGGTACATCCGCTGATCTTCTGGCCGCAGTTTATATGGGAGACGGTGCGCAAGCATGCGGCGCTCGCAGGCACCATCATCCGGTTGACCGCCGCCGCCTACAGAATCTCCCGCGATCCGGCTTCGAAGGTCTACCTGGATCAGGCGCTGACGCCGGTCGGAGCTGACGACGAGGAGACGCTCGATCTTTTCACCAAGACGGCCGGCGGTACGGCAGCGGTGGCGCACGTGAAGAAGGTCGCGGCGCTCACCCACGCCACTCCGGCCGTCTAGGCGCTGGGCTCCGTCAGTCGCGAATGCGCAGTTCTGCATCTGCAGCGACCGTTTCACTCCATGGCGCACCAACAGGGGACAGACTACGTCACACATGGCCAAAGCGGCACGTGTCTCAGTGGTGATAATGTGCCGCAACACCCTGAACTTCGTCGGGATCAAGTTGGTGCGCGAAACCCTTTTCGGCATGGCAAAGGCTGTGAGCGCTGGGAACGCGCCAGGTGGACTGCCGGCATGGGCAAGCTCAGCGCGTGAGGCGCAACGCCTCAAGCCTCAGGCGATTTCCATGAGGCGGAGGCAGCCATCTCGGAGATGCCAGCGCCCGTGCTAAGTTCGACAGGCTGTTAGGACTTCCCGTAAGGGCCGTGCCAAATGTGTTGCCAGGCAAGGACGCGCCGATCAGCCGACTATCGCGCGGTTTGGTCGGATCATTGCCGAGCTCATGCTCGGCGGCCTGCATCACCGCTATGCTCGAATCCAGTTTTCGGTAGGCACAGTGAATAATCGGGAGCGTTCGCGTGTCTCCCTTGTACGACGCTCAGCCCGAGGGCTGAGCGATGGCACGAGCGCTCGTCGAGGAGTGCAAATCTTACCAAGGGAGATTTCAATTGTTCAGGCATCACATCGAGGCCAGCGGAGCCGCGGTCCTGCTTGCTCTGGCTGCGGCGCTGACTACGGAAGGGTTGGCAGGTTCCGCCGAGGCGGCCGGCATGAAACGCACCATCACCATGGTCGCGGTCGAGGCCAAGGGCGGGACGACCGTCGACAAGGAGCCGTTCCCGAGCGCTGCCTTACCGGAAGGTAAGGGCTACGAGCTCGAAGCTCCCAATGCCGAGGGCCGGTGGGAGGTATCGACCTACCGCTGGGAGCCCAATCAGATCATCGTGAACCAGGGCGACGAGGTCATGCTCGAGATCCTTGGTGTCAACGGCGCGGAGCATCCGAGCGTGATCGTCGGCTACGATATTAGCTTCACCGTCAAGCGCGGCCAGCTCACCACCGTAACCTTCACTGCTGATAAGGCGGGTGTGTTTGAGTTTCGGTGTGGGACTCACCAGCCGTCGATGGTGGGCGAGTTGATCGTGCTGCCGGGCAGCTGAAGAGGTGGCTCCCCCTGCAGGCACCAGCTCCGCCGCTGCGCCCATGGCAGCGAGATCGGCGCCGATATTGATGGTGTTGGCAATGAACAGTTCCAGGTCGACATCCGGGGGCGCTGCGGCCGACTGAATCGGAATTCCGGTAAGAGCAAGGATCAACGCCAACATGCGGAACATCGCAACAGCGCCCTCATAGTGTAATTGACGATGGCCAGGCTGGGTGCAAGAGCGCGCGAGCGACCGCCATCTCGGTGCTTTCGGGCGCTGATTTCGTCCTCCACAGTGCCGGCTGGCTCGAGCAGGGCCGGTGTCGGCAAGTTCAAGCGCGAGGCGAAGGCTATTGCGGAGGCCTATGGCGTGGACGCTTCCCAGTCCCCTCCTCCGTTACCGCTCGACGCTCGGCTGGAGGCCGATCTGAGACGGAGGACGCGGACGTGATGACGGGTTAGGCAGGCGCTCGCTGGCGCGCTTGTGAACTGTAACAGAAGCTACAAGAAACTGACATCGCGCCTTCACGAAGCGCCGATATGGCAGGGTCACCAAGATCACCGGACTCCCCGGAAGAGGACCTGCCGCCGATGTTTCAGTTGAGTAACGTGACCCGCCAGTTCGGCAAGAAGACAGCCGTCAACTCGGTTACCTTCGACATACCGCAGGGTCAGATGGTTGGGATCATCGGCCGCTCCGGTGCCGGCAAGTCGACCCTCCTGCGGATGATCAACCGGCTGGTCGATCCCTCCTGCGGTTCGATTGAATTCGGCGGCATCGAGGTCTCCTCGCTCAGGGGCACCGCCCTGCGAAACTGGCAGCGCGACTGTGCGATGATCTTCCAGCAGTTCAACCTGGTGCCGCGCCTCGACGTGTTGACCAACGTCCTCCTCGGCCGGCTCAACCATCGTTCAACGGTCTCAAGCATCCTCAATCTGTTCACCCGCGACGAACGGATCATGGCGATCGGCGCACTCGAACGTCTCGGCATCGAGCAGTCCGCGCTGCAGCCAGCCGGCACGCTTTCCGGCGGCCAGCAGCAGCGCGTCGCGATCGCCCGCGCGCTGATGCAGCAGCCGAAGGTATTGCTCGCCGACGAGCCGATCGCATCGCTCGACCCGCTCAACGCGAAGATCGTGATGGACGCACTGCGCGACATCAACGAGCGCGACGGCATCACGGTCGTCACCAACCTGCACACGCTCGACACGGCGCGCAACTATTGCGAACGGATCATCGGCATGGCGCATGGCCGTGTCGTCTTCGACGGCGAGCCGAAGGACCTCACCGCCGCAGCCGTCGCCGAGATCTACGGCGCCGACACGGCAATCGAGGAATCGATGACCTCGACAAGTATCAGCATTCCCGCGGCTGCCGCCCGGGAGGAAACCGCATCGGCCAGCTTCAAGCCGCTGGCACTGGCCGGCCTTTGAGGCCGCCGCGATCGAATGCCCGCGTCAAGGGCACCCAATCGAAACAGCCACTGATCCGGCGCGGCCGGAAAAACGGGAGACGAACCTCATGCTGAAGAAAGCTCTTCTGGGCGCCGTTGCGCTCATCGCCGTCGTCGGCCATGCCCAGGCTGAAGACCTCAAGGAATTCCGCGTCGGCATTATGGGCGGCGAGAACGAAGCCGACCGCCTGCGCAACTACCAGTGCCTGGTCGACAAGCTCCCGGCCGCCATCGGCGTCGAGAAGGTCTCGCTCTTTCCGGCTGCAGATTATGACGGCGTCATTCAGGGCCTGCTCGGCGGCACGCTCGACTACGCCGAGCTCGGCGCCTCAGGCTACGCCAAGATTTATCTCGCCAAGGCCGACGCCGTCGAGCCGATCCTGACGACGGTTCAGACCGATGGCGCGACCGGCTACCATTCGATCATGGTGGCCCGCAAGGATTCAGGCATCACCAAACTCGAGGACCTGAAAGGCAAGAAGCTCGGTTTTGCCGATCCGGATTCCACCTCCGGCTATCTTGTGCCGCTCGTAACCCTGCCGGAATCGATCGGCGCGCCGGTCAAGGAATTCTTCGGCGAGACCGGCTTCGGCGGCGGTCATGAAAACCTCGTTCTCGAAGTCTTGAAGGGCACCTTCGATGCCGGCACGACCTTCGGTTCGGGCGTCGGCGAATTCAAGGACGGCTACACGTCCGGCAACCTGCGCAAGATGGTCGACAAGGGCGTCCTCGACATGAACGACCTCGTCGAACTGTGGCGCTCGCCGCTGATCCCGAACGGCCCGATCGTCGTGCGCACCTCGATGAACGACGCCATGAAGGCGAAGTTCAAGCAGTTCATGATGGATCTGCCGAAGACCGACGCCGCCTGCTTCTCGGCCATTCAGGGCGGCGAATTCAGCGGCTACACCGAAGTCAACAGCGACTTCTACAAGCCGATCATCGACGCCCGCAAGGCAACCATTGGCGGCTGATCGTTTCAAGCCATGTACCTGGCGCTGGCTGCGAAGCGGCCAGCGCCTCATTTTACGGGGCGCCAGAAGGCGCCGACCTCAAAGAGGCCGGCTTGTGCCGGAATCCCCATGGCCACTTCCGTGCTTTCCCGGCAATTAAGCGAGAACGCAGCGCTGATCGAGCGTCATTGGCGGGAACTCAACGACCGCCGGCGTCTCTATACGGCGCTCGGCCTTGCAGTTCTTACGCTGACGCTGTTTGCTTCTCTCTGGTTCGCAAATGATTCCAATGCCGGAAAGTTCGTCGACCGCTTGCCGCATTTCTTCGATTTCGTCGGCGACCTGGCGCCTCGGGATCCGATGGAAATCGCCCGCGCCCTGTTCGATCTTCCCTCCCCCTATGACGATGGCAGCTTCAAGTACAACTATCCGGACGGTCGTCTCTACATCACCGATAGCCTCTATGTTCCGGAATACTTCCATAAGATGCTGGAGACGGTGAATATCGCCATCTTCTCGACGATGGTCGGCGCTTTTTTCGGCTTCATCCTGTGCTTCCTCGCGCCACGTAATCTCATGCCGAACCGCTGGGTGCGCGGCCCAGTCCGCCGGCTCATGGAGATCCTGCGGGCCTTTCCGGAAGTGGTGATCGCCGGCTTCTTCCTGACGATCCTTTCGCTTGGCCCCATTCCCGCAATCGCGGCGGTGTCGATTCATACGATCGGCGCCCTCGGCAAGCTGTTCTTCGAGGTGGTCGAGAATGTCGACATGAAGCCGGAGGAGGGCCTGCGCGCCGTCGGCGGCAACTGGATCGAGCGGGTCTGGTTCAGCATCGTGCCGCAGGTCCTGCCGAACTTCACCAGCTACTTTCTCCTGCGCCTGGAGATCAATGTGCGCGCCTCGGCGATCATCGGCGCGGTCGGCGGCGGCGGAATCGGCGAACTTCTGCGCCTGTCGATCGGTCAGGGCCATCAGGCCAAGACGGTGGCGATCGTCCTTCTGCTCTTTGCGACGGTTTTCGCCGTCGACCAGTTCTCCGCCTGGCTCCGCCGCCGCCTCGTCGGTGAGCAGGCCTTCCAGCTTTCCCAGTAGGAGCGCGACATGATTGCCTCGACCAAGCCCAGCGCGCTCGAAATGGAAGCGATCGCCTCCCGCCACGCCCATCTCTTGCAATCCTCTTCGAAGAAGGGGCTGAAGCCGATGCTGATCGGTGTGGGCCTGGTCGTCTATCTGGTTTTCAGTTGGTGGTTCTTTTCGATCGCCCACGTGCTTGCCAACGCCAATTGGGGCATTGCCGGCACTTACCTCGCCGACTGGGTGTCCTACGAAATTCGTCCGGAAATCGCGATTGCGCCCGACGGAACGATGACGGTTTCCTACCAGCGCAATTCGCCGCTTGGGAAAAATCCGGATCCGGAATGGGTGATGCTCGACAAGCAAGAGGTGACGCGAGCGGTGGAATCACCGGCCGCTACTGTTCAAGCGCCGAAGCCGAAGGCGAGTTCCTCCTTCAGCTTCATGGCACCCAACGCCGCGCTGGGTGGAGGCGACCACGCAACCGACCACCGGCAGACCGCTGCCGCGACCCGCACCGAAGCGATTGTTACGCGCGCAGTCGTGACCTACGATCGCGCGACGCGCATAGAAGTCGCCGACAAGCTGGTCACGACGACCCATGCCGGCGAAACCCTTACGATGAAGGTCGACGGAGCGGACAAGGTGACGCCGCAAGGCACCCTGCCCCGTTGGGCCACCCAGAAGCGGCTGGGCGAAAAGGTCACACTTTCCTTCGGCTTCACCGGCTGGGCCGAAATCGAAGGTAACGAGGTCTCGATCCGCAACCGCTTCTTTGGTTGGGCGAACTTCCTCTTCGATACGAATTCGCCGTTCTTCGGCAAGTCCTATGGCGAAGTCGCATTCTTGATCCTGTCGGGAGACCGGATCGACCCGACACGCTCGAACCTGTCGCTCGCCTTGAACAACATCCTCTACAATGCCGAATGGCAGCATCTCGACGTCTGGACGAAGCTGCTGCAGACGATCGTCATGGCCTTTGTCGGGACGCTTTTCGCATCCTTCATTGCCTTCCCGCTCTGCTTCCTCGCCGCCCGCAGCATCACGCCGAGCCGCGTGACGAACCAGTTGGTCAAGCGCTTCTTCGACTTCCTGCGGTCGGTGGACATGTTCATCTGGGCGCTGTTTTTCACGCGTGCCTTTGGCCCCGGGCCGCTCGCCGGCATATCGGCGATCTTCTTTACCGACACAGGAACGCTCGGCAAGCTCTACTCCGAAGCGCTGGAAAACATCGACGACAAGCAGCGCGAAGGCGTGAAATCCGTTGGCGCCCCGCCGATCGCGGTGCAGCGCTTCGGCGTGCTGCCTCAAGTGCTCCCCGTCTTTGCCAGCCAGGCGCTCTACTTCTGGGAATCGAACATCCGCTCAGCGACCATCATCGGTGCCGTTGGCGCCGGCGGCATCGGGCTGAAGCTCTGGGAGGCGATACGGACCAACTCGGATTGGGAAAATGTCGCCTATATGGTGCTTTTGATCTTGATGGTTGTCTTCGTTTTCGACAGCATCTCCAACGCGTGCCGATCGCGACTGATCGGGCGCAGTGGACACTGACTCCTTTGCGCTTCATACCGATGCGATCATGATGTTGTCATGCAAATCGGCTAGCTGCGCATTGCACCCGTGAATGGTCGTCTCGCCTCCGCGGCGGGGCGTCGATGAGGAAAGTGAAGACCCGTGCGATATGCAATTTATTTCGCGCCGCCGGCCGATGACCGGCTGTCGCTGACCGCGGCCCGTTGGCTCGGCCGCGATGCCTTCGGCGGTGGGGCGTTGGCCTGGCCGAAAAACTCGGCGCTCGAACGTGAACAGCAGGTGGCATTGACGGCCGAGCCGCGCCGCTACGGCTTTCATGGCACGCTGAAGGCGCCCTTCGCGCTTGCATCGGGGCGAAGCGAGGCCGAACTGATCGCCGCCTTCGATGAATTTGCGGCGGAGATCGAGCCTTTCGAGGTGCCGGAAATCATGCTTCACCAAATCGGCCCGTTCTTCGCACTCGGTTCCAGCGCACCGTCCGCACCTCTGCAGGATTTGGCGGAGCGGGCGGTTCGCCGCTTCGAGCCCTTCCGGGCGCCGTTGTCTGAAATCGATATCGCCCGTCGGAATCCGGAAAAGCTAACGCAACGTCAAAGGGATTACCTTGCGGCATGGGGCTACCCCTACGTTTTCGAGGAGTTCCAGTTTCATCTGACGCTTACCGGGCCTGTGCCGGAGGAGATGCGCAGCGTCATGCGCGCGACGCTTGAGGCCGCCTTCGATACATTTATCGGCCAACCGCTGGCCGTCTCGACGGTCGCACTTTTTGTCGAGCCGCAGCGCAGCGCTCCCTTCATCGTCCATTCCCTGCTGCCGCTCGGCAGCGCATCCACACGAAAGATTGCATGATATGAGCAGCGAACAGGTTCTGACCAATGCCCGCATCGTTCTCGAGGACGATATCGTCGAAGGTTCAGTACTGATCCGCGACGGCAGGATTGCCGACATTTCGGAAGGCACGAGCCGGGTTGGTGAGGATTTCGAAGGCGACTACCTACTGCCCGGCCTGATCGAGCTTCACACCGACCACCTGGAGGCGCATTACTCGCCGCGTCCCGGCGTGCGCTGGCTGAAGATAGCCGCCATTCAGGCACACGACGCCCAGGTTGTCACCTCCGGCATCACCACCGTCTTCGACTGTCTGCGTCTCGGCTCGGACGAGGAGAGCGGCTTTCCAAAGGGCGAAATGCGCAGCATGGCCGACGCTTTGGCGCAGGCGAAGGACGAGAGCCGGCTGCGCGCCGACCACCTCATCCACCTGCGTTGCGAGGTTTCGACTGCCGACGTGCTGGAGCACTACGAGGATTTTCGCGACGACCCGCAGGTTCGTCTCGTCTCGCTGATGGACCACGCGCCCGGCCAGCGCCAGTTCCAGACGATGGATCAATACACGCTCTACTACAAAACCAAGCGTGGCCTCACAGACGAGGCCTTTGCCGCTTTCGTCGAGCGTCAGCAGGTCCTGTCGGCACGCTATGCCGCGCCGCACCGCACGGCGCTCGCCCAGGCTTGCGCCGAGCGCGGCATCACCATCGCCAGCCACGACGACGCGACGCTTGCACATGTCGAGGAGTCGATCGGCTATGGCGTTCGGCTTGCAGAGTTTCCGACGAGTTTCGAAGCGGCGGAAGCCTCCCACCGGGCGGGCCTGAGCGTCCTGATGGGCGCTCCCAACGTCGTGCGCGGCAAATCGCATTCCGGAAACATCGCCGCGCGTGAACTCGCGGAGCGCGGCGTGCTCGACGTGCTCTCATCGGATTATGTGCCCTTCAGCCTGATCCATGCGCCGTTTGTCCTTGCCGACGAGGTCGAGAGCATCGACCTGCCGAGCGCAATCGCCTTGGTGACCGCAACGCCGGCGCGCACCGTCGGTCTCGACGACCGTGGCCGGATCGCCGTCGGGCTGCGCGCCGATGTCGCGCGTGTCTATCGGCCAGAGGGCATTCCGGTTGTTCGCTCCGTATGGCGCGAAGGACGGCGTGTCGCATGATGAAGGTTGGAGAAACGCGCGGAACGCTTTTCGTCGTCGTCGGCCCGAGCGGGGCCGGCAAGGATAGTGTCATGGGCTTTGCCGCCCGCCACTTTGCGCAACGGCCGGATATACTCTTCGTCCGGCGGGTCATCACCCGTCCGTCGGATGCCGGCAGTGAAGTACACGAAAGCGTTTCCACCGCCGAATTCGAGGAAATGCAGGAGAGCGGGGCCTTCGCCGTTTCGTGGCAAGCGCACGGCTTGAGCTATGGCATTCCGCGTGAGATCGCCGACAAGGTCGAAAGCGGAATGACGGCGATCGTCAACGGCAGCCGCGCTGCCCTTCCTGCCATTCGCGCCGCGTTCGGCAAGGTCGCCGTCGCCCTGGTCACCGCGGACGCGCCGGTGCTGGCGAAGCGTCTCGCCCAACGTGGGCGCGAAAACGAGGAAGACGTGCTGCGTCGACTAAAGCGACAGGTGCCTGATGTCGTCGCAGGGCCGGATATAACCGTGATCGACAACAGCGGCCGGCTCGACATCGCCGGGGAGCGTTTCATCACGCTCGTCGAACTGCATTGTGCCAAGGCCCATCACCCCGCCTGACGCGGATAAACCGGACATTCTCGCGCCAAGCCCCGGATTAAAGTTCCGGGGCTTTTTCGTTCCGGTCGCTGGCCCGGCAAACGGGCCGCGTTACCTCTTTGCACGAGCCCGAACACTTTTCCCTTGCTGTCGGCTTTATTATGTATATACATTATCGCAACAGAAGGGCGAAGAGCTGATGAACGGAACCGAAATCGCCGACACGAAACCGGAAGGCAGCAGTCTCTGGCGCAATATGCGCCTTGCGACGCTTCGCGAGGATCTAGGCCCGCTTGGCATCATCGAAAGGGGTGCGGTTGCGGTGCGCGGTGGCCGGATCGTCTATGCCGGCGCTGAAGGTGACCTGCCTTCCGACCTTTCCGGGGCCGAACAGGTGATCGATTGCGAAGGCCGCTGGATGACACCGGCCTTGATTGACTGCCATACCCATCTCGTCCATGGCGGCGACCGTGCCCGCGAATTTCAGCTGCGGCTCGAAGGCGCGACTTACGAGGAGATCGCCCGTGCCGGCGGCGGCATTGTCTCAACCGTGAAGGCGACCAATGCGCTATCGGTCGAGGAACTGGTGGCGGCGGCGCTTGCGAGGCTCGACGCGCTGCTCATCCAAGGCGTGTCCACGGTCGAGATCAAATCGGGCTACGGCCTCAACATCGGTGCCGAGTTGAAGATGCTCCGCGCCGCCCGCCGGTTGGAGTGCATGCGCCCGGTCCGCGTTGTCACCAGCTATCTCGCCGCGCACGCCACGCCGCCGGAATACAAGGGTCGGAATGCCGCCTACATCGACGACGTCGTTCTTCCCGGCCTCGTCCAGGCCCATGCCGAAGGGCTCGTGGATGCCGTCGATGGCTTCTGCGAGGGGATCGCCTTTTCACCTGCCGAGATCGCGCGTGTCTTCGACAAAGCCAAGGCACTTGGACTGCCGGTCAAGCTTCATGCCGAACAGCTTTCCAATCTGGGCGGCGCCAAGCTTGCCGCCTCCTATGGTGCGCTTTCGGCCGATCATCTCGAATATCTCGATGCGGACGGCGCGGCCGCCATGGCGAAGTCCGGTACTGTCGCCGTCCTGCTGCCGGGGGCATTCTACACTCTCCGCGAAACGCAATTGCCGCCGGTCGAAGCACTGCGCGCCGCCGGCACACGCATCGCCGTCGCCACCGATTGCAACCCGGGCACGTCGCCGCTGACCTCCCTGCTCCTCGCAATGAACATGTCGGCGACGCTCTTCCGCCTGACCCTTGAGGAATGTCTCGCCGGCGTCACGCGTGAGGCGGCACGCGCGCTCGGAATACTCGGCGACACCGGCACGATCGAAGCGGGAAAATCCGCCGACCTTGCCCTTTGGAACATCGATGCGCCAGCGGAACTGATCTACCGCATCGGCTTCAACCCCCTCTCCGATCGGATTTTCAAGGGTGAAAGGATTGCCCTATGACCATTGTTCTGAAACCCGGTTCGGTATCGCTCAAGGACCTGGAGACGATCTACTGGACGAGCGAGCCGGCCCGCCTCGATCGCGCCTACGATGCTGGTGTCGAGAAGGCCGCAGAGTGCATCGCCGAGATCGTCGCGGGCAACGCGCCCGTCTACGGCATCAATACCGGCTTCGGCAAACTCGCCTCCATCAAGATCGACAGCGCCGACGTGGCGACCTTGCAACGTAATCTCATCCTCTCGCATTGCTGCGGCGTCGGACAGCCTCTGCCCGAAAACATTGTGCGCCTGATCCTGGCCCTGAAGCTGATCTCGCTTGGGCGCGGCGCTTCCGGTGTCCGTCTCGAGCTTGTTCGTCTGATCGAGGCGATGCTCGATAAGGGCGTCATCCCGCTGATCCCCGAAAAGGGTTCGGTCGGCGCTTCGGGAGACCTCGCGCCGCTCGCCCATATGGCCGCCGTGATGATGGGCCATGGCGAAGCCTTCGTCGCCGGCGAACGCATGAAGGGCGATGCTGCCCTGAAGGCGGCCGGACTTTCCCCGGTGACGCTTGCCGCCAAGGAAGGACTGGCGCTGATCAACGGCACCCAGGTTTCGACCGCGCTGGCGCTCGCCGGCCTCTTCCGCGCCCATCGTGCAGCACAGGCAGCGCTCATCACCGGCGCGCTCTCGACCGATGCGGCCATGGGTTCGTCCGCCCCCTTCCACCCCGATATCCATACGCTGCGCGGCCATCGCGGCCAGATTGACACGGCGGCTGCACTTCGGCGGCTGCTCGAGGGATCGGTGATCCGCCAAAGCCACCTTGAGGGAGACGAACGCGTGCAGGATCCCTATTGCATCCGCTGCCAGCCGCAGGTTGACGGCGCGTGCCTCGATCTGCTGCGCTCGGTTGCCGCGACGCTCACCATCGAGGCCAATGCCGTCACCGACAATCCGCTTGTGCTCTCCGACAACTCCGTCGTCTCCGGCGGCAATTTCCACGCCGAACCGGTCGCGTTCGCCGCTGACCAGATCGCGCTCGCGATCTGCGAGATCGGCGCCATTTCCCAGCGTCGCATCGCCCTCCTCGTCGACCCGGCATTGAGTTACGGCCTGCCCGCCTTCCTCGCCAAGAAGCCGGGGCTCAATTCGGGGCTGATGATTGCCGAAGTCACTTCCGCCGCGCTGATGTCGGAGAACAAACAGCTCTCGCATCCGGCCTCCGTCGACTCGACGCCGACCTCGGCCAACCAGGAAGACCATGTGTCGATGGCCTGCCATGGCGCTCGTCGCCTTCTTCAGATGACCGACAACCTGTTCTCGATCATCGGCATAGAAGCCTTGGCAGCCGTTCAGGGCATCGAATTCCGGGCGCCGCTTGCGACCAGCCCGGAACTCCAGAAAGCGGCCGCTGCGGTGCGCGCCGTTTCCCCGACGGTTGAGGAAGACCGCTATATGGCAGACGACCTTAGGTCTGCAGGCGAACTTGTCGCCTCCGGCCGGCTGGCCGCCGCCGTCTCCGGCGGCATCCTCCCGCGACTGGAGGTTTGAAATGGCCGTTTTCGAAGTCCGGCAAGGCACCTCGCCGGTAATCCTCGGCTTTCCCCACACGGGCACGGATGTCCCTGCCTCGATCTGGGAGCGGTTGAACGACAACGGCCGTATCCTCGCCGATACCGATTGGCATATTCACAAGCTCTATGAAGGCCTGCTGCCGGAAGCGACAACCGTGCGCGCCACCTTTCACCGCTATGTCATCGATGCCAATCGCGACCCCGAAGGCGGCAGCCTCTACCCCGGCCAGAACACGACCGGACTTGTGCCGGAAACCGATTTCGACGGCGTGCCGATCTGGAAGGAAGGCGCAGGCCCGACGGATGCCGACATCGCCGCAAGGCTCCATGATTTTCACGCTTCCTATCACGGCGCGCTTGCCGACGAGATCGCCCGCGTGAAGGCAATCCATGGCGTGGCGGTCCTCTATGACTGCCATTCGATCCGTTCGCATATACCCTTCCTCTTCGAGGGCAAGCTGCCGGACTTCAACATCGGCACCGATATGGGAAGGACCTGCGCTCCAGCAATCGAAAGAGCCGTGATGGAAATCGCCGCGAAAGCCGAGCGTTACACCCATATCCTGAATGGCCGCTTCAAAGGCGGCTGGACGACCCGGCACTATGGAAAGCCGGAAGCCGGCGTTCACACGATCCAGATGGAACTGGCGCAATCGACCCATCT
Organism: Sinorhizobium shofinae; assembly: GCA_001704765.1. Lineage (GTDB taxonomy): Bacteria > Pseudomonadota > Alphaproteobacteria > Rhizobiales > Rhizobiaceae > Sinorhizobium > Sinorhizobium shofinae. Next base: position 97,401 of record MBFK01000004.1, read on the forward strand.
CGCCACCGAGGTGCCGCCCTTCGCCATGGAGGCCGGCAAGGCCGAGCGCCTTCGCGGGCATCTCCGGCGGATGCTGGAAGATATCGAAAAAATCGCACTCGACCTTCGCAGGGTTGATCAAAACTCACAGAATTGAACGATCACAATGGCGAAATTCTAGGCTGACACGTGAGCAAAGCCTCCAGCATTCCGCCCGGACCTCAAACAGGGAGCAAGGCACGAACATGAACAATCCGCGCCATAACATCCGCGAAGTGCGCAGCCCGCGCGGAACCGAGATCAGCGCCAAGAGCTGGCTGACCGAAGCGCCGCTGCGGATGCTGATGAACAATCTCGACCCGGACGTCGCCGAGAACCCCCACGAGCTCGTCGTCTATGGCGGCATCGGCCGGGCCGCCCGCACCTGGGCGGATTTCGACCGGATCGTCGCGACGCTGAAGGATCTCAACGAGGACGAGACCTTGCTCGTCCAGTCTGGCAAGCCGGTCGGCGTCTTCCGCACCCACAAGGATGCGCCGCGCGTGCTGATCGCCAATTCCAACCTTGTGCCACATTGGGCGACCTGGGACCATTTCAACGAGCTGGATAAGAAGGGTCTTGCCATGTACGGCCAGATGACCGCCGGCTCCTGGATCTATATCGGCACGCAGGGCATCGTCCAGGGGACATATGAGACCTTCGCAGAGGCAGGTCGCCAGCACTATGGCGGCAACCTGAAAGGCAAGTGGATCCTGACCGGAGGTCTCGGCGGCATGGGCGGCGCGCAACCGCTCGCGGCCGTCATGGCCGGGGCCTGCTGCCTGGCAGTGGAGTGCAATCCGGATTCGATCGATTTCCGCCTGCGCACCCGCTATCTCGACGAGAAGGCTGAGACGCTCGAGGAAGCGATCAAGATGATCGAGCGTTGGACGAAGGCCGGAGAGGCCAAGTCCGTCGGCCTTCTCGGCAACGCCGCGGAGATCCTGCCCGAGATGGTCCGACGCGGCATTCGACCCGACATCGTCACCGACCAGACCTCGGCGCACGATCCGATCAACGGCTATCTGCCGAAGGGCTGGACGATCGCCGAATGGAAGGCCAAGCGCGAGAGCGACCCCAAGGCGGTCGAAAAGGCCGCCCGCGCCTCGATGCGCGACCATGTGGAGGCGATGCTCGCCTTCTGGGATGCCGGCATTCCCACTCTCGATTACGGCAACAATATCCGCCAGGTCGCGAAGGACGAGGGCCTTGCGCGCGCCTTCGACTTTCCCGGCTTCGTGCCGGCCTATATCCGACCGCTCTTCTGCAAGGGCATCGGCCCGTTCCGCTGGGCTGCCCTCTCCGGCGACCCGGAGGACATCTACAAGACGGACCGGAAGGTCAAGGAACTGCTGCCGGATAACCAGCACTTGCATAATTGGCTGGACATGGCGCGCGAGCGCATCGCCTTCCAGGGTCTGCCGGCACGCATCTGCTGGGTCGGCCTTGGCGACCGTCATCGCCTCGGCCTCGCCTTCAACGAGATGGTGCGCAATGGCGAGCTGAAGGCACCCGTCGTCATCGGTCGCGACCACCTCGACTCCGGTTCGGTATCCTCGCCGAATCGCGAGACCGAAGCCATGAAGGATGGCTCCGACGCCGTCTCCGACTGGCCGCTCTTGAATGCGCTGCTCAACACCGCCTCCGGGGCCACCTGGGTGTCGTTGCATCATGGTGGCGGCGTCGGCATGGGCTTCTCGCAGCATTCGGGCATGGTGATCTGCTGCGACGGCAGCGAAGACGCGGATCGCCGCATCGCGCGGGTTCTCTGGAACGATCCGGCGACCGGCGTCATGCGTCATGCCGATGCGGGCTATGACATCGCGATCGACTGCGCGAAGGAACAGGGCCTGCGCCTGCCGGGCATCCTCGGGAACTGACGAAAAGGCGGGAGGCTGCGCGGCGGCCTCCCGCTGCCGAGACCCGTAAGCCCGGCCGCCGCGCCCGAGCAGTGCGGTGTCGGAATAGGCGCAGAGGCGCATACCGATGGCGAAGAGCGCGGCACTGAGCGCTTCGCCCATTTCGAGGCGCCGAAAAAGCCGAACAGAAATTTGGCAAACATGATTTCACGAATGACCGGGTTTCGCATGGCGATTAGCAGCGACGAAGACATGGTGAGCCGGTTCCGCGGGAGGGTCGAAGTCAATTCTATCCGCCCAGCGTATTGGGCGGGGTCGTGCGGCTTACGGGGTCCAACGGGCGGAAAATCGCGCCTTCGGCGTGAAGTCGAAATCGCGATCGAAAGGGAAGATCGGTCGCTGGCGGCGCTCGCTCGCAAGATTTGTGATGTCCTGATTGACGACACCCTCGGTGAGCGCCATCAGATTGGGATTGGCGATCGGCGCGAGTTCTGGTGAAAGATAACCGGATTTGACGACCAACAGGCGCACGGCCACCGGATCGAGCCCGAGGCGGCGGAAATCCTCGATATTGTGGTAGGGACGCCGCCGCGCCGAAAGCACGACCATGATGCCGCTTACCTCAACCACCGACTGGCGTTCCCCAGGGGGTCCGGGATCGTCAAGCCGGACGATCTTTGCCGCCACCTCGACGACAGGGCTCGAGAAATCAAGGCTGCCGCCGATCCGCAGCGTAAGCGTCCCGCTCTCGCCGGCGGCAAAGCAGGCTTCCACCGCCGGCCGATCGGCAATTCCGGCTATGAGTGCGTCCTGCCAACCGCGCGCCAGAAGTGCCTTCAATACGTCGGCCCGGTCGCCGACGCCTCCGCCGGTCGGATTGTCGCCCGAGTCGGCGAGGACAATCGGCCTCGTTGTCGACGCTTCGGCGATGTCGAGCATTGCGTCGAGGGTTCCGGTCACCGGGCCGAAGCGGAAGTTTTTCCGTGCATTCCAATAGCTTGCAGCGATTTCCTCCGTCGCCTTCGAGGCTGCGTCCCGATCGGTGCCGGTGACGACGGCACAGGCGGTCGCCCGCGGCTCATCCGCCCAGACGTAGCCCACCATCAGATTGGCATCGAGAATCCCGGCCCGCTTGTCGATATCGGGCAGGACTCGGTAAAGACTTGCCGCCGGCTCATTTTCCGTCGAGGTCCGTTCCCCGGGCAGGAGCAGCGGCACGGGGGCCCAGGCGACGCCGGGCCGCGTGCCGCTCCGCAGCCCCTCCACCAAGATCGACCATGCGCGCACCATGGTTTCGCGCGTATCGATATGCGGCGCCGTGCGGTAGGCAGCAAAGATATCGATCTGGTCGATGATCCGCTGGCTGACATTGCCATGCAGGTCATAGCTTACCGCAATCGGGCAGTCGGGACCGACGACAGCACGGGCGGCGCAAATCCAGTCGCCCTCCGCGTCGTCCATGCCGTCCACCTTGATCGCGCCATGCATGGCGAGATATAGCCCGTCGATCGGGAGGACCGTCTTCAGCCGTTCCAGGAACTCCGACTTGAACGCCGCGTAGGCCGGCCGCGAAACCGGACCGCCGGGGACGGCGCGTGCATGGAGCAGCGGAACATGCTCCACATCCTCCGCTTCGAGAAAGTTGAAATAGTCGGCCTCCAGCAGCGCCTCGTCCCTTAAGACCCGAAAGTCCTCGACCGACATCAGGACGGGCGAATAGGTGCTGCATTCCGTATGGATACCACCGACGGCGATCCGCATGGTTCAAACTCACAGGCTCGGGCTCAGGGGAGCGATCGCAGCAAAGCGCAGCCAGTCCTTCTGCGCCTTCGGCGTCCAGGCTGCCTCGGCGATCGCAGGTAAGCGCGGGAAGACGAGCCGATTGAAATAGCCGCGAGAGAGGAAATGCTCCGACCAGATGCAGGCCTGAACCCCCTTCATGCGGCTCTTCAGTTCTTCCGGGAACTCGCCTTCCGCCTCATAAGCATAGGTATGCGCGGGCGTTGCCGTGCCGGCCCAGCTTGCGCCGGGTTCCTGCCAGGCGTCCGCCTGGGCCATGTCGAGGTAATAGGCCTGGCCGGGGGTCATCACGACGTCATAGCCCTCGCGCGCCAGTTCGATCCCGACCTTCGGGTTCTCCCAGGCCATCAGCAGAGTACCCTCGGTTCCAACACCGCCGCCGTGAGCAACCTCGTTCCAGCCGACCAGCCTTCGGCCGCGCGCCGTCAGCATCTGCTTCACTTTTTTCAGGAAGTAGGATTGCAACGCGAAGGTGTCGGAAATGCCTTCCTCTTCCATCAGCTTGCGCGCCAGTGGCGAGGCCAGCCAGGAGCCGTCGGCTACTTCGTCGCCCCCAATGTGGATATAGCGGCTCGGGAAGAGCTCGACCATCTCGTCGAAGACCTTTTCGAGGAATTCGTAGGTGAGCGGGATGGCCGGATTGAGTGCGTTGTTGGGATAGCCCTGTACCGAATGATAGCTCTCCGGCGCCTCCTGCCCATCGGCGAGCTCCGGCAAGGCAACGATCGCTGCGGTGCTGTGGCCGGGAATGTCGATCTCGGGAACGACCTCGACATTGAGCGCGGCCGCATGGGCGACGATGGCCTTGACCTCCTCCTGGCTGTAGAAGCCTCCCGAAGGTTCGGCGCCGTTGCCGAGCTGCGGCAGCATCGGTTCGTCCGGCCCGCGCAGAACGCCGAGCGTCGTCAGCGTCGGATAGGCCTTGATCTCCAGGCGCCAGGCCTCGTCATCCGTCAGATGCCAATGGAAGATGTTGAGCTTGAACCAGGCAAGAATGTCGACCAGACGCAGGACGTCGGCGGTCGGATAGAACTGCCGCGAGACATCCAGATGGCAGCCGCGCCAGTCGTAGCGCGGCTGATCGGAAATCGTGCCTGAAACGGGAAAGCGGAATTTGCCGGCATGATTGCGGGCGCCGTCGAGGAGCTGCGCGAGCGTCGTTAGCCCGTATTGCCGTCCGGCGGCCGCGCCGTATTCGAGCCGGATGTCGCGACCGGAGAAGGCAAGCCTGTACGCCTCGCCACGGAGGTCACCTTTCTTCACAAAGACGATCGGCAGCGACTGGCCGGACGGCGCGAGGCTGAAGGGAGCATGGCCAGCGGGAAAGAGCCGATGAAATAGCGCCAGCACGTTGGAGATCGCCGCGATGTCCTCTGCGCTGCTTCCCGATGCCGGATAGAGGACGACCGGGAAGCCTTCTCCGGGCACTGCGTCGACCTCGGCCGGCCAGGGCTGCAGCGCGAAGGGCATCTCGAGCCGGCCTTCGGGCAGGCGTGGAGGCGGCGGTTCGCTTTCGGCGCCTTCGAGCCGAAGATCGGAGACGGTCACGGGCACATGGCGACCGTCGGACAGCGTCAAATAGGCCGACTTCGCCCCGTCGGTGCAATGCTTGGCCTGCCGGTGCAGGCCGCTGACAATGAAGGTCCAGCTTTCTCCGGGCTGAAGGGTCAGCCCCTCGGGTGGCGCGAACGCATGGAAGTTGGCGTTGCGGCGCAGGAAAACGGTGTTCTCGCAGGCGGCCGGATCGATAACGCGGGTGAGTGACGTATAGACGAGGCGGAAGCCGCTCAGCGGTCTGCAAGACAGGTTGAAGAGGCTAAAGGAGAAGCGCCCGAAGGGGCCACCATCCGGTTGCCAGGCAGATTCGAGGCGATAAGAGACCGGCTGCATGAAGCATCCTCCAATGGGATTGGTCAGTAATGGCTGGACTGCGAGAAGGTGCGGGCGAGTTCGGCCTGGCCGGCGGTGAGGCCGCAATCGACCGGCAGGCAGACGCCCGATATGGAGCTCGCCTGGGAGCCAGCCAAGAAGTGGACGGCATTGGCGACGTCTTCCGGATTGACGATGCGTTGAAGCGGGTACCAGCGCTTGGCTTCCTCGAAGATTTGAGGATTGGCTGCGGCGCGCGCCTGCCAGGCCCGGGTGCGCACCGTACCCGGCGCGACGGCATTCGAGCGGATACCGAACTTGCCGTATTCGACGGCGATCAGCCGCGTCAGATGCAGAAGGCCAGCCTTGGCTGCGCTGTAGGCCGGGTGGCCAAAGACGCCCATGCCGTTCACTGAGGCGATATTGACGACGGAGCCCCTGCTCTCCTTCAGCATGTCCTCGACCGCCCGGAAGCAGAGAAATGCGGCTTCGAGATTGAGGGCATTGTCCATCCGCCAGATGTCCTGCGTCGTATCGTGCAGGCTGACGGCGCTCGCCGCGCCGGCATTGTTGACGAGCGTATGCACGGCTCCGCGCGCCGCCGCCGCCGCCGCCATGGCCGCCACGCTCGCCGCATCCGTCACGTCGCAGGCGACGGCTGCGAAACACTCCTCCCCGCCGAGATCACCCGCGACCTTGCCTGCAGCATCGCCGTCGATATCGGCAAGGAGGACGACGTCGTGGCCGTCCGCCAGGCGCCGGGCGATGGCACGGCCGATGTCGCCGGCTGCGCCGGTGACGATCGCTACGGATTTCGGCATGTGATGTTCCTGTGCCACATCAGTCTCCGAGAAGCTGGCGATCATCACCATCCCTGTGCGCCACCAGTTGCTGCTTTATGCGCCGGAGCGTCGCGGTGGCCTGCGGCTGGACGCGATAGGCCACCAGGCTGGCGACGATGTCGACCAGAGCCACATAGGCGATACGCGTGGATGTCGGACGGTAGATATTGTTGCCTTCCGGCAGGTCAACCGGAACGGTGATGTCGGCGGCTCGCGCCACCGGGCTGCCAGTCTGGGTGAGCGCGATGGTTGGCACCTTGGCGTCGCGGGCAAGCGTGAAGGCGCGCACGAGCTCGGCGTTTCGTCCGGAAAAGGACGAGCCGATGATCACGTCACTCTGCTTGGCCGCTGCCGTTAGCATCAATTGCATGCTGTGGTCGGAGCTCGAGGTGATGCGCAGGCCGAGGCGGAAGAGGCGGTTCTGCAATTCGCCGGCGATCATCGAGGAATTGCCGCCCGAACCGAAGGCATAGATCATTTCCGCGCCGGCCAGCCGGTCGGCGGCCTGCTCGATCGCTGCAAGATCGAGCGAACGATGCAGCAGGAACAGCGCGTTCTGCGCTTTGGTGATGATGTCCTGCGCGACATCGCCCGGCTCCTGGCTTTTCGGCTCTGGCTTCAGGTAGCGCATGCCGACATAGGCCGTGCGGGCCAGTTGCACCTTGAAATCGGAAAAGCTGTCACAACCCAAGCGCCGGCAGAAGCGCGTCACCGTCGGTGGCGAGACATCGGCCTTGCCGGCGAGCTCGATGATCGATGCGTTGACTGCAAATTCGAAGTCATTGAGCAGAATGTCGGCGATGCGGCTCTCCGACTGCGACAGCCGCTCCTTTTCATGCTGCAAGGTTGCGAAAATATCCATCCGGACGGCCACTCCTCTATTGGGCGTCCTTAGGCTTGTAGGCGACGCAGTCGATCTCCACCTTGCAATCGACCATCATCGAAGACTGCACGCAGGCACGGGCCGGCGGATGAGCTCCGAAGTATTCCTGATAGATCTTGTTGAAGCTCCAGAAATCGCGCGGGTCGTCCAGCCAGACGCCGACTCTCACCACGTGTTCGATAGCGTAATCGGCCTCTTTCAAAATGGCCAGTAGATTGCCGATCGCCTTGTGGGTTTGCGCGACGATATTGCCGTCGACAACCTCGCCATTTTCGATGGCGACCTGCCCGGAGACATGGAGCCAGCCGTCTGCCTCCACGGCGCGCGCGAATGGCAGCGATTTTCCGCCTGTCCCAAGCTGTTCGGCGCCATAACGTTTGATGGACATCAGGAACCTTCGTGCAAATTATTTTCGTCTTGCGTTGACAAGTCACCACAGAAAGCGGAATTTGGCCAGAGAAAAACGTCATTCATGAAAAGAATTTCAATACTAGGCGAAATACATGCGGAATCCCTTCCAGAATCCGTTTCCCACCAGCGACGCGGCCCGGCATTCGATCTGGGAGATGCTGGTGACGCGGGACATCGACGCTTTCTTGGCTGCCGACTGGTCGTTGGTGGCCGGTGATTTTGTCGAAGACGGTTTCATCGGCATCGATGGAAGGCGGGAGGCGAGCCCTGACGATTGGCGGCTGACTTTTCCGTCGCTTGCCGCCTATCGCGACGAATGGCTGCGCCAGGCGCGGGACTTCGCCGAACAGTCCTTCGCGGAGGATGCGCGCACAGCTATTTTCACGACCACGACGCTCGAGGACATCGAGATCAATGGCAACCGGGCGCTGGCCCGCAAGAAGTTCGATGGCGGCATCAAGAAAGCCGATGGAAGCTTTGATGTCCTGAAGTGGCAGACGGTCTATTATTGCCGCCTGCATGAAGGCCGATGGAAAATCTGCGGCTTCACGGGTTACCTGCCGAACCCGATGGGTTCGAATTGAAGGCAAGGAAGGCAACGGCATTGCGGATCTTCACGGCAGCCCTGGCGACCGAAACGAACACTTTCTCCCCGATCTGCATCGATAAGCGCGCCTTCGAAGCGTCGCTCTATGCGCCTCCCGGAAAACACCCGGAAACGCCGACGCTCTGCACCGCACCGATAACCGTGGGCCGTCGCGTGACGGCGGAGAAGGGCTGGCATCTGATCGAGGGAACGGCGGCCTGGGCGGACCCGGCCGGCCTCGTCAATCGGCACACTTATGAAATTCTGCGTGACGAGATTCTCGGGCAATTAAGCGCGGCCCTGCCCGTCGACGCCGTCGTGCTCGGGCTACACGGAGCGATGGTCGCCGACGGCTACGAGGATACCGAGGGCGATCTCCTGAAGCGGGTGCGCGAGATCGTCGGGCCGGAGGTGCTCGTCTGCGTCGAGCTCGATCCGCATAGCCATCTCACCGAAAAGCGTGTCGCGGCAGCCGATTTCTTCGTGTTCTTCAAGGAATTTCCGCATACGGACTTCGTCGATCGGGCCGAAGACCTCTGGCGCATTGCCGTCGACACGCTCGAAGGGCGCGTCCGACCGGTCATGTCGGTATTCGACTGCGGGATGATCGACGTCTTTCCGACATCGCGCGAACCGATGCGCAGCTTCGTCGACAAGCTCATGCGGATCGAGCGGGAGGATCCGGACGTCCTGTCGCTGTCGGTCGTGCACGGTTTCATGGCCGGCGACGTCCCGGAAATGGGCACCAAGATGGTTGCCGTCACCAACGGCCGTCCGGAGAAGGGCCAGGCGCTCGCCCGCGAGCTCGGCCTCGAACTGTTCGCCAAGCGTGGCACCTTCCGCATGCCGGAAATTGATGAGCGTCAAGCGGTCGCCGAGGCGATCGCCGCTCCCGCCGGCCCGGTGGTGATTGCCGACATGTGGGACAATCCCGGCGGCGGCACGGCGGGCGACGCGACCGTCGTGCTCGAGGAACTCATCGCCAATGGCGTCACCGATGCAGCAATCGGCACCATCTGGGATCCAATGGCCGTGCAGATCTGCATGGCGGCCGGCGAAGGCGCGGAAATCCCCTTGCGCTTCGGTGCGAAGTCCGCCCCCGGCACGGGCAGTCCGATCGATGGCACAGTCAAAGTGATGCGGCTCGTGCGCAATGCCGAAATGCGTTTCGGCGAGAGTTTCGCTCCCTTCGGCGACGCGGCGCATATTCAGTATCGCGGCATCGACATCATTCTCAATTCGACACGTGCGCAGAGCTTCGACCCGAGCCTGTTCTCGGTCATGGGTATCGATCCGCGCGCGAAGAAGATCCTGGTGGTCAAATCGACGAACCACTTCTACGCCTCGTTCTCGAAGATCGCCTCGCAGATCCTCTATTGCTCGGCCGGAACACCCTACCCCAATGATCCGGCGAAAACGCCCTATCGACGCGCGCGGCGTGATATCTGGCCCATCGCCAGCGGTCCCCACGCACCGGAACACGGCGCGGCTTGATGAATGGCGCTGCTGTTGAAGTGACCATTTAATAGTCAGATTGATCCAGATATTCGACTTTCCAATAGTCCAGACTGGAGCATTCAAATGCAAGTGTCAGTAACAGAAGCGAAAGGCGATTGACGGGACGAGATCATCTTGACTCGGCACGGCCACAACGCTGTACGACTCGTGCCGGTTCGGCGAGGATTTTGCGCGGACGGATGTCAACGCTGTTCTGACAGCGGTCAGATGTTTGGCTTCCTCAACCGGCCGGTGAATCCGGCGATGCCGCCTCTTCTTTCAGCCATGAGGCGAAGGTCTCAGCGCTGGCGCTTAGTCGACGGTTTTGCGACATGACGAGCCAATAGGCGATCTTTTCGGACCGGACGATCTGCGGGAAAGGCTGGAGCAGCCGACTGGCGGCGAGATGATCGCGAACCATGTGCATGCGTCCGATCGCAACGCCCTGTCCATTTAGGGCCGCCTGGAGGACGATATTGTAGTCGGTCAACTGCAGTACGCGAGCGCGGCGAATATCGACGCCAACTTCGCCGAGCCAAAGTTCCCACCCCACCGGATTCCAGGACTCGAGCAGGGTCTGAAGAAGCAGATCCGTCGGTTCGACGAAGCGCGAGCCGTCGCCAAACAGTGCCGGGCTCACGACCGGGCTCAACTCTTCATTCATCAGCCACTCTGACCTCACGCCCTCCCATCGGCCGGTGCCGAAGCGGATCGCGAGATCGACATCGTCCGATGCGAAGTCCGCGAGACGCAATGTCGGTTCGAGTTCGACTTCTATCTCCGGATGTTTCACCATGAAGCCGGCGAGGCGCGAAACCAGCCAGTTGGCGGCGAAGGAGGGCAAGACGCTGACACGCACCCTTTGCCGTGCCGCCTGTCGGCGCATCTCGGACGTCGCACTCACTATGATGCGGAACGCTTCGACCGTCTTTTCCAGATAGGCCGCCCCCTCGGGCGTCAATTCAATGCTCTTAGCCTTGCGAATGAACAGCCTCACGCCGAGCATGTCCTCAAGCTGCTTGATGTGGTGACTGACTGCGCTCTGTGTGATGAGGAGCTCTTCGCCTGCGCGGCGGAAGCTGAGCAAACGCCCCACCGCCTCGAATGCGCGCAGCGCCTGCAGCGGCGGCATGGTGGTGGACGTGCGCATGAATTCCCTTCAACTCAAGCCAAGACATTAGCCAGATCGATCGCACAATAACGAAGTTTGAATTGGAAGCAATCGGAGGTGCCGTGCATTCTCCCGACAGTTCCAAGGGAGACCGCCATGCCAGAGACCATCGCATCCAGACTTTCCGCTCTCGGTCATCGATTGCCGGAAGCTTCAGCGCCAGCGGCGAACTACGTCTCCACGGTTCGAACCGGCAACCTTCTGGTCGTTTCGGGCCAGATCAGCGTCAGGAACGGCGACGTCCTCACGGGGGCGGTGGGTGCCGAGGCTTCCATCGAGGAGGGCCGACTGGCCGCCGAATGCGCGGCAATCAGTGTCCTTTCGCAGATTGCTGCTGCGACTGATGGTTCTTTGGCGGCCGTCCGACGCGTCGTTCGGCTCGGCGTCTTCATCGCCTCGACGCCGGACTTCGCGGAACAGTCGCAGGTCGCCAATGGCGCCTCGGACCTATTCGTCGAGGTGTTTGGCGAAGCGGGACGGCACGCGCGTGCCGCCGTGGGCGTGGCCGCGCTGCCTGCCGGCTCCACCGTCGAGATCGACGCGCTGGTAGAAATGGAGCCGGTCGCATCATGAACGATGCACTGGACGTGGAGCAGCTTCGTTCGGAGACTCCTGGCTGCGCGGATGGCATGCATTTCAATCACTCCGGCGCCTCGCTGCCCTCCCGATCGACGCTCGCAGCGATCTGGGATTATTTGCGCAAGGAAGCGACCGAGGGCCCTATGGAAGCGGCGAACGGGGCGAGCACGCTTCTTGAGGAGGTGCGAGCCGACACAGCGGCATTGATCGGCGCCAAGCCAAATGAGATCGCGTTCCTTGGCAGCGGGTCGACCGCCTGGGGCGCGGCTTTCTCGGCCTTGCCGTCGCTTGTTGCCGGCGACCGCATCCTCGTCGGGCGCCAGGAATGGGGCGGCAATCTCGCCACGATGCAAGACGCCGCAGCGCGAGCCGGAGCGCGTGTCGAGACCATTCCCGTTCGTGACGACGGGAGCATCGACGCCGGCGGCCTCGCGTCGATGATCGATGAGCGCGTGCGTCTCGTGTCGCTCACATGGCTGCCCGCGAATGGTGGCCTGATCAACGATGCGGCGGCCGTGGGACGCGTGACCAAGGCGGCCGGCATTCCCTATTTCATCGATGCGGGCCAGGCCCTCGGCCAGATCCCGATCGACGTCGCCTCCCTCGGATGCGACGTGTTGAAGGCAGCGGGCCGGAAATTTCTCCGGGGACCACGCGGCACGGCGATCCTTTACATCAGGCAGGAATTCATGCCACGGCTGACGCCGCGTTATCTCGATGTGCTTTCGGGGCCGATCGTCGACGGGGTCGTCAAGATCCGCAACGACGCACGCCGCTTCGAGGCGGGCGAGATTTCGCCGGCGCTGATTTTCGGGCTGGGCATTGCCACGCGCCAGGCAAGGACGCTCGGCATCGCGGTGATCCGCAAGAGGATCAACACACTCGCGAACGGGCTGCGCGACAATCTGCGCAGCATCCCGAATGTGATGGTGCGGGATCTTGGAACGGAACTATCCGGTATCGTCTCATTCACCGTCGAGAGCATACCGGCGACGGAAGTTCGTGCAGCCTTGGCCGGAAGGCAAATCGCGATCGGCGCTAATGGTGTTCCCTATACGCCGCTCGACATGGTCGCGCGAGGGCTCGACCAGATCGCCAGGGCTTCGGTAAGCTACCTCAACACCTTGTCGGAGATTGCCCGCCTTTCGGAAGCGGTCGCGGATATTGCGCGGCGAGCATGAGGCCGCATCTCTTGGCCAGGCTGCCAACGGGCCGGCATTGTCCCGGCCTTATCAGGTAAAACAGAATTGTCGGAGCATGCGATGGATTTGGGTATCAAAGGCAAACGGGCGCTGGTTTGCGCCGGTTCGAAGGGTCTGGGCCGCGGCGTTGCCGAGAAACTCGCCGAGGCGGGCGTAATCCTGACGCTCAATGCCCGCGAGCCGAAACAGCTTCGGGAGACGGCACGCGCCATCAGCAAAGACTATGGCGCGCAGGTGGAGATCGTCGCCGCCGACGTCACGACGGAGGAAGGCCGCAATGCACTCCTTCGGGCAGAGCCACGGCCGGACATCCTGATTACCAATGCCGGCGGCCCGCCGCCGGGTGACTGGTCGACCGTGACCGAAGACAATTGGCTCGAGGCGATCAGGGCAAATATGCTGGCGCCGATCCTGCTCATGAAGGCCGTCATTCCCGGCATGATCGAGCGGCAATGGGGACGGATCGTCAACATCACCTCAGCCTCGGTCAAGTCGCCGATCGCGGAACTCTGTCTCTCCAACGGCGCCCGCACCGGGCTTACCGGTTTCGTTGCCGGCACGGCCCGTCAGGTCGCACGCCACGGCGTCATCATCAACAACGTGCTGCCCGGATCCCACGAGACCGAGCGACTGGAAAAGCTCCTCGAAAAGTCCGCCAAGGCACGGGGGATTTCACTCAAAGAAGCTCGCGCCGAGGAATACGGGCAGAATCCGACGGGACGCGTTGGCACGCCGAGTGAGTTCGGCGCCGCGGCGGCATTCCTGTGCAGCCAATATTCCGGCTATATCGTCGGGCAGAACCTGCTGCTCGACGGCGGCGCGCTCAATTCGACGCTCTAAGGTGCAGGCCGCACAGGAAGTAGGTGTTCGGTGCTCAATCGACGATGCGTCGAACCATGATGATGTCGTCGACTTCCCGGCCGTTGCGGATGCAGCCGCCGGGAATGCGGCCGACCGCCTCGAACCGCTCTCGGCGATAAAAGGCGATAGCCGCCGCGTTCTCGGCGCTGACCGTGAGCTCCAACTGCCGAATGCCTTCACTGCGCGCGTAATCAGTCACCGCTGCGAGAAGCAGCCGTGCAAGACCGCTTCCGCGCAAACTGCGATCGACATAGACCATGACGACGGTGGCGCGATGCGCCATCTTGCTGGCGCGCTGGCGTAGCAGGCCCATGATGCCCACCGGATCGTCGGTGCGGAAAGCAACGAAAACGGGATTTTCGGTCAGCCGCCGGCGCCATTCGTCGTCCGGCAGGTTCTCCCAATCCTCGGCACTGCTGGCGAATGAATTCGGCTCCGCACGCAGCGCCTCGAGCCGAATGCGCCGAAAGGTTTCAACATCGTCTTTGCCGAGCAGTCGTATCGATACGGTCACGCTCAGGCCGCTGGATCAAACAGTGCAAGATCGATGTCGGTCATCTCCACCCGGCGCTCCAAGGCGATGCCTTTTTCGTCGAACAGGTGGCAATCGGCGGCTCGGATGCCGGTCTTCACCTGCTCGTCCGCCCGGATGGCGGCGGTGCCAGGCAGCATGGCGCAATAATTCTCTCCCTCGCCGCCGAGCGCGGCATAGGCGACCGTGTGTGCTCCGAGGCGCTCGATGACCGAGGGATTGACAGTCAGCGTCAGGTCGCCTGAGCCCGTCTGGATATGTTCCGGGCGCACACCGAGCGTCAGCGTGCGGCCAACTATGCCGCTACGCGGCGAAACAGGAATAAGCGCCGTCTGCCCTCTGTGGTCGATCTCGACGCCAGCCTCGCTCGCGCTCGTGCAGGTGACCGGCAGGAAATTCATCTTCGGATGGCCGATGAAGCCGGCGACGAAGATATTGGCCGGTTTGTGATAGAGCTCGAGCGGCGCTCCGGTCTGCGCAATCTCGCCGGCATTCAGCACGACGATCCGGTCCGCCATCGTCATCGCCTCGACCTGGTCGTGGGTGACGTAGATCATCGTCGCTTTCAATTGCCGGTGCAGCTTCGCAAGTTCGATCCGCATGTCGGCGCGCAGCGCCGCGTCGAGGTTCGAGAGCGGCTCGTCGAAGAGGAAGATCTTCGGTTCACGCACGATTGCTCGGCCGATTGCCACGCGTTGGCGCTGGCCGCCGGAAAGCATGCCCGGCTTCTGCTGCAGCCGCTGGTCGAGATGGAGGATTCGGGCGGCGTGCTCGACCTTCGTCTTGAGCTTCTCCTCCGGCATTTTTTCTACGCGCAGCGGAAAAGCGATGTTCTCGAACACGGTCATATGCGGATAGAGGGCGTAGGACTGGAAGACCATGGCGATGCCGCGCTTGACCGGCGGCAGGTCGTTGACCCGTTTGCCGTCGATGACGATGTCGCCGGCCGTCGCCTCGTCGAGGCCCGCGATCATGCGGAGAAGCGTGGACTTGCCGCAGCCGGAGGGGCCGACAAAGACGACGAATTCGCCATTCTTCACATCGAGTTCTATGCTCTTAAGCACCTCGTAGGTGCCGTAGAATTTCTGAACCTTGTTTAGATTGAGCTGTCCCAAGTAACTGTCTCCGGCCGCCGACGAGAAGCGGCTTTTCCGCGAACATTGAAGGAGGGACCGCGAGGCTCAGGCTCCGCGGTCCCCGTCGGCTTACTTGTACTGTTCGAGGTCGGCGGCCGCCTTCTTCAAGGCATCGGCCGGCTCGGCCTTGCCGGTGACAACCGACTGGATCATCCCGATCATCGTGTTCTGAAGACCCTTATAGTCGGTGAAGAGCGGTTCCGGCCCGCCGAAGGAAATGCCGTCGATGAACGGCTTCCAATAGGGATTGGCTGCAACCATATCGTCCACCGCTTTGCCGGGGCGCAGCGGCGTCAAGCCTTCCTGCGCCTCATAGATTGGCTGGTTCTCGGCATTGGTCAGGAACTTGGCGAATTCGATCGCCTTTTCTTCCACGCCCGTACCGCTGAAGACGGCAAGGCTGTCGGTGATCAACAGGGTGCCCGGGCCCTTGGCGCTCGGCCCGAGCGGCAGCGGCGCGACGCCCCAGTCGATCTTCGTTTCCTTGAGGCGGTTCACTGCGCCCACCGACGCATGGATCATGCCGAGCTTGCCGTCGAGGAAGATCGCCCGCACCTCGTTCTGCTCATAGGAGGTCGGCCCTTCCTCGGCATAGGGAACGATGTCCTTCAGCGCCGTCAGCGCCTCCAGGTTTTCCTTGCTGTCGAGGGTGATGTTGCCGCTGGCGTCGATCACCGAGCCGTTGTTGGTGTAAACCCAGTGAAGAAACTGGTGCATGGTGTTGTCGAAGGTCTTGGCGACCACGCCGAAGCCCGGAGTGCCGGTCTTCTCTTTAATGATCTTGGCGTATTCAAGCTCTTCCGCCCACGTCTTCGGCGGCTTTTCCGGGTCGAGACCGGCCTGCTTGAACAGTTCCTTGTTCCAATAGAGCGACTTCGTGGAGAAGGCGACGGGGACGCCCCATTGCTTGCCGCCGGTCGTCACCGTGTCCATGATATAGGGGTAATAGGATTTCTTCTCTTCTTCCGTAAAGGTGATCGGCACGATCAGTTCATTGTCGGCAAATTCCTTGAGCGTGCGCGAGCCGACATAGGCGAGCGCCACCGGCGTGCCCGACGCGGCGAGCGTCGTCACCTTGTCTTGGCACTGGCCCCAGCCGACCACTTCCGACGCGATTTTGTAACCGGGATTGGCCTCTTCCCATTTCTTGATGAAGTCGGCATGCGCCGGCTGCATCTTGTCGCCGCAGGCGAGGAAGGTGATTTCCGTATCGGCAAGTGCCGGCAGCGCCGTCGAGGCGAGAAGCGCGAAAGTTCCAGCAATCAATGAGGCATGCGTTGTCATGGTAGTTCCCCTCGCTTGTGAAGCTCGTTGTTGCGGTTACTGTTTCACGGCGCCGGCGGTCAGGCCGGCGACGAGATAGCGTTGCATCAGGAAGATGAGGATGACGGCCGGCGCGATGCCGACGAAACTTGCCGCCATGAGCTCGTTCCAGATCACTTCCTGCCGGCCAAAATACGCATAGAGTCCGATCGGCAGCGGCATGTATTCGGTCTTGGAGTTGAAGGTCAGCGCGAAGATGAATTGCTGGGCATAGGAGCCGATGAAGGTGGTGATCGCGACGACGGTGATGCCCGGCATGGCGATCGGCAGGATCACCCGGCGCAGCGTGTAGAAATGGCTTGCCCCGTCGACGAAGGCCGCCTCGTCAAGTTCCCGCGGGATGCGCATCATGTAGGTGCGCAGCAGCCAGATGCCTGAAGGGATGAGGAAGGCGACGCCCGGTACGATCATCGCGAAATAAGTATTCAAGACGCCGAAGCTGCGCATCAGCCGGAAGAGCGGAATGAGCAGCACGGCGCCAGAAAACATGTTGACCGCCAGGAAGGCTGCGAGCAGCGCGCCGCTGCCGCGGAACTTGAAGCGCGCAAAGGCGTAGGCTGACGGCACCACCAGCACGAGCACGACCGCGGTGACGATCGTCGAAATCAAGAAGGAGTTGAAGATGTAGCGGGCGAAGCCCGGCACGCTCACCCACATGCTGCGATAGGCATCGAAGGATCCGTTCTCCGGCCAGAAGCGATAGGGCGAGGAAAAAAGAAGCCCGAGCGGCTTCAGCGATACCAGGAACCCTTCGACGAAGGGGGAGAGAATGAAGGTAAGAAAGACGAAGATGCCCGCATAGATGCCGACGAGCTCGTACCAGCGATAGCGGTTAATCATGGCGGGCGGGCTCATCGGCTTTCTCCCGAGGCGAGACGGTGCGTGACGCGGAAATAGGCAATGCAGAAAATCGACAGGAAGATGCAGATCAGCACGGCGCGCGCCGCCCCCTCCCCGTATTTCTTCGAGCCGATCGCGGTACGGTAGGTGTCGATGATCATCGTCGTCGTGTCGCCGTTCGGACCGCCCTGCGTCAGGATCCAGATGATGTCGAACGAGTTGAAGGTGGCGATCAGTGACAGCATCGACATGGTGATCATCGACGGCACGAGCAGCGGCAGGGTGATGCGGCGGAAACGGTAGAAGCGCCCCGCCCCGTCGGTCCAGGCGGCCTCGTAGAGGTCCTGTGGGATCGCCTGCATCGAGGCGAGCATGTAGAGCGTCACCAGCGGCACCCCGATCCAGACATCGGTGATGATCGTCGCCCAGAAGGCTGTGGAGCCGTGGGCGAGGAAGGCGACCGGGCCGTCCACCAGCCCCCAGTTCTGCAGCATGCCGGAGATCATTCCAAACTGGCCGTTATACATCCAGCCCCACATGAAGATGCCGATCGCCATCGGTACGATCCAGGGCGGCATGGTGAGCACCCGGAACAGCGCCCGCCCCGGCACGGCGGCATTCAGCATGACTGCACCGAAGGTGCCGATGATCATCTTGATCGCCACGGAAAAGGCGGTCCAAACGAAGGTGCGGATGATCACTTCCGCAAAGGTAGCGTTGAAAATCTTGTCGTAATTGGCGGTGCCGACCCATTTGGTCGTCTTCTTGAGCGAGGCATCCGTGAACGACAGGATGAACGTATCGACCAGCGGATAGGCGACGATCACCGTCACATAGAGAACGGCGGGAAGCAGCAGGATCCAGGCGAAGATGACGGTGCTGCGGCGAACACTCATCCCGCTTCCCCCTCAGGCCGCACGGGCGTGCAGGGCTTCGTCGAAGCGGTCCCAGATCGGCCGGAGGTCGACGACCGTTCTCTTCATCCGCGCATCGTCCATGGAGAGCGCCAGGATGCCTGCTTCCAGCGCATCGAGCGGCGAGACGGGAAGCGGGCCGCCGTGCTTGACGTGGGCGATGATCTCGGCCGCCATCTCTTCGTCTGCACCGTAGTGTTGCGAGAGCGCCGTCTCCTTGGCGTATTTCTTCTCGACGACCTTCTTGCCGGAAAGCACCTCGTGCACATCGAGATAGCCGCGGATGAAGTCGCCCTCCGCCATGCCGCGCGACCCCATCACGCAGAAGCGGCGGAACTGGTCTGGGACGTTGAGATTCGTGTGGAAGTTCATCGCGACGCCGTTGGCGTATTCGATGATCGCCACCTGATAGTCGATGATGTCGCCGTCGCTGTCGAAGACCTTGTCGGAGCCCTGCCATCCGCTCGGCTTGCTATGGAATAGCTGCAGGTCGTTGATGCCGTCGCGGGCTGGATCATTGGCGGGAATGAAGCTCTTGCGTCCGCCAAAACTCGCTACGCGCTCCGGCCGGGCGCCGACGACGCCATTGTAGAGATCAAGGTCATGGCAGCATTTCTCGAGCATGAAGCTGCCCGCATAGCGTCCATAGCGGCGCCAGTCACGCATGAAGAATGCGCCATGATAGGGTTCAATATGCTCGGCGGCTTCGATCGAAACAATCTGGCCAAGCGATCCTGCGGCCTGGGCGGCGCGAAGATCGCGGTACATCGGCGCATAACGCAGCACGAGTCCCACCATCAGCCTGTCGTGCCCATGTTTCGCCAGCAGCGCGGCAAGTTCCAGGCTCTGATCGATGGTGCTGACGATCGGCTTTTCGCAGAAGACCTTGAGACCCGCCTCGAGACCGATACGGATATGGTCGAGATGCATGTGGTTCGGAGAGCCGATCATCAAGAGATCGAGCCTCTCGCTGGCGATCAATTCCTCGGGTGTGGTGTAGGCCTTTCCCGCCGAAATGCCCTTTTCCGCAAGCGTGGCAAGGCCCGCAGGCGCCGGATCGACATAGCCTGCGATCTCGAAGCTCTGGTCGATCGCCTTGAAGACATAACCCAGATATCCAAGACGGAATCCGAGTCCGATTATCCCGACTTTCATGCTGATGCCGTTCCCGTTTCGTAATTTATTTTCGTAGACTGGGATAGAATTTTCGATGCGTCAACAAAAATTCGAACATTCAGAGAAAATGTGAAATTCATTTTCATCGCGTCGGGAGGGTCGACGACTTTCCGCACAGAGTCGCCGGATAGACAAGGCTGGCGCTATGTGCGCGTGCGTCCCGAGAGCGCACGCTCCAGGGCTTGAAGCGCGTCGTGGATGAGCACCGCGAGCGCCGCAACGATGAGCCCGCCCTGCAACACGAAGGCGAGATTGTTCGACTGCAGCCCGGCGATGATGACCTCGCCGAGCGTCTTGGCCGCCACGGTCGAGCCGATCGTTGCCGTTGCGAGGCTGATCACGACGGAAAGCCGAATGCCGGTGAGGATCACAGGCAAAGCCAAGGGAAGCTCGATCTGGACGAGCCGTTGGCGCTCGGTCATGCCGGCGCCGCGGGCGGCCTCGGTCACCGCTGGGGGCAAGGTCGTAAGCCCCGTCAGCGCATTCTCGAAGATCGGCAGCAGTCCATAGAGAAAAAGGGCAATCAGCGTCGGTTTCTCGCCAAAGCCGAAGATCGGAACCGAGAGCGCTAGCACCGCGACCGGCGGGAAGGTCTGGCCAATATTCACGAGGCTGCGCGACAGCGGCAGGAATTCCGCGCCGGCCTCTCGCGTCACGAGGATCGCCAGCGACACGGCAATGAACGTCGCTGCAAATGTCGCGACGAACACGGTACGAAGATGGAGGAGTGTCAGCCAGAAAAGGCTGCCTCGATTGTAAACCGCCGGGGCGTTTTCCTGCACCAGCGACTTGAGCAGCGGCTCGAACCAACCGGGCTGCAGAAGAAAAGCCAGCAAAACAAGGAACACCGCCAGCCGCAGGAGCGTGGGTAGCGACGCCATCACCGCGGCCTCGCGGCGCGTTTCACCAGGCCATCGAGGCTGACCTTGCCGATGATGGCGCCATTCGCCGCTGCGACCGGCAGTGCAGAGCGCCCGGACCACAAGAGTTCGGAAAGCGCCTCGCGCTGGCTTAAGCCCTCCGGTATCGGCGCGCCTTCGGCCGCGCCGGGCTCGACGGCATCGCCGGCCGTCTCGATGGCAAGCATGCGGAACGGCCGCTCAGTGGCGCCGATCAGTTCTTCAACGAAGGGTGTGGCGGGGCGTATCAGCATCTCGGCTGGGGTTCCATGTTGCACCACCTCTCCCTTGTCCATGACGGCGATCCGGTCAGCGAGATGGAAAGCCTCCTCCATGTCGTGGGTCACGAGGATGATCGTCGTGCCGAAATGCTTCTGGATGGAGAGAAGATCGTCCTGAGCCTTGGCGCGAATGATCGGGTCGAGGGCGCCGAATGGTTCGTCCATCAAGAGCAGGTTCGGTTCAGCCGCAAGCGCCCGCGCAACGCCGACGCGCTGCTGCTGGCCGCCGGAGAGCTCATGCGGATAGCGCGGTCCGAAGAAATCCGGATCGAGCTGGAAGAGCGTCAGCAGCTCTTCGACCTTCGCCTTTATCCGCGCCCTCTCCCAGCCGAGCAGCGTCGGCACGGTGGCGATGTTTTGCGCGACAGTGCGATGCGGAAAGAGGCCATGACCCTGGATCGCATAGCCGATCCGGCGGCGCAGTTCGAATTCCGGCACGGAGCGATTGTCCTCGCCGTCGATCCGGATCGTGCCGGAGGTCGGCTCGATCAGACGGTTGACCATCCTGATGAGCGTGGTCTTGCCCGAGCCCGATGTACCGACGATAACGGTGATCGTATGCGGCATGACGGTCAGCGACACGTCGCTGACCACCACGGTTTCGTCGTAACGCTTGGTGACGCAGTCGAATTCGATCATGCGGCCTTGCCCCGGCTGTGTTTCGGACCCATCACTTCGATCAGCGCGTCAAGCACGATGGCCGCGGTAAAGGCGAGCACGACGGTCGGAACCGCGCCAAGCAGCACGAGATCCATGGCCGTCTGGCCTATGCCCTGAAAGACGAAGACGCCGAAGCCGCCGCCGCCGATGAGGGCGGCGATGGTGGCAAGCCCGATGTTCTGGACGAGCACGATGCGGATGCCGGCAAGGATAACAGGAAAGGCCAAAGGGAACTCGACGGCCACAAGCCGCTGCCATTCGGTCATGCCGAGGCCGCGTGCGGCATCGTTGGCGGCGCGCGGCACGCCGGCGAGCCCGACGACCGTATTAGCGACCACTGGCAGCAGCGAATAGAGAAAAAGCGCAACGAAGGCGGGAGCGACGCCGATACCACGAACGCCGATCGCCTCAGCACCCGGAACATGTGTCGCAATCCAGCCGAGCGGCCCGATCAGAATTCCGAAGAGGGCAATCGAGGGGATCGTCTGTATAGCGTTGAGGGCATTCAACACGGTTGCCCGCAGGCGGTCGACGCGGTGGCAGAGGATGCCGAGCGGCAGTCCGAGGACCGTTGCGGCGGCGAGCGATCCGAGCGCCAGCGTCAGGTGGCGGCCAGCCTCGGCCCAGAATGTGTCAGCCCGGCTCGCATATTCCTTGAGGATCGAAAGCCCGTCCCATCGCCCCGTGGCGAGCATTCCGCCGACGAGCGCCAAGGCCCCGGCGAGGAAAAGAAGCCGGAGACCCGGCCCGGGGTTCAGTCGGGTCAACGCATCGGCAACCAGAAGCGCGAATGCAAAGACGAGAATCCAGAAGCCGGATGCCGGCGAGACGCGTGCATAGGCATTGTCCGCCGGCACCAGATTGCCGGCGGCACTGCCGATGAGAAAGCACAGCGCAACGAGGGCCGCAAAGGCGGCCGCCATGCGCACGAGGACGGATGTCTTCAAAAGCGCAACGACGATACCAAACGTCACAAGGGCAAGAAGCCCGTAGCCAAGTGACGGCGGCAAGGCTTCGAGGATAGCCTTTCCCTCGCCCTGCACGATACGGTTTGCCCGGAACGTCGCGAAGGGGGCCAGAAACGCGCCGTAAACCGCGAGAGCCGCAATAATCACGCCGAGCTTATCGAAAGGGAGGGTCCTGCGCTCTGTTTCTCGGATGACACCGATCGCCATGAAATGATCCGCTCGACGCACTATTCGCACGCGTTGCCCGACCGGCATCGGATAACGCCCTTTATCATCAGCTTACTTCAGGAAGCCGTTCTTCTTCAAAAAATCCTCGGCGACCGCTTTCGCCGGTTCGCCGCCCACCTGCACGCGGCCATTGAGTTCCTGCAGCGTGACGAGATCGAGCTTTTCGAAGACGGGCTTCAAGAGGGTATCGATATTCGGATTCTCCTTCAGCACCGCTTCCCGGATGATCGGCGTCGGCTGATAGACCGGCTGGACGTTCTTGTCGTCCTCGAGAACGACGAGACCGGAGGGCGCAATGCCACCGTCTGTGCCGTAGACCATCGCCGCATTGGCGCCATTCGTCTGGTTCGCGGCCGCAGCGATGGTGGCGGCCGTGTCTCCGCCCGAAAGGGTGATCAGTTGCTCCGGCTTCAGCGTGAAGGAGTAGGCGGTCTGGAACGCGGGCAAGGCAGCGGCGGAGTTCACGAATTCGGACGAGGCAGCGAGTATCACCTCGCCGCCGCCGGTCACATATTTCCCGAAGTCTGAAAGCGTCTTGAGCTTGTTCTTCTCTGCCACCTCCTTGCGCAGCGCGATCGCCCAGGTGTTGTTTGCCGGCGACGGTGTCAGCCAGACGATCTTGTTGGCGTCGTAGTCGAGCTTCTTTGCCAGCTCATAGGCCTTGGCGGCATCCTTCCAGGCCGGATCGTCCGCCTTCTCGAAGAAGAAGGCGGCGTTGCCCGTATACTCCGGATAAACATCGATTTCGCCGGCAGTGATCGCCTTGCGAACGACGGGAGTGGCACCAAGCTGGACCCGATCCGTGGTCTTTATGTCGTTGGCGTTCAGCACAGCGAGAATGATGTTGCCGAGAACGCCACCCTCCGTGTCGATCTTGGAGGAAACCACGACGTCGGCCTTGGCCGCCGCGCCGGTAAGCGCAAATGCGAGAGCGGTGCCGATAAGTGTCTTTTTCAGGGTCAGGCGCATGATTGTCTCCCTCGATTGGTCCCGTGGCCGTCACGGCTCTCCGCTCCGTCCGGTTAGAGCATCCATATATGTCAGGGTTCCGCAAAGAACAGAGCAACGGCCCAACAGGGACTTACGGTTGAACATCGGGATGCCCGAGGTCAAGGTACATACTACCAGGTTGCAATCGACGCGGAAGTCGGTCACTCTTCCGTTGGATCGCCTCACAGCGCGCAGAGCCACGATAGTCGATCGGCACTACTTCATATTAGAATGCCAGCATGATCCGAGGCGGCCGCAAGCCAGCCGCGTTTCCGCGGCAGGCGCCCGCACAGTCCTTGAAAATACAATTCGGGGGATGGGATGACCGTCTATATTCTTGCGCTTCTGATCGGCGTGGTAGCGGGCTTGCGGGTGATGACCGCGCCGGCGGCCGTCAGCATCGCCGCCGCGACCGGCTGGTTGCCCGTCGCCAGCAGCTGGGCAGCCTTTATGGGCTACCGCTTCACGCCTTATATTTTCGGTCTGCTGGCGCTCGTCGAATACGTCACCGACCAGCTCCCGAGTACGCCGAGCCGCAAAGTGCCCCAGCAATTCGGCGCGCGTATCGTCAGCGGGGGTTTCTGCGGCGCCGTCATCGGCACCGCCGCGGGCTCCCCGGTGGGTGGCGCGATTGCCGGGATCGTCGGCGCAATCCTCGGCACGCTCGGCGGTTATGAAGCGCGCAAGCGCCTCGTTGCAATGATCGGCGGCAAGGACCTGCCGATCGCCCTTCTCGAGGACCTCATCGCCATACTGCTTTCGGTCTGGGTGGTGTCATCATGAACAGGCATTTCGACGCGATCATCATCGGCGCCGGCCAGGCGGGCCCGTCGCTAGCCGGACGATTGACGCAAGCCGGCAAATCCGTCGCGCTCGTCGAGCGCCAGCTCTTCGGCGGCACCTGCGTCAACACCGGCTGCATGCCGACGAAGGCCATGGTCGCGAGCGCTTACGCCATCCACACGGCGCGTCGCGGCACCGAATACGGCATGACGACCGGCCCTGTTTCCGTTGATTTCGCCCGGGTGATGGCGCGCAAGGAGAAGGTCCGGCTCGACGCCCGGTCGGGCGTCGAAAGCTGGGTGAAGAAAATGAAGAACTGCACGGTGTTGGAAGGCCATGCACGCTTTGAAAGCCCCACTGACATCCGCGTCGGCGAAGAGCTGATTTCCGGCGAGCAGGTCTTCCTCAATGTGGGCGGGCGCGCCGCGATCCCGGATTTTCCGGGTATCAACGAGGTTCCCTACCTCACAAACAGCTCGATTATGGAGGTCGCCTACCTGCCCCGGCATCTGGTCATCATCGGCGGCAGCTATATCGGACTTGAATTCGCGCAGATGTTCCGCCGCTTCGGCTCCGATGTCACCGTCGTCGAAAAGGGGCCTCGCCTGATCGCGCGCGAAGACCCGGATGTCTCGGATGCGATCCGCGCCATCCTCGAAAAAGAGAAAATCCATATTCGCCTCAACGCCGAATGCATCCGCTTTGCCAAACATGCCGAGGGCGTCGCAGCCGGTGTCGACTGCACGTCGGGAGCCCCGGAGGTCATCGGCTCCGATGTCCTGCTCGCCACCGGGCGCCGCCCCAACACGGACGATCTCGGGCTCGACAAGGCGGGTGTGAAGACTGACGCACGCGGATACATCGAGGTCGACGATGCCCTGCGCACGAGCGTGCCGCATATTTTCGCGATGGGCGACTGCAACGGCCGCGGCGCCTTTACCCATACGTCCTACAATGATTTCGAGATCGTTGCCGCGAACCTCATCGACAATGACCCGCGCCGGGTCAGCGACCGCATCCAGACCTATGCCCTCTACATCGATCCGCCGCTCGGGCGCGCCGGCATGACCGAGACCGAGGCGCGCAAAAGTGGCCGCAAGCTCCTGATCGGCACCCGGCCGATGACGCGCGTCGGGCGCGCCGTCGAGAAGGGCGAGACGCTAGGCTTCATGAAGGTGCTCGTCGACGCCGACACGAAGGAAATCCTCGGCGCTTCGATCCTCGGTACGGGCGGCGACGAGGCGATCCAGAGCATCCTCGACGTGATGTACGCGAAAAGACCCTATACGACCATCAGCCGCGCCATGCACATCCACCCGACGGTGTCGGAACTGATCCCCACCGTCTTTGGAGACCTCTCGCCTGTGACGTAAAATGGCGTAGCGCGGATTGTCTGCGTGTTCACGACGCTTCGCTGAACCACCTGAGCGACATGCAGGAAAGCCCGGCGTCGATCTTGCCGATCTCCGTCGTCTTCAATGGCACGACGCCGTAGCCTGCCTTGTCGAGCATCTCGATCGTGCGCGGGAAATCGGAGCCGACCATCACCACGTCGTTGACGCGTAACGCATTGGCGGCCGGTTCTTCGCCATCCGGGATGATCATCTGCCTGAAGTTCTTGAAGACGCCCGAGCGCGCCAGGCGGTTGGTGGAGAGCACTGTTTCATCGTCGAGCAGCGAGCAATCGGTCTTGAAGTGGAGGACGCCCTCCGGTGTGGCGACAATTTCGCTCTTGCGGCCGAGTTTGTCGAGGCAGGCCCGCAGCGCCACGGCCCCTGCCCTGTCGGTGCGGGCCGAAAGACCAATCATCACGCTTTCGCGCGTTGTCAGCACGTCGCCGCCGTCGGCGTAGCCCGCCGGCAGATCGAGGACCGTGTGGAACATCTCGCGGAGCGTCGGCGCGATTTCCTGGGTTTCCCGAACGCGCGCGGCGGCACCAGGGCGCAGAACGATCGCACCTTCGGTGAAGACGAGCGCCGGGTCTTCGACGAAGACCGAGTCCGGGAAGGCCTCGAGTGGCGGTAGCACCGTTGCCTTCACGCCAGCGTCACGCATTGCCTCCAAATAGGCATCGTGTTCAGCCTTGACGCCATCATAGGTCGGGCTGCCGCGATCCTCCGCGCGCAATCCGTCGACGACGGAGCGCGAAGGAGTGCGCACGATGATGGAATTGAAATGGTAGACCGGACGCGATGTCATCGAGAACCTGTTCCCTCTAAGTTAACCGGAGACCTTACTTGCGAATTCCGGATGGCCGCGCAGCGTATTGCTAACCGTGCAGATTTCGGCTTCCGCCGCTTCGGCAATGGCGTGACGCACCGCGTCGTCGAAATCGCCTCTGATGACGAATTCGATGTCAAAGCGCGCCACGCGCGACGGCTCGTCATGCGCCTTTTCGCCAGTTACCTTGGCGGAGACTTCGACGAGCCTGTCGAGCACGCCGAAGCGGCTTGCGGCGATCCGCGCACTGAGCACCAGGCAGCTTGCGAGCGATGCGTAGAGAAGGTCGAGGGGGCCAAAACCGGCCTGCGATGGACCGGTGGCGATGTCGAGCGCACCGCCGGTAACTGACGTCACGCGCGGGAAACCGGTCCGCCCGACGACCGCGGTCGCGCCCGCCTCCCTCGTCTTCACTTTGAGCTCGGCCATCGGGCGTTTCCTCATCCAGCTGCAGCGAAGGCAATATTCCAGCAATTTCGGGATTCGGCCATGGAGGTCAAAGTCGATTTCCAGACCGATGACTCGGGCTCTGCGACGGCACGGCTGGCGTCGGCAGGTACGCCACTTTCACCGCCCGACAGCTTCTCCGGTATTTTTCAGGAAGAAATGAACCTTCGTCATGTCGATCGGCACCTCGATCACGTCATCCGGTGAAATGCGCGCCGCGGCGTGCACCTGTGCGGTGAACGAGGCCGATCCTACTTTTCCGATCACCAGCGTGTGGGGGCCGAGCGGCTCGATATCACGCACTTGCAGTTTGATCTTCGGGAGACCTGCATCGGTAGCAATTGTGTGCTCGGGCCGGATGCCGAGCACGACCGCCTCGCCGATATGAGGACGAAGCTTCAGCGCCAGATCTTGCGGGAGCGGAAAGGCGACACCGCCGGGCGCCCGGAACGAGAGCCCTGCTTCGCCGCGTTCGAGGATGCCCTCGATGAAATTCATACTCGGTGCGCCGATGAAGGCGGCAACAAAGAGATTGGCAGGCGCTTCATAGAGGGTGATCGGATCAGCAGCCTGTTCGATGCGCCCCTGGTTCATCACCACGACACGGTCCGCCATGGTCATCGCCTCGACCTGGTCATGCGTCACATAGACGGCCGTGGTCTGGAGCCGCCGGTGCAGCAGTTTGATCTCGGTGCGCATTTCGATCCTGAGCTTTGCGTCGAGGTTCGACAGCGGCTCATCGAAAAGGAAAACGTCCGGCTGACGGACGATCGCCCGGCCGATCGCGACGCGCTGCCTCTGGCCGCCGGAGAGCGCGCTGGGCTTGCGGTTGAGATAGGCTCCGAGGTTCAGGATACGGGCGGCTTCCGCCACGGATTTTTCGATGTCGCTCTTCGGCGTGCCGCGAACCTTCATGCCGTAGCCGATGTTCTCGGCGACCGTCATATGCGGATAGAGGGCGTAGTTCTGGAACACCATCGAGCAATTGCGCAGGCCGGGCCTAATATCCGTGACATCCCGTTCGCCGATCCGGATCGTGCCGGAAGACGCTGTCTCCAACCCGGCAATCATTCGAAGCGTCGTCGTCTTGCCGCAGCCGGAGGGGCCGACGAGAACGACGAACTCGCGGTCGGCGATCGAAAGATCGAGCGGCGGAATGACCGTAACGCTGCCGAAGGATTTGGTAACTTGCTCCAGGCGGACCTGCGACATTCAAATGCCTTTCTCAAGACCCCAAGGTCAAAACCGGGGAATGCACTGCGAAAGTGGGGCGCCGACTGCGTCCGACGCCCATGTGATGCCCGCTCCGGATGGCCGGAGCGGGTCATCGATTATAATTTCTGCTGCAGGCCCATCGACGAGCGATAGGCAGCAAGCTGCTTGTCGCGGCCGAACTCGTCCGTCAGCTTGTTCCATTGCTCGGCCACCGTATCGAGCGCCTGCTGCGGCGTTACCTCGCCCGCGAGAGCCTTGGAGAGTTCGATCTCGAGCACCTCCGTATAAGAGAAATACCCGGGCAGACGCATGTCGAGAGCGATATTCTTGGCAGTGACCGCTTCCTTCTGCGCGCCGAGATATTCCTTCGCTTCGCGCTCGGAGAAGATCTTCGACCAGAGTTCGAGATTGGTGGTGTGCGAAAGGCGATACGGGTTGACGCCGGTGCCGCCGGTAATGGCCGCCTGCGCCGAGACCTCGGGGCTCGTCAGATATTGGATATAGTTCCAGGCGGCTTCCTGCTTCGTGGATGAGCTCGGCACGGCTGCCTGCCAGCCACCGAAGGCCATGAAGGAGGTCTGCACAACTTGATCGAACTTATCCCACTTCTTGGTCTTATAATTGTAGATCTCGTCCGCACCAGGCAGCGGCGCCGAGCCCACCTTTCCGGCAACCTTCGACTGTTTCGGATCGGCGGCAATGACACCGGTGTCGCCCCAGCCGATCGATTCAGCGACCTGTCCGCCGGCAAAGGCGGCGTTCACCTCACCGAAGGAGAAGTTGAGCGCATTTGGCGGCGCGAGCTTCGAGGCGCGGATATACTCCTCCAGGCCGCGTACCCAGCCGGGATTGTTGACCTGCGCGTCCATCGTGTCCGGATCGAAGAACATGCCGCCCGGGTTATCCGGATGGCTCGTATAGCCGGCCACATGACTGAAGAGGAACCAGAACTGTTGGCCGCCACGGCGGAAGGCTTCCGCAGTGCCCCAGAGGTTGTTCGCCGGCTGATTGAAGAACTCGGCGATGTCGAGATATTGCTTCCAGGTTTTTGCCGGCGCCAGGTCGTAGCCGTATTTCTCCTTGAAGGCCTTCTGGTTGTCGGGGTTCTCGAAAAGGTCGATGCGATACGTGTAGGTATGGGCGTCGCCGTCCATGGTCTGCGACAGGACCTTGCCGTTCCAGACCATCAACTGCTCACGATAGACCGGCGCGATATCTTCCCAAGCGGAGCCCTGCCGCATCTCCGCCGGCATTTCGGCGAGGAAGTCAGTAAAATCCGGCGCCCAGGCCGGCGCAAAGGCGATGACGTCGAAGGCGTCTTCGCCGGAGGTCAAGGAGGTCACGATCTTCGGATAAAGCTCGGACCAGGGAAACTCCACGACTTTCACCTTGCCGCAGGTTTTCTCCTCCCAGCCCTTGGCGGCGATCTGAAGCGCGGAAGCAATGTAGGGACCGGTCTGGGTGGTGGCGGTGAGTTCAACGCCGCTGAAGTCCGGGTCACAGGCAAAGGCCGTTCCATTGGCCGCGGCGGCCAGCAGGCCGGCAGCGGTAGATGCAAGCAGAAGTTTCCTCATTTTTTCCTCCCTCAGAGTGAACCTTGCCAATTTGGAAAAAGCATGCAGTCACTTGATCGCTCCCAGAAGCAGGCCCGACCGCATTAGCCTGCTTAAGATTCCTGCCATGACCATCATCGGGATGATCGCCACGAGCGCCGCGGTAGAGATGGACCACCATTCGTCGCCGCGCTGGCTGTTTTGTCCGGCGACCAGGATCGGCAGCGTCTGCCATTTCGAACTCGTCAGGAAGAGCGCAAAGAGGAACTCGTTCCAGACGAAGGCAAGCGTGATCATGAACGTCGCGATGAGGCCCGGTTTGGACATCGGCAAGACGATGCCGAAGAAGATGCGCCAGGACGGCACGTTGTCGACCATGGCCGCCTCTTCCACCTCGATCGGCAAGGCCTCGAAGAAATCCCGCATCAGCCAGATGACGATAGGCAGCGAGAAGGCGACATAGGCGAAGGTCAGCCCGACATAGCTGTCGACGAGCTTGAAGCCGAGCTTTCCGACTTCGGTATACATGAGATAGAGCGCGAAGGCGGCGACGATCGGCGGAAACATGCGCTGGCTGACGAACCAGAAGACGATATCGTTGTTGCCAAGTTCAGGCCCCGGCAGGCGAAAGCGGCTGGAGATCACCGCGAGCGCGAGCGCGGCGATGAAAGAATAGATGAGCGATATTCCCTGGCCGAAGCCAAGCACGTTTCGCCCCAGCAGAAAGCCGCCGAAGGCGACAATAACGAAGATGAGGGCGGAAAGCAGCCGGAAGCGAAAAGTGAAGCGGACGAGCGCGTAGGCGGCCATGGCGCCGATGCCGGTTGCAAGCACCGCAGCCGAAAGGCCGACGATCAGCGAGGCGATGAAGGTGTTGTAAAAGGCGCCGCGCTCCCCGGAGAGCAGCTCGTTCCAGGCCGTAAGCGTCGGCTCGAAATCGACGAACGGCAGATAGGTCGGCCCGCCGACAACGGCAATTGGCGTCTTGAATGACGTGATCGCCACCCAATAGAGCGGAAACAAGGTGAAGGCGAGCCAGACCAGGCAGCCGCCGAGGGCCAGCCAACGCCGCTTTCCCTCGAGAGTGCGCACGCTCATTTGTGCTTCTCCAAATAGGGCTTGAGCACGGCCAGATAGACGAGGCCGATCACCGTGATGAAGATCAGAAAGAGGAAGGACAGCGCCGACGTGTAGCCGAGGTTGAACTTCTTGAAGCCCTCCTGGTAGGCGAACAGCGTCAATGTCTCCGTCGACACGCCCGGTCCGCCGCCGGTCATGACAAAGACCGTGTCCATGATCTTGTAGCTCTCGATGAGCCGGATGAAGACGACGGCGGCCGAGATCGGCAGCAGCATAGGAAAGGTGATATCTCGGAACTGCTGCCAGGGCGTGGCGTTCTCGAGTGCCGCAGCCTCGTAGACATCGTCAGGCAGGGTTTGCAGTCCGGCCAGCAGCATCAGGATGACGAAAGGCGTCCATTGCCAGACCTCGACCACGATGATCGAGCCGAGCGCCCAGCTCGTCCGTGTCAGAAATGGGAGGTTGGGAAAGCCGAAGAGCGTCATGAACTCGTTCAACGGTCCCATGGTCGGATTGAGAAGCTGACGCGCAACAAGCGCGACGGCGACCGGGGCAACGAGCATCGGCAGTAGGAAGCCGACGCGGAATATCCCCTCGCCCGGCACGCGGGAATTCAGCGCCAGCGCTACGGAAAGACCGATCACATATTGCAGCCCGACGGAAATGAAGGCGATCAGCGTCGTCGTGCCGGCAACGTGCCAGAAGCGCGGGTTAGAAAGCAGATCGGCATAGTTACCGAAGCCGACGAAGCGGGCCGGCGTCGGCGGTACGAGTCGCATGCTCATGAAACTCGTCGTCAGCGAATAGACGAGCGGAAAGATCGAGATCAGCAGAACGATGATCAATGCCGGCCATATGAAGAAATGCTTGATCGGGTCGTTGCGCGTCATGCCGCCGCTCCCCGTGCGAGCAGCGCCTCGATCTCCGCTAGCTTCGGCATCGCCGGGGCCGTTCCGCGGCGCGTGACCGCAATGCCGGCCGTCGCGCAGCCGAACCGCACTGCCTCGACCGGCGAGAGCCCTCGTGCCAGCGCGGCCGAAAAGCCGCCGACGAAAGCATCCCCTGCACCGGTCGTGTCGATCACCGGACCGCTGGCGACCGCGGGCACGAGGACCGACTGACTGTCGGTGTGGTAGAGCACGCCACGCTCGCCAAGCGTGATCAGCGCTGACTTCGCGCCCTTCTTCAAAAGGACGTCCCCGGCGCGGCGGGCGTCGTCGGGCGTCGGCAGCGCAAAGCCGACAAGCGCCGCAGCTTCCGTTTCGTTCGGGACGATGTAGTCGCAGAGCGGATAGATGCTTTCCGGAAAGGGCTCGGCCGGCGCCGGGTTGAACACGGTCGTGACGCCTGCCGCATGGGCGATCCGGAGCGCCCTTTCGGCGGCGGCCGCCGGTTGTTCGAGCTGGGTCACGAAGACGCGTGAATTCTCGATCGTTTCACGCGCGGCTTCCACATCTGCGACGTCGATCGAGCCGGCAGCGCCGGGACAGACGATGATGGCATTCTCGCCGTTCTCGTCGTTGACATAGATGAAGGCCGCCCCGGTCGGCAGATCGTCCATCTGCAGGATCTTCGGCGTCACGCCCGCCTCGGCATAGGTCTTCAGCGCCATCTCGCCGAATGTATCGCGCCCGAGCCTCGAGATGAACGAGACTTGACTGCCGGCCCGCGCCGCCGCAACCGCCTGGTTCGAGCCCTTGCCGCCCGGGCCAACGGAGAAGCCGCTGCCGGTGATCGTTTCTCCGAGCCGCGGCATGCGAGACGCCAGATAGGCCGTGTCCGCCACGAAGATCCCGAGGATCGAAACACCTGTCTTCATGCTTAGCCTCCTCCCTCAGAAGCCGCTCCCGCTAAAGCGCCGCGTTCAAATGAACACGCAAAGGACGCTCTCGCACTTTGAATCTAGGCCATCTTTTCTGCTTTCAGTGATTCCACTTGAAAGCAGGATGCTCTAGGTGTTCAGGCAGATTCCGGCGGAATGACCCCCTTGGTGAAAAGGAAGCAGCCGTAGAACCGCGTCTCGCCGGTGGTGATGACGCAATAGGCCTTCTTTGCTTCCTCGTAGAAAGCGAAGCGCTCGATGCCGTACATGGGCGCCGGCTTACCCTCGGCGCGATCGATCTCGGCCTGGACTTCACGCTGCACTGCCGGAATTTCGTCAGGAGCGCCCATGATTTCCATGCGTCCGGCCGAAGGCTGGAGCGGCGTGTCAAGCGGAAGCACCGAAAGTACCGCCTTTACGGCACGCGCCGCGGAAACGTTGTCGATATGGAGTAATTTGCCGAGCCGCGTCTGTCGGGCAATCGCGTCGGATGGGAAGTTGGTGTCGGAGATTACCAGCGTGTCACCATGCCCCATTGATCGGAGCGCGTGAAGCACATCCGCATTCAGGGCCGGGTCGATATTCTTGAGCATGTCAGTCCTCCTCCAAAGCACCAATTCGACGTCCGCGCGACAACATGACATCGCTGGCGGCTCTCATCTCACTTATGCGAATGCTCCCTCCACGCCGCCGGCCGGCTCCCCGCCCGGCGGTATGCGCGGATCCTTACTCGCCGTAGGGGATCCAGATGTTTTTGACGTCGACCGCGCGCCGCAGAAACGGCTGCCCTTCGCCCGCCGAATGGTCCAACCAGTCGATCGCCTTGCCGTAGTCCACGAAGGTGCGCTTCAGATTGCCGACCGACAGCTTTTCGACGAGTGTCGACAGCTCCGCCGTGCCGAAGGCCCAGAGCGCGTCGACGTCGTTGTGGGCGGCAAGCGTCTTGGCAAGTTCCGTCGCCGACCCGGTGACGATGTTGACGACGCCCGCCGGTACATCGGAGGTTTCGAGCACCGAATAGAAATCCGTGGCGGCAAGCGGATGCGGTTCGCTCGGAACGGCGATGACGCGGTTGCCGACGGCGATCAGCGGCGCGACGAGGCTGACGAAACCGAGCAGCGGTGCCTCCGGCGGGCAGATCACCCCGGCGACGCCCTGCGGCTCCGGCATGGCGAGGGCAACGCCGCGCAAAGGCGGCTGGTGCACGACGCCCTCGTATTTGTCCGCCCAGGCGCCGTAGCTGAAGAGTCGGGCGATCGAAGCCTCCACCTCGGCCTTTGCATTGGTCGCCGAGACGCCGGTCATGGCGGCGATGCGGTCGGCAAATTCCGCCGCCCGGCCGCTCAGGTTCTCGGCAATGTAATAGAGGATCTGCGCGCGATTGTGCGTCGTCGCCGAAGACCAGGCCGATGCTGCCTGCGCCGCGACAACGGCGTTGCGGATATCCTTGCGGTTACCCTCGCCAACTTCGCCGAGCACCTTGCCCTTGGGCGACATAATTGGGCGCGAGTAGTTACCGTCCGGCCGCGCCTGCTTGCCGGCGATGAAGAGCTTGGCGGTGCGATCGAGCGCAGGTATGGCGAAATCGCCGGCGTCTGGCCTTGCGACCGGCGGAGTGGGTTCGGCGCGAAGCTTCCGGCCGAGCCAGGCCTTGGGCTTCAGATATTCGTAGCACCCTTCCCTTCCGCCTTCGCGGCCGAAGCCGGATTCGCGTTTTCCCCCGAAGCCGCTCGATGCATCGAAGAGATTAGTGGCATTGACCCAGACGACGCCAGCGGCAAGCTTCGCGGCGACATGCAGGGCGAGACCGATCGTCTCGCTCCAGACGCTGGCGGCAAGGCCATAGCGGGAATGGTTGGCGAGCTGGATCGCCTCTTCCGGCGTGCGGAAGGTCATCGACACGGCGACCGGTCCGAAGATTTCCTCCGTGGCGACGACGGAGGTCGGCTGAACCGCCGTCAGCAGCGTCGGCGGATAGAAGCTGCCGCCCCTGGGCAGCTCGATCGGCGGCTGGTAAAGGGCGGCCCCTTCCGTCACACCCTGACTGACGAGGCTCTCGATCCGCTGCAATTGCACCGGGGCGATCGCCGCCATGTCGATCGCCTTGTCGAGCGGATGGCCGACCCGCAACGTCCCCATGCGCCGCTTCAGGCGTTCGTGAAACAGCGGTGCCACGCCTTCCTGGACGAGCACACGCGATCCGGCGCAGCAGACCTGGCCCTGATTGAACCAGATCGCATCCACCACGCCTTCGACCGCCGCGTCGATATCGGCATCGTCGAAGACGATGAAGGGCGACTTGCCGCCGAGCTCGAGCGTCAGCGATTTGCCGGTACCCGCGGTCTTTTCACGGATCAGACGGCCGACCTCGGTCGAGCCGGTGAAGGCGATCTTGTCGATGTCGTCGTGCTCGACGATCAGCGCACCTGTCTCGCCCTCGCCCGTCACCACGTTCAGGACACCCGGCGGCAGGCCGGCGGCAGTGGCAAGCTCTGCGAAAAGAAGCGCCGTCAGCGGCGTGAACTCCGCAGGCTTCAGAATGACCGTATTGCCGAGCGCCAGTGCCGGCGCCACTTTCCAGGCAAGCATCAGGAAGGGGAAGTTCCAGGGGATGACCTGGCCAACGACGCCGACCGGCACGTGGTCGGCGAATTCCGTTTCCTGGAGCTGTGCCCAGCCGGCGTGATGGTAGAAATGGCGAGCGGCAAGCGGAATGTCGATGTCGCGCGTTTCGCGGATCGGCTTGCCGTTGTCGAGCGCTTCGACCACGGCGATCAGCCGGGCGTGGCGCTGGATCAAGCGCGCGAGCGCATAGAGATGCCGGGCCCGTGCATGGCCGGAGAGCTTCGCCCAGGGACCTTGCGCCTTGCGCGCCGCTGCTACAGCGGCGTTGACGTCCTCGCGACCGCCGAGGGCTATCTTGGCCAGCAGCGCACCGGTCGCCGGCTCGAAACTGTCGAATGTATTTCCTGACGCGGAAGCGACGAAGCTGCCGTTGATGAAGTGGCCGAACTCACCCTTGTGGCGGGCGAGCCAGGCCCGGGCCTCGGTATCGCCCTCGGGTGCGGGACCGTAAGACATTTCGTCGAAAAACCTGGCGACGCTCATCGGATTATCCTATCGGGTGTCTGTTGAGGGCCGAGTAGGCGCCGCTGACATGATGCTCGAGCTGGCGCTCGATGTCTGCCAACAGGCTCGATGCCCCGATGCGGAAGAGATCCGGCTCGAGCCATTCGCGGCCGAGCTCTTCCTTCATGAGGAACTGGTAGTTCAGAACGTCCTTCGCCGCCGAGATTCCACCGGCGGGCTTGTAACCGACCTTGATGCCCGTCCGCTCCTGGTAGGCGCGGATCATCCGCAGCATGACGAGCGTGACGAGCAGCGTCGCGTTCACACCCTCCTTGCCGGTCGAGGTCTTGATGAAATCGGCGCCGGCCATCATGCAGACGAGCGAAGCGCGGGCGACATTGCGCAAGGTCTTGAGGTCGCCGGTTGCCAGGATTGCTTTGATATGCGCATCGCCACAGGCGTCGCGGAAATCGCGCATCTCGTCATAGAGCCCCTGCCAGTTGCCGGTCAGCACATGCTCGCGCGTAATAACGATGTCGATTTCCTTGGCTCCGTGAGCAACGGAGGCCTCGATTTCCTTGAGCTTGATGTCATGCGGGACGAGGCCTGCCGGAAAGCCGGTGGAAACCGCGGCCACGGGAATTCCGGAGCCCTCGAGCGCCTCGACCGCCGTAGACACGAAACGGTGATAGACACAGACCGCACCGGTCGTGATGTCGCGATTGCCCATGCCGAGAGCGTCAAGAATATCCTGGCGCACCGGCCGGCGCGCCTTTGCACAGAGACGCTTGACGCGCTCTATCGTATCATCGCCGTTGAGCGTCGTCAGATCGATGCAGGTGACCGCCTT
This sequence comes from Sinorhizobium shofinae, assembly GCA_001704765.1. Classification (GTDB taxonomy): domain Bacteria; phylum Pseudomonadota; class Alphaproteobacteria; order Rhizobiales; family Rhizobiaceae; genus Sinorhizobium; species Sinorhizobium shofinae. The sequence continues at coordinate 133,965 of MBFK01000004.1, forward strand.
CAGCAGCCAGGCGGCCTGCGCATCCTTTTTCACGGTCCGGCGACCCGGCAGCGTTGCGACACGCCTCTCGGCGGCGGAAAGATTGACGCGCTGGTCGAGCACCCAGGAAAGATCGAGATCGACACCGTCGTTGCGCGGCCAGTTATGACCGGCGCCAGCGGGCTTGGCAGAAACCGCCGACACCGCCTTCACAGCAAGGTCTTCCAAGCGACTACTCCTCGATTTCTCCCTGCCGGACCGGGCTGCCTGCGGATGCCCCACGACGACTTGTTATTTTTCTATCTATTTTTTGTTATCATTCCATCAAGCCTACCAGGTGTCAAGCGATGACACCTGATGAAGCTGTGAGATTATCATATTTATCCCGACGGCGCCTCAAGCACCGAAAGCGCTGCCTCGCCGCCTTCGGTAATCACCGCCCGAAAAGCGGTGAGTGGCGCAAAGAATGCAGGCTTCAGCTTGCCGATCTTGCTCTTGTCCACCACGAGATAACTTTCGCGCGCGAGCGAAATCACCTTCTGTTTGACCGGCACTTCATGAAAATGAACGCATGTCGCGCCACGGGCGGGGTCAACGCCGGCCGCCGAAAGGAAGGCTACGTTGATGCCGAGATGATTGAGTGTTTCGAGACCGGAATTGCCCGAGAAGGAAGCCGATGACGGATGGTAGACACCGCCAAGCATGACGATCCGGGCATTTGGCCTGCGGGTCAGGCGGTCAGCCACGTTTAAAGAATAACATACTGCCGTAATTGAATAATTTTCCGGTATCAGATCGACGAGATACTCAAGCGTCGTACCGCAATCGATGAAGATCGTCTCGTCGGGACGGATATGCCGGGCGGCATGGACGCAAGCCTCGCGCTTCGCCGTCGCGTGACTGTCGGCCTCCCGCGCAAGATCATAAGGTGCATCGGCATCGATATCCGCCGCAGGCACGATATGGCCGCCGAGATATCCGAAGAGGCCGGGATTGTCGGCAATGTCGCGGCGGATGGTCATCTCCGATACACCGAGAAGGGCGGCGGCGTCCTTGAGATGCAGCACGCGCCGCGCCGCAAGTGCGTCGGCCAATGCGATGATACGGGTAGCCTTGCGGTTGGCCATTGTTCTTCCGGGTGGCGCGACATGTGAGGCGTGGCGCCGACAAGGCAGCTCCGACGCAACATCATTTGTGAGAAATATCACAAATGGGGCTTTGCCGGCAAGGGGGCGCATCAAAGCAGCCGTCGATCGAGGCGGCCGGAGGTGGCTGCGCCGCTCCCTAGTCTTGTTTCCTGCGCGCCTCGGTTGGCACAGCCGTTCCCATAGAGATTGCCACCATTGCGCAGGAGCGCGTGGACCTGGTGCGTTACAGCTGCAAGGCGTCTTTAAGATCGCTGCCTTTCCTGGCCGGCCGGAGGTCGAGATCCGCTTCGATATGGTCGATGTGCTGGAGCATCAGCGCGCAGGCGGCCTCGACGTCCTTCTTTTCCAAAGCGTCGACGATCTGCCGGTGTTCGCTGTGGCCGCAGCTCGAGATCACCGATTGCCCGTAAAGCGCGATGACGAGCGAGGAGCGGGCGACGAGTTCGTCCATGAAACGCTTGAGAATGGCATTGCCGCTCATGGCGGCGACGGCCAGGTGAAAATCGCCGGAGGCCTTGATTTCGGCGCGGCGGGCCGGTGCGCCACGCTGGTTCGTCAGGCGCACCTCTTCCGCAAGCAACTCCCTGAGTTCCTTGACCTGCGCCTTCCGGATGGATGGCGCTGCCTCGCGGAGAATGACAGGTTCCAGCAGGCGGCGTGTTGCGAAGATCTGCTGCGCCTCGGCGACCGATGGATAGGCGACGAAAGCGCCCCTGTTCTTCTCGACATTGACCAGCCCCTCGTAGGAAAGGGCCTGCAGGGCGGCGCGAACCAGCGTGCGGCTCACGTTGAAAAGGTTGCCGACATCAGTCTCGGAAAGCTTCGTTCCGGGTGCCAGGCGCCGCTCGACGATCGCATCGCGGATCGCGTCGCGGATCTGCTGGGCGTCGATATCGATGGCGTTTTCCGCCGGGTCAAGATTGGCTGTGGTCATGAGGCTGGGAATCCGAACGAGACCGATACTCTAGCGTGAGTTGCACCGGAAGTTAACAGCTTTTTGTTCTCAATCGAATTTTCGATTGTATACGATAATAGGCAATCTTTGAGCACAAACGCCTACAAAATGTGCACCAAACCGGGCTGTCGGCTCGCCCGATCTGGCGATCCTGAAAAACTTAGCCACAGAATCAGGCCCTTAGCAAACTGGCATGCTTGATGCTTAGTCTCGGCTGCAAGGAGAAAGCGGGCATGTCCAAAGCAGCAGATATCGATATCGCTTCCGTTTCTAAGGTTTATGGCGCTACCACCGCCGTCCATGCCATCAGCCTGAAGATCCCGGCCGGCAGCTACTGCTGCTTTCTCGGGCCCTCCGGCTGCGGCAAGACGTCGACGCTGCGCATGATCGCTGGACACGAGAGCCTTTCCTCGGGGGATATCCGCCTTGGCAATGTCGTGGTCACCGACTTCCCGCCGGCCAGGCGCGGCACGGCGATGATGTTCCAGTCCTATGCGCTCTTTCCCCATCTCGACCTTATCGAGAACGTCGCCTTCAGCCTGAAGATGAAGGGGGTCGAGAAGGAAGAGCGTCGAGCGAAGGCGCTGGACATGCTGAGGCTGATGCAGATGGAGGCCTACGCGACGCGCCGGCCGGCGCAGCTTTCCGGCGGCCAGCAGCAGCGCGTGGCGCTCGCCCGGGCCCTCATCACCGAACCGGAAGCGCTGCTACTCGATGAACCACTTTCCGCGCTCGATCCGTTCCTGAAGATCCGCATGCGCGCCGAACTCAAGAAGCTGCAGAAGACGCTCGGCATTACCTTCGTGCATGTGACGCACAGCCAGGAAGAGGCGATGGCGCTCGCCGACTTGATCGTCATCATGAACAACGGCCGCATCGAACAGGCGGCTGCACCGCGGACCGTCTTCGAGAGGCCGGCGACGGCCTTCGTCGCCCGCTTCATGGGCGACCACAACGTGCTTTCCGGCCGCGTGACATCGATCGACAACGGCATCGTCACGCTGACGGCGCCGGAAGGTCAGACCTTTTCTGTACGCGATATCGCGCAAGAAAGCGGAAAGCCGATCGATATCGGCATCCGCACCGACCGGGTGCGCCTGGAGCCACCATCGGAAAAATCACTCGGCTTCCAAGGTATCGCCTCGAATGTTGAATACCGGGGCGCCTCGGTGAAGATCACTGTGATCGGTGCCGGCAGCGACGATTTCACCGTGGTCGTTTCCGATGCCGACTATTTCAGGAAACCCGTGTCCACCGGCGACGCGGTGTCTTTGAGTTGGGCCCTGGAGGATGTGATCCCCCTCGGCCGCGCCGCAGCCTGACGCAGGGTGAGAAGAAGCGGTTATCCGCCCGATCCTGTTCAAGAAAACCCGCCAGCAAGCATCACCAAAAGGGGAACGTAAGCAATGACCACTGAAACTAAGACTGCCACGCCCGCAAAGGGCATCTCGCGGCGCAAGCTCTTGAAGACTGGTGCCGCCGCCGTCGGCGCCATCGCGGGCTCCGGCGCCATCACCGGCTTCCCGACGATCTGGGCCCAGAACCCGATCACGCTTCGCCAGTTCGGCACCGGCGTTTCGAACATCAACGCGATCGCCGAGAAGTGCAAGGAAGACCTCGGCATCACGCTCGAGATGACCGCGACCGATTCCGACGCCGCCGCCCAACGCGCCGTCACCCAGCCGGATTCCTACGATATCGCCGACATCGAATACTGGATCGCCAAGAAGGTCTTCCCGACCGGCGTCATGCAGCCGATGGATGTGTCGAAGATCAAGTATTACGACAAGATCGTCCCGCTCTTCATCGACGGCAAACTGAAGCCGGACAGCGTGGTCGCCCAGGGCACCGCGCCTCACACCGTCGGTTTCGTCGGAGCGCAGGACTCCAAGAGCTTCGCCAAGGAGCCGACGCAATGGATGACGCTCATCCCGACCATCTATAATGCCGACACGCTCGGCATCCGCCCCGATCTCGTCGGTCGCGAGATCACAACCTGGGCGGACATCATGGATCCGGCTTTCAAGGGCAAGACGGCGATCCTCAACATTCCGTCGATAGGCATCATGGACGCGGCCATGATCATGGAGGCCATGGGCAATATCAAATACGCCGACAAGGGTAATATGACGACGGACGAGATCGACCAGACGATCGATTTCCTCATCAAGGCCAAGCAGGACGGTCAGTTCCGCGCCTTCTGGAAATCCTTCGACGAGAGCGTCAACCTCATGGCCTCCGGTGAGGTGGTTATCCAGTCCATGTGGTCGCCGGCCGTCGCCGCCGTGCGTTCCAAGGGCATCGCCTGCAAGTACCAGCCGCTGAAAGAGGGCTATCGCGCCTGGGGCGGCGGCCTCGGCCTCGCCGCCCATCTCCAGGGAGCGCAGCTCGACGCAGCCTATGAATACATCAACTGGTATCTCTCCGGCTGGGTCGGCGCCTACCTCAACCGCCAGGGCTATTACTCCGCCGCCATGGAGACCGCCAAGGCACACATGTCCGAGGACGAGTGGGGCTTCTGGGTCGAGGGCAAGCCGGCCAAAGGCGATATTCTCTCTCCCGAGGGCAAGGTCATGGAAAAGGCCGGCGCCGTCCGCGACGGCGGCTCGTTCGAGGAACGCATGGGCAAGGTCGCCTGCTGGAATTCGGTCATGGACGAGGACCGGTACATGGTGCGCCGCTGGAACGAGTTCATCGCGGCGTAAGCAGGAATGCCCTGACCTGGGGCGATCGCCCTCACCCTCTCCCCGTAGGCGGGGAGAGGGAACGAGGACGTTGCCAACGTCTCCCTTCTCTTCTTGAGCAGGGAGAGTGGGCGAAGAGGTCTTCCCCCCGGCTCGGGGAGAAGGTCCCCGGCAGGGGATGGGGCAAATCCCGGATGTTGATAATTCAAGAGGACAGACATGACGGCAATCGTGACTTCACAAGGAGGTAAGGCGGGCAAGACAGCCCGCGGCCTTGCCACGCCGCGATGGCTGCTCGCCTATCTCCAGGCCACGCCCCTCCTCCTGATCCTCGGCTTCTTCTTCATCCTGCCGATCCTCACCATCATCATCGTCAGCTTCTGGGACTACGATTTCGCGGGCCTCTACCCCGATTTCCTGACGATGAACTATACCGATACGCTCGGCTCCTGGGTCACCTGGAAGACCTATCTCAACACGCTGAAATTCACCGCCATCACCTGGGCACTGACGCTCTTCATCGGCTTCTGGGTCGCCTATTTCCTTGCCTTCCATATTCGAACGACGACGATGCAAATGGTGCTCTTCCTCGTCTGCACCGTACCGTTCCTCACCTCGAACATCATCCGGATGATTTCCTGGATTCCGGTTCTCGGCCGCAATGGCCTCGTCAACTCCACTCTGATCGAACTCGGCATCATACCTCAGCCGATCGAGTGGTTGCTCTATTCCGATTTCGCCGTCGTGCTCGCCATGGTGCATCTCAACACGCTGTTTATGGTGACCCCGATTTTCAACACGCTGATGCGCATCGATCGCTCACTGATCGAGGCGGCACGCGATTGCGGCGCGACCGGCTGGCAGGTGCTGTGGAATGTCGTCCTGCCCCTGGCGAAGCCCGGCATGGCGATCGGCTCGATCTTCGTCGTGACGCTGGTCATGGCCGATTTCTCGACCGTTCAGGTTATGTCCGGCGGGCAGAGCGCATCGGTCGCGCTGATGATGAAGAACCAGATGTCGCTGCTGCAATATCCAGCGGCGGCGGCCAATGCAGTCGTGCTGTTGGTCGTGGTGCTGCTGATGGTCGCCGCGATCCTCAGGGTCGTCGATATCCGCAAGGAGCTCTAACATGAACCACGAAAGACGCGGCAAGGAATTCTATGTGCTCGCATCCTTCTTCGCGCTGTTCGTGCTGTTTCTCTACGGGCCGTTGTCAGCCGTTCTGATCCTCTCTTTCCAGGGGCCGGATGGCGGCCTCACCTTCCCGCTGAACGGCGTGTCGCTGCACTGGTTCTCCAATCTTTTCGAGAAACAGGCAGTCGGCGATTTCGGCGCCTCGTTTCGCCGTTCCTTCACGCTCGGGCTGATGGTGATGGTGGCGAACGTCGTCGTCGCGCTGCTGGCCGGGCTTGCCTTCCGACATCGTTTCCGCGGCTCGACGGCGCTTTTCTACATCACGGTCGCAAGCCTCGTCGTCCCCTCGATCATCATTTCGCTTGGAATCGGGGTCGTCTTCCAGCAGTTCGGCCTAAAACCCGCCTGGTATTCCTCCGGTTTCGGCGCGCATCTCACCTGGACGCTGCCCTTTGGCGTGCTCATCATGTTTGCGGTCTTCAACCGTTTCTCGCCCGCCTATGAGGAGGCCGCACGCGACCTCGGTGCTACGCCCTGGCAGACCTTCCGGCACGTGGTGTTGCCAATGATGGTGCCAAGCCTGATCGGAGTCGGCCTGTTCGGCTTCACGCTCTCCTATGACGAGTTCGCCCGCACGCTAATGACGTCCGGCACCTACAACACGCTGCCGCTCGAAATCTACGGCATGACGACCAATGTCACGACGCCGGTGCTCTATGCGCTCGGCACCGTGACGACGCTCTTTTCCTTCACCATCATCCTCGTGTCGCTCGCCATCATCCTCGTGCTCAGGCGCCGCCAGGCAAAGATAAGCTGACATCCATGCGCATTCTGATCGTCAATCCGAACACCACCGTCTCGATGACCGAGAAGGCAGCTTCAGCCGCACGAGCGGTCGCCGGGCATGGCACGGAAATTATCGCCGCTACGTCGAAGGGCGGGCCTGCCTCGATCGAGGGGCACTATGACGGGGCGATCGCCGTGCCCAGCCTGCTCATGGAAATTCGCGAGGGAGAAGCGGCGGGAGCAGACGCCGCGATCATCGCCTGCTTCGACGATACGGGCCTGGAAGCAGCCCGGGCGCTAGCCCACATCCCGGTGGTCGGCCTTTGCGAATCCGCGGTGATGACCGCCGCACTGCTCGCCCAGCGCTTCAGCGTCGTCACAACGCTCGAGCGTTCCCGCGTCCTCATCGAGAACCTGGTGCGCCACTACGGCATGGGCGGCCGCGCGAAGGTCCGGGCCGCCGACATTCCGGTCCTCGAACTCGAAGACAAGGCGTCCGGCGCGCTCCACAAGCTCAAACGCCAGATCGAACGGGCACTCGACGAAGATGGCGCCGAGGCGATCGTACTCGGCTGCGCCGGCATGGCCGATCTCGCCCAGTCGCTGCAGTGCGAGTATGGCGTGCCAGTGATCGACGGTGTCTCGGCGGCGGTCAAGCAGGCCGAAGCGCTCGTCGCGCAGGGGTTGAGAACGAGCAAGCGCGGGTCCTATGCCGCGCCGCTTCCGAAAGCCTATACGGGCCTGACGAAAGGGTTCGCTCCGACGTCAGCCTGAATCTTTGCCGACGAATCCCTCTGGTTGCAGAACTGATTGCGGCTGGAGCCGCACCCTTCCGCTCAATGCTCAGTTGACAACGCTCCGCGAAGGTTGAAAGAGTGTTGCTCCATCGAAGCGGGCAGCGTTGGGAGGACTTTGTCGATGCGCGCGTTTCTCGGCCTTACCACCCTTCTCTTCACGCTTCTTTCCCTTGGCACCCCGGCTGCAGCGGCCGAAACCGATCGCAAGATCGAGGTTACCAGCGATGCCGATTATTTCGGCTTCGACCTGCGTACCGAACAGGACGTGTCGCTGGACGCATGCCAGGCGAGCTGCATTGCCGACCGCGCTTGCAAGGCCTTCACCTACAATCCAAAGGTGAAGTGGTGTTTCCTCAAGTCCGACTTCAATCAGCTGAACACGTTCAAGGGCGCGATCGCCGGGAAGGTCGTCGAAACCGTCGCGGGCGAACCGGATCTCGGCGCACCCCCTCGCCTGTCCTTCGTCTCGGACGACCTCCTGCAGCAGGCGCGCGACGTCAAGGACGGCCTCGCCTTGGCCGACGATCAATTGGGCTTCGGCGTCAACGGGTTGATCGAAACGGCACGTCGTGAGCTGACGGCTGGCAACTTCGTTGCTGCGCTCAAGGCGTTCCGCGGCGCGCTGGCGATCACCCCTGAGGACGGGGACTTGTGGCTGGAGACGGCCCGCGTAGCCAACCGGTTTAGCGGCGGCACGGATCTCGCGAGCGAGGCCGCCCTTGCCGCGCTCAACGGCTATCAACTAACGAGGACCACCCAGAGTCGCGCCGATGCGCTCGCCGTCCTCGCCCAAGCGCTCGATAGCTTGCAGAACTATCGAGCTGCGCTCCAGTCCTATAAGGCAAGCCTCGAGCTCGTGCAGGCAAAGACCGTCGAAACGGCTTATCTCGACCTCAAGGCACGACAGGGTTTTCGTGTGACCGGCCACACGATCGATGCGGATGGTGCAAGCCCGCGTGCCTGCGTTCAATTCTCCGAACAGCTCTTGAAGAACGGCCCCGATTACGCCTCCTTCGTGACGCTTGACGGCGTCGCCCCGAAGGCCGTCGAGGCCAAGGGCAGCGAGATCTGCGTCGAGGGCCTGACGCACGGCCAGCGCTACAAGCTGGTGCTGAGGCAGGGACTGCCCTCATCGGTCGACGAAGTCATTGAACCCCCGGTCAGCCTCGACATTTATGTCAAGGACCGCGCGCCTATGGTGCGCTTCACCGGTGACAGCTTCGTGCTGCCGTCGACGGCGCGGCGCGGTATTCCGATCGTCTCGGTGAACACGGAAAGCGCCAACCTCAAGCTCTATCGCATCGGAGATCGCAGCATCTCGTCGCTGCTGACGAGCTCGCAATTCCTCAACCAGATCGACGGCTACAGCGCGCAGCGTATCGAAGACGAGAGCGGCGAGCTCGTTTGGCAAGGCAGTATCGTCATCAAGACCAAGCTCAACAAGGAAGTCGTGACGAGCTTTCCGGTCGATGAGGCGCTACCGAAGCGCAAGCCCGGCGTCTATGTCCTGACAGCCGCCTCCGCGACCGCCCTCAGCCAGGACTGGGACGCACGCGCCACGCAATGGTTCGTCGTCTCCGATATAGGCATCTCGACCTATGCCGGGACGGATGGGCTCAGCGTCTTTACCCGTTCGCTTGCCAACGCCAGGCCGCTCGCCGACGTCGAACTGCAACTGGTCGCGAAGAACAACGAGGTGCTCGGTACCACGACGACCGATGCGGAAGGGCGAGCCATCTTCGCTGCCGGTCTGATCCGCGGCACGGCGAGCATGACACCGGCCGTCATCACGGCGCGGCAAGGCAACGACGACTATGTCTTCCTCGACATGACGCGCGCCGGCTTCGATCTTTCCGACCGCGGCGTCACCGGCCGCGCCGCGCCGGGCGCGATCGACATCTATGCCTGGACCGAGCGCGGCATCTACCGCGCCGGCGAGACCGTGCATGCCGCAGCCCTTGCCCGCGACGTGAACGGTCAGGCGATCGAGAACCTGCCGCTCACCTTCGTCTTCCTGCGCCCGGACGGGGTGGAGGATCGACGCCTTGTCAGCAGTGGCGGCAAGCTCGGCGGCCATACGCTCGATCTGCCGATCCAGGAAAACGCCATGCGCGGCACCTGGACGATGCAGATCTTCACCGACCCCAAGGGCTCGGCAATCGGCGAGAAGCAGTTCCTCGTCGATGACTTCGTCCCGGACCGCACCGAATTCGACCTGACGAGCGAAGCAAAAGAGTTGGAAGTCGGCACCCCGGTTGAGGTCGCCGTCGACGGCCGCTTCCTCTATGGCGCGCCGGCCGCCGGTCTGACGCTCGAAGGTGAGGTGGCGGTCAAGCCGACACGCGAGACCGAAGCCTTCAAGGGCTATTTCTTCGGCCTTGCCGATGAAGAGGCTAGCGAAGATACCCGCGTGCCGCTCGAAGGCCTCGAGCCGCTCGACCAGGACGGGCAATCCGTGTTTGCCGTCGACCTCGGCGAGGTGCCGGCGACGACGCAATTGCTCAACGCCACGGTTACAGTGCGCCTGCGCGAGGCCGGCGGCCGGGCCGTCGAGCGCGCGTTGACGCTGCCCGTCAAGCCGGACGGACCGATGATCGGCATCAAGCCGGAGTTTTCCGGCGATCTCGCCGAGAACTCGGTCGGCAAGTTCCATGTCATCACGGTTGATGCCGACGGTGCAAAAATCTCGATGGCCGGCCTCTTCTGGAAGCTGATCAGCGTCGAGCGGAACTATCAATGGTATCGCGACGGAAGCGCCTGGAAATACGAGCCGGTCATCTCCACGAAACAGGTGGCGAACGGCACGGTCGACGTCACTGAGGACGGCGCCGCAATCGCCGTGCCGGTCGGCTGGGGTCGCTATCGTTTGGAGATCGAGACCTCCACGGCCGACGGCCCGACCTCCAGCGTCGAGTTCGATGCCGGCTGGTATGTCGAAGCCACCTCGACGGAAACTCCGGACGGACTCGAGATCGCCCTCGACAAGGAAAATTACGCGGTAGGTGAGACGGCGAAACTCAAGGTTTCGCCGCGCTTCGCCGGCGAACTGCTGGTGACCGTCGGCACGGAGAACCTGATCGCGACGAAGACGGCGACGATCGCCGAGACGGGGGGCGAAGTGGAACTCCCGGTTACCGCCGATTGGGGTGCCGGCGCCTATGTGACGGCGACGCTCTATCGGCCCGGCGACGCTCAGGAAAGCCGCATGCCGATGCGGGCGATCGGCATCAAGTGGCTTGCCGTTGATCCGGCCGATCGCAAGCTTGCCGTCAGTCTGGACGCGCCGGATAAGACACAACCGCGCCAGCCCCTCGACATCAGCCTTCAGGTGCGGGGCGCGGGCGCGAACGAGGACGCTTACGTCACGGTGGCCGCCGTCGATGTCGGCATCCTGAACTTGACGCGCTATGAAGCCCCCGACCCGGACGGCTGGTATTTCGGCCAAAGACGGCTCGGTCTCGAAATCCGCGATCTCTACGGCCGACTGATCGACGGCTCACTCGGTGCGACCGGGCGGTTGCGCACCGGCGGTGACGGCGGGCAGATGCCGCTACAGGGCAGCCCGCCGACCGAAGAGCTGGTTGCCTTCTTCTCCGGGCCGGTGAAGCTCGACGCCGAAGGCACGGCGAATGTCAGCTTCGACATCCCGCAGTTCAACGGCACGGCGCGCGTCATGGCTGTCGCCTGGACGAAGTCCGGCGTCGGCCATGCGGTAAAGGACGTCGTCATCCGCGACCCGATCGTCGTCACCGCCAGCCTGCCGAAGTTCCTGGCGCCCGGAGACCGGGCCGAAGTCAGGCTCGACATCGCCAACACGGATGGGCCAGCCGGTGACTATCAGCTGCAGGTAACCACCAATGGTCCGGCCACCGTCGAGCAGACGGGTCCCGCGCAAACCGTGCAGCTCGAAGCCGGCGGCAAATCCGCCGTGACGCTGCCGCTCATGGCCCAATATCCGGGCAGCGGCCTCGTCACGGTCACGCTCTCGAACGCTGCCGGACTATCGCTGGAACAGGCGCTGAACATCCCGGTCCGTCCGGCGGCATTGCCGATCACCCAACGCCAGGTCGTCAATATCGCCGCTGGCAGCAGCCTGACGGTCGACGATCAATTGCTTGCCGACAGCCTGCTGCAGGGTGCCTCGGTCAGCCTTAACGTGACGCGTTCGGCCGCCTTCGACATCCCGGCGCTGCTGATGTCCCTCGACCGCTACCCCTATGGGTGCGCCGAACAGACGACGAGCCGCGCCTTGCCGCTGCTCTACCTCAGCGAACTCTCCAAGCAATCCGGCCTTGCCGATGATCAAGAAGTGACGAAGCGGGTGCAGGAAGCGATCTACCGCGTGCTTTCCTATCAGTCCTCTTCGGGCAGCTTCGGCCTGTGGAGCCCCGGCTCCGGCGATCTCTGGCTCGACGCCTATGTCACCGACTTCCTGACCCGGGCCCGGGAGCAGAAATTCGACGTGCCGGAACAGGCTATGGTTCAGGCGCTCGAAAATCTGCAGAACGCGCTGAGCTACGAGGTGAACGTCAAAGACCAGGGCAACGAGATCGCCTATGCGCTCTACGTACTCGCCCGCAACCGTAAGGCCGCGATCAGCGACCTTCGCTATTATGCCGACGCGCTGCTCGGGGATTTCCCGACGCCGCTCGCCAAGGCGCACATCGCTGCCGCGCTTGCGCTCTACGGCGATGGCGAACGGTCGCAGGACATCTTCGCGGCCGCGGTCAACATGTCGACCGGGCTCGTCAATGTCAGCCTCGCCCGCTCCGACTACGGGTCGTCGCTGCGCGACGACGCGGCGGTGCTGGCACTTGCGGCTGAAAGCCGGCCCGTGCCGCCGATCATTCCGGAGCTTTCCAGGATCGTCGCCAGGGAGTGGGAGCAGGCCCATTACACCAGCACCCAGGAACAGGCCTGGATGCTGCTCGCCGCTCGCGCCGTCCAGGGCGGCGACGCGGACATGAGGCTGGACGTCAACGGTGCCGAACGCGCCGGCAGCTACGCCGCGCGGATCGCCGGCGACGCGCTGATCGAGCACCCGGTCGTCATTCGCAACAAGGGCGCCGATGCGGTTTCCGCCATGGTCACCACCTTGGCAGCTCCCGCCCAGCCGCTCTCGGCCGGCGGCGACGGCTTCGCCATCGAGCGGACCTACTACACGCTTGACGGGAGCGAGGCGAATGTCAGCCAGGCGCGGCAGAACGAACGCTATGTGGTTGTGCTCAAGGTGACCGAGTCCAACGACTGGCCGTCCCGCGTGCTGATCACTGACCTCTTGCCGGCCGGCTTCGAGATCGACAATCCGAGCCTTGTCGACAGCGCCCAGCTCTCGAATTTCGAGTGGATCGGCGAGGTCGAGACCGCTCACACCGAGTTCCGCAGCGACCGCTTCGTCGCGGCATTCGATCGGTCGACCGGCGACAATCGGGAAATCACCCTTGCCTATGTCGTTCGTGCGGTGACGCCCGGGACCTACGATCATCCGGCCGCAAGCGTCGAGGACATGTACCGGCCGCAGTTCTCGGCACGCACCGCAACCGGGCGCATGGAGGTGCTGGCCGCCCAGTAGAACGAGCGATGTCCATCCTTCGAAAGCTCCTCATCGGCGTGCCGATCGGCCTTGTGGTGGCCGTTTTGGCACTTGCCGGGCTGGATTGGGCGGACAGGGCCTATCCCCCGCCGCTCGAGCAAGCCAGGATTTTCTCGCGAGAAGTTCTCGACAAGGATGGGCAGCTGCTGCGCGCTTTCGCCACCTCGGACGGCGTCTGGCGACTGAAGACGACGGTCGTCGACGTCGACCGCCGATTTGTCGAGATGCTGATTGCCTATGAGGACCAGCGCTTTCGGGAGCATCACGGCGTCGATCCGCTGGCGCTCGGACGCGCGGCGCTGCAGTTCATCACAAACGGCAGTGTTGTTTCCGGCGCCTCGACGCTTTCGATGCAGGTGGCCAGACTAATCGAACCGCGGGAACGACGATCGCTGACGGCGAAGCTGCTGCAGCTTGCCCGTGCCATTCAGATCGAGCGACGCCTCAGCAAGGAAGAGATTCTCGAGCTTTATCTCAGCCACGCGCCCTATGGCGGCAATCTCGAAGGCGTGCGGGCCGCGAGTCTTGCCTGGTTCGGCAAGGAGCCGCGTCGCCTCTCCGTCGCCGAAGCGGCGCTTCTGGTCGCCCTCCCCCAATTGCCCGAAAGGCGTCGCCCGGATCGCAACCTTGCGGCCGCCGAGGCCGCTCGCCAACGGGTGCTGAGACGCATGGCGGTTGCGCGCGTCATCGGCGAAGGCGAAGCCGAACGCGCGGCGATGACCTCCATACCGAAGCACCGCCTTCAATTGCCGGCCTATGCTGCACATCTCGCGGAAGCCGCGCTTCGCAAGGAACCGACGGCCCTTGAGCATCGCACGACGCTTCGCCGCGACATCCAGCGGGCGCTCGAAGCGGTCGCGCGCGAAGGTGCTCAGCGGTTGGGGCCGAAGGTCTCGGTCGCGATGGTCATGGCCGATGCCAAAACAGGCGAGATCATCGGTGAAGTCGGCTCGGCCGACTATTTCGACGCCACCCGGTCCGGCTGGATCGACATGACGCGGATTACGCGTTCGCCGGGATCGACGCTAAAGCCCTTCATTTACGGCCTTGCTTTCGAGGAAGGCCTTGTCAGCCAGGAGACGATCATCGAGGATCGGCCCGCGGATTTCTTCGGCTATCGGCCTCGCAACTTCGACATGAGCTACCAGGGCGATGTCAGCGTTCGCCAGGCCCTGCAGCTTTCTCTCAACGTCCCGGCAATCCGGCTGCTCGATGCGGTCGGGCCAGCGCGGTTGATGGTGCGCTTCCGCCGCGCCGGGGTGCGGCCGAAGCTGCCGCAAAACGAGGCGCCGGGGCTTGCTATCGGCCTTGGAGGCGTCGGCATCACGCTTCGCGACCTCGTCCAGCTTTACGCGAGCCTTGCCAATCGCGGCTGGCCGGTGCGGCTTGGCGACGGCATCGAGGGCAATCCGGGGCTGATCGACGGCGAGCCACTGCTTTCGACTGTGGCCACCTGGCAGGTCGCCGATATCCTCTCCGGCGTGCTGCCGCCTGCCGGAAGTCGCCAGCGCGGCATCGCCTACAAGACGGGCACCAGCTATGGCTACCGCGATGCCTGGTCGGTCGGCTTTGACGGTCGTTACGTGCTCGGCGTATGGGTCGGGCGGCCGGACAATGGCACTGTACCTGGACTGACCGGCTATGGCGCGGCCGCTCCGATCCTGTTTGAGGGGTTTGCCAAGGCCGGCGTTGCCATTACCCCGCTGCCGGACGCGCCTGCCGGTGCGATCCGCCTTGCCCAGGCTGATCTGCCAATCGGTCAAAGGCGTTTTTCCATGACGGCAAGCGGTCTGCCATCCACTTCGATCCGTGAAGCAGCACCGCAGATCGTCTTTCCGCCGGAGGGAGCGCGCGTCGATCTCGGGGCCACCGCTGGCCAGGAGATGATGCCCTTGACGCTCAAATTGCAGGGCGGCCGGGCACCGTTCCGATGGCTGGCAAACGGTCAACCGCTGCCGGACGTCACGCGCCGGCGCGTCAGCCAATGGCTGCCCGACGGCGGTGGTTATTCAACGCTGACGGTCATCGACGCGTTGGGACGTGCTTCCACCGTTCGCGTCTTCGTCGAGTAATGTCTGCGACCCTGCGGCCTCTTATCAGGTTGACAATGCGGTCTTTGTTTCGGTGCCTTGCGGTTCCTGCGGCGGCGTTGCCATGACCAACGGCATGCCCGCCTCCAAACAAGCAGCGACGAATGCTTCCCGCGCTACTGCCGCCGGTGTCATCCTGTTGAGTGCCCGCTGGCAAGTGCGCACCGCGCGTTCGTAGCGCTCTCCTTTGCGCAACGGCCACTCGTTCTCCAGAAAATCGAGCGCTTCGTAGACGGAGGTGAAGGTCCGCATCAGGCCATTCGAAAGCCGGGTGGTAAGAGGGATTGTCCAGGGAATCTCATTGAGCAGCATTTTTCCTCCTTCGATGCCATCAATGGATCACCCGACTACTTGCATGTTTCCTTCAATCAGAGCCGATATGAGACGAAAACATAAAAGCAATTCAAAGTGATACAGCGACCTTGGCGCGTCTGAGAAGACGCACGGCGCCGTAGAGATATTGGCGTGCAAACGTAGAATTCAAGACCCCCGAAATGCGGCGCGAAGGAGGAAAAACAGCGCAATACGACCCCTTGAAACCGCGCTTCAAGCGACTAAATCGACTATATGAGCCGCCTTTCAGGGGCTCGCAGTCGGGGAGCTCCGTACTCTTCGGCGCTCCTCATCGTCCATGTTGCTCAAGGAGGATATGGCTATGAGAACAACCTTCGATTTCTCGCCCCTGTCACGCTCCAGCGTGGGCTTCGATCACCTGTTCGACCTGCTTGATTCGGCAAGTCGCATGGCGCCGGCCGATCACTGGCCGCCCTACGACATCATGCGCCTCGGTGAGAACCAATATCGCATCGCGATGTCGGTGGCGGGCTTCACCCCGGACGAAATCACCATCACGCATGAGCAGCAGCTGCTCGTCGTCAACGGTGAGAAGGCTGGTGAGGACAATGCGGAGTACCTCTATCGCGGCATTGCAGCTCGCAACTTCGAACGTCGCTTCCAGCTCGCCGACTATGTGACGGTCTCGGGCGCAAACCTCGCCAATGGTCTGCTCACGATCGATCTCGTCCGCGAACTTCCAGAACAGATGAAGCCGCGTCGCATCGAGATTCAACAGAGCGACGCGCTGCCGCCCGCCAGCGGTGCCCAAAAGCACATCGAGGGCGACAAGGATGCTGCTTAGCGAACAGCGAAGCGAACTCCCGCCGAAGCGCCGGCGGTGCCGGGACTTCGGTCTACCAATAATTGAGGGGCGGGATGCGGGCGGAAATCCGCCCGCAGACTTCCTCATCCCGCTCCAGCCGCAAAGAAAGGAGCTGACACATGAATGTACGTGATTTCATCCCCTGGGGCCGCGGACAGGGACATCTTCCCGCGTCATATCGTGAGGGCGAGCGCAACCCGTTCCTCGCGCTTCACCGGGAAATGAACCGCCTGTTCGATGACGTTTTCCGTGGCTTCGAGACTCGACTGCCATTTCCCTATGGCGGCTACTCCGGATTCGGAGCCGGTTGGCCGAGCGTCGAAGTCTCTGATCGGGACAAGGAAATCAAGCTGACGGCGGAGTTGCCCGGCCTTGAGGAGAAAGACGTCGAGCTGTCCCTATCCGAGGGCATACTGACGATTCGAGGTGAAAAGCGATCCGAGACCGAAGACCAGGAGAACCAATTCTCGGAACGCTTCTATGGGCGCTTCGAGCGACGCATCCCGCTTGGATATGACATCGACGAAAGCAAGGTGAACGCGACGTTCCGCAATGGCGTGCTGACCGTCACCCTGCCGAAGACCGAACAAGGTCAATCCAGGGCCAAGCGCATCGCGATCAACAGCCAATAAGCATCGGCAACCATGCCGGGTGCCACGCGCAACCCGGCATGGTTAGTTTTTTCGAGCCCCTGATCGGCGGCGGACAAACCCAGGCAATAACAAGGAACAGCGCATTAGCACTCTCACAATGTGAGTGCTAAAATCTTCCGCTTCCCCTCTTGAATTCAATTTCTGGCAGAACCAGATCAATAATTGCCAGCCGCTCGCAAGCGAGGTTGGCCCGTCCAGGCTGGTGACTCCAGCCTGGCGGAGCGGGGTTTTTTTGCTTTTTTGTCCAGGAGGAAGACATGAAGTTCCAACCGCTCCATGATCGCATTCTCATCCGCCGCCTCTCGTCTGAGGAGAAAACCAAGGGCGGCATCATCATCCCCGATACGGCCAAGGAGAAACCGCAGGAAGGCGAGGTGATCGCCGCTGGCCCAGGTGCGCGCAACGACCAGGGGCAGATCGTCGAGCTCGACGTGAAAGTTGGTGATCGCGTGCTCTTCGGCAAATGGTCCGGCACGGAGATCAAGATCGACGGCGAGGACCTGCTCATCCTGAAGGAAGCCGACGTGCTCGGCGTGATTGAGGACTCGGAGGCCGAGAGGAAGGTCGCGTGAGACCGCTCGGCCTTCCAGTCACTCATAACCTGCTGCAGGCGAAGGAGTAAACCATGGCTGCCAAAGACGTAAAATTCCATAGCGATGCCCGCGAGCGTATGCTGCGCGGCGTCGACACACTAGCCAATGCCGTGAAGGTGACGCTCGGTCCCAAGGGCCGTAACGTCGTCATCGATAAATCCTTTGGTGCACCACGCATTACCAAGGACGGCGTCACTGTCGCCAAGGAGATTGAGCTCGAGGACAAGTTCGAGAATATGGGCGCGCAGATGCTGCGCGAAGTGGCCTCGCGGACGAGTGAAATCGCCGGCGACGGCACGACGACCGCAACGGTGCTGGCCCAGGCGATCGTCAAAGAAGGCGCCAAGGCTGTCGCCTCGGGCATGAACCCGATGGACCTGAAGCGCGGGATCGATCTCGCCGTCGATGCGCTCGTCACCGAATTGAAGAGCAAGGCGCGTGGTGTTTCCAAGAACGAGGAGATCGCCCAGGTCGGCACGATTTCGGCCAATGGCGACGCCGAGATCGGCCGCTATCTCGCCGAGGCGATGGAGAAGGTCGGCAATGAAGGCGTCATCACCGTCGAAGAGGCGAAGACCGCCGAGTCCGAGCTTGAAGTCGTCGAGGGCATGCAGTTCGACCGCGGTTACATCTCCCCCTATTTCGTAACCAACCAGGACAAGATGCGGGCGGAGTTCGAGGATCCCTATCTCCTGATCCACGAGAAGAAGCTCTCCAACCTGCAGGCGATGCTGCCTGTCCTAGAAGCCGTCGTTCAATCGGGCAAGCCGCTGCTCATCATCGCCGAAGACGTCGAGGGCGAGGCGCTCGCGACGCTCGTCGTCAACAAGCTGCGCGGCGGACTGAAGGTGGCGGCCGTCAAGGCGCCCGGCTTCGGCGACCGGCGCAAGGCGATGCTCGAAGACATCGCCATCCTGACCGGCGGCTCGGTGATCTCGGAGGACCTCGGCATCAAGTTGGAGAACGTCACGCTCGATATGCTCGGCCGCGCCAAGAAAGTCTCCATCGAGAAGGAAAATACGACGATCATCAATGGTGCCGGCACGAAGGCTGACATCGACGGCCGTATTGCCCAGATAAAGTCCCAGATCGAGGAGACGACGTCGGACTACGACCGCGAGAAACTGCAGGAGCGGCTTGCAAAGCTCGCCGGCGGGGTCGCTGTTATCCGGGTGGGCGGCTCGACCGAAGTCGAGGTCAAGGAGCGCAAGGACCGCGTCGACGACGCGCTGCATGCGACGCGCGCCGCGGTCGAGGAAGGCATCCTGCCAGGCGGCGGGGTCGCGTTGTTGCGCTCGACCGGCGTGCTCGGCAAGATCCAAACCGCCAATGACGATCAGCGCGTCGGCGTCGAGATCGTCCGCCGCGCCATCGAGGCGCCTGTACGCCAGATCGCCGAAAATGCCGGTGCCGAAGGCTCGATCATCGTCGGCAAGCTGCGTGAGAAACAGGAGTTCTCCTGGGGTTGGAACGCCCAGACGGGCGAATTCGGCGACCTCTTCTCGATGGGCGTAATCGATCCGGCCAAGGTGGTCCGCACGGCTCTCCAGGATGCTGCTTCGATCGCCGGCCTGCTGGTCACTACAGAGGCAATGATCGCCGAGAAGCCGAAGAAGGAGGCACCACCCCCGATGCCACCCGGTGGCGGAATGGACTTCTAGGACCGTCCACAATAGGATTCCCGCATCATTTCAGATGAGGGAATCCTACAAAAATTCAAATGTCTATCGCCTTTTCTTCACTTGCTAAGTGGAGATCGGAATCTGCCGGTCTCCATCACCTATGCCAGTTCCGCTTTCCTTGCCACCAGGCCCTTGGCTTGCTCCTCCCTGGCGCGCTTCATCGGCCGTCCCGCGACATAGACTTCGGCGACGCAGCGATCGTCGCCCATTGTCTGCAGGACGAAGAGCTCTTCGGCGAGTGAGGATGCCACTCGCATGCGCAGTTCCATAGCCGGTTTGGCCCGGCTGTCGAGGATAACGATGTCCGCGTCCGCGCCGGCATGCAGCGAACCGATGCGGTGTTCGAGGTCCAGGGCGCGGGCATTGCCGAGCGTCATCATATAGAAGGAGCGGAGCGGCGAGAGCCGCTGGCCCTGGAGGTGCAGCACCTTATAGGCCTCGTCCATCGTTTCCAGCATAGAGAAGCTCGTTCCGGCGCCGACATCGGTCGCGACCGAATGGCGGGCACCGAACTTGTCGAAGCGGTCGCGATCGAACAGGCCGCTGCCGAGGAACAGGTTGGAGGTCGGGCAGAACACGCCGACCGCGCCCGTTTCGGCGAGCACCGATATCTCCCGGTCACTCATATAGATGCAATGGCCGAGCAATGTCCTTCGGCCGAGAAGACCGTAGCGCGCGTAGATGTCGGTATAGTCCTTCGCTTCCGGGTAGAGCGACGTGGCAAAGGCGATCTCGTCCTTGTTCTCGGAAAGATGCGTCTGCACGTAGCAGTCCGGATGTTCGGCGACGAGCGCCCGGCTCATCTCCATCTGCTCGGGCGTCGAGGTGATGGCGAAGCGTGGGCTGATCGCGTAATGCGCCCGGCCACGACCGTGCCACTTGTCGATCAGCTGCTTCGTTTCGTCATAACCCTTCTTGGGCGTGTCACGCAGCGCATCGGGGGCGTTGCGGTCCATCATCACCTTGCCGCCGACCATCAGCATGTTGCGCTCTTCGGCGGCCGTGAAGAAGGCGTCGGCGCTTTCCGGATGCACGGAGCAATAGGCAACGGCCGTCGTCGTGCCGTTGGAGAGTAGCTCATCCATGAACCGACCGGCGATGAAGGCGGCGTGTCCTCGCTCTTTGAACTTCTGCTCCTCGACGAAGATATAGGTGTTCAGCCATTCCAAGAGCTGCGCGCCATAGGAGGCGATCGCCTGCGTTTGCGGGAAATGCAGGTGCGTATCGATAAGTCCCGGCAGGACGAGATTGGGGCGATGGTCAGCGATCCTGATGGCGCTGCCGGCCTGTTTCGCCAAGTCAGCGTAGGAGCCGACACCGGCAACCTTGCCATTCCGGACGAGAATGGCGCCGTCCTCGTAATAACGATAGGCGCCGGTATCATCGATGCCCTCTGGTTCCTTCACGAAGGTCAGCACGCGGCCGCGAATCAGCAAATCACTCATTGAAACTTTCCCTCCTTCACGCCCGTCTCGTACCAGGAGGACAGCAGTTGCCGTTCCTCTTCGGTGATGCCGGTGACATTGGCAGGCGGCATGGCGTGCGAACGCCCGGCCTGCAGATAGATTTCGCGGGCATGTCCGACGATATCGCCGTCGCTTTCGAGGACGACGCCCTTGGGCGGCACGACGAGGCCCTCCCAGCCGGGCTCCCGCGCATGGCACATCGAGCATCGGCCGAGCACCGTGTCGCGCACCTTCGAGAAATTTGCCGCTGCGACGACGGCCTGCTCGGCGGTGGACGCCCTCGCCTCTCCGCCCTCCGAGAGAACCTTGGGCACCGTCGAGAGCCACATGATGACGATGAAGAGCAGCACCGTGACCAGCCAGGTCCAGGTCGGGCTGCCCTTGCGGGCATGCTGCGTGTTGAACCAGTGGCGGATCGTGACGCCCATCAGGAAGACCAGCGAGGCGATGATCCAGTTGTACTGGGTGCCGAAGGCGAGTGGATAGTGGTTCGACAGCATCAGGAACAGGACGGGAAGCGTCAGGTAGTTGTTGTGCGTCGAGCGCTGCTTCGCTTGCTTGCCGAGAGCCGGATCCGGTGTGCGGCCGGCGATCAGGTCGGCGACCACTTTCTTCTGGTTCGGGATGATGATGAAGAACACGTTCGCCGACATGATCGTCGCGGTGAAGGCGCCGAGATGCAGGTAGGCGGCGCGGCCGGTGAAGAGCTGGGTGTAGCCCCAGGCGACGGCGACGAGAATGAAATAGAGCAGCACCATCAGGCGGCTGTTGTCGTTGCCGAGCGGGGAACGACAGATCGTGTCATATGCAAGCCAGCCGAAGGCAAGCGATGCCAGCGAGATGGCGATCGCCGTCGGCTTCGACACGTCGAGCACGCTTGGATCGATCAGATAGAGATCTGCGCCGGCATAATAGACGAGCGCCAGCATGCCGAAGCCCGACAGCCAGGTGACATAGGATTCCCATTTGAACCAGATCAGGTGCTCCGGCATGTTTTCCGGCGCAACCAGATATTTCTGGATGTGATAGAAGCCGCCGCCGTGGACCTGCCACTCTTCGCCATAGGCACCGGCCGGCAGGCCCGAGCGCTGCCGCAAGCCCAAGTCGAGCGCGACGAAATAGAAGGATGAGCCGATCCAGGCGATGCCGGTGATGACATGCAGCCATCGCACCGCAAATGTCATCCAGTCCCAGGCAATGGCATATTCGTACATGCGGTCCTCCCATTTCTCTGCGCCGCATTATGTGTCATTGCTTGAGGGGGCGAGAATTGCCGCGAGATGACCAACTCTTTCAAAAAAAACTATAAAATAAGCGAGGCGCCGGCGTGCTAACTTAGGCCCTGAGGAGCAGAGGCGGGAGCATGTCCTATCTCGATAATGTGCGCGTCTTCGTGCGCGTCGTGGAACTTGGAACGCTGTCGGCGGCCGGCCGCGATCAGCGCGTCACACCGGCCGTTGCCAGCAACAGAATCAAGGAGTTGGAGCGGCATATGGGCGTGCGCCTGTTCAATCGCACCACCCGGAAACTGACGCCAACTGAGCATGGCCGCGTCTTCTATGACGGTGCCGTCAAGATCCTCGAGGCAGTAAACGAGGCGGAAAGCGCCATCGCTGATCTCTCTCGCAATCCCAAGGGAGCCGTGCGGATTACCGCGCCGCTCGGCATAGGTCGGAGATTGATTGCCTCTGGCGTACCCGAATTCCACGACCGGTATCCGGACATAGAGGTTCGTCTCCGTCTTTCCGACCGCAATGTCGATATCTTGAGCGAAGGCGTCGATGTTGCCTTCCGGCTCGGGATCCTGGAAGATTCGAACCTGCGCATGCGCGGCATCATGAACTGCGACCGGGTGATCTGCGGCTCGCCTACCTATTTCGAGAAGCGCGGCGTTCCAAAAACGCCAGACGAGCTCATCACCGACCGCCACGACTGTCTGCTGCTGCGCTATCCCGGCTCGAAGGAATATTACTGGACGTTGCAGACGCCGGAGGGTGTGCGCAAGTTCGAGGTCAGCGGCCCTTATGATTCCGACGACGGCGACGTGCTGACCCAATGGGCACTTGACGGCCGGGGCATCATCAACAAGCCACTCTTCGAGGTGAAGCAATATATCGACGAGGGCAGGCTCGTGCCGATCCTCGACGAGACGCCACCGCTCGGCGCGCAGCTCGCGGCAATCTATCCGCACAAGCGTTTCCAGGATCCGAAGGTGCGCCTGATCATCGACTTCATGGCCGAGCGGTGCCAGCGGCTGATCGGCAAGATGCTGGCCGACCGCGCCCCGCTGCAGGAACGCTCCAGCGCGTGAGGGGAAAGCTCAGGGCGCTAGTACGATTTTTCCGGTGGTTTGGCGGCTCTCTATGGCCCGATGGGCGTCTTCGGCCTCTTGGAGCGAAAAACGCCCGCCGATAGTTACCTTGAGCGTACCCTCCTCCGCTCGACTGAAGAGATCAGCCAGATCCGTCCTCAATCCGACCGGATCTAGCAAGGGGAGTAGGGCAAAGCCCCGCAGGACTTGATTTTGCGAGAACATAGTCTCCATCTGCTTGGCGCTTAGCGTAAATCTGCCAAGCGCGCCGAAGACCAGCTCGCCCCCAGGCGCCAACAAATCGATCGCCGTCCCCGTGAATTCGCCGCCAACGAAATCGTAGACGATGTCGATGCCGCCACCTCTTAAAGCCGCCTTAAGCGTCGCCGGCCAATCCGGTTGGGCGTAGTTTGCGCCAAGATCGGCGCCAAGCGAGCGCGCCAGTTCGAGCTTTTCTTCGGAGCTCGCGACGGCAACGATGGCCCGCGCACTGCCGTTCCTTGCCAATTGCACCAGCAAAGAGCCGACGCCGCCGGATGCGGCGCTGACAAGCAGCGTCTTGTTCTTCGGCGGGTTCTGCCGCACCAGATGCAGTGCGGTCAGGCCCTGGATCATCAGGGCAACAGCGGGTTCGAAGGAAAGCCCGTCCGGGATGGGCACCAGCGTCGTTGCATCGACCGTTACAAACTCGGCATATCCGCCGCTGCCGCGTCCCTGAGCAAACATCGGTACGGCGACGCGACTGCCCAGGAGAGAAGGACGAACGCCCTCGCCGACTGCCTCCACGACGCCTGCCAGCTCGACGCCGGGGACCATCGGCAGCTCGGGTGTCATCGTGTAGCGATCCTGCCGCATCAAGACTTCAAAGTAGTTGACGCCGATGGCGCGGGCTCGAACGAGCGCCTCACCCTTGCCCGGACTTGGTGTCGGCACGTCAACAAGTTTGAGCACGTCGGGCGACCCGAACTGGCGAAACTCAATCGCTTTCATGGAGACTGACCTCGAATTGCCTGGTTCACCGGACTATTTATGTCTAGTCTCCAGACCGCCTCTACACACTCTTTCGTTCCATAGGCACCAAGACGTAACCATGGCCGAGATCATCAAGAAATTGCCGGTTCTTCCCTCCGAGCGCGCGCTCAAGGTAATTTCCGGGCGCTGGAAGGCCATCATCCTCTACCATCTGTTCGATGCGCCGAAACGGCTTTCGCAGTTGAAGAAGCTCGTCCCGGCGGTCAGCCAGAAAGTGCTGATCCAGCAGCTTCGCGAGATGGAGGAACACGGCCTGGTACACAGGGAAATTTTCCGCGAGGTACCGCCGCGCGTCGAATATTCCGCGACGCGCCTGGGACAAAGCCTCGAGCCTGTCCTCCACGCGCTCTGCGAATGGGGCCAGCGTCACGCCGCCGAGTTGAACGAGCTCGACCGCGTCGCGGATTGCGTTATCCGTCCGAGGGGTGCGGCACCCGGCCAATGATGCTGGCTATGCCTTGATCGACCTCTTTTGCTTCGGTGGTGCCATGTCCCCCTGTGGGAGATCATGATTGAGCGCTGCCGTCGTGATTTCAGCGGCGGCGAGCGCTGCAATGACGGCGGGCCGCTTGTCTTTCACTGCGGTGCCGCCGATCGGGCAGACGAGCCGGTCGAAGAGTTCCGGGCGTCTGACCTCGCGCAAGAGCCAGTTCTTGAAGGTGGCGCGCTTCGTCTTCGATCCGATCATGCCGACATAACAGGCGTCCTGCCGGGCAAGCGCTTCGGCCGCGATCAGGAAATCCAACGCATGATCATGGGTGAGGATGACGAAGGCGCTGCCAGGCGGTGCGTCGCGGACGACGACCTCGGGCATCGCCGTGAGGCAGGTTTCGATACCTGGGACGTCGACTGCCGAAAGCTCCTGCTCGCGAGTGTCGACGAGCACGGTTCTGACCGGCACCAGCGCCAGCGCCATAGCGAGCGCATCGCCGACATGGCCGGCCCCGAAGACATAGACATGCGGCCGGCGCGCGATTTCCGTGTCGCTGCGCTCGATCAATGCGGCTCGGGTTTCTGGATCAACAGCCTTGAACGCAAGTGCGACCCGCCCGCCGCAGCACTGGCCGATCTCCGGTCCGAGCGGGATCGTTAGCCGGTCATCGGTGGCTACTCCTTTGAGCAGTTGCCGGGCATGATCGATCGCCATGTATTCCAGTTGACCGCCGCCGATCGTGGCGAAG
Source organism: Sinorhizobium shofinae (assembly GCA_001704765.1). GTDB lineage: Bacteria > Pseudomonadota > Alphaproteobacteria > Rhizobiales > Rhizobiaceae > Sinorhizobium > Sinorhizobium shofinae. Next base: position 159,208 of record MBFK01000004.1, read on the forward strand.
GTGCGATCCTTGGCGACAAGCATCCAGGCATCCGTATCGCGCGGCGTGGAGCCGGCCGCTCCCGACACCTCAACGACAATGCAGGCCGCATCGCCGCTCAGGAAATGTCGAATGTCCTCTCTGCTCGCCATGCCTGTCATCCATCCGCTTCGCCACGCGACGCCACGCTGCGCAGCCGCTCGATCGCCATCAGCACCCGTTCCGGTGTTGCCGGGGCATCGATGCGCGGCGGAATACGATACTCCGCTACGCTTGCGGCTGCCATGGATATCGCTTCAAGAACGGAAATGCCCAGCATGAAGGGCGGTTCCCCGACCGCCTTTGAACGGCGGATCGTCTCCTCGCGATTGACCGACCATTCCGCCAGGCGGACGTTGAAGACGCGCGGGCGATCGGACGCGAGCGGGATCTTGTAGGTGGAAGGCGCATGGGTGCGCAGGCGCCCCTTGGCGTCCCACCACAATTCCTCCGTCGTCAGCCACCCCATGCCCTGCACGAAGGCGCCCTCCACCTGGCCGAGGTCGAGCGCAGGATTGAGCGACTTACCGACATCATGGATGATGTCCGTCCGCTCGACCTGATATTCGCCGGTCAGAGTGTCGACGCTGACTTCGGAGCATGAGGCGCCATAGGCGTAGTAGTAGAACGGACGCCCCCTTCCCTCGGATCGGTCCCAGTGGATCTTCGGCGTCTTGTAGAAGCCGGCCGCCGAGAGCTGGACGCGAGCTCCATAGGCAGATTTGATAAAATCGGCAAAGGCGATGCGCTCGCTTCCGATCCTCACCATGTTCGGTTCGAAAGCAACATCCGCTTCGGTGACACCGTAGCGTTCCGCCGCGAAGCGCACCAGCCGCGCCTTGATCTGCTGAGCGGCGTTGGCAGCCGCCATGCCGTTCAGGTCCGACCCCGAGGACGCTGCCGTCGCAGACGTATTCGGGACCTTGCCAGTCGAGGTCGCCGTCACCTTGATGCGGTCGAGATCGACCTGGAACTCTTCCGCCACCACCTGGGCAACCTTGGTGTAGAGCCCCTGCCCCATCTCGGTGCCGCCGTGGTTCAGGTGGACCGAGCCATCCGTATAGACATGGATGAGAGCGCCGGCCTGATTGTATTCCGTCTTGGTGAAGGAGATGCCGAATTTGACCGGCGTCAGCGCGATGCCGCGCTTGATGACATGGTTCTCGTGATTGAAGGTAATCACCGCCTGCCGCCGGGCAGCATAGTCAGCGGAAGCTTCGAGTTCCGCAATGATCCGGCCGATGATGTTGTCTTCCACGGTCTGGTGATAGGGCGTCAGGTTGCGCCCCTCGCCGCCGTAGAAATTTTGCTTGCGGATCTCGAGCGGATCCTTGCCGAGCGTGTAGGCAATGTCCTCGATCATCCGCTCGCCGCCGACCATGCCCTGCGGCCCGCCAAAGCCGCGGAAGGCGGTGTTCGAGACCGTATTCGTCTTGAGCGGACGCGAGCGCAGCCGAACATTCGGGTAGAAATAGCAATTGTCGGCGTGGAAGAGCGCACGGTCGGTCACCGGGCCGGAGAGATCGGTCGAAAAGCCGCAGCGGGCGGCAAAGACGGCATCCACTGCCTCGATACGGCCGTCGTCGTCGAAGCCGATCCGATAATCGACATGGAAGTCGTGGCGCTTGCCGGTCGCAGTCATATCGTCGTCGCGGTCGGGACGCACTTTGACGGCGTGGCGGAATTTCTTGGCGGCGAGTGCCGCAACTGCCGCGAAAAGATTTGCCTGCGTCTCCTTGCCGCCGAAGGCACCGCCCATGCGGCGGACGTTTACGGTGACCGCGTTCGAGGGCACGCCGAGCACCTGGGCCACCATGTGCTGCGTCTCGCTCGGATGCTGGGTCGAGGCAAAGATGGTCACCTCGTCGTCCTCGCCGGGGATCGCGAAGGAGATGTGTCCTTCGAGATAGAAGTGATCCTGACCGCCGATCCGCATCTCGCCCTCGACGATGTTCCTTGCCTTGGCGAAACCGGCGTCAATATCGCCACGCTCGAGCTTCAGGGGATCGATCACCAGCGGATAGTTGGCGGCCGCCGCCTCTACGACATCTGTCACATGCGGCAGATCGCGATACTCAACCTTCGCCTTTGCCGCGGCGCGGCGCGCGGCATCGCGCGAGGTGGCGATCACCGCAAAGATCGGCTGGCCATGGAACTCGACCTTGCCGGTCGCAAAAACGGGATCGTCGTGCTTGTGGGCCGGGCTGATGTCATTCTCGCCCGGAATGTCATCGGCCGTCAGGACACCGACAACGCCGGGGCTGCTGCTTACCGGCTCGAAATCTATCGACAGGATCTCCGCATGCGCGCGCTGCGAAAGTCCAAGATAGCCGTGAAGTGTGCCGGCCGGCTCCGGAATGTCGTCGATATATTCGGCCGTGCCCGAAACATGCTTGTGGCCGGACTCGTGACGTTCCTTCTCGTGGACGCCGCCGCGGATGCGGTCGATGGGCTGCATCACATTCATCGGTCCACCCCTTTAGACAGCCACCGCGACAGCGCGGTCGATACGGACATTCCTTGTGTCCTGCGTTTCCAAGTGGAATCGCCGCAGGAGATTCTTGGCGACCAGCATCCGGTAGTCTGCCGAGGCGCGCCAATCGGTCAGAGGCGTGAAATCCCGCTCGAAGGCTACGACGGCAGCGTTGACCGCCGTTTCGCTCCAGACCGCCCCCTTGAGGATGGCCTCGACGATCGATGCGCGCTTCGGCGTGCCGGCCATCCCGCCGAAGGCGATCGTCGCATCCGCAACCCTGCCTTCGCCGTCGAGCGTCACACGGAACGCACCGCAGACGGAGGAAATATCCTCATCGAGCCGCTTTGAAACTTTGTAGACGGCGAAATGGTCGGCCTCGCCCAAGAAGGGAATCCGGACGGACTCGACGAATTCGCCGGGCTGGCGATCCTGCCTACCGTACTCGATGAAGAAGGATTCGAGCGGCAACGTCCGTCCTTTCCGGCCCTTCCGCAACGTCACCGACGCTCCAAGGGCGATCAGCGCCGGGGGCGTATCGCCGATCGGCGAACCGTTGGCGATATTGCCGCCGATGGTCCCCATGTTGCGCACCTGCTCGCCGCCGATCCGGTTCCAGAGTTCGCGCAATTGCGGGAAATGCCGAACGATCAGCGGATAGGCTTCCGAGTAGCTAACGCCGGCGGCGAGTGTCATGCCGCCGTCGTCGACGGAATTCCGGCGCAATTCTTCCAGGTGGGAAACGTGAACGACCGGCGCGATGTCGCGCATGAACTTCGTCACCCAGAGCCCGACATCGGTAGACCCGGCCACAATCGTCGCCTTCGGATTGGCTTCGAGGACTGCAGCGAAATCGTCCAGGGAACCCGGTAACACCACGCGTTCGTCCTCGCTGCCGATCTCGACACGTCGGCCGTCCCTGAGGGCAGCGAGCTGGCGGGCGATCTTCTCGCGCTCGGCAACCAGCGGGTCCTTTCCGACCTCGCCGATCGACGAAATCGCCTCGGCGGCGCGGATGATTGCGGCATAACCGGTGCAGCGACAGAGATTGCCCTGCAGTGCCTTTTCGATTTCCTGAACGCTCGGCTTGGGGTTTTCCATCCAGAGGCCGTAGAGCGACATGACGAAACCCGGCGTGCAGAAGCCGCATTGCGATGCATGCGTGTCGACCATGGCCTGTTGCACTGGATGGAGCAGCCCGTCAGGTTGGGCGAGCGCCTCGACCGTCACGACATGGCAGCCATCGAGCGAGGCGACGAAACGGATGCAGGCATTGACGGATTCGTATTTCAGCCCGCCGTCGTAAAGGCGGCCGACAAGCACCGTGCAGGCGCCGCAGTCCCCTTCCGCGCAGCCTTCCTTGGTGCCGCGCAGATTGCGGTCGACGCGCAGGAAATCGAGCAGCGTTTGGACGGGCGAGACATCGGCAAGTTCGACCAGCCGGTCGTTCAAGAGAAAGCGGATCGTATTGCGGATTTCGATTGTCATGGCCGCTCAACTCCCGCGATAGGTGGAATAGCCGTAGGGCGAAAGCAGCAGCGGCACGTGGTAATGCGCGTCGTGATCGGCGATCCCGAAGCGGATTGGGATGACGTCTAGGAACGGGTTGGCGTCGGCTCCCAGATATTCGCCGGCGTGGAAGCGTAGTTCGTAAACGCCGCACTTCATCGCCTCGCCGCAGAGCAGCGGCTCGTCGCAACGGCCGTCGCCGTTCGTGCGGGCAGAAGCGAGACGCTCCCGCCACTCGCCATCGAGGCGGTAAAGCTCGATGCGCAGGTTCGCGGCTGGCTTGCCGCTTGCAGTATCCAGCACATGGGTCGTCAGACGCCCGGGGTTTCCGCCTCTAGATTGCATGCGTGTCGCTCCTCCAACTCACTCTCGACGAATGAAGTATCCGAAGGGGCGGCACCTTTGTGTAGCGGGCTCGAGCTTCGAGACTTTCAAATTTTTCGGGGGGAATGAGCCGGTGGATTTCTGGCTACGACTGGCCATCCAGAGACAATATCAGGAGGTATGGTTGCATGAGATATCCCCGGGATCTACAGGGCTACGGCCCAAGCCCACAAGTCGTTTGGCCAAAAGAAGCGCGGATCGCCGTTCAGTTCGTGGTCAATTATGAAGAGGGCGGCGAAAACTGTGTGTTGCATGGTGACGCGGCATCGGAAGCGTTCCTGTCGGAGATCGTCGGCGCTCAGGCCTGGCCCGGCAAGCGCCACTGGAACATGGAGTCGATCTACGAATATGGTGCGCGCGCCGGCTTCTGGCGGCTGCACCGGCTGTTTACCGACAGGCAAGTGCCCGTCACCGTCTACGGCGTCGCCACGGCACTGAAGCGATCGCCGGCACAGGTCGCGGCCATGCAGGATGCGGGCTGGGAAATCGCCTCCCACGGCCTGAAGTGGATCGAGCATAAGGATTTCAGCGTCGAACAGGAACGCGCCGAGATCGCCGAGGCGATCCGGCTCCACACGATCGTCACCGGCGAACGGCCACGCGGCTGGTATACGGGCCGCTGTTCGCAGAACACGCTCGACCTCGTGACCGAGGCTGGCGGCTTCGACTACGTTTCCGACTCCTATGCCGATGATCTGCCCTATTGGCACGAACACAAGGATCGGCATCAGCTCGTCATCCCCTATACGCTCGACGCCAACGACATGCGGTTCGCGACGGCGCAGGGATTCAACAGCGGCGACCAGTTCTTCAGCTATTTGAAGGACAGCTTCGACGTTCTCTATGCAGAGGGGAAAGCGGGAACGCCGAAGATGATGAGCATCGGCCTTCACTGCCGCCTCGCAGGCCGGCCCGGTCGGGCGGCGGCGCTGGCACGCTTCATCGACTATGTGAAGAGCCACGAGAAAGTCTGGCTGGCCCGCCGCGTCGACATCGCCCGCTATTGGGCGGAGGCCTATCCGTTCCAGCTGAGCGACGGGCGGCCGTCGCGGCTATCCGAAGAGATCTTCATCGCCCGCTTTGGCGGGATCTTCGAACATTCCGACTGGATCGCCAGGCGCGCCTTCGCGGTCGAACTGTCGCCCGCCAATGACACGGCGAGCGGACTGCACGCGGCGTTGACCATCGTATTTCGTGAGGCGACCGACGCGGAACGGCTCGCTGTTCTCAGCGCCCACCCCGATCTCGCCGGCAAGCTTGCCCAGGCAAAGCGCCTGACCGAGAGCTCGACCAACGAGCAGGCCTCGGCCGGTCTCGACGCCCTGACGGACCGGGAGCGCGCGCACTTTGCCGCGCTCAATGACGCCTATGTCGAAAAGTTCGGCTTTCCCTTCATCATGGCCGTCAAAGGGCGCAGCAAGGATGAAATCCTCGCCGCTTTCGAAAGCCGGATCGGCAACGACCGCGAGACCGAGTTCTATACGGCTTGCCGGCAGGTGGAGCGGATCGCACTGCTGCGCTTGCGCGAAATGCTGCCGGGCTAAACGAGACAGTAGCTGAGCCTGTCACTCGCTAGATGAAAATCGGCCGGGCCCGCCACTTAACGGGTCCGGCCGAATTCGTTTTGTCTATGAGGGGCGTTGGCACGCCCCTTACGGAAATCTGTCAGCCGCCGAAGAAGGCGAAGCGCACGACAAACAGGGCGGCGACGATCTGGGTGGCGGGATGGATGACGCTCCACCGACCAGTGCAGACCTTCAGGATCACGTAGCTCACGAAGCCGAAGGCAAGGCCGTTGGCGATCGAGTAGGTGAAAGGCATGGCGATCGCCGTCAGGGCCGCCGGTGCCGCCTCGGTCAGGTCGTCCCACTCGATTTCCGTGAGCTCGCGCATCATCAGCCCCGCCACGTAGAGCAGCGCCGGCGCCGTCGCATAGGACGGAACGGCGGCGGCAAGCGGCGAGATGAAGAGTGCGGCAAGGAACAGCACCGAAATGGTGAGCGCGGTGAGACCGGTGCGGCCGCCCGCCTGCACGCCAGAGGCGCTCTCGACATAGGCCGTCGTGCTGCTGGTGCCGATCAGCGAGCCGGCGATGATGGCCGAGCTATCGGCGAGCAGCGCGCGCCCGAGGCGGTTCGGCTTGCCCTCTTCGACAAGTCTCGCCCGCTTGGCGACGCCGATCAGCGTACCGGTCGCATCGAAGACCTCGACGAGGACGAAGACGAGGATGACATGAACGAGACCGCCATGCAGCGCCCCCATGATGTCGAGCTGCAGGAAAGTCGGAGCGATGCTCGGCGGCGCGGCGACCACGCCCTTGAACTCGGAAACCCCGAGGACCATGGACAGGACCGTGACCACGAGGATGCCTATGAGGATCGAACCACGGACCTTCAGCGAGTCGAGCACGGCGATGACGAAAAAGCCGAGGATCGCGAGCAGCGGCCCGGTTTGCTTCAGGTCGCCGAGGCCGACCAGCGTTGCCGGATTGTCGACGACGATGCCGGCGTTCTTGAGCGCGATGATGCCTAGGAACAGGCCGATACCGGTCGCGATGGCGCTGCGCAGCGAATGCGGGATGCCGGCAATCAGCCAGCTTCGCACCCCGGTGACGGTCAGCAGCAGGAAGATAAGGCCGGAGATGAACACGGCGCCGAGTGCCTGTTGCCAGGTGAAGCCGAGGGCCGCTACGACGGTGAAGGCGAAGAAGGCGTTGAGGCCCATGCCGGGCGCCATGCCGATCGGCCAGTTAGCGACGAGCGCCATGACGGCGGAGCCGAGGGCGGCCGCAAGACAGGTCGCGACGAAGACAGCGTCACGATCCATGCCGGTGGTCGACAGGATGTCCGGATTGACGAAGATGATATACGACATCGTCAGGAATGTCGTGAGACCGGCGACCACCTCCGCGCGGATCGTCGTGTCATGCTCTTTCAGTTTGAAAAGCCGTTCAAACATATTTCCTCCCTTAGATCACGATGATCTTGGGTTCACCGAAGATCATGAACGTGATCGATTCTCATAGGTTGAAGCGGGATCCAGACCGAAAACCGCTCACACTTTTCCTGATCCCGCTCTGGCAGCCGTCATCTCGACGCAGCCGAACGACTGAGGCCGGAAAGCTGCTCCTCCAACTCCCGGCCGTTGCATTTCGATCGCGACAAGCGTCTGCGATCCAGGCCGTGCGGCCTCGCCGGACGGGGACCCCCATGCAGCACATCGATTGTGCGACGTCGCGCGCATGATCGCTAGCCGCCCATTTCGACGTCGAATGCGAAAGACTTTCAAATTTTTGGGGGCATTCGGCCGGATTTTCCTTGAGAAAATCGCCCTCCAGCTGTCAATGCAGCTAAGCGGCCCTTCTGCCGCTGAAGGTGCGGTATTTGCCGCTAGTGCAAGCCGCCGACGCCTAACAGCCGCTCAACGGCCGTGTGATCCTTAGAGAGTTCGTCCGGCGTTCCGCTCCAAGCGAGCCGTCCCCGCTCCAGGACAATGACATGGTCGGCGAAATCGAGCGCGCTCTGGATGCGCTGTTCGACGAGCAAGATCGTCATGTCACCGGTCTTCGCGAGTTCGACGAAGGCTTTCATCAGTTCCTCGCAGATGACCGGCGCCAGCCCCTCGAGCGGCTCGTCGAGGAGCAGAACGGAAGGACGTCCGAGGATCGAGCGGGCGGTCGACAGCATCTGCTGCTCCCCGCCGGAGAGTTGGGAACCGAGGTTCTTCCGCCGCTCGTAAAGTCGGGGAAACATGTCGTAGGCTTCCTTGAGCGCGCTTCTCGGGCGCCCCTTGAGACCGACGAAGAGGTTTTCTTCGACCGTCAGCGTCGGAAAGACACAGCGCGCCTGCGGCACGAAACCCAGGCCCTTCAACGCCCGCGACGCGCTCGGCAGCGCCGTGACATCCGTCTGGCCGATCAGGATGCGCCCGTCATAGCGGCGCGTCTGGCCGGCGAGAGTGGCAAGCAGCGTCGTCTTGCCCATGCCGTTGCGGCCGAGCACGGCAAGCCGCGCCCCGGTGGGCACCGAAAAGCTGATCCCCTCCAGCACCCGCGTCGGCCCATAGCCGGCGGACAGTTTCTCAACTTTAAGCGGCGTGGCTGGCATTGGCATAGCTCCCGAGATAGGCCTCGCGCACGCGCGGATCCTTGGTGACTTCCGAAGGCGACCCGTCGAAGATGATCGTGCCGGCGGCGAGGACGATCACGCGCTTGGCAAAGCGGAAGACGAGGTCCATGTCGTGTTCGATCATCAGCACGGCAAGATCGGCCGGAAGGTCTGCCAGCGCCTTTTCGATGAGGCCGGTATCGCTTTGCGGCACGCCGGCAGCCGGTTCGTCGAGGAGCAGCACCTTGGGCTTGAGCGCCAGTGCCACGGCGATCTCCAGAAGTCGCTGCTGGCCATAGGCGATCTCGCTCACGCGCCGGTGCATCAATTCGCGCAAACCCAGCTTACCGAGAAGCTCGATTACCTCCGCCATGACCTCCGGCATCGTCAGGAAGTGGCCGAACATGCGGCCCGCCCTTCCATCGCGCTGCAACACGGCCAGGGCCACATGCTCGGCCGGCGTCATTTCCTGGAAGAGACGAGTGACCTGGAATGAACGCACGAGGCCCCGCCGCACGCGTCCGATGGCATTGGTTCGCGTGACGCTTTCGCCGCCGATCAGGACATCGCCCGAATCCGGTGTCAGGTTGCCGGTAACGAGATTGACGAACGTCGTCTTGCCAGCGCCGTTCGGGCCGATCAGCGCCACGCGGTCGCCTGCCGCCATCGCAAGGCTCACGTCGTTGGTAACGGTGAGGCCGCCAAAGGCCCGCTTCAGGTTCTGGACTTCGAAGATGGCACTCATCGGCGCGCCTCCCGCCACCGCATCGCAAGACCGACGACTGTCCCGTAGAGCCCCTTCGGCGCAAAGAGCACGACGGCGACCAGCAGCACACCAACCATCGTCAGCCAGTGGAACGGATTGGCGGCGGAGACAATGTCCTCGAAGAACATGAAGACGATCGTGCCCGTGAGCGCACCGAAAAGGGAGCCGGTGCCGCCGAGGACCAGCATGACCAGGCTCTCGGCCGAAAGGGTGAAGGAGAGGCTGTCGAGACCAACGACCTGCGTCGAGATGGCATTGAGCGCGCCGCCCGTGCCGGCAACCGCTCCGGAAATCGCATACATCTTCATCAACGCAAGTTTCGGCGAGGCGCCCATGGCGCGGATCCGGATCGGGTCTTCCTTGATGCCGCGGCAGAGCATACCGAAGGGCGAACGGACGATGCGCCGCAAGAGCGTGAAGACGCCTGCAAGAAGAACAATGCCGAAGACATAGGCGGTGCGGCCCCAGAGGTCGAATTCGAAGTAACCGAGGAGCGGATCAGGCGCGATACCAGCCAGGCCGTCACTGCCGCCTGTCCAGGAGGAGGCCTTGTTCGCAAACTCGTGAAACAGATGAATGAGGGCGATCGACAGGACAAGCTGCGGAAGACCATGGGCACGGAGAATGACCAAGCCGCAGACAAGGCCCGCAAGCGCACCGCCGAGAATGCCGCAGCCAAGCATCAGAAGCGGATCAGTGAGGCCGAAGTGCACCGCGGCAATGCCGGCCGCATAGGCGCCACTTCCGAAGAGCGCAGCATGTCCGAGCGTCGCCACGCCGCAATATCCCGTCACAAGGTCGAGGGATAGAACCAGGAGCGCGATCGCCGTCATGCGGGTGAGCAGAGCCAGGTTGTTTGGAAACAACAGGTAGCCGACGACGGCAAGCCCGAGGATCACGGCCAGACCGGCGAGGTCGCGGCCGAACTTTCGCCCTTTGCGGTGGGAGCCTTCCAGCGCATCGTTCATCGTTACCATGGTCATTATCTTATCCTTCCGGCAAGGCCGCGTGGGAAGACGCAGACGATGGCGATGACCGCGAGATAGAAGAAGAATTCGCCGAATTCCGGCACCAGATAGCGGCCGGCCGTATCGATGCCGCCAAGCAACAGGCAGGCAATCAGCGCGCCCGATATCGAGCCGGCCCCGCCGACAGAAACGACGACCAGGAAAGTCACCATGTAACGCAGGGCGTAGTAGGGCTCGACCGGGAGCAGTTCGGCGCCGACCACGCCTCCCAAAGCTGCCAGACCGACCGCAACGGCAAAGCTCACCGCATAGACGATTTCCGTGCGTACCCCGAGGGCGGCCGCCATGGCCGCGTCGTCAACGGCCGCTCTCAGCTTCACGCCGAAGCCAGTTCTCTCGATAAGATACCAGAGAGCGGCGGCGACGGAGAGACCGCAAAGAATGGCGAAGATCCGATGCGTGGCGATCGAGCGGAAGCCGAGATCGACCGATCCCTCAAGCCCCGGAGGCAGAGGAATCGTCTTCAGTGTCGGGCCGAAAGCGTAATTGGCGATGCCGATGATGCAGAAAGTGATTCCGATCGTCATCAGCACCTGGGTGAGTTCCGGCGCTCCGTAGATGCGCCGGTAGAGCAAGCGCTCGATCGGAACGGCGATGACGATCGTTCCGAATACGGCAAGCAGCACCGCAAGCCCGTAGCCGAGCCCCAGGTCGCGTGCTGCATAAGAGGCGATGTATCCACCGATCATGGCGAAAGCACCATGGGCGAGGTTGACCACTCGCATGAGGCCCATGGTGACGGAAAGACCGATCGAAATCACGAACAGCACCATGCCGTAAGCGAGCGCGTCGACCGCTATGCTGAAGACGGTTTGCATGAGCCCATCCTGTTTCCGGTAGTGGGAGCCTGCGGCCCCGCATCCCTGTCGCCGGCTGATCTTACTTCAGCGCTGCAAGACCCGGATCGCCCTGCTTCTCGAAGGTCGTGATCTCCTTGTTGTAATAGGAGCCGTCCTCGGCCTTGGTGACTTCGCGCAGATAGATGTTCTGGGTGATATGGCGAGATTCCGGATCGATCGATACAGGCCCACGCGGACTCGTCCAGGCAAGCCCCTTGACTGCATCGACCGCCTTTTGCGCGTCCTGCTCGCCGCCAGTCGCCTCGATCATCTTATAGACGACATGCATGCCGTCATAGGCACCGACAGAGGGGAAGGAAAGCTCGGCCGGATTGCCGATTGCCTTGCCAGCCGCCTCGACAAAGGTCTTGTTTTCCGGCGAATCGTGCGAGACCGCGTAGTGGAAGGTCGTCTGTATCCCGAGCGCGGCATCGCCAAGTGCGGGTAGGTCCGATTCCTGCGTCAGGTCGCCCGGCGCAAAGAACTTGATGCCGGCGTCCTTCAGGCCGTTTTCGTTGAAGGCCTTCACGAAACCCAGCGTCGTCGGGCCGGACGGCAGGAAGGCGAAGACCCCTTCAGCCCCCGAATCCTTGATGCGCTGCATGATCGGCGAGAAATCATTCGTGGCAAGCGGCATGCGGATCGCCTCGACGATCTGTCCACCGGCCGCTTCGAAACCCGTCTTGAAGGCGTTCTCCGCGTCGACACCCGGGCCGTAGTCGCTGACCACCGAAATGACCTTGGAGACGCCGGCGTCCTTCGCCACCTTGGCGATCGGCGTCGAGGTCTGCCAGAGCGTGAATGAGGTGCGCACGACCAGCGGACTCTTGGTGACGATTGCTGAAGTTGCGGCATTCATGATGACGAGCGGCACGTTCGCCTGCTCGAGTAGCGGCGTCACCGCCATTGCGTCGGGGGTGAAATAGAAGCCAGCGAGATACTGCACGCCTTCTTTGACAACGAGTTCCTGCGCAAGCGCCTTGGATTGGGCGGGGTCGGGTTGCGGCACGTCCCGGTAGATGACTTCGATGTCGTCGTCGCCGACCTTGCTGCCGTTCAGCGCCATATAGGCGTCGATGCCGGCCTTGAAATTCTTGCCCTGTAGAGCAAATGGACCGGAAAACGGCCCAATCACGCCGATCTTGATCGTGTCGGCTTGAGCTGCACCGCCAATTGTGAGTGCCGCCAGCGCGGCGATAATAGTCCGTTTCATTTTTCCTCCCCAGGACAGCCGGCTCACTCCGTCCGGCGCCGTCCAAAGATCAATTGCAAAACTTGATCGCCGTCAGTTTGACATGTGGAACAGTGTTGAAAAATGAAAGATAGCCCGCTCCACATAACTTTGCAGTTATGAATCGCCCAGTTAAAGAAACGCAGGGCAAAGGGCACTCTTCAACGTTAACGCATCGATGCCCAGAAGGCACGCGCCGGGTCGGCACGAGCGGATGAGTCAAAAGGGCAGCCCGACATAGTTCTCGGCGAGCGCTGTCGCGGCGGCCCGCGAATGGGTGAGATAGTCGAGTTCGGCCTCCTGGATCTTCTGGTCGAAATCGCTGGTGTCGGGAAAACGGTGCATCATCGTCGTCATCCACCAGGAAAAGCGCACCGCCTTCCAGACACGCGCGAGCGCCCGCGCCGAATAGGCGTCGATGCCGGCATTGGAGTGGTCCTGATAATGTTCGAGCAACCCCTCGAACAGATAGTGCACGTCGCTCGCGGCAAGGTTCAGCCCCTTGGCCCCGGTCGGCGGCACGATATGTGCGGCATCGCCCACAAGAAACAGCCGGTGAAACCGCATCGGTTCGGCGACGAAGGATCGAAGCGGTGCAATCGATTTCTCGAAGGATGGCCCAGTCACCACCCGTTCGGCGTGATGGGCCGGCAGACGGCGTCGCAGTTCGTCCCAGAAACGCGGGTCGTCCCATTCCTCGAGCTTCTCGTCGAGCGAGCACTGGATGTAGTAACGGCTGCGGCTCAGGGACCGCATGGAACAGAGCGCAAAGCCGCGCGGGTGGTTGGCGTAGACCAGTTCGTGACTGACCGGCGGCACATCGGCGAGGATGCCGAGCCAGCCGAAGGGGTAGACCTTCTCGAAGGCGCGGATTGCTCGCTCCGGCACGGACCTTCGGCTGACCCCGTGAAAGCCGTCGCAACCCGCAACGAAGTCGCAGTCAATGCGATGCGTGGCGCCATCCTTCTCAAAAGTGACGCATGGCGCCCGGCCGTCGAAATCATGGGGCGTGACATTGGCAGCCTCGTAGATCGACAGCGCCCCTGCCTCTTCGCGATGGTCCATCATGTCACGGGTGAGTTCCGTCTGCCCGTAGATCATAACCCGCTTGCCGCCCGTCAACCCGCAAAGGTCGATGCGATGATCGCGGCCGTCGAAGGCGAGCGAGAATCCATCATGCGGCAGCCCTTCGGCGTGCATACGGGCCCCCGACCGGGCCTCGTCCAACAGCTGCATGGTGCCCTCTTCAAGAACACCGGCGCGCACCCGGCCGAGGATGTGTTCTTTGCTGGCGCGGTCGAGGACAAGATTGTCGATCCCCGCCAGGGTCAGCAATTGTCCGAGCAGGAGACCGGACGGTCCAGAACCGATAATGACAACTTGGGTTCGCATGTACTTCCTCGCCTGACGTAGCCTGGAGCGGCGTGCCGGCGGCGAAGCCCTCCGCGTTCCCCGTCCGCTCCAAAACTGTCTTTTGTCAGGAAGTTTGCGCGCCGCCGGCCCTTGTCTCAATGGACATTTCTGCCAAGTAATTGGACTTATCGAACATTGGCGTTGAGTGAGGCAGAGTGAAGCGAACGATCCCGACATATGAGCTTTACGGCGAGGAATCCGGAGAACGACCGGATTTCTGGCTGCACTGCGAGACGATCCCTTCGCGCAGCCGCCTGCATCATTGGGAAATCGGTCTTCATCGCCACGAGAGCTTCTTTCAGATCCTGTACATCGCCAAAGGTTCGGGCGATGCCATATTCGGCGAGACGCCGCAGTCGATTTCGCCACCCGCCGTGATCACCATCCCGCCTGCTGTCAGCCATGGCTTCCGCTTTTCCCCCGATATCGACGGTTTCGTTTTCACGGTGCTCGCATCGCACCTGCCGGTCGCGCCGGGCAGCCGCAGCAGACTCGGCACCTGGCTGGCGACCGCTTGCCTGACGCCGCTCGGCGGAAGCGAGGACGGTCACTACGTTGCCGCGACATTGGAGCGCCTGGCTCAGGAATGGGAAGCGCGACGCAGCCACCGCACTGGCCTGCTCGATGCGTATCTCACGACGGTGCTAGGACTGACGGCGCGGCTCGCAGAACCGTCGCGCGCCAGCGAGCCTGCTCAGGAAAGCGAGAATGAGCGGCGCATGGAGCGCTTCGATGCCCTGCTCCGGCAGCATTATCTTACGCACCGTCCGGCGGCGTTCTATGCGCGCGAACTGGGCCTGTCGCCGACCCATCTCAACCGCGTGGTCCGCGCGATGGCCGGGCAGAGCGTGCACGAGGTTATTGCCGGAAGGCTCCTAGATGCCGCGCGGCGCGAACTCGTCTTCACTCGCGCCAGCATTCAGGAGATCAGCTTCCGCCTCGGCTTTTCAGACGCGGCCTATTTTTCGCGCTTCTTCGTCCGCCACGTCGGCTTGACGCCGCGGGCCTGGCGGATCGCGGAGCGGCAAAAGCTTGGTGCGTGACCGTGCTCGCCCTGACTTTGTGTGTTGAAAAGACGCACGGCGCTAGTGCCCTCGCCGCGAATTATTGCTTTACGAACTGCTTCTTCCACTCCTCGTAGCGCGCCTTGTTTTCTGCATTGGCCGGATAGAGACCGGGCAGAGCTGCACCGTCATTGACCTGCAGCATAATCCAGGACTCCAGACGTTCCTGTTCGGGGGCGAGTTCGAGGATTTCATCGATAAGCGCAGCCGGGATCACGACGGCGCCATCGTTGTCTACGACGATGACGTCGTTCGGAAATACGGCGACGCCGCCGCAGCCGACCGGCTGATCCCAATCGACGAAGGTCAGGCCTGCCACCGACGGCGGGGCGGCTGCGCCGGCGCACCATACCGGCAGGTTCGTGCCGAGGACGCCATCTAGGTCACGGACGACACCGTCAGTGACGAGCGCGGCGACGTTCTTCTTTTTCATTCGGGCACACAGGATATCACCGAAGATACCAGCGTCAGTGATCCCCATCGCATCCACGACGGCAATGCAGCCCTCCGGCATGGCTTCGACCGCGGCGCGCGTCGACTTGGGAGACGACCAGGACTCCGGGGTCGCCAGGTCTTCACGGGCGGGCACGAACCGAAGCGTGAAGGCACGGCCGACGATCCGGCCCCGCCCGGGGTTGAGGGGCATGGCGCCACGCATCCAAACATTGCGCAGCCCCTTCTTCAGCAGGATCGTCGTCAATGTCGCGGTTGTGACACCTGAGAGAACTTCCCTGATTTCATCATCGGTAGCCATTTGGTGAGCCTTTCCAATGTCCAGTTGTTAGATGCTGGCGATCATCCCGCCGTCGACGCGAATGATGCTGCCCGTGACGAAGGACGACTTCGCGCTTGCCAGAAATGCGACAACGTCGCCGTACTCCTGGGGCGTGCCGTACCGTCCGACGGGGATGGATGCGGCGCTCTCGGCTGCAACCTCTCCCACGGTCCGGCCTTGGCGCTTTGCCTTCTGTTCGTCGAGGAACGTGGTCCGCGAGGTGGCAATGCGCCCGGGAAGAACGATGTTGCTCGTGATTCCGGCCCCGCCCTCTTCCCGCGCCAGGGTTTTCGACCAGCCGACCAGCGTCGACCTCAGTGCGTTCGACAGGCGGCGCAACAACACCGGACGAGGTGGACGTGATAATACGCCCCCAACCGGCGCTGCGCATGTTCGGCAGAACGCGATCCGTCAGCGCGATGACCGACAGCACCATCGACTGGAAGAACTTCGACCACTGCTCCGGCGCCTGGCCGGCAACCGTGGTCGGAGGCGGTCCTCCGGTGTTGTTCACGAGTATCGACACGTGACCGAACCGGCCCTCGATCTCCGCCACGTTGCAATCGATCCCGGAAAGGTCGGCCAAGTCCCATTGCAACGCAATGGCCTTGCCGCCGCTGCTTTCGATGCTGGCGGCGGTCCTTTTCGCAGCGTCGCCATCGATGTCGGCGACAACGACGTTCGCGCCTTCGGCAGCAAGAGAATGGGCGATCGCGCCGCCGAGCCCGCCGCCAGCGCCCAGCACGAGAGCGCACCTGTCAGCAATTCCGAAGTCCATGGTGTTTGTCTCCTGTCTGATCGGGTCGACGACCGGCCTGACCGTGCTCAGACGCCGCGAGAGAACGTCGCGTCGAATTGCAATGTCATCAGCAGATTGACACGACCCGGAACGCGGGAAAACATAAGCTTTGCCTTCTTCGAAATTCAGAGATTCTAAATTTGGAAACACGCTTCCTCAAAACCTTCCTATCCGTCGTGGATTCAAACTCGATCGCCGCCGCGGCACGCAAGGAGAGCCTCACGCCCTCCGCCGTCGTGCAGAGATTGAGAGCCCTGGAACAGGAAGTCGGAGCAGCTCTGGTTCAGCGGGCCGGTCACTCGACACGCGCCACCGAAGCGGGCCTGGCGATACTGGATACGGCGCGGCGTCTGGTCGAGGCCGCGGAGAGCATGCAGGGTCTCGCAAATCACAATGAAGAGGTCGGAACCATCCGCGTCGGCGTCATCCATTCGATCATCACCGGCCTGCTGCCGGACATTCTTTCTGCAATGAAGGCCAGTCGGCCGGGTATTCAGGTGGAAGTCCCCGGACAGTCATCCGATATCTATGTGAGGCTGGGCGAAGCTGTCTGGATGCCGCCATCATCGTGGAGCCGCCCTTCGCGATCCCTAAAACCGTTGTATGGCATGAACTGCGCCGGGATCCGCTGATCGTTTTGACCAGCACCACCGAAGAGGAAACCGATCCTCTCACTCTTCACAAGCAAGCGCCGTTCATTCGTTACGACCGCAAACATTGGGGTGGGCGACCGGGTGACCTCAGGCGGAAACGGCCGTGCGTATCGCTGAACTCGCCAGGGCGGAATTCCCTCTGGTACCGGTGATGGCGCGCTCCTACGACAGAGGCGCCGCGCTCTCGCTGATCAAGGCAGGCGTCGAATTCGAGATCCGCGAGACGGTTGAGTCCGCCCTCACCTTCGGTTTCGCCGCCCTGAAGCGGCTAGGCGTATCCGAGAAGGAGGCGACCGAGATCATGAGCGACGTGCGCCGCCGCGATGCGCAGCGCTTCGAATTGCAGATCGCTGAAGGTCTCTATGCTGGCCGGCAATTCTTTCACGGCAACCAGCCCTCACCGACACCGCTGACGACGCCGCGGCGGGCTGGCCGTGCTGGAAACGCGGAAACCGCCGCAATACTCAAGGAACAAAGCCAACGAGAGAAACCGGCGCCGGGCCGCTGAACCGAGCCTAACGAACGCACGCGACATGCTGCGATCTCGAGGGATGCACAGCCCCTCGCCGTCCGGCTTGGAGCGGTAGCTCGGGCACGGCTGGTAGGAGCCGTACCCGAGCGCCTTTCAGCCCCGATCAGACAGATCGAAGCGATCCGCGTTCATCACCTTCGTCCAGGCCGCCACGAAATCGCGCACGAACTTTTCCTGCGAGTCGCCCTGACCGTAGACCTCGGCAAGCGCCCTGAGCTGGGAGTTCGAACCGAAGACGAGGTCGACGCGGGTACCGGTCCACTTCATTTCGTCCGTATTGCGGTCGCGTCCCTCGAATACATATTTAGATTCCGGAGCCGCTTTCCACGCCGTGCCCATGTCGAGCAGGTTCACGAAGAAGTCGTTGGTGAGCGTCTCGGGGCGTGTCGTAAAGACGCCGTGCTGGGCCTGTCCGACATTTGCGTTCAACACGCGCATGCCGCCAACCAGAACCGTCATCTCTGGCGCGGTCAACGTCAGCAGCTGCGCCTTGTCGATCAGCAATTCCTCGGGCGAAATGGAATAATCGCCCTTCTGATAGTTGCGGAACCCGTCGGAGATCGGTTCCAGAGCGGCAAAGGACTCCACATCAGTTTGCTCCTGCGTCGCGTCAGTGCGGCCGGGTGCAAACGGAACCTCGATGTCGTGACCAGCGTTCTTCGCCGCCTTCTCGATGGCCGCCGAACCGCCAAGGACGATCAGGTCTGCGAGCGACACCTTCTTGCCGCCAGACTGGGCGTCGTTGAACGCCTTCTGGATGCCTTCGAGCGTTTCGAGCACGGTGACCAACTGGGCCGGCTGGTTGGCCTCCCAGTCCTTCTGTGGCGCGAGGCGGATGCGCGCACCGTTCGCGCCACCGCGCTTGTCGGAGCCGCGGAAGGTCGACGCAGACGCCCAGGCGGTCGAGACCAGATGGGAGATCGGCAGTCCGGACGCGAGGATCTTGTCCTTAAGATCGGCGATGTCCTGTGCATCGATCAGGGGGTAGTCAACGGCAGGGACCGGATCCTGCCAGATCAGTTCCTCTGCCGGAACCTCCGGGCCGAGATAACGCACGCGCGGGCCCATGTCGCGGTGGGTCAGCTTGAACCACGCACGGGCAAACGCATCTGCGAACTGATCCGGATTTTCGAAGAAACGCCGTGCAATCTTTTCGTATGCAGGGTCGAACCGCAGGGCAAGGTCCGTGGTCAGCATGGACGGCGCGTGGCGCTTCGACGGGTCGTGGGCATCCGGAACCGTGCCGGCGCCGGCGCCGTGTTTCGGTGTCCACTGATGTGCGCCGGCCGGGCTCTTCGTCAGTTCCCATTCGTAACCGAACAAGTTCCAGAAAAAGTTGTTGCTCCACTTCGTCGGCGTCGTCGTCCAGATGACTTCGAGGCCACTGCCGATCGTGTCAGCCCCCTTGCCGCTTCCAAAGCTACTTTTCCAGCCGAACCCCATCTCTTCAATGCCCGCCCCTTCGGGCTCGACGCCGACATGGGTGGCCTCGCCCGCGCCATGGGTCTTGCCGAAGGTGTGTCCGCCCGCAATGAGGGCGACGGTTTCTTCGTCATTCATCGCCATGCGCGCGAAGGTCTCGCGAATGTCCCGGGCGGCGGCAAGCGGATCCGGGTTGCCGTTCGGCCCTTCGGGATTCACATAGATCAGGCCCATCTGGACGGCGGCGAGGGGAGTTTCGAGGTCTCGCTCTCCAGAGTAGCGCTTGTCGGCAAGCCAGGTATCCTCGGCGCCCCAATAGACGTCTTCCTCGGGCTCCCAGACATCCGGGCGGCCGCCGGCGAAGCCGAAGGTCTTGAAGCCCATCGACTCCAGGGCAACATTGCCGGTGAGGATCATCAGGTCGGCCCAGGAAATCTTGTTGCCGTATTTCTGCTTGATCGGCCAGAGCAGCCGGCGCGCCTTGTCAAGATTGACGTTGTCCGGCCAACTGTTGAGCGGTGCGAAACGCTGCTGACCGGCTCCCGCGCCACCGCGACCGTCGCCGGTGCGGTAGGTGCCGGCGCTATGCCACGCCATGCGGATGAAAAGCGGACCGTAATGACCGAAGTCGGCCGGCCACCAGTCCTGCGAATCGGTCATCAGCGCGAAGAGATCCTTCTTGAGGGCCTCCAAGTCGAGCTTCTTGAACTCCTCGGCATAGTTGAACGCCTTGCCCATCGGGTTGGACAGGGACGAGTTCTGATGGAGTATCCTCAGGTTCAACTGGTTCGGCCACCAGTCCCGGTTCGACCTCCCGCCATGGGCCGTGTGGGTGTGCACCACCGGACACTTGCCCGCACTATCGACCTTTGAATCCATAATTCTCTCCATTGTGCTTGCTTGAATTGGGCCATCCAGAGGAAGTCAGTCATCAGGCAAAAAAGCTTGGTCGTCACTCGTTCCGGATGGTGGACGTTAGAGCTGCGCCGCTGCACGGACGGGTGCGACGGCGGCTGCATATTAGGCACCATACCCAAGCTGTTCCATTAGTTTAAGTTGGATTTTCCGATTGTCGCGATAAGCGAAAGCTATTGATAATTTGAAAACCCATGCAGCTTCGCTAATTCGAGGCTTTGGCACGATAGGTCATTTCGGGGACGCCGATCGAGCCGGAGCCAAGTACCCGCTTGCCGGGCAGCGAACCGGCTTCGATCTAAGACCTTAGTCCCAGGCGGTGGGACCAAGGTCTTAGGCCCGTTGCCGAGTGTTTGCTCCCAATCCATACTGGGAAGTAAGCACCTGCGGAACAACGGCTGGCCCCCTTGCCGCCGCGGCCGTGCGATGATCCCGGAGCGGTGCGCCAATCGCCCCTTCTACGCCGCTCCGGGACTTCACTGCCGAGCTTTCATATGAGGTGCCCCATGAACACCGAGAAAATGAGAGTGCTTATTGAGGATTGCCGCAGAGACCTTTGGGACTACCTGTCGCCCGACAGCGGTGTCAGCGACAGGGAGATAATCATTGCGCTGCTTAATCGGCTGGATGGACCGCAGGCCAAAGACGCGCTGGGGGAGGACTCCGATTGGCGGCCGAGACCGGACGAACGAAAGCCCGGCGAGCGCACCGGCCCTGCCCAGAACGAAGCCAGACTGAGAATAATCCTGAACCGCCGCGCGAAAGGATCAGCGCGCGCATGACGATGTCAGCGAAGGGATACGGCGACGCCGACACCCGTTGCACCGGCGCGCCCATCCTCCACGAGATTCCATTTCGCCACGTCATCGGTAATCGGCAAGGCTGACACCGTTGCTGGAGACCTCGTTGTCCACGTCAAAAGTCAATCCTGTGAGGCAGTACTCAAAGAGCGGCAAAGTTTAGCCTTCTCAGGATCGGCACCAGTTGATCTCTCGCCCGCCGACGATGGGCACGGGCCGCGCTACCGGCGGCAATAGGATCGGCGGCCGCGATCGCCTGGATGATATCCCGATGCTCGATCGCCGATTGCTTCGGGGGTGGCCGCATATTGAGTGTCAGGCGGCGCGCCCTGTGCGACTGACCCGAGACCGTGGCGGCGAGCCGGCGGATGCGTCCATTGCCGCAACGCGCGACAAGCGCGTCGTGGAATGCCTCGTCCGCATCTGCCCAGGCGTCCATGTCGCCCGCATCCAAGGCGAGTTCCATCCTTTTCGTCAGGCCTTCGAGTTCTTGTACTACCTCGGCGATCCCGTCGCCGCCCTCGAGCGCGAGCCGTTCGGCCGCCGCGCCTTCAAGACCTATGAGAATGTCATAGATCTCCAGCAAGTCGGACGGTGAAAGGCCTTTGACGAGGATTCCTCGCCGCGGAAGGATTTGCACGAAGCCTTCTTCCTGCAGGCGGGCCATCGCCTCATGAACCGGCGTCCGGCTCATCCCGAGTCGTGCCGCGATCTCAACTTCCGTCGCCTGGAATCCGACCGGAATTTCGTTCGTGAGGATGGCATTGCGCAGGAAGCGATAGGCGGCGTCGGCGCGTGCTTCGCTTCCCTGCCCGGTCGGCGACTCGTCCGTCCGGCGGATACCTTCAATCTTCTGATCTCTGGAACCTGATTTCATCTGTGCGGGTCTCCTTGACACGCATCATTGACAAAAGAAGCGGCCCGTGTCTACATGTACGCCATCTTGCATGCAAGCTTGCGTGCAAGACAGCAAGTGGGACGGTGGGAGCCGTCTCAAGGGAGGAAACAGATGAAGAAGATTCTCACGGCGGCGCTCGCAGCTGCCTCGATGGCATTGTCGGCGCCCGCCTTTGCCCAGGAGGATTATCCAAGCAGGCCGATCACGATACTGGTTCCCGCCGCCGCGGGCGGCCCGAGCGACACGGTCGCACGACTTGTCGCCGAGGCCATGAGGGCCGATCTCGGCCAGCAGGTCCTGATCGAGAACGCAGGCGGCGCAGGCGGCTCGCTCGGCGCCGGCCGCGTGGCTGCCTCAGAGCCCGATGGCTACACGCTACTTCTCTACCATATCGGCGTCTCGACCTTCGGCGCGCTCTATCCTGAGCTCGCATACAAGCCGGGTGAAGCCTTCGATTCGGTTGGCCTGGTCACCGAGGTGCCGATGACGGTCGTCGGCAGGAAAGACCTGCCGGCTAAGGATTTGAAAGGGCTTCTTGAATACCTCAAAGGTCAAGGCGCGGGGGCAACCTTCGGAACGGCTGGCGTCGGCGCCGTCTCTGATCTGTGCGGCAGACTGCTCGTGGAAGCGACCGGCGTTAAGCTCACGGTCGTCCCCTACAAGGGCACCGGCCCAGCCATGACCGACCTTGTCGGCGGCCAGATCGACATGATGTGCGATCAGACCACAAACACCGTCAACCAGATCAACGGCGGCGAGATCAAGCCCTATGCGGTGACTACCAAGGAACGCATCCCGGTACTGCCCGATGTCCCGACGCTCAACGAGAGCGGCGTGAAAGATTTCGAGATCACCGCCTGGCACGCGATCTGGGCACCCAGGGGCACGCCTGAACCGATCCGTAAGAAACTCTCTGCGGCGCTCCAGAAGGCGCTGACGAGCCAGACGGTGATCGATCGCTTCGCCTCTCTCGGAACCGCTCCGGTTGCGGCGGAGCTCGCTACCCCAGCGGCACTCGACGAACGGTTCAAGTCCGAAATCGAGCGCTGGGGCAAGCTCCTCGCTGCGAACTAACCTCTCACCTTCACATCGGTGGCACCGTATTGTGACGGATACGGTGTCGCTCACAAAAGAGGACCGAATCCATGCAGCACTACAAGATCGCGGCAATCCCGGCGGACGGCATTGGGCCCGAAGTTATCGCGGCCGGTCTCCAGGCCTTGGAGGCGCTCGAGCGGCGCGAAGGCACCTTCAAGCTCGACGTGACCATGTTTGACTGGGGGTCGGACTATTACAAGAAACACGGCGCCATGATGCCGGCCGACGGCCCGGAGAGGCTGAAGAGCTTCGACGCCATCTTTTTCGGTGCCGTCGGAGCGCCCGATGTGCCGGATCACATCACCCTCTGGGGACTCCGGCTGCCGATCTGCCAGGGCTTCGACCAGTACGCGAATGTCCGGCCGACCAAGGTTCTTCCGGGCATCGCCTCGCCGCTGGCGGCCGTTGGCCCTGGTGATCTCGACTGGGTCATCGTCCGCGAGAATTCGGAAGGCGAATATTCCGGCATTGGTGGCCGAGCACATCGTGGTCACCCCGAGGAGGTCGGAACGGAGGTCGCGATATTCACCCGCACTGGCGTCACGCGCATCATGCGATACGCGTTCAAGTTGGCGCAGTCCCGGCCGCGCAAGCTGCTCACGGTCGTCACCAAGTCAAACGCCCAGCGGCACGGCATGGTCATGTGGGATGAGATTGCCGCGGAGGTTGCGAAGGAATTCCCCGATGTGACTTGGGACAAAATGCTGGTCGACGCAATGACCGCCCGCATGACCCTGAAGCCCCGCAGCCTCGACACGATCGTTGCGACGAACCTCCACGCCGATATCCTGTCAGACCTCGCCGGCGCCCTTGCCGGGAGCCTCGGCGTGGCGCCGACGGCCAACATCGATCCGGAACGGCGCTATCCGTCCATGTTCGAGCCCATCCACGGCTCCGCTTTCGACATCACCGGCAAGGGCATTGCCAATCCGGTCGCAACCTTCTGGACGGCTGCTCAAATGCTCGGACACCTGGGCGAGGCCGCAGCGGCGGCGCGGCTGATGCAGGCGGTGGAAGCGGTTACCGGCGCCGGAATCCTAACGCCCGACGTCGGCGGCAAGGCGACAACGCAGGAAGTGACCGATGCCGTCTGCGAAGCAATCCGCCGTTCCAACATCTAGGTACTCGGCCGGACGAGAGGGAGCTTCGATGCAGGCCTCAACATTCCCCCGATCCGCGGCAAGGGCGCTCCTCCTCGATCTCTTCCAGGCGGCCGTGCGGAGTGCCGATCCGATGCGCGTATAGCCGCCGTCCCTGCCCGAAAAGCCCCGTGGGCGCTGCATCGTTGTCGGTGCCGGCAAGTCGGCCGCCTTGATGGCGAAGGCCGTCGAAGACGCCTGGCCCGATGTCGATCTGTCGGGTTGTGTCGTGACACGTCAGGGCCACGCCGTCGCCGCGAAACGGATCGAGGCGATCGACGCCGGGCATCCCGTGCCGGACGCAACGAGCTTCGAAGCCGCCCGGTTCATTCCGCTGCTCACACTTGGTATCCCGGCCCATCCGGTGATGGCGCTAATCATTGGCGCCTTCATCCTGCAGGGAATCACATCGGGCCCAACCGTCATCGAAGATCAGCCGGCACTTTTCTGGGGCATCCTCGCCTCCATGTGGATCGGCAACATCATGCTCGTCATCCTCAATCTGCCGCTCATCGGTCTATGGGTGAAGGTGCTGACGATCCCCTACCGCGTGCTCTTTCCCGCGATCGTCGTCTTCGCCTCGATTGGCTGTCCTGCTCACCATCATCTTAGGCCCTTGCGCTCCGTTGCAAGCGCTCACCTGCCTGTAGGCTTCGCTACAGTTCCGCCGGAGCAAGCGGCTTGCGGGCCGGACCATGGATCACCGACCCCATCCGATGCGAAGATCGAGCCGTGGCAGGGGCAATCCCAGGTGCGATCGGCATTGTTCCAAGTGACCGTGCAGCCCTTATGTGTGCAAGACGCGGAAACAGCACGCAAGGACCCATCACTATCCCGGCAGACCGCGATCTTCTCGTCGCCTCTCAGGATGACGCCGCCTTCACGGGGCCGGATGTCGTTCGTGCTGCGGACGATCGACTGGCTGTCGCCATTCTTGTGAAAGTCCTTGGGATAAGGCCGGGTCGGGTCATATAGGCTCCGCCAAGGACTGGAGTGGCCCAGGATCGTGTCCGCGATCATCATGCCAGCCGCGGTCCCATTGCTGATCCCCCAGGCGTTAAACCCCGTGGCGATATGAAAGCCCGGAGCCTGCTCGGGATCGGGTTCGCCGACATAGGGCACTCGATCCGCCGTGTCGTAGTCCTCGTTGCACCACCGCCAGGCGACATCCCCGACGGCCCAGCTCTTCCGCGCCCATTCCTCCAACTCGACGAAGCGTGCCGCGACGTTCCCGTCCTGACCGGTATTGAACTTCGGGCCTAGTACAACAAGAAGTGGGCTCGTTCCATCCGAGCCCGTCCGTATCGAGTGCGTGGGGTCGTCGACGCCTATGAACATGCCATCGACGACGAGCGGGTCGTCGACACGGAAGGCCATCGCGGTATGGCATCGTGGCTGTGTCCGGTTCGCCATGCCGACCGGACTCTTCACCGTCATGTTGGTCGCAACGACGACGTGTTCCGCATGAACCGTCCCGCTAGCGGTAACGGCGCGCCATCGGCTGGCCTCGCCTATCAGTATCGCTCGGCTGTGTTCGTATATGCGCCCGCCCTGGTCCACCACCGCCTTCGCCAGACCGACGAGATATTTCGCCGGGTTGAATTGCGCCTGGTCGGAAAAGCAAAGCGCGCCCGTGGTTTCGAAGGGGAGCGGTGCGCGATCGAGCACCTGCGCCTGCAGCCCGACTTGGCGTGCAGCCTCTGCCTCGGCCACGATCTCTTCGCGTCCTTTTGGGCTTATGGTGTAGGTATAGGCATCCTTGCGCTCCAGATCGCAGGCGATGGCATACTCCCGAATCCAGTCCTTGAGCAGCGCCGCTCCTGCCGTGTTGGCGTCGGCATAGCTACGCGCCGTCGCCAAATCGAGGATGTCGATGAGATGGCGATAGATCAAAGCGTGCTGCGTCGTAATTTTCGCCGTCGCGCGGCCCGTCACCTGTCGACCGATCTCCAGCGCTTCGACCAGGATCACGGAACGTCCGGCCTCGCGAAGACGAAGCGCCGTCGTGAGCCCGACGATCCCGCCTCCAACGACAACTGTTTCGGCATGGATCGAGCTGTCGAGCGGAGAATAGCCCGCCGAGCCGGCGCCAGCCACCCAGCAGCTTCCGCGATTTCCTGGCAGATTGACCATTCTGGCGGTGTCCTCGGTTAGATGGTTTCGATAACCACGGCAGTTCGGGAATGTTCCGCGCTGATCGCCTTCGCCTGATGACGGTGACGAACGGGCCGCCTGCTAGGGAGCTTGCTCGTTGCGAATTGAACCTACGAAAACGAGATCGCCATTAGTCCCTGGCACGGACCACGGTTTGTTGTTTACTGCTTGCTCGTGGGCCAATGTGAGGCCATTCTGAGATCGGATCCTGGCTGTACGGTAAGCGAGGAGATCAGGCCTTGCTGCGACCTCGAAGCACTGCCGTGCTGCCTTTTCTCGGCCGATCCCTGAGGCGAGGAGGTTGTCCAATGTCTATGCATCATATCGACCGTCCGTTACAACCGGGCGACCAAGCTCCGAACTTTGTGCTGGATGCGATCTCGCGCGAGGGCAAGATCGCGCTGAATGATTTTCGCGGCCGCAGTCCGTTGTTGATCGGCTTGTATCGAGGCCTGCATTGTCCGTTCTGCCGCCGCCATGTCGCGGCGATGGCACAGCTCAACCCGGCACTGCGTGAGAAAGGCGTCCAATCTCTAGCGGTGGTAAACACCCCGGTCGAACGGGCGCGTCTGTACTTCCGTTACCATCCGATAGCCGATCTTCTTGCTGCATCCGATCCGGCACGCGCTTCGCACCGCGCCTTCGGCTTGCCCATTCTCGAGTTCACCGAGAATGAGACCGACTGGCCATCCAAGGTCGGAATGGACGTGGTCATGACAATGCGGGTCGATCGGCCGGAAGAATTGCCCGAACCGATGAACCCGGCCACAGCAGGCGACCTACTCAGCGAGAAGGATAGGTATGAAATTACAGAAGCCGATAAGCAGGTCAGCATTGCCGGCCATATGCAGCTTGTCGGCCACTTCCTGCTCGATCGAGAAGGGGTGGTGCGCTGGAGCTTCACAGAAGTTGAAGAGGACGGCCGGAATGTGTGCCAAGCGCTGAACCCCGAAGAATTGATGTCGGCAGCTTCGCAAGTCGCACATTGACCTGGGTCGGCGAGCGTCTGGCCGATCCAGGGACCGGCCAGGATGGGGCAAGTTCGACGACTTTCGGGCCTGCGAGCGGCGCGCCACTCGAGCCGCTCGTCAGAAGAATGCCTGAATGCCGGTCTGGGCGCGCCCGAGGATCAGTGCATGGACGTCATGCGTGCCCTCATAGGTGTTCACCGTTTCGAGGTTCTGCGCATGGCGCATCACGTGGTATTCGATCTGGATGCCGTTGCCGCCATGCATGTCGCGCGCAGCCCGAGCGATGTCGAGTGCCTTGCCGCAATTGTTGCGCTTGACGAGCGAGATCATTTCCGGGGAGAATTTATCTTCATCCATCAACCGACCGACGCGAAGCGAGGCCTGAAGTCCAAGCGCGATCTCTGTCTGCATGTCGGCTAGCTTCTTCTGGAAAAGCTGGGTGCCGGCGAGCGGCTTGCCGAACTGGATCCGGTCGAGCCCGTATTGGCGCGCACGGTACCAGCAATCCTCGGCGGCGCCGAGCACGCCCCAGGAAATGCCGTAGCGGGCCCGATTGAGGCAGCCGAACGGCCCCTTTAGACCCGAGACATTCGGCAGCAGCGCCTCCTCGCCGACCTCGACGCCGTCCATAACGATTTCACCGGTGATCGAGGCACGCAGCGACAGCTTGCCGCCGATCTTCGGGGCCGAAAGTCCCTTCATGCCCTTTTCCAGGATGAAGCCGCGGATCTGGCCGGCATGCGCCTCCGATTTCGCCCAGACGACGAAAACATCGGCAATCGGCGCATTGGAGATCCACATCTTGGAGCCGCGCAGGCGATAGCCGCCGTCGATCTTCTCGGCGCGGGTCTTCATCGATCCCGGATCGGAGCCGGCATCCGGCTCGGTCAGACCGAAACAACCGATCAGCTCACCCGTAACGAGGCCTGGCAGAAATTTGTCGCGCTGTTCTTCCGAGCCATAGGCGTAGATGGGAAAGATCACCAGCGATGGACTGTACGCTCATCATCGAGCGGTAGCCGGAATCGATGCGCTCGACTTCGCGCGCCACAAGTCCGTAGGCAACGTAATTCGCACCGGCCGCGCCATACTTTTCCGGAAGCGTCACGCCGAGAAGCCCTGCCTGACCCATAAGCCGGAAGAGACCGGGATCGGTCTTCTCCTCGAGATAGGCGTCCTGCACGTGCGGCATAAGCTCGGCCTCGGCAAATGCCTTCGCCGCATCGCGGATCATACGCTCTTCGTCGGAAAGCTGATCGTCGAGAAGGAAAGGATCGTCCCAAACAAATACGCTGCTCTGGGACCAATGGGCGGCGACTTTGGCTGGATTTGCGGTCACGGGCTTTTCCTCGCGTGAAGAACGATATGGAAAACGGAAGCGGCGTTCCATGTAGATAACGATTGTTCTTCCGGAGAAATAACCCTATTTTGCGTTATCTTCATGCATGGAATACATAGGTGAGATGCGCCCGACAGTCTCCTGTCGGCCTTTGAGGCCGTCTTGCCTCAGGAGGAGGCCTCCGCAGCAAGCCAGCTGCGGAATGCTTCGAGCGGCGGATAGTTGGCCCGTGCCCTGGGCCACACCAGCCAATAGGTTCCGGACCCGGGAACCGACCGCTTCAGAAGCGGCACAAGGCGCTGCTCCTCTATCTCGATGTCGGCGAGATAATCCGGAAGCAGAGCTACTCCGAGGCCCGAAATGGCGGCTTGCGTCATTGTTGCGAATTGGTCGAGCAACATTCCTGTCACGCTCGGCGCTTCGGCGCCTTGCGCGGCAAACCAAATCTCCCATGCATTCGACCGCGTCTCAAGCTGCAAAAGCGGCAGACCCGCCATGTCATGAACAGTGCGAACCGGGAGTTCAGCTAGGAGTGCTGGAGAGATGCAGGCGGTCAAGCGCTCCTCGAATAGCTTCATGTGCCCCGCGTCGCGCCAATCGTCCGCTCCGAAATGTATTGCCGCATCGAAGCCCTCGGCGGCAAAATTGAATCGCTTGAGGCGTGTCGCGAGGTTGATCGTCACGCCGGGGTTCCTGGTGAGAAACTTGCTGAGGCGCGGCGCCAGCCACCGCGTGCCGAAGGCTGGCAGGATTGCGAGCGACAGGGCGCCGCCGCCAGGATTGGCTGAAAACTCCATGCTGCCGCGTTGAATGAGATCAAGCGCCCGGGTCACGTCCCGCCCATAGGCCTGGGCGGCTTCAGTCGGAATGAGCCTCTGCCGATGGCGTTCGAAAAGCGGCCTCCCGAGCTGCTCTTCCAGGTTCTGAATGAGGCGGCTGACAGTGCTTTGCGTCAGATTGACCTCTCGCGCCGCTGCCGAGATGGAGCCGGTACGCCCCCGCTTCAGCCCCGCGCACGCCTTTGTTGCGGCTATGTGCCGGCAACGGGGAGCGGGATCGGCTGCCTCCTATCCTCGTCATCGAGAATACTGAAAGTGTATTTGCCCTGCTGATCGAATTCGACAGAGTAGGTCAAACGATCGCGAATGTGGTTATTTTCGTCGAAGGTCAGCACCTTCGGCTTCAAATCCGAAATGCAGCTCTCGTCGAGATAGACCGAGTTGCAAATGATGACCTGATCGCCAGGCTGGCAGGTCCGGGCAGCAGCGCCGTTGAGGATGCAACACCTCGAGCCGCGTTCGCCGAGAATGACGTAGGTGGAAAGGCGCGCGCCAGAGTTCTTGTTCCAGATCTCGACGAACTCCATCGGCAGGATTCCCGCCGCCTCGCAGTGATCCGGGTCCAATGTGATGGAGCCATGATAATTGAGGTTGGCCTCGGTCACGTAAATACCGTGAAGTTTGCCAGCGACCAGTTTTCTCATATTCCTCCCCTCGCTTCCGTCACGTTCTCATAGAGCAACGGTTGCTGGAGTGAAAGTGACGCCCTGCACGGCGCGCACTCGCTGGACAGCGCGTCGAATATGCCGATGATGCCGGAGTTGTAGCGCGCCCTCGCCGTGCCAGGAAGCGTCAACGGTTAAGGCGTGGCAAGCAGCCTCAGCTATGATACGGGCTAGAAGATCGAAACTACAGAATGTCGGGCGATGAACCTCTACAGCTACAAGAAGGACCCGGCGGTCCCGCCCCTTCCGGATGAGCGACCCCTCTTAGTTTTCGACGCTGAGTGCGTCTTCTGTTCCGGCTGGGTCAAATTCGCGCTGAAGCACGACAGAGGTGCGAAGTATCGGTTCGCGGCGGCGCAGTCGGAAGTCGGTAGAGCGCTCTATCGACACTACGGGCTCGACGACCGTGACTACGAGACAAACCTGTTTCTCGAGGACGGTCGGGCTCATCTTCGTTCGGCGGCCACAATTCGGTTCGTTGCCGGCTTGGGCTTTCCTTGGTCGATCTGCCGCCTATTCCTTCTCGTCCCGCAAAAGTGGGCGGACGCGCTCTATCTCTTCGTCGCCCGCAACCGGTACCGGCTTGCCGGGAGGACCACGACCTGTTTCGTTCCGAGCTCGGAAAATAGACACCGCTTCATCCTGTAGGGGCCGCGTGGCTCTGGGCGTCCCACAGGCGGAAGCTGTCGCGCCACACGCGGTCCGGCGCCTTGCGGCCTTTCGCCCTCAGCACCCTCGTCCAAGAGCGCAAGATACATTTCCTCCGGCTCCGATGCCGCACGTATCGCTCTCAGGGTTTCCGGCGAGCGCAGCTTTCTCGCGATCGCCGCGAGGACATTCAAGTGAGTGGCGTTGCCGTCGGTGGGCGTCAGCAGGAAGTAGACGATATCCACCGGGATGTCATCGATGGATTCGAAATCGATCGGTTTCTTAAGGCGCACAAAGTGGATGAACGGGGCCGCAATCCCGCGAAGGGGCGCATGTGGTATCGCAATTCCTTCGCCGATCCCCGTGGAACCAAGCTTTTCTCGGTTGCTCAGCGCGCGGAATATCTCGCCCTCATCTATACCGAGGGCCCTGCTTGCGCTTTCCGAAAAGCGATGAAGGAGTTGCGCTTTCGACGCAGCGGCGAGATCGATGACGACGCGCTGCGGAGTGAGAATTTCAGATATGTTCATGATGCACACGCGTCCCGAATGATTGTGACCGAACGGCAACCTCAATTCTGTTCCGCTTCGCGAAGACGATAGCCGACGCCTGTTTCCGTGGTGATGTATTGGGGCTGGTCCGGGATGCGCTCGATCTTCTGGCGAAGCTGGCGCACATAGACCCTCAGATACTGAACATCCGTCGATCCTCCCCAGATCTGGTTCAACAAGTGCTGGTGCGTGATGACCTTGCCCGCGTACTGCACGAGAATGCGCAGGATGTCGTATTCCTTGGGCGACAGCTTGACTTCCTTGTCCGCCACCTTGACGATCCGTTTCACCAGGTCGACGGAAAGGTCGCCGGTCTTGAAGATGGGCCGTTCGCCCTGCTGCTGCAGCCTGTGCCGCAGCGCGACGCGGATGCGCGCGGCGAGCTCCTTCATTCCGAATGGCTTGGTGACGTAGTCATCGGCACCAATTTCCAGCGCCTTGACGATGCCGGTTTCGTCGGTCCGGCTGGAAAGCACCACGACTGGCAGTTCCAATGCGTCGCTGCGCCATTTTGCCAGGAGATCATGGCCGGCCATGTCCGGTAGGCCAAGGTCGAGAAGGATCAGATCCGGCTGCTCTTCAGCAACCTGGCTTATCGCATCCCTGGCATTGATTGCTTCGAGCACCGTATAGCCCTCGCTCGTCAACCCGACTCTGAGCAGTTTTCGGATCGCGGGCTCGTCGTCCACGACGAGTATTTTCACGTTTGAGACTGTCATGTCAGATCTTCCACATGTGGCGTTTCGGTCGGGATCGGCATTGTGATGGTAAAAATCGCTCCCAACCGATCCGTTCTGTTTCCCGCCGAAATCGTTCCGCCCATAGCCTCGATAAAGCCTCTGCAAATCGAAAGGCCGAGACCGGTGCCCGCGCGGACATAATCGCCCTTGCGGACGCGATAGAAGCTGTCGAACACGCGCTCGAGATCACCGCTCGGAATACCAGGACCTTCGTCCATGACCTGAAGAGTGACGGCGCTCCCTTCGACCCACGCGCGAACCCTGATCGTCGAGCCTGACGGAGCATACTTGGCCGCATTGTCGAGCAGGTTAAACAGCACCTGCTCGAAGAGGACGGGGTCGAGCTTCAACATCGGCAAATCGGGGGGGATATCGATCGCCGTCTTGTGGCGCGCCAGCATCTTGCCGGCCCGGCGCAGGGCCGTGCCGACGACATCTCCGACGTAGTGGAAGGAGGTGTTCGGCTCGGTCGCGCCGGACTCGATCCTTGTCATGTCGAGCAGATTGGCGATGAAGCGGTTGAGCCGCTCCGACTCGTCAACGACCGTCGAAAGCAGATCCGTGCGGTCGTCTTCTGGCATCGCGCCGGAATAGTCGCGCAATGTGCCGGCCGCTCCCATGATGGCTGCCAGCGGCGTCTTGAGGTCGTGGGAGATGGACGTGAGGAGAGCGGAACGAAGCCGGTCCGCTTCGGCGGCCAAGCGCCCCCGGTCCACGTCGGCGACCAACTGCACCCGCTCGATCGCTAGCGCAGCCTGATCTGCCAGGGCATCGAACAGCCGCTGCTGCTCCGGCGTCAGAAGTGGGCCCTGCTTGTCATTATCGAGACCGACGACGCCGATGGCGGTGCGCCCGGTCCTCAGCGGCAGATAAAGACGCTTGGCTCCCGGCAGCGTGTCGGCGCCTCGACCCGCAGGCCGATCATTTTCCCATGCCCAGCGCGCCGCGGCGATATCCGCGTCAACGAGCGTATCGTCGGGCGGATAGCCTGCCTTGACCGCAATTGTGTCGTCCTCGGGCAGAAGGATCACCACTCGAACCTTGAGCATCGACGCGACCTGGTGCGCGGTTGCCCACAAAACGTCATCGAGTGTTCCGGTGCTCGCGAGCTTCTTCGAGAAGAGATAAAGGTCCTCCGTCGTCCTGGCGCGCTGCCTGGCCGCAGCGGCCTGGCGTTGAACACGCGCCGTCAGGTTGCTCGCCGTAACCGCGACCACCAGGAAAAAAACCAGCGTCAGGACGCTTTCCGGGTCCCGGATTGTCAGCGTGTACCGCGGCTCTAGAAAGAAGAAGTTGAAGGCCAGCGCGCTGACAATGCAGGCATAGAGGGCGGGCCCCAAGCCCGCCGTCACGGCCGAGGTGAGAACGGCGATCAGGAACACGAGCGCCAGATTGCGGACGTCCAGAACCTGGTCGAGAAGCGCGCTGAACGCGAGCGCAATCGAGATGTACAGCGTGCTGAGAAGGTAGGGCTGGAACTTGAACTGTTTCGGGGGCGGCGCGGTCTTCACGCCCCTTGAGGCTGGCGGCGCGCGCTCCATGCCGGATACCACGTGCACGCTGATATCACCGGCGTGCCGGATCAGGTCATGCGATACCGATCCTTCGATCAGTTCCCGCCAGCGCGGCTTGTTCGGTTTTCCCGTCACCACATGCGTGAAATTGTTGGCTGCGGCATGCCGAAGAATGTCCCGCGCCACGCTCTGCCCCGGGATGGTCATGGCCTCACCGCCCAATTGCTCGGCAAGCCGCAAATGCGAAGCCAGCCGGTCTTTGTCGGCGTCGGGCAGGTTGATGGATCCGGACGTCTCGACATGGATTGCGGTCCAGGGTGCCCGCAACCTGTCCGCCTGCCGCTTTGCGTAGCGGACAAGGGCCGCGCCGCGCGGATGATGGTCGATGCAAACAAGCACGCGGTCTCCCGCCGCCCAGGGACCCGGGATCGCGTGCGCCTGCATATGGCTCAGAAGCTGGTCATCTACGCGCTCGGCGGTGCGGCGCAGCGCGAGTTCGCGCAAGGCCGTCAGATTGCCGGGAGAAAAGTAATTGGCTATCGCCCGCTTTGCTGTCGTCGGTAGATAGACCTTTCCCTCATGCAAGCGCTTGATGAGATCATCGGGGGTGAGATCGATGATCTCGACGTCGTCGGCACGGTCGATGATCGAGTCGGGCACCGTCTCTCGCACCCGGATCCGAGTAATCTGCGCGACGATGTCGTTGAGGCTTTCGATATGCTGGACATTCAGCGTCGAATAGACGTCGATCCCTTGGGCGAGGATTTCCTCCACGTCCAGGTAGCGCTTAGAATGGCGGCTGCCGTCGACATTGGTGTGCGCCAGCTCGTCGACGAGGACCAGTTGCGGACGTCGCGCGAGGATGGCGTCGAGGTCCATTTCATCGAGGATGCGGCCCTTATATTCGACCTTGCGGCGGGGCATGACCTCGTAACCGTCGACAAGTGCCTGGGTCTCCTGGCGGCCATGGGTCTCGACGACGCCGATGATGACGTCGATGCCCTCGGATTTCCGCGCGCGACCTGAGACCAGCATCTCGTACGTCTTGCCCACTCCCGGCGCAGCACCCAGAAAGATCTTCAGGCGTCCGCGCGCCTCGCGTTCGGCATTCTCGAGGAGAGCGTCGGGCGAAGGCCTTGCATCGACGTCGCGTCTTTCGTCAGGCATTGATTCGCATTCCCATCGCGGTCCAAGGCCGGGGCCGTGTTGGCCCCAGCCCATTCCCTTATCGAGCAGCAGCGCCGTCAAGCGCAAGGTTCAATGCCAGAACATTGACCGTAGGCTCACCTATGAAGCCAAGCTCCCGGTCTTCGATATGGTCGTCGACCAGCGCTTTGACCGAGGCTTCATCGAGACCGCGCGCCTTGGCGACATGGGGCACCTGGAAATAAGCCGCCTCGGGCGAGATATGCGGATCGAGGCCGCTGCCCGACGTCGTTACCAGGTCCATCGGCACCGGGGCAGCGGGGTTCGTCGCCTTCAGCGCCTCGACGTCGCCCTTGATGCGGTCGATCAACTTCGCGTTGGTCGGACCGAGGTTGGAGCCGCTGGAGCCGGCGGCGTTGTAACCGTCGCCGGCAGCGGAGGGCCGGCCATGGAAATACCGGTCGCTGGTGAAGGCCTGACCGATCAGTTCGGAGCCGATCACCTTTCCGTCTTTCTCGATCAGGCTTCCGTTCGCCTGATGCGGGAAGAGGACCTGGGCGATACCGGTCATTCCGAGCGGGTAGACCAATCCGGTCAATACCGTCAGGGCGAAGATCATGACGATGGCGGGTTTTACTTGCTTCCACATGGGAGCGATCCTTATGCGAGGCCTAGCGTCGTGATGGCGACGTCGATCACTTTGATGCCGATGAAGGGAACGATGATGCCACCGAGGCCGTAGATCAGCAGATTGCGCGACAAGAGCGCGCCTGCGCCTATCGGCCGGTATTTCACGCCTTTGAGCGAAAGCGGAATCAACGCGACGATGATCAGGGCGTTGAAGATGATCGCCGAGAGAATTGCGCTCTCAGGCGTCTTGAGGCCCATGATGTTGAGGGCGCCGAGCTGCGGATAGAACGCCAGGAACATTGCCGGGATGATGGCGAAGTACTTGGCGACGTCGTTGGCGATGGAGAAGGTCGTCAAGGCGCCGCGCGTCATCAGCAATTGCTTGCCGATCTCGACGATCTCGATGAGCTTCGTCGGGTCGGAATCGAGGTCGACCATGTTGCCGGCTTCACGCGCCGCCACCGTGCCCGTGTTCATGGCGACGCCGACGTCCGCCTGGGCGAGCGCGGGCGCGTCGTTCGTCCCGTCGCCGCACATCGCGACGAGCTTGCCTTTCGCCTGCTCCTCGCGGATGAGACTGAGCTTGTTCTCCGGCGTGGCCTGGGCCAAGAAGTCGTCGACGCCCGCTTCCGCCGCGATCGCCGCAGCAGTCATCGGATTGTCGCCGGTGATCATCACCGTGCGGATGCCCATGCGGCGCAATTCGGCGAAGCGTTCCTTGATGCCGCCTTTGACGATATCCTTGAGATGGACGACACCGAGCAGTCGACTGTCCTTGACGACGGCAAGGGGCGTGCCACCCGCCTTGGCAATCTCGGCGGCGATGGCCTGAAGCTCGCGGATCGCCTGCGGTTCACGCACGACCACGCTTGCAGTGCCGTTGCCGGCCGCGACAGTGGTGCGATCGACGTGCTGAAGAACCGCGTCGACCGCCCCCTTGCGGATGCTGGAGCCGTCGAAATCAACGCCACTCATCCGGCTTTGCGCCGTGAACGGCACGAAGTGGGCATGCAGACTTCCCATGTCGCGGGCGCGGATGCCGTATCTCTCCTTGGCGAGCACGACGATGGAGCGGCCCTCCGGCGTCTCGTCGGCGAGCGAGGCAAGTTGCGCGGCATCCGCCAATTCCTGCTCGCTGACGCCGCGAACCGGCTTGAATTCCGTGGCCTGGCGATTGCCGAGCGTGATGGTGCCGGTCTTGTCGAGCAGCAGCGTATCGACGTCGCCCGCCGCCTCGACTGCGCGGCCGGACATCGCAAGCACGTTGAAGCGCACGAGCCGGTCCATGCCGGCAATACCGATCGCGGACAGAAGCGCGCCGATCGTCGTCGGTATCAGCGTGACGAAGAGTGCGACGAGAATGAGCCCCGGGATGTAACCGCCAGCATAGGTAGCGAAGCTCGGGATTGTCGCCGTCGCCAGAACGAAGATCAGCGTCATGCCGGCAAGCAGGATGTTGAGCGCGATCTCGTTGGGCGTCTTTAGCCGCTCGGCGCCTTCGACGAGCGCGATCATGCGGTCGATGAACGTCGAGCCCGACGCCGCGGTGATCCGGACGCGGATCCAGTCGGAGAGCACCTGCGTGCCGCCGGTGACGGCGGACCGGTCACCCCCCGATTCGCGGATGACCGGCGCGGATTCGCCGGTAATCGCCGCCTCATTGACCGAGGCGACGCCTTCGATGACTTCGCCGTCCGAGGGGATGATGTCCCCCGCTTCGACGAGTACGACGTCGCCGACCTTCAGGCTCGTGCCGGGGACGATCTTGACGTTCCTGATATCGTCGCCCTTCAGCAGCTTCGCCTGGGTTTCCGTGCGCGTGCGACGCAGCGATTCCGCCTGTGCCTTGCCGCGGCCCTCGGCCACCGCTTCGGCAAAATTGGCGAATAGTACGGTGAACCAGAGCCAGATGACGATCTGGAAGGAGAAACCGATGTTCCCCCCGCCGGCGATCAGATCACGGACAAGCAGGACAGTGGTCAAAGCGGAGACGACGGCGACGACGAACATCACCGGGTTCCTGGCGAGCGTCTTCGGATTGAGTTTCCGGAAGGCATCGCCGATGGCGGGTATGAGGATGCGAGCGTCCATGATGCTCGTGGTTTTGGACTGGCTCATAGGAGACTCCAGCTGAATGTTGTGAACGCCTTGCCGATGAGCACGAGCAGCGTCATCCCGCCCAAGATCAGGCAGAGGATGGTCGAGACCCGCGGCGGCCGCGCTGCTCCCGGCGCCGGGTGCTCGGCGCCGGGATGGGACGGTTTGCGTGAATGACGGATTAGGTGAGCCATGACGCCACCGTCAGAAGGTCTGCCCGAGGAGCATGGCAAGATGCTCGACGATCGGGCCGACCGCGAGGGCCGGGAAGAACGTCAGCCCGCCAACGATCAGGATGACGCCGCTGAGCAAGCCGACAAAGAGCGCTCCGTCGGTTGGAAACGTGCCTGCGGAAGCGGGTACGGTCTTCTTGGCCACGAGTGAGCCGGCGATCGCCAATGCCGGGATGAT
Source organism: Sinorhizobium shofinae (assembly GCA_001704765.1). GTDB lineage: Bacteria > Pseudomonadota > Alphaproteobacteria > Rhizobiales > Rhizobiaceae > Sinorhizobium > Sinorhizobium shofinae. The sequence continues at coordinate 196,775 of MBFK01000004.1, forward strand.
GACCAGGAAGCGACCCATCAGCATCGCGATGCCGAGCGTGATGTTGTACCAGGTCGTATTGCCCGTCAGGCCGCCGAAGGCAGAGCCGTTGTTCGCCGCCGCCGACGTATAGGCGTAGAGGATCTCCGAGAAGCCGTGCGGACCGGGATTGGCGATCGACGCCACTGCGTGGGGCAGCAGGACCGCGATCGCCGTAAGAACCAGCATTGCGAGCGGAAGGCACAGGATGGCAAGAACCGCCATTTTGACCTCCTTAGCCTCGATCTTCTTGCCGAGATATTCCGGCGTGCGACCAACCATCAGACCGGCCACAAAGATCGCCAGGACGACGAACAAAAGGATGCCGTAGAAGCCTGCGCCAACGCCGCCGACGATGATCTCGCCGAGCTCCATATTGATCAGCGGGATGAGACCGCCAAGCGCCGTGAAGCTGTCATGCATCGCGTTGACGGCGCCGCAGGAGGCCGCCGTCGTGATGACGGCGAAGAGGGCAGACAAGGAAATACCGAAGCGAACTTCCTTGCCTTCCATGTTGCCGCCTTCGAGCCCGAGCGCGTGGACGAGCGGATTACCGGCAGCCTCCGCCCAGTAGCAGACGACGACGCCGGCAAGAAACAGGACCCCCATGGTCGCAAAGATCGCCCCGCCCTGACGCTGGTTGCCGACCATGCGCCCGAAGACGTTGGTGAGCGCTGCCCCGATCGCGAAGATCGAAACCATCTGGATGAGATTGGAGATCGCATCCGGGTTCTCGAACGGATGGGCGGCGTTGGCGTTGAAGAAGCCGCCACCATTGGTGCCCAGCATCTTGATGGCGACCTGCGACGCGACCGGGCCGACAGCGATCGTCTGGCGCACGCCTTCGAGCGTCGTGGCTTCGACATAGGCGTCGAGGGTCTGGGGCATGCCGAGGTAGACATAGACGAGGGTCAGCACCACGCAGAGCGGCAGCAGAACGTAGAGCGTGGCCCTGGTCAGGTCGACCCAGAAGTTGCCGATCGACTTCACCGATGCCCTGGAAAATCCGCGGATCAGCGCCACGGCAATGGCGACACCGGTTGCCGCCGAGACGAAGTTCTGCACGGTGAGGCCGGCCATCTGCACGAGATAGGACATCGTGCTCTCGCCGCCATAGTTCTGCCAGTTCGTGTTGGTCATGAAGCTGGCGGCGGTGTTGAAGGCAAGTTCCGGCGGGACGGCGGCCATGCCGGCCGGATTGAACGGCAACGCGCCTTGAAGGCGCTGGAGAATGTAGAGCAGCAGGAATCCCGCCAGGTTGAAGAACAGAAGGGCGGCCGTGTAGGTCGTCCAATGCTGTTCCTCCCGCTCGCTTGTGCCGGCGATTGCATAGAGACCGCGCTCAACTGGACCGAAGATCCATGAAAGAAGCGTGCGCTCGCCGTTGAAGACGCGCGTCATGTAGCCGCCGAGCGGCTTCACCAGCACGGTGACGATCCCGCAGAAGACAAGGATCTGTATCCATCCGTTGATAGTCATGGGTATGGCTTTCCGAGCATTATGCCTTGGCGATCAGAAGCGCTCCGGGCGAATGAGGGCGTAGGTCAGGTAGATGAGAAGGAATACGGTCACTGCGCCACCGAGGGTGTATTCAACGAGCATCTTTCCACTCCGCCACTAGAGGTTGCAACACGCCCTGACGTAGACAAACGATAAGGCGAAAAACACGATGCCTATTGCGAGAACGACAATGTCCATGTCGATGATTCCTGTGCGTTGTTCCACTTGCCACGCATCACCCGGAGGAAGCGCCTGACCAGGTGATCGCGATCGCGTGCACATCCCCGCCGCAACGATCGAGGCGATGCGGCGCGTGGATGAATCCGGGCGAGAATATGGCTCCGAACCGCATAAAGGTTCGAGAGAGGCTCAAGAGGAAAGAAATAGGATTTCTATAGGAATTTGGCTGGCCGCCCGGCCCTCTGGCCGCATATGCGCGGATCGCGCTGCAACGAGATCAAGCAAACGCCTGACCGGAACGAAGTGATGGGTCATGGAGCGATCTACCGCGCCAGCCCCAATACAATGACCTGGGGAGATTGACGAAATTCTCGTTGGGCCAGGTCAATTCGCTCGTGCTGGGGTGCTGGCGGTGCGCTACGGGGCAGCTGCAAGCGAGTTTGAGCGCATCGAAGCAAACATCGAGGCGACATTTCTTCAGGTATCACGGGCCAGGCGACGCACAAGACCTCGCCGACCGCGTTCCATGACGACTGCATGGTTCCAATTGAAGACAGGCTTTAGGATGAATGAAAGTCTGACCATCCACGGCTTCGTGACCTTGACGATCCAGTCATAGCGGACATTGCATTTCAAACCGTCGGGGCGCAGCGTCCATCGACCGACGCCATCGAGCTCGCCCGAAGCTCTCCCCTCGATGATAGACAGCGGTTCTATCCTGGTCGTTTCCATTTCGAAGGCCAACTCATAGGGCAATGCAGTGGACCATTTCATCCGATGGACGGCGCCAATGCCGGCCTCGTCGCCTTGGCGCAGAAGCGTGACCTGCTTTACCGAGGGCCACCAGTCCGGCCAGGTCTCGGGCGTGTTCAGCACTCGCCAGACATCCTCGACAGAGGCGTCGATGGTCCATGTCGTGACAAGATGAAACTCGGTCGATGACATCGCAAACCCGCCTTCGCCGATGCAGAGGCACTGACGATACAGCTTTGCAATAATAGTCCATCCGATTGGCGCCTAAAATAGCGCGGCTCCCCGGCGCTTGGGAGCCGCCGCTCGCAGGGATCGAGCGTCCTGAGACTACTCACGAATGCCGGGGATCCGGCGCGTGACTATGCCACCGACCTGATATCAGCAGGCGCCAACTCACGGACGCATTCCTGTCGCCTTACGTAAGCAATCAGGTCTTTGATTGTGTTCAGCCGCAGAGCGTGCGCTTGGGCGAAACGCTTGAGTTCCGGAAGACGCGCCATCGTGCCGTCATCGTTTGCTACCTCACAAATCACTCCGGAGGGGACCAATCCGGCCAATCGCGCCAACTCCACTGCCGCTTCCGTATGCCCGGGGCGGGCGAGAACGCCTTCTGGGTTTGCGCGCAGCGGGAAAATGTGCCCCGGCCGAGCAAAGTCGTCGGGCTCAGATTTTTCGTCGATAAGGGCGAGGACCGTTGCCGCGCGATCCGCAGCCGAGATACCGGTGGTGGTGCCGTGAAGGTAGTCGACGGAAACGGTGAATGCCGTTTTGTGGAACTCGGTGTTGTTAGGCACCATCAGGGGAATGTCGAGCGCGTCGAGGCGTTCGCCTTCCATCGCAACGCATATCAAACCCCGAGCATGCTTCATCATGAAGGCTATCGTTTCGGGGGTCACCGCTTGCGACGCCACGACAATGTCGCCTTCGTTTTCCCGGTCCTCGTCGTCAACGACGACCACCATCTCCCCGCGAGCAATGGCCGCTATCGCATCCTCAATTTTCGAAATCATGCTTTCAAGCCTTTCAAGGGTCGCGCCGGTGCTCCGGCGAGTTTGCGTCGCTCATGCCATCGATGAGCGGACGATTTTCCCTTGGGCGAACAAGGCATCAGCGCCTCCAGGCTGAAGGCGCGATCCGCATTGCTCTCTTCCATCCGGACTGTACCGTCGGCTCCGGCCTCGCACCGGATCTGCTGACCTTCCGGCTTGACCGGAAGCGCTCGCGGGCTCCGGGATCACTCCCGATACCGCCGGTGGGGAATTTCACCCCGCCCTGAGAACAGGGCCAACATAGGTTCTAAATACGCCGAAGCGCAAGTCCTTCTGCGACCTTGCGCTGCATATCTTCGCCGTTCCAGCGTGAACACACTGTCTCGCAAAGTCGTCAGGAACTCACGACATGATCAGGCCGCCGTCCACATTGATCGTCTGTCCCGTGATGTAGGCGGCGTCGTCGCTCGCAAGAAAGGCGACGAGGCCAGCCACATCCTCTCCCGTGCCGGCTCGTTTCATGGGAATGCCTTCGACCCATTCCTTCATCAGCTCGCCGGGGGCGTAGTCGCCCAGAAGCTTCCCCCAGGCATGGTCATTGTAGGCCCACATGTCCGTTTCGATGATGCCAGGGCAGAAGGCGTTCACGGTGATCTTCTCTGTCGCCACTTCCTTCGCGAGGCTCTGCGTGATGCCAACGACCCCCATCTTGGACGCTGCATAGTGAGGCGTGAAGATAAAGCCCTCGCGCGCCTGTCCGGACGCCGTACTGATGATCCGGCCGCCACGCTTGTGCTTGCGCATCCTCGAGATGGCTTCCTGCGCACAGAGGAAAACGCCCTTCGTGTTGACCGCCATGACCTTGTCCCACTCGGCCTCGGTCATGTTTTCGATACGGGCAATAGTGATGACCCCTGCGTTCTGGATGGAAACGTCGACCGATCCGAATGCCGCCTCGGCTGCATCGTAGAGAGCGACGACGCTCGCTTTGTGAGTGACATCGCCGACAAAGGCGATCGCCCTTCCGCCATCTCTCTTGATCTCGTCTGCGACCGAGTGAACGGACTCCTCGTTCGCCGAGACGACGAGGCTCGCTCCCTCCTGTGAGAAGCGCTTCGCAATCGCCGCTCCGATTCCGCGGCTGGCCCCAGTGATCACGACAGTTTTCTTTTCAAAGCGAGACATCGGACCTTCCATGCTGTTGTTTTCGTCAGTCAACCGATCCTGCAGTTCAGAGTCGTAGGTCGGAGGATTGATTGGCCAGTCGCCCCCTTCACGTGGTTTCGAAAGGAGGCCGCGCCCTGATCGGTCTGCGGCGCATCGGATCACCAGCAGCAGAAGCCGCCGTCCACCAAGAGGTCGACGCCCGTCACAAAGCTAGCTGCGTCGGACAGTAGAAACACGGCAGGCCCGACCATTTCGTCGACGGTCGCCATGCGCTGCATCGGCGTCTGCTCCTCGAAGAGCTTGGTCTGGTGAACCATCTCCGGGCGGGTGTTCATAGGGGTCGCCGTATAGCCGGGCGAGATCGTGTTAACGCGGATGCCGCGGTCGACCCACTCCATAGCCATCGACTTGGACATATGGATCACACCCGCTTTCGAGGCGTTGTAGTGGCACTGTTTCAGACCACGGTTGACGATTACACCCGACATCGACGCGATGTTGACGATTGAGCCCCGCCCATGCTTCAGCATGGCCTGCGCTTCCGCCTGGCAGGAGAGGAACACCCCTTTCAGGTTGACGTCCATCAGGGTCTGATATTGCTCTTCCTCCATCTCCTCGGAGGGATTGGCGTTGGCGATTCCCGCGGCGTTGAGGGCAAGCGTCAAAGCCCCGAGTCCTGCTTCCGTCCGGCTGACCGCTTCGGCGAGCGAGGCCTTGTTCGTTACATCCGCCGCGATCTCGATCGACTTTCGCCCCGTCTTCCGGACAAGCTCGGCCGTCCTGGCCAGGCCGTCGTCTGTGCGACGGTCGAGCAGCGCGACGTCGGCACCGCACTGTGCGAGTCCGATTGCTATCCTCTGGCCGATTCCGCTTCCGGCGCCCGTCACGATGGCGACCTGACCTGAGAGATCGAACAGCTTGGGAGCATTGAGAGTGATGTCAGCCACCGCCCTTCCTTTCTTAATGCCTTAGATGGTTGCCAATTCCATGACCGAGACGTCATTTGCCTGGTCGCGGTTAAGAATGCCGGCTTGTTTGCCTTGGGCGAGCACGAGGATGCGATTGGAGACGCCGAGGACTTCTTCCAGATCGGAACTCACGACGATGACGGCGACCCCTCTGCGGGCGAGATTGACGATGATCTCGTAGATGCCGGCGCGCGCACCGACGTCGATGCCGCGGGTGGGCTCGTCAAGGACGACCACCTTCGGATCGCGCGTCAGCCATTTGGCAATAACGACCTTCTGCTGGTTTCCGCCGGAGAGGTCCGATGCCAGTTGGTCTCCACGTCCTTTGACTCCGAACTTTGAGATGGCCCTGTCGGCGAAGTCACGCTTCATCCTCGGCGTGATCCAGTGCCCGCCGAAGCGGTCGAGGTTGGCATAAACGAGGTTCTCGCCTATCCGGTGGCTGACAACCAGCCCCTGATCCTTCCGGTCTTCCGGTACCATCACAATTCCCTGCGTGATGGCGTCGGCTGGACTGCGAAGCGAAAGGTCCTTGCCGTCGAGTCTGATCTTGCCCGCGCTGATCGGATCGGCACCTGCGATCGCCCGCACCAACTCGGTTCGCCCTGCCCCGACCAGTCCCGCTATGCCGAGGATCTCGCCGGCTCCCACGTGGAATGTAACATTCCGAAACGAGCCATCTGCGGCGGTGAGGCCATCGACCTCAAGTACCGAGCGCTCCTGCGGTTCAGGCAGAGGTGGGAACATTCTATCGAGAGAACGGCCGACCATGCTTTCTACGATCGTTCGAACTGGGGTGGCGCTGTCGGCGAACTCCTGAACCCGCTCGCCGTCGCGCAGCACGACGATGCGATCGGTGATCTGCTTGATTTCCTCCATCCGGTGGGAGATGTAGATGACCCCGACGCCTTCTGCGCGTAGCTTTCGAACCTGGTCGAACAACGCCTCGGTCTCGGCTCCACCCAGCGCAGCCGTCGGCTCATCAAGAATGAGGAGCCTGGCATCGAGCGCAAGCGCCTTTGCTATCTCGACAAGCTGCTGGTTAGCCGTGGAAAGGCCCGCCACCTTGCGCGTGGCGGGGATGTGCAAGTTGAGACGCGAGAGCTGTCCTTGCGCGCGGCGCACCATCTGATCCCGATCGACGACGCCGTTTTTCGTCGGCCACCGGCCGAGAAATACGTTTTCTGCAATCGACAACTCGGGCAGGAGCTGCAGTTCCTGATGGATCAGGACGACCCCTTTGTCGATCGCTTCTCTTGGCGAGGCCGGGGCATAAGACTGCCCCAGCCAGGTCATGGTGCCTTCGGAGGGTGCACGCGAGCCTGCGATGATGCCGGACAATGTGGATTTGCCTGCACCATTCTCGCCGAGTAGCGCGACGACTTCGCCCGCGTAAACGTCGAGACTGACGTTTTTCAGCACCTGAAGCGGACCATAGCGTTTGGATATGCCCCTGAGTGACAGGACCGGATCAGTCATGGCGCACCCTCCTTCGCATTCGATTACTGTCGAGCGGCCGATTACGGATGGTTGGCGATGAAGCCGTCAACATTGTCCTTGGTGGTGAGGGTCGCATCCATGAGCTGAACCGGCGGTATTTTCTCACCGCCGACAATCTTCACCGCCATGTCGACAGCCATGCGGCCCATCTTCTGCGTCTGCTGTGTGGCCGTCACGTCGAAGACACCATTCTTGAGAGCCTCGAGCGCCGCTGTGTCTCCGTCGAAGCCACCGACGACGATTTTCTGGGAAGGATTGGCGACCTTGATTGCCTGCGCAGCGCCGAGCGCCAGGCCGTCGGCCTGCGCGAAGACGATCGTAACATCGGGGTTCGCCTGCAGCATGTTTTGCATGATCTGGAAGCCTTCGTCCTGGCTCCAGATGTTCGACCACTGCTCGGCCACGACCTTTACGCCGGGATTGGCGCTGACCGCTTCCATGCAGCCCTTGGTGCGATCGACCTCAGGTGTGGTGCCCTTCTGGCCGTGGATGATAACCATCTTCCCGGAGCCACCGGCCTTTTCAATAATGTGTCCGCAGACTGCCTTGGCCGAGGCAACCGAGTCCGTCGCTAGGAATGTGTCACCAGGGGCGCCGTCGGCGTTGCGGTCAACGTTGATGACCGGTACAGCTGCGGCGCGGGCAAGCTTCACCGGTACGGTCGCCGCCGCTGCACCCGCCGGAATGTAAATGAGCGCGTCGATGTTCTGCGTCAGCAGGTCCTGGATTTGGTTTACCTGCGTGGGGCCGTCGCCCTTAGCATCGACCGTAACGACCTCGATGCCACGGCTCTTCGCCTCGGTCTCGACAGACTGCTTGATCTGATTGAAGAAGTTCGCCTGAAGGTTCGCGACCGCAAGGCCAAGTTTCTTGACCTCTTCGGCGCGCGCCGGGCCGAGCGAAAGCGCGACAAGAGCAGCCGAGGTCAGCAGAATGCGGGAAAGTTTCATAAGTTCCTCCTGAGTTTAACCTGACCCTCGGGTACATCCTCCCCTCAGGCCTTTAATCCGCTCCAACTTTCTTCGGAGAGGAATTCTTGGCCGCGGACGGCTTCTTCGGCCCGTCGGATTCACACCCTCTTCCGCCGGAGAGTCTCAACCCCGACCGCAAGGACGATGACGACGCCGATGATCACCTGCTGAAGGAAGGGCGATACGTTGAGCAGGTTGAGGCCGTTTCGCAGGACACCGATGATGAGCACGCCGATCAGGGTGCCGCCGATTCCGCCCGCGCCGCCCGAAAGCGACGTCCCGCCGATGACGACTGCAGCAATGGTGTCGAGCTCGTAGCCAAAGCCGCTCGAGGGCTGCACCGAGTCGAGGCGCGCCGCCAAGACGATCCCGGCGAGGCCAGCAAGCAGCGCACAGACGATGTAGACGCCGATGGTCACGAAGGGGACGTTGATGCCTGCAAGACGAGCGACTTCGGGATTTCCTCCGACCGCATAGAGCATTCTGCCCTCCGGTCGGTATTTGAGAAAAAGCCAGGCAATCAGCACGACAGCCAGCATCAGGAACACGGTGGCGGTGAGGACGCCGAAGTGACGGTCGATGGCGAGCATCATGAACCAGTCGGGAAACCCAACGATCTGCTGGCCATCGGTGATCATGTTGGCGACGCCGCGTGCGGCCGACATCATCGCCAGGGTCGCGATGAATGCGGGAACCCGAAAGCTTGTCACCAGGAGACCGACGATCAAACCACAGAAGGCGGATGCCACAAGGGCGGATAGGATCGCAATGCCCATCGGTAGTCCGGCGATGTTGGCCGTCCAGCCCATGATCATCATCGAGAGAGCGAGGACCGAGCCGACAGACAGGTCGATCCCGCCAATCAGGATGACGAAGGTCATCCCAACAGACATGATTCCCAAAACGGTGATCTGATCGAGGATATTCAAGCCATTTCGCACCGAGAGAAACGTGTCGGTGCCAAGACTCAGGAAGACGCACAGGGCGAGCAGCCCGATCAACGGGCCGGTTGCACCACTAAACCGTGCCAGTACGTTCCTGGACGGACGCCCCTGCTCCTTGATGTCGAGCGCGAACATCTCACTCCTCCCTGACCCAGAAGCCGACGCGGGCTTGAGTTCTCTTTTGTCGGAATATTTATTCATTATTGTTGGAAAATTCAATAACAGCGATTGTTCGGACTGTCAACGACGTTGCCCGCGCAAAGCAGCGCCCCGACACACCGGAAAATGAGATGCCTCCTTGACTATCGCGCCAAATTTGCAAAAATATTGTTTAATGCATATTTATTCACGAGAGGAACGAGATGCAGCCGAATGAACTCGAGCGGGTCGCGCGCCAGATCCGCCTGCGCGACTTACAAGCAGTCTACGCGGCCGGCGCGGGTCATATCGGCGGCGAGATGTCCGTGATCGATATACTCACGGCACTTTACTTCCGTGTGCTGCGCATTTGGCCAGACGAGCCGAAGCACCCGGAAAGGGATCGCTTCGTCCTGTCCAAGGGCCACACCGCCTGTGCACTCTATGTCACGCTAGCCATGCGCGGCTTCTTTCCCGAGCAGGAACTCGCCACCTTTCTGCAGCCGCACTCACGACTGAACGGCCACCCGAACTGCAACAAGGTCCCTGGCGTCGAGACCAATACCGGCCCCCTCGGACATGGCCTTCCGGTGGCCGTGGGAATGGCCAAGGCTGCGAAATTGTCTGGGGCCGATTACCACACCTATGTGGTAACCGGCGACGGCGAAATGCAGGAGGGATCCAATTGGGAGGCCATCATGGCGGCTGCCCAATTCCGGCTGAGCAATCTCACCTTGATTATCGACCACAACCGTTTCCAGCAGGGTGCGGCTCTATCCGACACCAACGATCTGGCGCCTCTCCGGCCGAAGCTCGAAGCGTTCGGCTGGGAAGTGACCGAAATCAACGGAAATAGCATGGAACAGGTGGTTCCCGCTCTCGAGCATCGCGGTTCGCTTCCTCATTGCATTGTTGCCCATACCAGCAAGGGCCACGGCATCTCGTTTATGGAGGACCGCGTCGAATGGCATCACAAGGTGCCGAACAAACAACAGTATGAAATCGCCCTGGCCGAGCTTTCGGAGGCACTTTGATGAACGCGCCCGTTTCCACTTCGAACCTGTATGATTGCCGAGATGCCTTTGCGGAAACGCTGGAACGATTGGCGGTCAACGATGACAAGATCGTTGCCGTCTGCAACGATTCCGTCGGTTCTTCCAAATTAGGGGGGTTCAAGTCGAAGTTTCCGGAGCGTCTCGTCAATGTCGGCATCGCGGAGCAGAGCCTGGTTGGCGTCGGCGCCGGACTTGCGAACGGTGGACGGTTGCCATTCGTCTGTGGCGCCTCCTGCTTCCTGACCGGGCGTGCACTGGAACAAATCAAGGCCGACATCTCCTACTCCAACGCCAATGTGAAGCTTGTCGGCATTTCCTCGGGAATGGCCTACGGTGAGCTTGGACCGACGCACCACTCGATCGAGGATTTTGCCTGGACAAGGGTGCTGCCCAACCTGCCCGTCATAGCGCCATGCGACCGGATCGAGACCGCGGCTGCCGTCGAATGGGCGGCGCGTTACGCCGGCCCTTGCTTCCTCCGCCTTTCCCGCGTCGGGGTTCCCGATCTTCTGCCGGAGGATCATGAGTTTGTGCTGGGCCGTGCCAACGTGTTGCGGCAGGGTTCAGATGTAACGCTGATCGCAAACGGAACGCTCATGCACCGAATGGTGAAAGCTGCGGAAATCCTCGCGAGGCGCGGAATCGAAGCCAGAGTCCTCAACATGGCAACCGTTCGCCCCATCGATGAGGAGGCAATTATCGCTGCGGCCAGGGAAACGGGAGCGATCATCACGGCCGAGGAGCATTCGATCTTCGGCGGCCTCGGATCCGCAGTAGCCGAAGTCGTCGTCGAGAATGCCCCTGTGCCGATGAAACGCCTTGGCGTGCCGGGCATATATGCGCCGACCGGTTCGGCAGAGTTTCTGCTCGACGAGTTCGGCATGGCGCCGAGCGCGATCGCAGACGCAACCGCAACTTTGATCATGCGGAAGTGAGCATTCGCACGAGGGAAAGAGGCCGGGTATCGCAGTTGGACCGGTCCTCTTTTTCGGAGGAGGAGACCGATGCGGGCAATTCTGGCAATCGACCAGGGAACAACGAACTCGAAGGCGATCCTGGTTTCGGAGGCCGGCGCGCTGATTTCTCGGGGCGCATCTCCCGTCGGGATCTCCTATCCGCAGCCGGGCTGGGTTGAGCAGGATCCCAAGCGTATCTGGCAGTCCGTCTGCGAGGCCGTGAAGGCTTGCCTTGAAGCTGGACCCGACATCAGTATCGAAGCAGTTGCCGTCTCAAACCAGCGGGAATCCGTGGCGATCTGGGACGGCGAAACAGGTGAGCCGCTCGGCCCGGTGCTGAGCTGGCAATGCCGCCGCACCGCCCCGGACTGCGCCCGTCTCATAGATGAAGGCCATCTCGACCGCGTCCAGTCAATCACCGGCCTTCCCCTCGACCCGATGTTCCCCGGCTCGAAGATGCGGCGGCTCCTTGAGGGGGCGCCCAAGGGAAGGCCGCTGAGGCTCGGCACGATAGACAGCTGGCTGGTCCACTGCATGACGGACGGCGGGGTTCATGCATGCGACGCATCCAACGCGGCGCGAAGCCAGCTGTTCGATCTTAGGGCCCAGGCCTGGAGTGACGACTTGTGCGCTCTCTTCGGCGTAAGCAAAGCGGCATTACCGCAAGTCCTGGACAGTGCGGGCGACTTCGGCTCAACCGTCGGCCTGCCAGGTGTTGCAGATGGAACCCCCATTCGCGCCGCGATCGGCGACAGCCACGCCGCGCTCTTCGCGCATCGCGCGTTCAATCCTGGTGACGGCAAAGTCACCTTCGGCACGGGCTCATCGTTGATGACGACACTATCGGGTTTCATAGCGCCCGAGCGCGGAATTACCACGACGGTTGCATGGCGCATCTCAGGAACGCCGACCTTTGCTTTCGAAGGAAACATCCTCGTTTCAGCGGCGAGCCTCCCTTGGATGACCGAGATTCTCGGCCTACCCGACGTCGGAGCGCTGTTAGACCTTGCCGCGACGGCCGAACCAGGCGGGCCCGGATTCGTACCGGCATTCGTGGGGCTTGGCGCCCCCTATTGGGATTCGCAGGCCCGCGCCTTGTTTTCGCAGATCAATTTCAGCACGACGCGTGCGCAGATGGCGCGCGCTGTCACGGACTCCATTGCGCTTCAAGTTTGTGACGTCTTCACCGCCATGCAAAGCCAGTCTCAGACGGGCTTCGGCGCCCTTTACGTCGATGGCGGGCCGAGCCAGAACCGGTTTCTCATGCAGTGCGTCGCCAACCTCTTGGGCCATCCGATCGTCCAATGCGAAGCTCCAGAAGCCTCTGCACTTGGCGCTGCCTATCTCGCGGGACTTTCGCTGGGATTGTGGCCCGACCTTGCAGCGATTTCTGAGCTACCCGGAAACAACGAGCTCATCCGACCGCAAGCTAGCGGCAGCAGCGAGCGACTTCTGACCTGGCAAGACGCAGTTGCCCGCTCGACCTTTCGTCCCTCTCACGCTAAAGGTGAATAAAAATTCATCCTTGGAACGCACATGGGACGGCTAAACGAACTTCGCCTGATTTCTCGCGTCGCTCAGATGTACCACATCGAGGGCAAACGGCAGGCGGAAATCGCCCAACATCTCCGTCTTTCGCAAGCGACGGTGTCGCGGATGCTCAAGCGCGCCGAAGCAGAGGATATTGTCCGCACAACTGTCATCCCGCCCGTGGGCACCTATGCCGAGCTTGAAAGCGCACTCCGGGAGCGATTCAATCTTGCTGAAGCCGTCGTTGTCGACTGCTCCGAAGACCGCGACGGAGCGATCATGTCGCGTATCGGCGAGGCGGCCGCGCATCTTCTGGAAGTCACGCTTTCACAAGGCGAAATCATTGGAGTATCAAGCTGGAGCCAGACCATCTTCAGAATGGTCGAAAACATTCATCCGCAGAAGAGCGCACAGGCGAAGTACGTTGTCCAAACCCTCGGCGGCATGGGCGACCCCTCCGTACAAACTCACGCGACACAGCTCACGACACGGCTTGCGCGGCTTACCGGAGCCGAGCCGAAGCTCCTGCCGGTGCAAGGCGTAACCTCTTCGCGAGAGGCGAAACTGCTGATGCTTGCAGATCCATTTGTCCGAGAAACAATGGATCTCTTCGCCAGCATCACGCTGGCAATCGTCGGGATCGGAGCGGTCGAACCCTCCGAGTTGCTCGCCCGCTCAGGCAACATATTCTCGGCCAGAGAACTCGCTGATCTCGCCGAAGCCGGGGCGGTCGGCGACATCTCGCTTCGCTTCTTCAACAAAGAGGGCAAGGCCGTCAAAACGCCGCTCGACGAGCGCGTGATCGGCATCAATCTCGAAGAGCTCCAAAATGTGGATAGAGTGGTGGCGCTAGCCGGCGGCCAAAAGAAAACCGACGCGATCGCCGGCGCCCTGCGTACCGGCGTCATCGATATGATCATCACGGACCGATTCACCGCTGAACGGCTTACCGCCTCAGAAAGCTCCACGGACGCTCGGGCGCTGGCAAACTGAAATGTTGCGGCAGTCGAATCTGCAGGACGATTTAACCGCAGTCCAGCGCGTGACAACAGTCGCATCATGGAAGGTTAGCAGAAGGCCGTAACCCGTTGACAATGCGTGAATCTTTTCGTCCTCCACCTGCTAAAGACTCACCTATCACCACGCGCGTTCCTTCATCTGATGGTCACGGTTGCGCTTCTCTGCTGACCGAGCTTGAGGAGAATCCGAGCAGCTCTCCTGAAGGCGGGTCGCCGTCAACCGAGAACGTATCTTGCTTTACTGATAAGCTGCGAACCAGCCAGCGCGACTATGGGGTGACACTCGGCAGCCAGAACGATTGCGGTGGCGCATCGGCCCCTGTTTGGCGATACCGGCTGGCCGGCAAGGCGAAAGCCGAATTTACGCGGCATTCGGGATTGGGGAATCCATGCCAGAAAATAGCACTCCACAATTCTCGTTTCGATATCGTGGTTCGTCCTTCGATAACATGATCGAAACTCTCGGTGGCGCTTTCGGCGCATTCAGTGCCGAGCCAGTCGGGCAAACTCGCGATTTTCATTGGGGGATCGATCTTGCTGCGTGTGACAACGCAGTTTTCGTCAGCGGTTATCACCAGGACGAGTTCCAGTTCAACATTGAGCCGACTGGTGACACAGCAGAGTATTTGTCGATTGTTTTGCCACGCAATGGCGGCATGGGGGTGACATATGGGTCCCGTACGGCCGAGGCCGGCCAGGGAAAGTTGCTGCTTTATAATAATTTCGAACCAGACAGCGTCATTATGCATGGCCACTCAAATGTAATAGATGAATTACTGATTAATTGGTCCGTCATTCTGCAGACTGTCGGTCAAACTTTTGAGACGCCGCTGGACGGCTCTATAGATCTGTTACCGGAGTTGGACCTGGCCACACCAGCTGGCCAGATAATCGGCAACCTGGCAGCAACGATGATGAACAGCATGCGCGACAATGGCCCGTTGCTGCATTCTCCGATAGCGATGGCGCATATTACGCAGGCGCTGGCCGATCTGGTGGTGCGCCTGGTTCCCCACCGCTTATCGCATTTACTGGACAAGAAGCCCTGCCTGATCGCCCCTCGGCATGTCCGTCGCGCGATCGAATTCATGCAGGCCAATATCAATCAGCCGATCACAATACCGATGGTAGCCGAAGCGGCTGGTGTGTCCATTCGAGCGCTCCAAACCGGCTTTCGTGCCTTTAGGGACACAACGCCTGTTGCTTATCTGATGACGCTTCGTTTGCGGGCAGCGCGGCAGGACCTGCTTGATCCCGGAAATAATCACGCTGTGAGCGAAATCTGCCTTAAATGGGGTTTTTTTCATTTCGGACGGTTTTCAGCGGCCTACAGAGCGGCCTACGGAGAAAACCCTTCGGACACAAGGAAGCGTGTGGACAGATATCATTACGGTGACCCGAAACGATAGGGCACCTGCTCTGGCGTAGGTTCCCTGTCACTCGGCACGGCTGGACGCCAACCGAATGGCATCCGGATTAGGTCGACATCATCGGCAATGTTGGGTTTTCTCTTCGATTTTACTGTGCCTTGCATGCTTTTGTGCGACCATCGGAGGTTCATTAGTTATTGCATCGTGGCACGAAGGTTTCCTGGCGGCGGGACGAAACATACCGAGCCGGAGGTATACGAAGTGCTCTTATCTGCCGCGACATGCGGCTGGAGCCCTTCCTGCTCCTGATGTCGAATGCTGAGCGTGGCGACATTCAGTGACAATGATTTCGCAACAGCAATTATGCCTCGCCCTTAGAACTCGTTCCGGTAAATCGAATTGGCTTGCAAGGTAGCAGGCCGCAGTGGGAAGACCCATTCTCCTCTTCGAGCAGAATGGGTTCTCGACGCAGGAGGCTCCCATCGCGCTCACCCTTGATGCTGTCGTATTGCTGATCCTGGCGCTGGACTGTGGGTGGCAATGATATTCGCGGACACCATTTTAAGGTGTATCGGAACTTCGCTTCAGGTACTAGCAGATCGTGTCCCGTCAGGTGGTGTAGGTCCTGAGGATTAGGGGGCCATCAGTGTTTTTCCGGCAGGGTCGGGTTGTTCAAG
>MBFK01000126.1 GCA_001704765.1 Sinorhizobium shofinae
CATGCGAAACACGACGTCCGAGAAAATCGGGCGGGAGAATTTCTATGCCTGCTGCTTGAAAAGGCGAACATGAGAGTGGATTAGCGCAAGAACCGGAATCGATTTCTGAGCGGATCGCAAGGATTTTGCGACGATGAGACCGGTTGCATGCGGCGGCTGTCGCGCGGCGGGGTATCAGCTAAGCTCTCGCCATGAACATCCTCATTCTCGGCGCGACCGGCTTCATCGGTTCCGCCATCGCCAGAAAACTCGTCGACGACGGCCACCGGGTCGCCGGGCCCGGCCGCGATCCGGCGCGCGTCGAAACGAAAATGCCCGAGCTTCGCTGGATCAAGGCCGATCTTGCCGGAGCAAGCACGGCGACCATCGCCACTTGTCTCGCGGATATCGCGCTCGGTCTTGCGGTTCTCGTTCGGCTTTGGGCAAGGCGCGCGCTCAACGGTATGCTCTTGCTAACGCTTGGCTATCTCCTCGCCGCGACGGTAGTCCAGCCCGCGCTCTGGGCCGTATCTGGTTCGCCTTCGGCTTTCCGGCCTTCTTCGCCGTCGTCGGCATCTTCTGGCTGATGCTGACCAAGCCGGACATCACCTTATTTTAGCATCGGCCAAAGACTAACGACGAGCAGGACGGCCATGGTGATGTTGAACCATTTGAGCCGCGCCGGCTCGGAGAGCCATTGCCTCAGGGCCGAACCGAAGCCGGCCCAGGTGGAGACGCTTGGCACGTTGACGAGTGCAAAGACCAGACCGACGACGAGCACGCTCACGAGATAGCTCTCGCCGCCGGTATAGGTGGCCATTGCCGAGACCGCCATCACCCAGGCTTTCGGATTGACCCATTGGAAAGCGACCGCCTGGAGGAAGGTCAATGGCGCAACGCCCGCCTTGCCCTCGCCAAGCGTGCGCGAGGATCCGATTTTCCAGGCGATCCAGACGAGATAGGCACCCCCGGCGAATTTCAGCGCGGTATAGAGGAGCGGCACGGAGTGAAGCAGCGCACCAAGCCCCAGGCCGACCGCGATCAACAGGATGAAGAAGCCGCCGCCGATGCCGAGCATGTGCGGGATCGTGCGGGCAAAACCGAAATTCACGCCAGAGGCAAACAACATCATGTTGTTAGGGCCCGGCGTGATCGATGTCGTAAAGGCGAAAAGGAACAGCGCCAGAAGCGTATCCGGTTGCATGCTTTCTCCCTGAGCCTCGATCGGAGACGGCGACAGAAGCGGCGTTCTCATATCGAACTCTCTCTTTGCATTTAGGTCAGGTTAGCTGACCTAAATGCAAAGACCAGTCAAATCTTGTCATGGTCACAAAACCGGATGTGATGAATCGCCGGCGCTTAAGTTCCTCGCATTGGCGACCGGGCGAACCCGACCTTCCTCGTCATCTCGACCTGCCGACGCCAGTACATCCGGGTCAAAGGCAGGGAGATGACCATCTGTTGAGCGTATGACCTGCCCCGAAATCGCCTGCCTTGCGTCTCCGCAAGGTATATATCCAGCCGATGGGAGGAGGTTCGCGACATGTCGCGCCTGAGAGCTAAAAATGAACGTCGCCGATCAACATCGATGGGCCGCATGTGGGCGATTGTGCTCTCCGAAAGGCGTAGCGCGACTTTTTCGATCGGATCTTCTGTCGCCTCTGGCGTATCGACTGCAGACCATGGACTTTTTCCGCCCGGATACCATTTTGCCATTGTCGAAACCCAACGAGGGCGCATGTCATGCACGAACCGATTCCGGCCACTGCTTTCCCCGACTGGCGCAAGGTTCCGGTTCTTGGTCAGGGAACGTGGCGGATGGGCGAGATCCGAGCAAAGGCAGCCGACGAAATCCGCAGCCTCCAAACCGGACTCGATCTCGGCATGACGCTGATCGACACGGCCGAAATGTACGGCGACGGCGCCGCCGAACGGATTGTCGGCGAGGCGGTCGGCGGCCGGCGCGACGAAGCGTTCATCGTCAGCAAGGTGCTGCCCTCCAATGCCAGCCGATCGGGTACGATCGCCGCCTGCGAGCGCAGCCTGCAAAATCTAGGCACCGACCGCATCGACCTCTATCTCCTGCATTGGCGCGGCGGCTATCCGCTCGCAGAAACCGTCGCCGTCTTTGAAGAACTGAAAAAGGCCGGCAAAATCCTCGCCTGGGGCGTTTCGAACTTCGACGTCGACGACATGAGGGAGTTGCAGTCGGTGCCGGACGGCGGCAACGTCGCGGCAAATCAGGTGCTCTACAATCTCGCCCGCCGCGGCATCGAGTACGACCTCTTGCCTTGTTGCCGGGACCGTGGTGTGCCGATCATGGCCTATTCGCCGCTCGATGAAGGCCGCCTACTCCACGATGCCGACCTGGTCCATATCGCCAAGGCGCACCAGGCAACCCCCGCGCAGGTCGCACTCGCCTTTCTCAAGACCCGCTCCGGCGTGATCTCCATACCGAAGACCGGCTCTGCCGAGCGCGCCCGCGAAAACCGCGACGCCATGGATATTCACCTGACCGCGGAAAACCTTGCCGAGCTCGACCGCGTCTTTCCGCCGCCAAGAAGGAAGATGCGGCTGGAAGTGATTTGATTTGAAGAGCTCGGCGGCTAAGCGGCCCCTCATCCCGCTGCCGCGAGCTTCTCCCCGTTTTGACGGGAAAAGGAGCACACCGCGATCGCCCAAGTACCTCTCCCCGCCTGCGGGGAGAGGTTTAGGGTGAGGGGCAACTCGGGCGCGCCATGCCTCACATCCCCTGCGGCCCGCGGTTCATCGCGGCAATCCCGGTGCGGCAGGCCTCGATGAGGCCGAGCGGCTTCATGATGGCGATGAATTGCTCGATCTTCGAAGGCTTGCCGGTGATTTCGAAGACGAAGTGCTCGATATTGGCGTCGATGACCGAGGCGCGGAAGGCGTCCGCGAGGCGCAACGCTTCCACCCGATGTTCGCCCGAACCATGCACCTTGACGAGCGCCAGCTCGCGCTCGATCGGCCGGTCATGGCCAAGCCCGGCGGCGCGCACCGTCAGATCGACGACGCGGTGCACCGGCACGAGCCGCTCGAGCTGATTCTTGATCTGCTCCAGCACGTGCGGCGTACCACGCGTGACGATGGTGATGCGTGACAGATGCGCCTCGTGCTCCGTCTCGGAGACCGTCAGGCTCTCGATGTTGTAGCCGCGGCCGGAAAAAAGGCCGATGACGCGGGCGAGCACGCCCGGCTCGTTGTCGACGAGGACGGAGAGTGTATGCGTCTCCGCAAGCTCCGTCTCCTTGGCGATGAAATAGGCGGAGCCCGTCGGCTGAAGATGTGCACTCATTCTTTTGTTCCTACCTTTTCATCAAACGAGCTGACGGCCCTTGGCATCGATGGCATTGGCGACCGCCTCGTCCGTCGCCTCGTCAGGGAGCAGCATTTCGTTATGCGCCTTCCCGGACGGGATCATCGGGAAGCAGTTGGCGAGGTTCGCGACGCGGCAGTCGAAGATCACCGGCGCCGGCGTGTCGATCATCCGCCGGATCGCATCGTCCAGTTCGCCGGGCTTCTCGCAGCGAATGCCGACACCGCCATAGGCCTCGGCCAGCTTGACGAAGTCGGGCATCGCTTCCGTGTAGGAATGCGAAAGGCGGTTGCCGTGCAGAAGCTGCTGCCATTGCCGGACCATACCCATGTACTGGTTGTTGAGGATGAAGATCTTGACCGGCAGGCCGTATTGGACTGCGCAGGACATTTCCTGGATACACATCTGGATCGAGGCGTCGCCGGCAATGTCGATGACGAGGCTCTCCGGATGCGCCACCTGGACACCGAGCGCGGCCGGGAAGCCGTAGCCCATTGTGCCGAGGCCGCCCGACGTCATCCAGCGGTTCGGCTGCTCGAAGCCGAAGAACTGCGCCGCCCACATCTGGTGCTGGCCGACCTCGGTCGTGATGTATGTGTCGCGGTCCTTGCTGAGTTCATAGAGCCGCTGGATCGCATATTGCGGCATGATAACGTCGTCGCTTGGCGTATAGGCCAGCGAATTGCGCGCCCGCCACTTGGAGATCGCCCCCCACCAGTCATTCAGGCGGGCCTTGTCGACCGTCTTCGCCGCCGCGCGCCACAGCCGAACCATGTCCTCGAGAACCGTGGCGACATCGCCGACGATCGGGACGTCGACCCGGACGTTCTTGTTGATCGAGGACGGGTCGATGTCGATGTGGATCTTCTTCGAGTTCGGCGAAAAGGCATTGAGGCGGCCGGTGATCCGGTCGTCGAAGCGGGCCCCGACGCAGATCATGACGTCGCAGTCATGCATAGCCATGTTGGCCTCGTAGGTGCCGTGCATGCCAAGCATGCCGAGCCAGTTCTTGCCGGAGGCCGGATAGGCGCCGAGGCCCATCAGCGTCGAGGTGATCGGGAAGCCGGTGAGTTCAACCAGTTCGCGCAGGAAATGCGAGGCCTGCGGCCCCGAATTGATGACGCCACCGCCGGAATAGATGATCGGCTGGCGCGCCGTCTTCATCAGCGCGATCGCTTCTTCGATCTTTTTCAGGTCGCCCTGCGTCTTCGGCTGGTAGCTCTTCTGCGTCGGAACGGCCGAAGGCGGCGTGTAGGTGCCGGTCGCGAACTGAATGTCCTTCGGAATGTCGACGACGACCGGACCCGGGCGCCCGGACTGGGCGATGCGGAACGCCTCATGGATGATGCGGGCGAGATCGTTGACGTCCTTGACGAGCCAGTTGTGCTTGGTGCAGGGCCGCGTGATGCCGACCGTGTCGCACTCTTGGAAGGCATCCGAACCGATCAGCGGCGTCGGGACCTGGCCGGAGATGCAGACCAGCGGGATCGAATCCATCAGCGCATCCTGGAGCGGAGTGACGGCATTGGTGGCGCCGGGACCGGAGGTGACGAGCATGACGCCGACCTTGCCGGTGGAGCGGGCATAGCCTTCCGCCATGTGGCCGGCGCCCTGCTCGTGACGAACGAGAATGTGCTGGATCTCTTCCTGCTGGAAAATCTCGTCATAGATCGGAAGCACGGCGCCACCGGGATAGCCGAAGATGTGTTCGACGCCATTGTCCTTCAGAGCCTGGAGAACGATCTCCGCCCCTGTCATCTGGTTTTCAGTTCCGCTCATTGGCCTGCTTCCGTCCCTTTTTGTAAGGTTTGGGGTGATTAGCTTGTTTGAGGACATAAAAAAAGGCCCCATCAGGAGCCTCGTTCAGCGCATGGGTGGCTACCGCCGGATGGTTACACCATCCTGCCCATGCGCCTTCCCACCACAAGAATAACCGCGAAATTTTTCATGGAGCGATTTGATAAACAGAAATCCACCACCCGTCAACGCCGATTGCCGGGATTCCGCAGCTCAAGGATTGTCATGAACCAACTTGAAACAAAGGGAGGCGATACGGCTGGGGCACCGCAACCACTTGTTAAAGCGGTTCGACTATCCTGGGACGCTATTCGCCCGAGGTGTGTGTTGCTCAACAGTGAAACTCAAGCCCCGCTCCGCGACGGGGAGCAGGATCGCCGCGACGGCATGAAGCCGGGAAACCGTTTCCTCGGCCGGGTCGTCGCCTGCAGCGGTTCGCGCGCGACGATCGCTGCGGTTGCCGAGAAGGGCGAGACCTCGCTCACCGAACTCTGGTCGGTCGGCCGGCTGATTTCGATCTCGGTCGGCACTAACCGCGTCGTCGCTCTCGTCTGCTCCATGCAGACAGCCGCCGACGAATGGAGCGAGGAAACCACCAACACCTTCCGCATCGAAGTCGAACTGATGGGCGAAGTCTTTATGGGTCCCGACGGACGCGAAGAGTTCTCGGCCGGCATCAGCCGCTATCCCCATCTTGGCGCGATCGCGCATCGGATCCGTGCCACCGACCTTGCACGCATCTATGATTCCAAGCAATTGGACAGTTGCGTCATTGGCAAGCTGACGCAGGACGAAAGCCTCGATGCCACCATCCATGTGCCTTCGATGCTCGCCAAGCATTTCGCCATCGTGGGAACGACCGGCGTCGGCAAGTCGACGGCAGTCACCTTGCTACTCAACAAGGCAATCGCCGCCGACCCGAAGCTGCGCGTCCTGATCCTCGATCCACACAATGAGTTCGCCGCCGCCTTTCCGGAGAGTGCGGTGGTCATCGAGACCGATACGCTCGACCTGCCCTTCTGGCTCTTCCGCCTTGAGGAATTCGCCGAAGTGATCTTTCGCGGACGACCGCCGGTGCCGGAAGAGCTCGACATCCTGCGCGACGTGATCCCGGATGCGAAGAAGGCCTTCAAGGGCGGCGAGTCCGGCCTGATGCGCCGCCAGACCGAGAAAAGCTCGATCATCGCGGACACGCCGGTCCCCTACCGCATCGCCGATCTCCTGGCGATGATCGACGAGCGCATCGGCCGCCTCGAGGGCCGTACCGACAAGCCGCATCTGCGCTCGCTGAAGGTCAAGATCATCTCGGCGATCAACGATCCACGCTATCACTTCATGTTCTCGTCGAACACGATCACCGACACGATCCAGGATACGATCGCCAAGATCTTTCGCATACCCGGCGAAGGCAAGCCGATCGCCACCTTCGAACTGGCCGGCATCCCTTCCGAGGTCGTCAATTCCGTCGCTTCTGTGCTCTGCCGCGTGGCATTCGAAATCGGCCTCTGGAGCAACGGCGGCATCCATATGCTGGTCGTCTGCGAAGAGGCTCACCGTTACGTGCCTGCCGACCCCTCGCTCGGTTTCCTGCCGACGCGCCAGGCGATCGCCCGCATCGCCAAGGAAGGCCGCAAATACGGCGTGTCGCTCGGCATTATCACGCAGCGCCCCGGTGAACTCGATCCGACGATCCTGTCGCAATGCTCGACCGTCTTTGCCATGCGGCTCGCCAATGACCGCGACCAGGAAATCATCCGCTCGGCGATTTCCAATTCGTCTATTTCGACCACCAGCTTCATATCCTCGATCGGCAACGGCGAGGCGATCGCCTTCGGCGAGGCCGTGGCGGTGCCGATGCGCATGCGCTTCAGTCGGGTCGAAGAGGCAAGACTCCCCCGCGCCCACGGCATCACCGACAAGGTGGACGAGGATGCGCCCCCGGTCGTCGACCTTCGTTCGATTGTCAGCCGCATGCGCGCCATGAACGGGCCTGATATTTCAGGCTTCCAGCAAAGCTATCTCGCCGCCCAGAGCAGTCTGGTGGCGCCTGACGAGGATGAAGCCGGCGATGCTCTCGACAAAATCGAGCCCTTCGACACCGGCGACGACTTGCAGGAGCCCGCACTCGAATCCTATCGACCGGACATGCTGCCGCGCGGGACGGAGCCGGTCAATCCGCAGCTCGAGCGCTTCAATCAGATCCGCGAGCAGATCCTTTCCGGGCAGGCAGAAAGAGACGTCGCGCGGACGCTGCATGCGCCGTTACAGGCGGAACGCGGCTTCACGGGCCCCGCAACCGAACCGCATCGCCCCGGGTCGTTACGCGAAAGCCTGCTGAAGCGCCCTCTCGGAAGCATCATCCGCAAATAGTAGTTATATTCACGGATCAGAGTTCGACCTTCAGCGTTGTTGCCACAGACGCTACAGCGGCTCGGCGCGGGCATCGCGACAGGAGGGCGCAATGGAAGAAATTCTTCGAGGATTTTTCGCGCGCTATGAAAGCAATGCGAATCGGGTTCTTGCCGGAGAAATCGATGTCGGCGAGACGACCTTCGCTTTCGCGTCCGACTTCATCGCGGCATCGCCGGCCGGAGTGATGGCCGGAAAGAACGACGAGAGCCTGAAAACATCGATGGAGAAGGGCTATGCCCGCTATCGGGCGATCGGCACCAGGGAACTCAAGATCCGGGAGCTTAAGATCACGCCGATCGATGCGCTGCATTTCCTCGTCCGCGTCGACTGGTGCTCCGTCTATGAGGTGGAGGAGAGGCCCGATGTCATCATCGATTTCGAGGTCCACTATCTCGTTCAGCTGCGCAATGGAGAGCCGAAGATCTTCGGCTGGGTGAGCGGGGATGAGGAGGCTGTGCTGAGAGAACACGGGATAGGTTGAGCCGGCCTGCGGAGACAATCAACAGATATCCCGAACAGCAACGCGAGCGGGAAAATGTCGTGAGCCTGCAGCGACTTGGCGAGAACAGCAATGTCTCGGCCCGTGATCCTCCCGGCCACGTTGTGACAGCTTCGTTCACGAGCTTTCGTTTCCGCCGCGTTGCCCGAAACACCGACACTCCGCCAGCGAGTTCCGGCGGAGTGTCGGAGGACGTCCATATGTCTATTCAGCCGCTGCGGGACCGGCCAGCAGGCCCTCCCAGATCGGCACGAATTCGCGCATGACAAGCGAATAGGAGGGTCGCTGTTGCGCCCGTTCCCAATAGCGCTGCAAATTCGGACGGTCGCTAAATGGCGCCACCGTCTGCGCATAGAACAAGGGTGGGATCGCGGCGCAATCCGCCATTGAGAAATCCCCGCAGAGCCATTCGTGGTCCGCAAGGCGCTTATCGAGATAATCGTAGCTCACCTTGATCGTGTTGCGGGCAGTCGCGGCCGCTTCCTCGTCAGGCGCCCTGAACCCCACCGACTGCAGTGTCAGCTCGCGAACGGGATCGTTCAAGTAGAGATCCGACATGCGATCCATAAAGCGAACCTGGCGGGTTGGGTCGCCTCCGTCACTCGGGATCAGCCGGGGCGTTTCCGGAAACTTGTCTTCCAGATATTCGATGATGATCGTCGACTCCGGCACCATCCAATCCTCGCTCGGCTTGAGCAACGGGATCTTGCAGAGCGGATAGATGGACGAGTAGGCCGACCTTCCTTCCGGCGTCATCAAGTCGACCAGTTCCGGTTCATAGGTGATCCCCTTTTCATTAAAGGCGATCATCGTCTTTTGCGAGTAGGTCGAAAGCGGATGATAATACAGCTTCATCATTCTCCTCCTCTTCACGCATCGGCCGCCACATGGCGGCGCAGATTGGCTAGGCAACCCGCCCAGCCCTTGCCGTGACTGTCGCGGGACTCGGTGCTCGCGAATCCCGTATGGATGAGCGTCAATTCGGTGCGCCCGGCATCGATCGCCCGGAAAGTGATGTTGACTTCCGTGATGTCCGGATTGCCCTCCCATTGCCAACTGAAGCGCAGGCGCTCGTTCGGTACGATCTCGCGGTATTCGCCGCCGACGATGTGGCGCTTGCCTCCCGGCTCCTGCATGACGATCCGATAGCGCCCGCCTGGTCGAAGATCGGCGGCGGCTTCCGGTACGGTCATGTCGCCGGGCGCAAACCACTGGCGGATCTTGTCGATATCGCACCAGGCGGAAAATACGCGCGCCAGCGGTGCCTCCAGAATTTCGGATATCCTCAGTTCCTTCATTCCGCCTCCTCTCCGCCCCCATCTTCCTCGGCGAGCCATTGCGCGAGTTTATGCAATCGCCCATCCCAGAAATGCTGGTAGAAGGCGATCCAGTCCGAAGCGTCCTCCAGCACCTGCGGATCCAACGAACAATAATGGACGCGGCCGTCGATCCGGCGGCGGAGCAATCCGGCCTTCTCAAGCACGACGAGGTGCTTGGAAACTGCCGGCAGAGACATATCGAACGGCTCGGCCAGTTCCGAGACTGAGGCCTCGCCGCGAGCCAGCCGGGCCATCAGTTGCCGGCGCGTGCGATCTGACAAGGCATGAAAAACCTGATCCAGTCGACGCTCGGCACTCTCGTCAGAGTGTCTGGCCATTAATAAATTTAACCATTTAGTTTAATGTTGATTATTGCGCATCCGACGGTCCTGTCAAGCCGATCTTTGCCAATGGCGGGACGCGGCGCCGAGTGAATTGGCGCGGACGCTAGAGAACGTCGTCGGCACCTTCGATCCGCCGCCAGCTTTCATCAAGTTGGTTGCGGAACCAGGTCATCTGACGCTTGGCATACTGCCGTGTCGACGCTGCGCCCGTGGCGATCACCTCTGCCTCGCCCATCTCGCCCTTCAGCATCGCAGCGATCTGCTGCACGCCGATCGCCTTCATCACCGGCATGTCCGGCGGTAGCTTCAGCGCAAGGAGCGCCCGCACCTCCTCCACGGCGCCGCTCGCGAGCATCGTCTCGAAGCGCCGATCGATCCGGCTGTGGAGAAGTGCGCGTTCCGGCAGCACGACGATCTTCTGGGCTCGGGTTGGATCGACGATCATTGGACCGCGGATCTGCTGATAGAGGCGAATGGGCTTGCCGGTCGCCTCGACGACCTCAAGCGCCCGCACGATCCGCTGACCGTCCCCGGGCCTCAACTGTTCTGCCGTCTGCGGATCGCTCCGCTCAAGCTCGGTGTGGAGGGCCGCCGCCCCCTCTACCTTCAGCCGCTCTCGCAACCCCTCGCGGATCTTCGCCGGAATCTCGGGCATGTCCGACAGACCACCGGTCAGTGCCTTGAAGTAGAGACCGGTGCCGCCGACGAAGACGGGCAACCGTCCCTCGCCGCGCAGCTTCGCGATCAGCGCCTCGGCGTCCCGCAGCCAGGCGCCGGTCGAATAGAGCCGCCCCGCCGGCACATGGCCGTAGAGAAAATGCTCGATGCCGCCCATCTCGGCCTCGTCGGGACGCGCAGTCAGCACCCTTAAGGTGTCGTAGACCTGCATGCTGTCGGCATTAACCACCACCCCGCCGTGCCGCTCAGCCAGCGCCACCGCAAGCGCGGACTTGCCGCTGGCGGTCGGCCCGGTTATCAGGATCGCGTCCATATCTCGTTCAAGGTTTTTTATCATGGCTCTCGTTGCCACGCTTATCGCCAATCCGTCAAATCCTGTCCTGACGCCTCAGCTGGCGGAGGCGGCGGCCGAAGCCGTCCAGGCGTCCGGGCTTTACTGGCTGGCCGATGGCGTCGCCTGCGACCTCGCGCTCAAGGACGGCACCGACCCAAATGAGGCCGAAGCGCGGCTGCGGGCTGCAGTGGACGGAACCGCCATCGACGTCGCCGTGCAGGACGCCGAAACCCGCCGCAAGAAGTTTCTCATTGCCGATATGGACTCGACCATGATCGGCCAGGAATGCATCGACGAACTCGCCGCGGAAGTCGGCCTCAAGGAAAAGGTTGCCGCGATCACCGCCCGCGCCATGAACGGCGAGATCGCCTTCGAGCCGGCGCTGATCGAGCGTGTCGCTCTCCTGAAAGGGTTGCCCGCCACCGTCATCGCGGAGGTGATCGCCAAGCGTATCACCTTGACCCCCGGCGGGCGCGAATTGATTGCCACCATGAAGGCGAAGGGCCACTACACGGCGCTCGTTTCCGGCGGCTTCACTGTCTTCACCGGTCCGATCGCCGAAAAGCTCGGCTTTCACGAAAATCGCGCCAACGAGCTCCTTGAAGAGAATGGGGCCCTGACCGGCGAAGTTGCCCGGCCGATTCTCGGCAAGCAGGCCAAGGTCGATGCGCTCATCGAGATTTCGGAACGGCTCG
Organism: Sinorhizobium shofinae; assembly: GCA_001704765.1. Taxonomy (GTDB): domain Bacteria; phylum Pseudomonadota; class Alphaproteobacteria; order Rhizobiales; family Rhizobiaceae; genus Sinorhizobium; species Sinorhizobium shofinae. Next base: position 11,395 of record MBFK01000126.1, read on the forward strand.
GCATCTCGACGGCGGACGCAATCGCCGTCGGCGACGGGGCCAACGATCTCGGCATGTTGCAGCTTGCCGGCAGCGGCGTGGCGCTGCACGCCAAGCCGGTCGTTGCCGAACAGGCGAAGATCCGCATCGATCATGGCGATCTCTCCGCCCTTCTCTATCTTCAGGGCTACCGCAAGACGGATTTCGTGACGTGATCATTCGCGAGACCGAGCGTCTGAGAATCCGCAACTGGCGCGGGGGTGACCGCGATCTCTTCGCCGAGATCAACAGCGATCCGAAGGTGATGGAGTTCTTTCCGCACCGACGTAGCCGGGCGGAGTCTGATGCCCTGTTCGACCGAAACGCCCGTACCATTGGCGAGACTGGTTTCGGCTTCTTCGCACTCGCGCTGCGCGACAGCGACAGCCCGATCGGCTTCTGTGGCCTGGCGCGCACCGATCTTGAGCCGCATCTGCCCGACGGCACGGTCGAAATCGGCTGGCGCCTTGCCGTCTCCCATTGGGGCAAGGGCTACGTGACCGAGGCGGCGCTGGCGCTTCTCGACTACGGTTTCAGCGACAGGAAGTTGCGCGAGATCGTCTCCTTCGCGGTGGCGACAAACACCCGGTCCACGGCCGTGATGAAGCGTATTGGCATGCGGCCGGACCCTGCACGCGACTTCGATCATCCTGGCGTGCCCGACACGCATGCGCATCTGAAGCGTCACGTGCTTTATAGGATTGGCGCGGAGGAGTGGAGACGCGGCACCTAGAACACAATGATTTTGGGTCGGATCGACCCACAATCATGGACGTGATCGATTCTAAAGAGTTAGAGCGGGATGCGGGCGGAAACCGCGCACACTTCTGCTCATCTAAGGTACCACTGCGTCGAGACTACTCCATCCGCACCGTAACGAAACGCAGCTCGCCGGTCTTGTTGGCGATCATCAGCAATGCGTTGCGGCGGCCGTCTGCCTTCAGTTCCCCGACGCGGGAAGTGACGTCTTCCGGTGTGTCCATTGCCTCCTGGCCGACTTCAACGATGACGTCACCCGCCTCGACACGGCGCTCGGCCGCGGGCGAATTCGCCTGGACCTCCGTCACGATGACGCCATTGACGTTTTTCGCAATGCCGAAAGCCTTGCGGCGATCGGCGTCGAGCACGGCGAGCTTCATGCCGAGTACGACGTCAGTCGCCGGTAGCGTGGCGGCCGGCGGTTCACTTGGTTTGGCGCCCTCAGCTTTCGGTTCAGGGCTGCTTCCCGCGCTCGCCAAATGTTCGCCATCCTCGAGCCGGCCTAGTGTCACGCGCACCGTCTGCTCCTTGCCGTCCCGGATGATCACGACATCGACCGCTTTGCCGACTGGGCTTTCGCCGACCGCGCGCATCAGATCGCGCATTTCGCCGACCTCGGTTCCGTCGAACCGGATGATGATGTCGCCCGCCTTGATTTCGCCATGCGAAATCGGGCCGCCCTCGATGATGCCGGAAACCAGCGCCCCGCGCGGCATGTCCATCTTCAGGCTTTCGGCGATATCGTCTGTGACCGGCTGAATGCGCACGCCAAGCCAGCCGCGCCGCGTCTCGCCGAACTCCTTGAGCTGGTTGACGACGTTCATCGCAAGCTCGGTAGGCACTGCAAAGCCGATGCCGACCGACATGCCGGTCTGCGAAAGAATCGCCGTGTTGATGCCGATCACTTCGCCCCGCATGTTGAACAGCGGCCCGCCGGAATTGCCGCGGTTGATGGCGGCATCGGTCTGGATGAAGCTGTCATAGGGTCCGGCATTGATGTTGCGGCCGCGCGCCGAAACCACACCGACGGAGACGGACACGCCGAGGCCGAAGGGGTTGCCGACGACCATCACCCAATCGCCTATCCTGATCTTCCGTGAATCGCCGAAGGACACCGCCTTGAGCGGCTTCTTCGGCTCGACTTTGAGCACCGCCAGATCGGTCTTAGTATCGTTGCCGACCAGCTTCGCCTTCAGTCTGGTGCCGTCTGCAAGGTTGATCTCGATATCGTCTGCGTCCTGGATCACATGGTTGTTCGTGACGATGTATCCGGACGGATCGATGATGAAGCCGGAGCCGAGCGAGTTGACCGTGCGCGGGCGTCCGCCCTCGCCGCCTTGCCCCTTGAAGAATTCGTCGAAGAACTCCTGATGCGGCGAGCCCTCCGGCACCTGCGGCATCGGCGCATTGTCATCTTCACCCTTAACGTTCTGCGAGATGGAGATGTTGACCACGGCGTCGAGCAGGCTTTCGGCGAGATCGGCGACGGAGGGCGGCCCGGCCGCCGGCCGCGGCAGTGCCGTTTCGGCAAGAGCCGTGTTGGAAAAGAGCAGTGCCGTCGCAGCCGCCAGCACCAGGCCGCGGAAGATTTCAGGTCGTTTCGACAAGTCGCTATGCTCCTATCATTCCTTTGCGTCACGCCGACCACGGACTCTGGCGGTCCGCGATCACTGCGTGAGCCATTCCCATCCGTTTTGGCGAATTATACCACTGCCGCAAGGCGTTGCGGCGGCTGCTTCGCGCAGCAAACGATCCTGCTTTGAAGATACGGCGGATTTTCGGAGCGTCCAGACACGATTTCCTGATCTCGCGCGGATCACGTGGTGATTTCGTGACCGTGTTCCTTCAGCGCCTGCACCGCTTTGTCGAGATCGGAGCCGGCAACAAAGATGTAATCGGTGCTGAAGGTCGAATTGGCGAAGACGCCGACGCCGACTGCCGAGAGCGGACGAAGCAACGACGGCAGGACACCCGGCACATCGAAGCTGAAATGCTGCTCTATGCGGAAACAGCGCCAGCCAAGCGAGCTCTGGACGCTCGAGGGAACGCGGGCGGCGCGGCAGACAAGCGTCATTTCCTCGCGCGAACTCGAAACCGTCCAGAACCCTGGCCCGGGCAGCCACTCCGGAATAGCGGACCCGATGTTCAGGCGGGTAATCGCATATTCGGCATCGACCAACCGGATCAGCAGTTTATGTGGCATTTCGCATTATCCTCGAAGCAACCAAACAAGTCCGACGCCAACGGCCACCGATGTGAGTCCGGCGAGGCGCAGCTGATGCTCCGGGACATACGGCAAACGCTTCGCCAATTCCACAAGAACCAAAGGGGCCAGTGCGTACACCAGCCCCTCGATGATCAGGAAAAATGCAAACCCGGTCAGGAGATCGGACATCGTCCGCTCAATCTCCGGTCGCAGGTGCCGCCGGCACGGCTGGCGTGAGCGGCGGCGCTACCCCGTCTGCGCTGTTGAAATAACGGAAGAATTCCGAGTGCGGCGACAGCACCACAGTTGTGTCCGGATTCCCGATCGCCTGTGCATAGGCGGCCATCGAGCGGTAGAACTCGAAAAAGCCGGGATCGCGCGTAAAGGCGTCGGCAAATATCCCCGTCCGCTCGGCTTCGCCCTCGCCTCGAAGGATTTCCGAATCACGCTGGGCTTCCGCGACGATCTCGACGACCTGGCGGTCGGCAATCGCGCGGCGTCGCTGGCCCTCTTCATTGCCGCGTGCGCGGATGAGTTCGGCTTCGGCCAGGCGCTCCGCCTTCATCCGGTCGAAGGTCTGTTGCGAGACTTCCTGGGTCAGATCCGTGCGGCGGATGCGAACGTCCTCGATATTGAGACCGAGCGATTCGGCGTCTGCCCGAAGATCGGTGCGAACCTCACGCATCATCGATGCGCGCTCGTCCGATAGCGCCGCCTCGAAGCCCCTCAGGCCGTAGACGCGGCGCAGCGACGCATCGAGACGCGTGCGAAGGCGCGCTTCGGCAGATTCCCGGTCGCCGGAAACCGTTTCGCGGAAGCGGCGGGGGTCGGCGATCCTGTAGACCACGAAGGCGTCCACCTCGTAGAACTTGCCGCCGGAAACCTGCACACGGATATTGTCGAGGTCGAAGCGGAGCGCCTGGTCCTCGACATACTGCACGCGGTCGGCATCCATGAAGGCGAAGGGAAGCTTGAAATAAAGGCCGGGCTCGCTCTTCACGTCCCGAATCTCACCGAAGCGAACGACGATCGCCTGCTGGCGCTCATTGACCACAAACACCGACGAGTAGACGACGACCAGCACCGCTGCGAGAACGATTAGGATGATTGAACTGCGATTGTTTATCATTGGGTACCTCCCGACTGCGCGGGTCTGCCGATTTCGTTGAGCGGCAGATAGGGCAGTACGCCCTGGCCGTTCTTCTCATCGATAATGACCTTCTTCGACTTGCCGAGAACATCCTGCATGGTTTCGAGATAAAGCCGCCTGCGCGTGACTTCCGGCGCCTTGGAATAGGCGTCATAGACAGAAATGAACCGCTGCGCCTCACCCTGGGCTTCCTTGACGACGCGGTCCTTGTAGGCGGCCGCTTCTTCACGGATCTGAGCTCCCTGACCTCGCGCCTTGCCAAGCACCTGGTTCGCGTACTGATTGGCTTCCTCGACGAAACGATCCTCGTCCTGCTCGGCGCGCTGCACCTCGTCGAATGCATCGGCCACTTCGCGCGGCGGCGCCGCATCCTCGATCGCAACCGTGTTCACCGAGATGCCAGCGCCATAGGTGTCCATGGTCGCCTGAATCGTGTTCTTGACGTCCGCGGCGATCGCCTGCCGGTTATCGCGGAAGATGTCCTGCGCCGGGCGCCGGCCGACGACCTCGCGCATGGCGCTTTCAGCCACCTGCTGCAACGTGTCGGCCGGGTTTTCGACGTTGAAGAGATAGGACTTCGGATCGGTGACCGAGAACAGTACGGAGAACTGCACATTGACGATATTCTGGTCGCCGGTCAGCATCAGGCCCGCGCTCGACTGGGCGCCGACCCGGCTGCCGATATTGAGCTGCTGCTCCGTCACCTTGACGATCTCGACGGTCTCGAGTGGCCAGAAGTGATAGTGCAGGCCGGGCATGGAGATTTCCTCCTTCGGCTTGCCGAACCGCATCTCGACGCCACGCTCATCCGGCTGAACGGTGTAGATCGAATTGAGCAGTAGGAAACCGACGATCAACAGGCCGACGATGACGAAGACGCCGCCGTTGAAGCCTCCCGGAACAACGTTCTTCAACTGATCCTGGCCGCGACGAATGATCTCTTCCAGATCCGGTGGCCCGCCTCGGCCGCCACGCGGCCTATTTCCCTGACCCCATGGCCCTTGATTGCCGCCGCCGCCCCAAGGGCCGCCGCCGCCATTCTGATTGCTCCAGGGCATCAAAACCTCTCTTCAAAGAATATTCTCTCGCTGAACGCCCCGCAGATGCGGCCGGTCACGACGTGATCCCGTTATAGGTATCATGTGCATTGCTTTCAACGCGATACGGGCGAGTTCACCGTAAATGGCTAAAAATAGTTGACGGCTTCGCAGCGCGACCGGAAAGGAGCGAAGCGGGCATGCGCCGCCGCTCAAGCTTCGGCTATTTTGCCAGCGTTTCGCGCCGCCGCCACGTGACAAAATGCATCGCATGGCTGTCCTTCTCACTCCGCGGCAGATCCTCCTCGAAGACCTTCTCGAAAGACGCCGGATCGATGGGCGGAAAGCGCGTATCGCCCTCCACCTCCGCCTGCACTTCCGTCACGTGCAGCACGTCGGCGAGATCAATCGACTGCCGGTAGATCTCGCCCCCGCCGATGATGCAGATCTCGTCGGCGCCGAGCCCCGCGGCATGCGTCCCCGCCCTCTCCAGCGCCTCCTGGAGTGACGAGGCAACCTCGGCTCCGGCGGCCGTAAAGTCGGGGTCGCGGCTGATGATGATGTTCGGCCGGCTGGGCAGCGGGCGACCGAGCGACGCCCAGGTCTTGCGTCCCATGATAACCGGCTTGCCGATCGTCAGCGCCTTGAAACGCTTGAGATCCGTCGAAAGCCGCCACGGCAGGTCGCCTTCACGCCCAATCACGCCATTGGTCGCGACCGCGACGACGATGACGATCTTCGGTTCCGGTCTTGCATCAGTCATGGAATCCACTCGGTTTGCTGTCGATTTCGCGGGCCCGCAGAAGCGCCGGGCGATCGGTCACGACGCGAATGTAACGATCGATGACGTCGCTTTCCGGCAGGATCTTGCGCATCCATTGCAGAGCGCTTGCGAGCAGCAGGTCGGCGGCACTCATCTTCTCGCCAATAAGATAGGGTTGGCGCGTCAATATATCGACCACATGCGAGCACATCTCGGTATAAAGACGCGCAAGTGCTTGGTTGTTGACCGTAACACCAGAAATGTGGGCAAGCGCCGTCGGCTCGATCACGCCGGCATAATAGGCGAGCCAAGAGAGGTAGGCGCCGCGATCCCTGTGGCCCGGCGACCGCCCGAGGCTGCAGTCGGGGTAGAGATCGGTCAGATATTGCACAACCGCGGACGACTCCCAGACCAGCGTCCCGTCGTGGAGGAGTGCCGGCACCTGCTTGTGCGGATGCGGATTGTTCTCGTCGGGCCCACCGGAACCGTCCCAGCGGCGGATATTGACGTAGCGAATCTCGTATTCGGCGCCGAGTTCCTCGAGCAGCCAGATGATCCGCGACGAGCGCGACAAGGGTGCATGGATCAGCGTCAGCATCAAAACCTCCCATCCCCGCCGGTCGCCGCCGGCTTTTCGGAGCATGGCCGGGCCGATCAGGCCACCCCATGCTTCGCTTATTCGCAGAACATATGGGCCGCGCTCGGCAAATCCACCCCGGACGCCATCCGCCTTTTTCGGCGTGATCAGACCGCGACGGGCGCCTTTATATGTGAATCGGCTTCGTAACCAACGAGCGTAAAGTCTTCGAACTTGAAGGAAAATATGTCCTTCACCGCCGGATTGATCTCCATCCTTGGCAGCGCCTTCGGGGTTCTCGCCAGTTGCAGCCGCGCCTGTTCGAAGTGGTTCTGGTAGATATGGGCGTCGCCGAGGGTGTGTACGAAGTCACCGGGCTTCAAGCCCGTCACCTGCGCCACCATCATCGTCAGCAGGGCATAGGATGCGATGTTGAAGGGGACGCCCAGGAAGATGTCGCCGGAGCGTTGATAGAGCTGGCACGAGAGCTTGCCGTCCGCCACGTAGAACTGGAAAAGGCAATGGCATGGCGGCAGCGCCATCTCGTCGACGAGCGCCGGGTTCCAGGCCGAGACGATGTGACGGCGGGAATTCGGATTGGTTTTCAGGCCCTCGATCAGCCCGGCGATCTGGTCGATGTGAGCGCCGGCAGGCGTCGGCCAGGACCGCCACTGGTAGCCATAAACAGGCCCGAGCTCACCCTTTTCATCCGCCCATTCGTCCCAGATGCTGACGCCGTTCTCCTTGAGATAGGCGATATTCGTCTCGCCTTTCAGGAACCACAGGAGTTCGTGGATGATCGAACGCAGGTGCAGCTTCTTGGTCGTCAGCACCGGAAAGCCTTCGGATAGATCGAAGCGCATCTGACAGCCGAAGACAGAACGCGTACCGGTACCTGTTCGGTCGCCGCGGTCGGTTCCGTTGCTCATCACATGGTCGAGAAGCTCGAGATATTGCCGCATGGGTCTTCCGCACCGCCGATTCGTCCTTCGTTGAAAATAGGACGAAGCGCGCGCCGAACCAATGGCGCGGAGACGTTTTCCCGCGATTTGGCGGTTCCATGGATGGATGGCACCACGCGAGGAACCGCCGCCCGAGGCAATAGGATGGGCGCGGCTCCGCCCATCCCTGCCCTCTTCCGATCAGAGCGTCTGAAGTTTGCCTAACGCCTTCGCGACGAGATAGTAGAAGGTCACGCGTGACTTGGAATGGTCCTCCGCCATGGCCTTTGCGGCCGAAGCGATCGCGGCATCTGCCTCCGCCCCGCCGACGCCAAGCTTTTTTTCGCACCACTTTTCCCTGACCCGCTCCAGTTCGTCAGGATCGGACGCCGAAACGAGCGCGGAATCGCGATTTCGAAGCGCGATGCCAAGGTGACGCACGATCTTGTTCACGACGGCCTCATCGGCACCGCGGTCGTATTTCAGCACGTCTGCGAGATAGTCGGTCATGATGCCCTCCACGTGACGCTTGCTGGCTGAACTACTGCATTGCTCGCGATCTGCGTGCAGCAGAAGAAGTTTTTCACTCTTTTCGGGCATGTCAAGGCGTTTGGAGGCGGGGCGCCGGCGAGATTTTATCCGCCTCATTTCCATTCCCCCACCCCTTTTCTTAGACGTCGGAAAGACCTATATGACAAGAGCCGTCTTCGGGCGGCTATGGCAATAAACGGGCGATGCAATAAACCCATTGGACCCGGGGGCGGTACCCGGCGCCTCCACCAAAAACCGGTCGACAGACCGGCTTTTGATGGGGGCGAAATAGGATCGACAAGGGCGTAAAGATCGACTTTTTGCTCGGCATTGTACCACCGTTATCGGGCTAAACTTATAGTTGCAAACGACAACTATGCGGAAGCTCGTCTCGCTGCCTAATGGCGGTGTGACACTTCACTCAAAGTCCTGACGGGTCGCACCGGCAGGCGGGGTTCGAAGGCACCTGGCAACAGAAGCCTTCACCTTCTCCCCCGTGCTGAAATGGTCTATAGATGCCTCGATAATTGACTCGTCATAACTTGACGGGCAATGAGACGACACGGCTAGGGCAATCGTTCCAATGCCGACGGCCCGGATAGGGCATTGAATTGCTGTATGAAACGCGATTTCGATCCGAGCCATCATGCGGTAAAGTGAATTTGAAGAAAGACGGGGATCACATGGGCCAGGACCACATCCGCTACGACATTCTGGCGCAGGACGCGCTTCGCGGCGTCATCCGCAAGGTGCTGGCCGAAGTTGCCGCCACCGGCCATTTGCCCGGTGACCACCATTTCTTCATCACCTTCCTGACCGGGGCCCCCGGCGTACGCCTCTCGCAGCATCTTAAGGCGAAGTACCCGGAACAGATGACGATCGTCGTCCAGCATCAGTTCTGGGACCTGAAGGTTTCCGAGACTGGTTTCGAAATCGGCCTCTCCTTCTCTGATACGCCGGAGAAGCTGGTGATTCCCTTTAATGCGGTCCGTGGTTTCTACGATCCATCAGTGAATTTCGAGCTCGAATTCGATGTCGCCGCCGGCGAGGAAGAGTCGGAATCGGCAGAGATCACCGCTTACCCGGTCAGCGAAGCCGATGAGGTATCCTCGCAGAAGAGCCCGGAAAGGCCGGGCGACAGCCCGAAGGGCGGCGGCGGCTCGGTCGTCTCGCTCGATTCCTTCCGCAAGAAGAACTGACCGCGGAGCGTGGCTATGACCGGCGACGTCGTCAACCTGCGTCAGTTCCGCAAGCGTCAGGCCCGGGCCGAGCGGGAGAAGCAGGCCGAACAGAATCGGATTTCCTTCGGCCGAACGAAAACGGAAAAGTGCCTCACAACGACCTTGAACGAAAAGGCATCAAAGACGCTTGACCAGGGCCGATTGGAGGGGGCACGGCCCGGAGCGCCAGGCCGGTCCACCCCCGACGGGGAAGAGACCTGAACCGCCCCGGCGGAAAAGCGATTCCCCCACAAGGACTTGGAAACGATTCCGGAATCGGATTGCCAACGCGTTGAATCGATTTGTGAGGCCAGGGATGATCGCCAAGCATTCGGCGACGCTGCACGGACACCGCACCAGTTTCACGCTTGAGGACCCCTTTTGGCAGGAGTTGAAGTCGATCGCCAAAAGCCGCGGCATGTCGCTCGCGCGATTGATCGCGGAAATCGACGACGGGCGCGAGCCCGAGGGAAACCTGTCCTCCGCGTTACGGCTTTACGTACTTGCTTGGATCAAGGCCCAGGCAAAAGCCGCGGACGCCCGTTGACCGACCCAGGGACGTGACTGCCGGCAAAGCCACCGCGCCTGCGTCGTTTCAGACGCACGAAGGTCGCTACGTACTTTGAATTGCTGCATGCTTCCTTATCGGCTCCGATTCAAGGAAGCATGAAGTGAGCCCCGCTTTTCGTCCTACCGCACCGTGATGTCGGGCAGCATGTCAAAGTTCAGACCCTGCCCCGCTGGCGGACCTGCATTCTGCCCGGTAGGCGGCGGCGCATTCCGCTGAACGCCCTGAACCGGCGGCCCTTGAGGCTGCGTAGCGCCGCGCGGCGGCAGCTGCCGCAAGCGCTGGCGCTCCTCTTCGGCCGCCCGGCGCTCAGCGGCTGCCCGCGCCATGGCTTCCGCCTTCATCCGCGCCGCCTCCACCGCGGCGGCCTGGCGTCGGCGTTCCTCGATTATCGTCCGCCGCCGTTGGAGTTCGCGCTCGGCCGCTCGGGCCTTGTAAAGCGCGACCTCGCGGCGCAGGCGCTGTTTTTCAAGTACGTTCGCCTGCAGCGTCTCCACCCGCCGGCGCTCCCGTTCGTAAGCACGAAGCGACAGGAAATTGGCAAGGTCGGTAACATCGACGCTGACACCCGGCGCCGCAAGGAGCCCCGCATAGCCGAAACGCACGCGCGGTTCAGCGCCGGCAAGTGCCTCCTCGCCGGGCCGGAAGGTAAGATCGATCGCGCCGCTCATGCGTTCGGCCGGGAGGTCGAAGGAGACTTCGCCGGAGAAGGCGGCGTTGCCGTCCGCCGCCGTCACGTTCTGCGCCCTGACGGTTCCACCGGCGATGCTGAAGGGCACCTTGACGGCGCCGACGACCGATTGCCCGCTGAAGAGGACTTCTTCAGCGACTTTGCGCACGGCGTCCGGCGAAATCTCCGTTTTCATCGCATCGGCCGCCGCCATCAGCTGCGGCAGCGCCGCCGTGTTGATGCCATTGAGCGTCACGCCATTGAACGTCGCCGTACCCGAACCGCTTATCGAACTTGCCATTGCCTTCGGCGTAGCACCGGAAGCTTCCATCGCAACGGAAAGGTCGAAACGACCGGTCGCCGCGGGCCCGTTCTGCCGCGCCCATCCGGCCGCAGCCAGATCGCCGCCCTTCAGGTCGAACCGCGAGCGCAGGAAACCCGAGCCGTTTGCATTGCCAACTTGCAGCCGCCCCTCGAGCTTGCCCCCCAACCAGTCTCCCGCCGCTTCGGTCAAGGCGAGCTCATCGCCCTTCCATTCGAGCTTTCCGCTGAAACCGGTAACGTCTCCATAGAGGCCCGGCCAAAACCGCTTCGCCGTGACGTCGAGAGCGATGTCCAGGCCCGTCCAGGCCGGTTGGGCCACCGGCGCCATCGAAAATCCGCCGACCGAGGCGTCGTGGACCTGTCCGAGGATCCCCTCGCCGAGCCAGCCGAGATCGATCGTATCCAGCGCCAGTTCGCCTCGAGCCGTACCCTGAACCTTGCGGTCGATCGTCAGTGCCCCGGTAAACCCGTTTTGATCGGCCTTGCCTTCGATGGCCGAGAACGCGATCTTCTCCGGATCGGAAGCGACATCGGCCGACAGCTTCACCGGCAGCCCGCTGCCCATCTGCGGCAATGCGATGCCTTGCAGCAGAAGGTAGGGCTCGAAATCCTCCGCCTGCAGCGTCAGCTTACCCTGTCCCTCGAGATAGTGATCGCGCGAAAGGTCGACGTCACCCTTGGCGGCGATCTGCGTCTTCTCGGTCGTGAAGGTCAGCGAGCCATTGGCCTGGGAACCTTCCGTGCTCTGCAGCTTGACGGCGAGAATACCGTTGGCGTCCGCATCGAACGGCAGCGGGTCGAGCCCGGCTTGCCCGAGAAGAACGGGGGTCTGCGGATTCTCAAGCGTCGCCTCCAGCAGCATGCCTTTGCCGGCAAGGGCCTGGGCGACGTCAGGTGCCTGGTAGCTGGCGGCTATCTTGCCGCCGTTGGCGGTGCCGATCACACCGAAGGTAAAGGGAGCGTTCCCCTCCTTGCTGCCCGCCGTCAACGTCATATCGAGGGCCGCGCCGGAATAGTAAGGCCCGGCTCTGATCAGCCTGGCCAAGGCCGGGTGGGCGATCGTGTGCCGTCCGACCAATTCCAGGAATGGCGTCAACTCTTCGGCGGCAAGCTTCATCTTCGCCGAAATCACGGGCTTCTCGAAGCCGCCGCTCACGCGACCGGAAAAGGCGAGCTGGGCGCCGGAAAGATCACCGATTGCCACCCGCTCGGCCTGCAACTGGCCGTTTTTCAGCGTCAGGACCGCCTGCACGTCGTGCGCCTCCTCGCCGAAGGCGGACAACGTTTCGGCGGAAAGTTCGGCAGCGATGGCGTGGTTGAGCAAGGTTGCGGTCGAGGCGTCTCCGGCAACGAGACCGGCCAGCGCCTGCAGCGCCTCCAGGTCGATGCGGTTGCCCTTGAACTGCAGCGACAGCGACGGCTGCTGCTCGGCAAAGGACTGCCGCTCCAGCCTCCCCTTGAGCGTCGCCGGGCCGGCAGCCACCTCGAGCTTTTCGAATTGCTGCAGTGTGTCGGTGAGGTTGACGGTCGCGGCAAAGCCCGCCGTCTTCAACTTGCGGATGGCGGGATCGACCGAACCGGCCAACCAGTTGGCGAGCCCCGAGGGTTGGTTGGAGGCAACGACGATGTCGCCGCGAAAGGCGCGCTGTCCATTGAGGGTCAGCCGTCCCTTGGCTTCGAGCTGCGTGCGGCCGGGCAGCAGCGCAACCGCGTTGTCGACGATCCACCCCGCGCCGTCAGGCCTGACATCGAGACGCACGTCGCGCACTGTGGTGTCGCCGATCACGATCGCCGGAAGTTTCAAGCTCGCACGGCCGGGCACCTGCGGAATGGGAATGTCCGCCGCAATCGCCATCATCCTTTCCAGCCGCTGTCGCAGTGAAACTGCGGGGTCGCGACCGGTCTTGCCGCCTCGGCCGGAATTGCCGATGCGGCTGACGTCGATCTGCTGGCCGTCGGCGATCAACAGGAACTTCTGATCCTTGCCGGTATCGAGTGTTGCTTCGCCGGTGACGATATAAGGATCGTCCGACGGGCCCACCTCGAAATGATATTCCGGCACACGGATGCTTTCATTGGTGAGTTGGAACTCGCCATTGATGCGCAACGCGCGGTCGGCCTTGACCTCGTCGGTCGGCCGATTTTCCGTCAGCGTGAACCGGCCAGCATAGACCGGCCTGAAATCGACGACCTTGAGCTCGCCGTCGAGCTCGACGCCGAAGGGTCGCTCGTCCGGCGTCAGCCGCGCCCGGAGACTGAGTGCTCCTTCCTCGTTGACCGCGTTGCTCATGAAGGAGAAGCTGCCCGCCTCACCATCGAGCGCGGCGCGGCCCTCGACCTTCCAGGGACCCGCCAGCGAACGCGCCGAGAGGTCGGCGGAAAGGTCGCTGACACGGCGCGTCCGCCCGGTCTGCTCGTCGACGAATTCGATCTCGCCGTCCGCGATCTCGACATTTTCGAGCACCACGGTGTTGGCCGGGATCGCCGCGCGCGGCCCACGCGCCCAATCGAGCGTACCGTCAGGCTGCAGCCGGAGTCTCGCCTTGGGTCGGTCGAGGCGCATATCGAAGATAAGCGCCTCGCCGCTCAGAAAGGGTGCGAGCTCGGCACTCATCGAGAATTGGGCGACCTGAATCAACGGCTCACCGCCGTCTTCAGCCCCGACGCGCACGTCGTTGAGCGTCACCGTCGGGAAGGGAATGAGCCGCGCATCGACGCTGCCGTGCACGACCACAGGCTTGCCCATGATGCGGCTCGCCTCACGCTCGAAATCGGTGCGGAAATCGGTCCAGTCGATGAACAACGGTGCGATCAGCGCCACGAAGAGCGCGACAACCAACAGGCCGCCTATGGTTACGAAGATTCGCGCCAGCACCGTCTCACATTCCCATCTGTTTCGTTCGCGCCCCTCTTGCGAGTTTCAGCCCATCCGCCTGCATCACGTAAAAATCTTGCCCGGATTGAAGATGTTCTCTGGATCGAGCGAACGCTTGATCTGCCGCATCAGATCGAGCGCCCCGCCAAGCTCTGCTTCCAGGAACGGCATCTTGCCCTGTCCGATCCCGTGCTCCCCCGTACAAGTACCATCCATCGACAACGCGCGGCTATTCAGCCGTTCGACGAAGGCCTCGACCCGCGCCACGTCGGCAGCGTCCTTGTCGTCGAAAAGCACCCCGACGTGGAAATTGCCGTCGCCCGCGTGGCCGACGATCGGCGCGATCAGCCCATGCGCGGCGATATCCTCGTGTGTCGCCGCGACGCATTCGGCAAGACGCGAGATCGGCACGCAGACATCCGTCGCCAAGATGGCGGCCCCGGGCTTGAGGTTCTTCTGCGCCCAATAGGCATTGTGCCGCGCCCTCCAGAGGCGCGCCCGCTCTTCCGGGTTGGTGGTCCACACAAACCCTGTAGAACCGAATTCGGACGCTATTTCGGCGAATTGTCGCGATTGCAGCTCGACGCTCTCGGCGCTGCCATGAAATTCGACGAAAAGCGTCGGCGTCTCGGCATAGTTCAGCCCGGAATAGGCGTTGCAGGCCTTCATCTGGACGGCGTCGAGCAGTTCGATGCGCGCGACAGGTATGCCGGACTGGATCGTCAGGATGACCGCGTTGCAGGCGTCCGCAATCGTCGGGAACGGGCAGACGCCGCCCGATATCACCTCCGGGATGCCCTGCAGGCGCAGGGTGACCGAGGTGATGATGCCGAGCGTCCCTTCCGCCCCGACGAAGAGCCGCGTCAGGTCGTAGCCGGCCGAGGACTTGCGGGCCCGGTGCGCGGTTCTGACCTCTCGCCCCCCGGCAACGACCGCGGTGACCGCAAGCACGTTTTCCTTCATGGTGCCGTAGCGCACTGCGTTGGTCCCGGAGGCTCGCGTCGAGGTCATGCCACCGATCGAGGCGTTCGCGCCGGGATCGATCGGGAAGAAGAGGCCCGTATCGCGCAGATAGGTATTCAATTCCTCACGCGTCACGCCCGGTTCGACCGTGCAGTCAAGGTCTTCGGCATTGACTGAAAGGATGCGGTTCATCCGCATCATGTCGACCGATATGCCGCCATAAGGCGCATTGACATGGCCTTCGAGCGAGGAACCGGTGCCGAAGGCGATGAGTGGCACGCGATGCGCCGAGGCAACCTCGACGATCTCGCGAACTTCAGCGGCATTTTCGGGAAAGACGACCGCGTCCGGGAGCTGTGCCGGGATGTAGGTCGTCGTGTTGGCGTGCTGGGCCCGGATTGCCTCTCCCGTCTGGAACCGATCACCGAACCGTTCGCCGAGGAGCGTCTTGACCGCCGCGATCCCGCTTTCGTTTTTCGACCCCGCCTTGATCGCTTTCAACGCCACGCCATGTCCCTTCCCATGCGACGTGCACCTGACAACGCAGGTCGTCGCAACGTTTTGAACGCCCACACAATCTATCCTCAATTCGATGCCGAATTAAGGAATTATGCGGTCGCGCGAATGCGGAAAGCCTCCCGCCGTATTCCCCGGCCTGCGAGGAGCGATCGCGACGGACCCGAGGCGCCCGAGCGACCTCCCGGCGGCCAACGCCCAGCACCGATGGCGAAGCGCTTTCATTTCAAGGCGCTACTGTGCAAATCGGAATCGGTTTGTCCAGAAGTTACGTCATCTCATGCGGCTCACGCACATGAAATCACCGGCGCTGATACCGGCTTGTCACAAACCTCCTCAATTCTCGCGTAAGGCGGGCAATGGAGGATGGCCATCAGCCTATAATGCAGCTTTTGTTTGCGAGCCCTTCGGGTATCATGCCTGAAAACGGGAGAACGTCTCATGTTCGGCCTGCTCGCTTTACTCACGGCATCCGTCTTCTTTGGCGCCGCCATCTATATCAACGTTGCAGAACAGCCGGCGAGGCTTCGTCTCGACCACCGCGCCGCGCTCGCGGAATGGGGCCCGGCCTATCGCCGCGGCTTCGAGATGCAGGCCTCCCTCGCAATCATATCCGGCCTGCTCGGCGCCGCAGCCTGGTGGCAGAGCGGCAATCCCCTCTGGGGCCTCGGCGCGGCAATCATCATCCTGAACTGGCCCTATACCCTGCTGCTGATCATGCCGATCAACAATCGCCTGGAGACTACGCCGCCGGACCAGGCGAGCGAGGAGACCCGCGAGCTCATCATGCGCTGGGGCAAGCTCCATGCCGGACGGAGCGCCCTCGGCGCGGTCGCAGCGGCGATCTATCTCATCGCCGCTGCCGACGGCATGTCGAGCTGACATCCGCTCTTCGCGCACGGGAGACCGCGACGCCCCTCACCCGGCTTTTGGCGAACCTTCGAGCACCACAGCCGCATCCATTTCCTCGTGCAGCTTGCGCTCCTCGTCCGCATGCGGCTTGGTGAAGCGGGCGATGACGAGATAGGCGACCGGGGTCAGATAGAGCGTCACGATCACCGCAAGTCCAAGGCCGCCGACGAGTACCCAACCGAGTGCGATGCGAGCCTCCGCCCCCGCTCCGCTCGCCAGAACCAAAGGCAGGGCGCCGACGATTGTCGCGATCATCGTCATCATCACCGGCCGCAGGCGGGTATTGGCAGCGTTCTCGATGGCGCTGCGCACGTCCTGACCGCGGTCGCGCAGCTGGTTGGCGAACTCGACGATCAGGATGCCGTTCTTTGCCATGATGCCGACAAGCATGACGAGACCGATCTGGCTATAGATGTTCAGCGTGTTGCCGGTCATGATCATTGCGAAGACGGCGCAGGCAAGACCGAGCGGCACCGTCGACATGATGATGAGGCCGCTGACGAAGCTTTCGAACTGCGCCGCCAGCACCAGGAAAATGATGACGATCGCGAAGCCGAAGGTGATGAAAAGGCCGTTGGCGTTCTGGTCGAGCGTCGCGGCTTCCGCGAGCGGCATGACCCGCGACCCCGGCGGCAGCAGCGGCTCGGCCATCTCTTCGACCATCGACAGGGCCTCGCCCAGTGCCAGGTCGGACTTCAAGCCGGCCGACAGCGAGACGGCGCGAAGCTGGGATTCGCGCGCAAGCTGCGGCGCCACGGCCTTCTCCTCGACCGTTGCGATCGATGACATGGGCACGATCCGGCCATCGCCGGCCTTGACGAAGATGTTCTGAAGGTCGGTCGGGTCGTTGAGCGGCGTGGTGGAGGAGAGCAACTTGACCGGATAGGCCTCGCCCTCGACGAAGATATCGACGACGCTGCTGCCGTCGAGCATCGCCTGCATCGCCCAGGAAAGGGCGCTGATGTCGACGCCAAGGTCGGAGGCGCGCTCGCGGTCGATCGTCACGGACAGTTGCGCCTGGTTGGCCTCGTAATTCAGCCGAACGTTTTCGAAGCGGCCGGTATCTTCCATCGCCCGCACGAGTTTCGCCGCCGCATCGCCGAGCTTCGTATAGTCGTTGCCAACCAGAGCCACCTGGAGACCGCTGCCCGCACCGCGAATGCCGAGGCTGTTCGCCTGGATGGTGGAGGCGCGTACCGAAGGTACCTTGGCGGTTACCTTGTTGATGTCGGCGACGATCTGTTGCTGGGTTCGGTCACGCTGTTCCCAGGGGGCGAGCGTCAGCACCATGAAGCCGCTATTGGCCGAGCCGCCCTGGCCGGAAATCGAGAACACGTTGGTGATCTCGCCGGATTTGACCAGTGGCTGCAGGCCATCCTCGATCCGGCGCATCTGTGCCTGCGTATATTCGAGCGAGACGCCTTGCGGCGCGTTGATCCTCAGCATCACCTGCGACCGGTCCTCGTTCGGTGTCAGCTCCGACTTCAGCGTCATGAAGCCCGCCGCCCCGGCCATGGTGAAGAAGGCAGCAACCGTGAAGACGACGAGCGGCGCATTGAGGCATGCCCGGAGTGTCACGCGATAGAAAGCAGCGGCGCGCTGGCCGAAACGCGCCATCGAGCCTTGATGCGCATGCGCCTCGCTGGTCAGCATTCGAGAGGCAAGCATCGGGCAGAGCGTCAGCGAGACGAAGGAGGAAAGCAGGATCGAGAAGGCGAGCACGAAGCCGAATTCGCGGAAAAGCCCACCGGTCTGCCCCGGCAGGAAGGAGAGCGGCACGAAGACGGCCGCCAGCGTCGCCGTGGTCGCCAGAACGGCGAAGAAGACCTCGAGCGTGCCATGCACGGCGGCAGCGCGGGGACCCAGCCCCTCCGCCCGGCGGCGCACAATGTTCTCCAGCACAACGATCGCGTCATCGACGACGAGGCCGGTCGCAAGCACGATCGCAAGCAGCGTCAGGATGTTGATCGAAAAGCCCGCGAGATAGATCGCCGCCACCGTTCCGATGAGGGCGATCGGCATGCTGATCGTCGGGATCAGCGTCGCGCGCCAGTCGAGCAGGAAGAGATAGATCACCAGAGTGACGATGAAGACGGCGACGCCGAGCGCAATCTCCACCTCATGGATTGCACCATTGATGAACACCGCATCGTCGCTGGTGATCTTGAGCTCGGTCCCCGGCGGCAGGATGTCCGAGGAGATGGTGTCCACCACCTTGCGCACGCCTTTGGAAATATCGACGGTGTTCGACTGCGCCTGGCGGATGATGCCGAGACCGATGCCCTGGCGGCCATTGGATCGCAGTGCCGAGCTGCCGGTATCCGGACCAAGGGTCACCGTCGCTACATCGCGAAGCCTGACATTGTTGCCGAGGATCAGGTTCTCGAACTGCTCGGGCGTCTGCAGGTCCGCTGTCGCGCGGACCGAGATATCCTGGCTTGCGCTGGTCAGCGACCCGGCCGGCACGTCGTAGGAGGCATTCGCAAGCGCCTCGCGCAGATTGGCAACGGTGACGCCGCGCCCGGCGAGCTTGGCCTGGTTGAGGTCGATGCGGAAGATCTTCTCCTGGTCGCCATAGACGGTGACATCTGCAACGCCCTCGACCGCCGCCAACCGGTCGCTGATCTCGTTCTCGACCAGCAGCGTCATGTCTTCCATCGACATGGTGTCTGAGGTCAGCGCCAGACGCATGATCGGCTGGCTGTCGGAATCGGCCTTCACGATGCGCGGCTCCTCCGCGTCATCCGGCAGTTGGCCGCTGATCCGGCCGAGCGCATCGCGGATATCATTCGCCGCCTGGCCGATGTCAGTCGTGTCGGAAAATTCGAGCGTCACACGGCTGCGGCCGAAAGACGACGAAGAGGAGATGCTTTTGATGCCCTGGACGCGCGACACCGCGCCTTCGATGACCGAGGTCACCTCGCGGTCGATCGTCTCGGGCGAGGCGCCCTCGAATTCCGTCGTGACCGATATGACCGGTTGGTCGACCTGCGGCAGTTCGCGGATTTCGATGCCATTCCAGGCGGCAAGACCGGCGACCACGATCAACATGTTGACCACCAGCGCGAAGATCGGCCGGCGGATGAAGAGCGCGGTGAAGCCGGTCTTTCCGCCCTGCCCGCCGGGCGAACTGCCATGGTGACCGCCTATGCCAATGTTCATTGCGCGTCCCCCGCCACCTTCTGCTCGCGTTCGGACCTCGCTTCGCCGGCAATGCGGACCGCGCCGCCATCGCGCAACCGCTGCACACCCTCCGTGACGATGCGGTCGCCCTCGGCGATCTGGGCATCGACCAGCACTTTGTCCGGATTGCGCTGGATGATCTTGATCGGTACCCGTTCGCTCTTGTCGCCGTTGACGCGCCAGATATAGGACCCTTCCGAGCTCCACTGGATGGCCAGCGGATCGACGGTCGGATAACGATCGCCGTCGAAGGCCATCATGACCGAAAAGGACATGCCGGCGCGCAGCATGTCGTCCGGATTCTCGAGCCGCGCCCGCACCCGCAGCGTCCGGCTTGCCTGATCGAGACGGTTGTCGATCGCATGGATGGCACCGTCCAATTGGCGGCCGGGTTGCGCCACCGCATTCGCCGTGATGGGCTGCCCGACGAAAATCTTGCTGGCAAAGCGTTCCGGCACCCAGAAATCGACGAGGATCTGCGACCGGTCGTCGACGACCGCGATCGGCGTCGATGTGGTGACATAGTCGCCGACATTGACGGTGATGATTCCGACGATGCCCTTCGAAGGCGCGACGATGTCGCGCCGCTTCAGATCGAGTTCTGCCGTTCTGAGCGCCAGTTCGGCCGCCTGCATTGCGATCTCCGCGTCGCGGACCTCGACCGCAGTAACCGCGCGCGCCGTTCCGAGATTGCGGTAGCGCTCGACCTTTTCGCGGGCGCTGTCGCGCGTCAGCCTGGCCTGCTCGGCAGCAATCATCTGCTCGTCGCTATCAAGCCGCGCGATCACCTGGCCCTCCTCGATCCGATCGCCGGATTTTACCAGGATTTCCGTGAGGTTGCCCGTGGAGGCCGGCGTCACGGTAACCGAACGGATGGCCTCGCCGTTGCCGATGGCGTTCAGCCTGTTGTTGACGATCGCGCTCTCAGCCGGCTTTACGACGACGAGCGCCGCGTCCGAGAAACCGCCGCGCCCACCCTCTCCGCGCCCGCCATTGCGCTGTCCGCCTGCTCCTTCGTCGCTCTGCGATCCCGACAGCGCATCGATCAGCGGATGCGAAACACCGATCGCCCCCAGGGTTTCTCCCGCTCCTGGGGCAAAGCGCACCCAGGCGGCGCCCCCGACGACGAGAACGACGAGGCTGACCGCCAGTTGCTTCAAAAAGCGCATTCATGTCTCCGAATAAGATACGCGCTCCAGCGCGGCGCGTACCGGCGGAACGTCCCGAATTGTCAAGAGTATCGTTATTTGCGCGCCTTCGGGCAATCTCGGGACGCCATCATTACGCATTTGTAACGAAAGCAGAATTTGTTGACCGCATCATGGCGCTCGCGCGCTCAGTTTCACTGGACAACCAGTGTTTACAGCCGCCGCGGCTCGGCTATTCTGCCGTCACCGAAACCCGGACAGGGCGTGTCTCGGCGTTGGATCACGAACGGGGAGGAAGCACATGTGCGATGCATGCGTGATTGAGTCGGTAAAGCAGCAGATGTTGTCGCGGCGCAGCTTTTTCCGCGCCGCCGCGGTAGGAACGGCGGGCGTTGCGGCCGCCAGCATGGGGATCGCGCCGCCGGCGCTCGCTGCCGGCCACGCCCGCGTCACCGACCTCACCCATGAGCTCCATGAAGAGTTTCCGACCTTCTTCGGCCAACAGCAATTTTTCCGCGAGCAGAAGTTCAACTATGCCGAACACAAGTTCAACCTGTTCGAACTCCGGGTGAACGAACATACCGGCACCCATGTCGACGCGCCGCTGCACTTCTCCGCCGATGGTCTCTCGGTCGCTGAACTGCCAGTCGAGAAGCTCGTCGTGCCGCTCTGCGTTGTCGACATCCGCGAGAAGGCCTCGGCCAACGCGGACGAGCAAGTGACACCGGACGACGTCAAGACCTGGATCGCCACCAACGGCGAGATCCCGGAAAACGCCTGCATCGCCATGCTTTCAGGCTGGTCGGCCCATGTCGGCACGGACAAGTTCCGCAATGCCGATAGCGAAGGCAAGCTGCACTTTCCCGGCTTCCATGTCGAAACCGCCAAGTTCCTGCTCGAAGAAACGAAGGCTGCCGGGATTGCCGTCGACACGCTCTCGCTCGACCATGGCATTTCGCCTGATTTCGCCACCCATAACGCCTGGCTGCCAGAGGGGCGCTGGGGGTTGGAGGCCACAGCCAATCTCGACAAGCTGCCGGCCAAGGGCGCGACTCTCGTTCTCGGCGCGCCGAAGCACCGCGGCGGCACCGGCGGTCCGGCGCGCGTCTTCGCCCTCGTCTAAGAACCGCGAGAAGGAAGCAGCATGAGCACCGTCGCCCCGCCGTCCGATCCGGAATCCAACCCGCGCGTCAAGGCGGTTTTCGAGGACATCCGCACCACGCGGAAATCGGACTTCATCAACAATATGTGGCTCTGGCTCGCCTTCGATCCGGATCTCCTGGAGCGCACCTGGGCGGAGGTCAAGGCGGTGATGGCAACGCCCTCGGCGCTCGATCCGCTGGTGAAGGAGATGCTCTATATCGCCGTTTCCGTCACCAATGGCTGCGGTTATTGCATCCATTCGCACACGGCCGCCGCCAAGGCGAAGGGCATGAGCGAGGCCGAGCACGCCGATCTGCTGCGTGTCATTTCGCTGGCCGCCAAGACCAACCAGTTGGCGACCGCGCTGCAGGTTCCGGTCGATCCGGCCTTTGACGCGATGGCCGAACGATAGCGACATCAAAACACCGGCGCTGAAAACACCAGTCTTTCCACAGGCTTGCCCCAGTCTGACGAGACACCGGAATAAAAGAAGAACATCCTTTCTGGCCTTTCGGTCCCGAATCACTACATTGGGCCGCATGAGCAAAGGTTTCGACGACATTCCCTTCTTCGATGAGGAGCCGGCCCCGCGCAAACCCGCGTCTGCCGCCGGCGGC
This sequence comes from Sinorhizobium shofinae, assembly GCA_001704765.1. Lineage (GTDB taxonomy): Bacteria > Pseudomonadota > Alphaproteobacteria > Rhizobiales > Rhizobiaceae > Sinorhizobium > Sinorhizobium shofinae. The sequence continues at coordinate 33,516 of MBFK01000126.1, forward strand.
ATCGCTGCGCGCGCCATGGCCGCCCGCGACAAGGCCCAGCGGCCGGACTATCTCTCCGGTCTCAACCCGGAACAGCGCGAAGCCGTCGAAACGCTTGAGGGGCCGGTCCTGGTGCTTGCCGGCGCCGGCACCGGCAAGACGCGTGTGCTGACCACCCGCATCGCCCATATCCTTTCGACCGGCCGCGCCTATCCTTCGCAGATCCTTGCGGTGACCTTCACCAACAAGGCGGCGCGCGAGATGAAGGAGCGCATCGGCGTGCTCGTCGGCCATGCGGTCGAAGGCATGCCCTGGCTCGGCACCTTCCACTCGATCGGCGTCAAGCTGCTCCGCCGCCATGCCGAGCTCGTGGGGCTCAGATCGGATTTCACCATACTCGATACCGACGACGTGGTCCGCCTGATTAAACAGCTCATCCAGGCGGAAGGCCTCGACGACAAGCGCTGGCCGGCCAAGCAATTCGCCGGCATGATCGACACCTGGAAAAACAAGGGCCTCGACCCGTCGCAGATCCCGGAAGGCGACGCCCGCGCCTTTGCCAACGGCAAGGGCCGCGAGCTCTATGCCGCCTATCAGAACCGGCTGGTGACGCTCAACGCCTGCGACTTCGGTGACCTGCTCCTGCACCCGATCCGGATGTTCCGCGCCAATCCGGACGTGCTCAAGGAATATCACGACAAGTTCCGCTACATCCTGGTCGACGAGTACCAGGATACCAACACCGCGCAATATATGTGGCTGCGGCTGCTCGCGCAGCGGCCGCAGGGCAAGGCCACCGTCGCAAAGGCCGCGCCTGCGGGCGAAGCCCGGGCCAGCCAAGGCTCCGCGGACGACATTTCGTCCCCGGAGCGCAGCCGCGCCAGCGGCGACAGCGCGGGCGCCAACAAACCGCAGCAGATCAACATCTGCTGCGTCGGCGACGACGACCAGTCGATCTACGGCTGGCGCGGCGCCGAGGTCGACAACATCCTCCGCTTCGAGAAGGACTTTCCGGGCGCCAAGGTCATCAAGCTCGAGCGCAACTACCGCTCGACCGAGCATATCCTCGGCGCCGCAGCGCATCTGATCGCCCACAACGAGGGCCGGCTTGGCAAGACGCTCTTCACCGAGCGCAGCCACCCGGACGACGAGAAGGTGCATGTGCACGCCGCTTGGGACTCCGAAGAGGAAGCCCGCGCCATCGGCGAGGAGATCGAACAGCTCCAGCGCAAGAAGCACAATCTGAACGACATCGCGATTCTGGTGCGCGCCTCCTTCCAGATGCGCGAATTCGAAGACCGATTCGTCACACTCGGCCTCAATTATCGCGTCATCGGCGGGCCGCGCTTCTATGAGCGGCTCGAAATCCGCGATGCCATGGCCTATTTCCGCCTCGTCTGCCAGCCGGCCGACGACCTCGCCTTCGAGCGCATCGTCAACACGCCGAAGCGGGGCCTGGGTGATACCACCGTTCGCAACTTGCACGATTATGCCCGCGCCCGCGACATACCGATGCTTGCCGCCGCAAACGAAATCATCGAAACCGACGAGTTGAAGCCGAAGGCGCGCAAGGCGCTCTTCGACGTCGTCACCGATTTCCGCCGCTGGCAGACATTGCTCGAAACGACGCCTCATTCCGAGCTTGCCGAGCAGATCCTCGACGAGAGCGGCTATACGGCGATGTGGCAGGCCGATAAATCGGCCGAAGCGCCGGGGCGTCTCGAAAACCTCAAGGAACTCATCCGCTCGATGGAGGCCTTCGAATCGATGCGCGGCTTCCTGGAGCATGTCGCGCTCGTCATGGATGCCGAGCAGAACGAGGACATGGATGCCGTGTCGATCATGACGCTGCATTCGGCCAAGGGCCTGGAATTCGACACCGTCTTCCTGCCGGGCTGGGAGGAAGGGCTCTTCCCACATCAGCGGGCGCTCGACGAGGGTGGCCGCGCCGGCCTCGAGGAGGAGCGCCGCCTCGCCTATGTCGGTATCACCCGGGCCAAGCACCGCTGCCATATCTGGTTCGTCTCGAACCGCCGCATCCATGGCCTCTGGCAGTCGACCATGCCCTCGCGCTTCCTGGACGAACTGCCGATCGACCATGTCGAAGTCGCCGAGCAGGACGTCTCCTATGGCGGCTACAATCGCGGTGGCTACGGCCAATCCCGCTTCGACAAGGCCGATCCCTTCGAAAACACCTACCAGACGCCCGGCTGGAAACGCGCCCAGCAGCACCGCACGGACGCCACCCGCGACAATTGGGGTACCCGCTCCGGGCACGCGGTCGAGCGCATCGGCTACGGCGAGTCGGGTCCCCGCACCCGCACCATCGAGGGCGAACTCGTCGCCAAGTCGACGACCGCGGAACCCTCGCGCTTCAATGTCGGCGACCGTGTCTTCCATCTGAAATTCGGCAACGGCAACATTGCCGCGATCGACGGCAACAAGCTGACGATCGATTTCGACCGCGCCGGTCAGAAGCGCGTGCTGGATGGATTTGTGGAAAGGGTGTGAGGGGCGCGCCCCTCAAATGACCATCCGATACATCACGAAGCCGGATTTTTCGGCCACCTTGTCGTAGAGCCGCATCGCCTTGAGGTTCGTCTCGTGGGTCAGCCAGTAGACGCGCGAGGTTCCGGCGCGTCTTGCTGCGTCGAAGACTCCGTTGATCAGCGCCTCGCCGACCCCTCTCCCGCGTGCCACCTCGCTGATGAAAAGATCCTGGAGGTAGCAATTCGGCTGGATCGCGGTGGTGGTGCGGTGAAAGATGAAGTGCGTGAGCCCGACCAGCCGGCCTTTGCTCTCGGCAACCAAGGCATGCATCGGTTCATAGGCATCGAAGAAGCGCGACCAGGTCATGCCGGTTATGTCCGAAGCGAGCGCGCTTTCGCCCGCGCGTCCGTAAAAGGCATTGTAGCCTTCCCAGAGCAGCAGCCACTGGTCGTAGTCGCTCCGGACGACCGGGCGGATGGAAAGGTTTTCACTCATTGTAGACCCCACCGGAAAGGCCGTTACGCGGGCGACAGCATAAACCTTGATATCGGCGAGGTCTATGTGGCAGCGGCATGCCGTTCATCACTGATTTTCATCTGAAACCCGTGGAGGTGCTTCCACCTCGCTTCATGCGCCTTCCCCTTTCGCGCGCCTCATCAGGGCGATCACCTCGACGTCGGTGGTTTGCTCGAAATCGTCGTAGTGGATGCTGACGGCATGGAAGGGATGGGGCGTTGCGAGGCAGACCACCCGGTCCACCTGACGGCGGAGGCTGGCGATCGCGCTCGGCGGGGCCACCGGGACGGCGATCATAAGCGCTGCAGCGCCCACCTTCCGGAGCGCCTGAACCGCAGCCCTTACTGTGCCGCCGGTGGCAATCCCGTCGTCGACGACGATGACATTGCGCTTTTCCGGCGAAATGCGCGGCCGGTCCCCAAGGTAAAGCCTGCGGCGACGCTCCAGTTCGAGGCGCTGACGCGCCGTCTCGGCCTCGAGGTACTCCTTGGACGGCTTGACCAGGCGCATCGCCTCGGCATTGAGTACCAGTTGTGGCTCGTCGCCATCGACGAGCGCTCCGAGGCCGAACTCGGCATGTCCGGGAGCACCGATCTTTCGCACGATCAGGAGCTCGAGCGGGGCACCAAGAATGGCCGCCACCTCGAAGGCAACCGGGACGCCGCCGCGCGGCAGCGCCATCACCAGCGGATCGGCAAAGCCTTCCCGTGCTATCGCCGCGCCGAGCCTTCGGCCTGCGTCGATCCGGTCTGAAAAGCAAAGGTTCTCGTGGGACATGGCGCACGCTCCGGACCATCGTCTGACCGGTTGAACCGATGCACAACACGAGGTTGATCGGCCATTCAGGCTCCATGGATCGCCCGAGAACCCAGCCCTCCTGGATCCGGGTCTATCGCCCCCGTTGAAGATTCTCGTCGCAACCATTGCGAGAAAGGCAAAACGCTCAAATTGCAGCGAATTTAGCCGGCCTTCGTTAACACGGCGCCGCTACGAATTTGATCACGCATACCGCTGGCCCGAAAGCCATCCTCTTTATTTTAGCACGACAGGCCGTTTCGAAATGAGCATTTTCCCTGCCATATCGGTCATTGCGCAATTGGCACTCTTACCCGCTCTTCTACGTCTGCGAAGCTCCGAGAGCGCCGGCGCCCGGGAATTTTCGATCGCCTGCGCACTATCCGCGATTGCAATGGCTCTACTGGTGGCGGCGACATCGCTGCACGCGCCGCTCGTCGCGATGCCCGGCTGTGTCGCGATGATATCTGCCTTCTGCGCCATTCTTCTTGGCCTGCTCCGGCTCATGGCCCCATCGGCCTCTATTTGCTTCTGTGCCACGCTCGCATTTGCGGCCGCCGCGGCCGGCCTTCTCATCGATGTGGGCGGTCAAGACAGCTTCGGCGCACGAATGATCGTCATCGCCGGCTGCGGCGCGGCTCTCCTCGTCGTCATCGGCCTCCCAATCCTTGATGGACGTGCGAAAGGTAAACCGGCGTTCCGAGCCGGCGCTATCGGCTTGTTGACGGTTGCCTTTACGGGGCTCGTTCACGCCGTAGCTTCCGCCCCCGAAACGTCCCTTGACCTCTCCGCCTCCCCCACATCACTCGTCTTCGAATTCTCCCTCGCCTTCCTGCAGATATTCTTCCTCCCCGCCCTTTTCCTCGCCGTGATCCTTACGATTGAAAATCGCGTTATTGCCGGCCTGAGGACGATGCTCGCTCGCGACCCCCTCACGGGCGCCTTGTCGCGCAGAGCGCTCATCGAAGACGGAGAACGGACGATCGCCGACTGTCTTGCCCATCATCGTCCGGCTGCCTTCCTCCAACTCGATCTCGATTATTTCAAGCAGATCAACGACCATTACGGCCACGCTTGCGGCGATATGGCGCTCGCCCATTTCGTCGAGACCGTTTCCGCATTCCTCGATGGGCGCGGTATCTTCGGACGGATTGGCGGCGAGGAATTCGGGATCGTGCTGCCGGACCATACGGAAGAGCAGGCGGCAGCCGTCGCCGAGGCGATCTGCCGCGCCGTACGCGACACGCCGGTCGGCCGGGCGCATCAGCGCATCCGCTTGACGGTCAGCATCGGCATCGCCGCCGCGACACCCGGCGACACGATCATGGACGTGATGATCCGCGCGGACCTGGCACTCTATGACTCCAAGGCCGATGGCCGTGATCGCTGCTCGATCGCCAAGCATCGCCAGGTCGATGCCAGCGCCCGGGCACTTGCAGCGGCTGCCGCGCAGCTACGACAGGCCGACGTCACCCACCGGGAGCAGTTGCGCCAGACCGCATAAGAGGCCGAAGCAACACGGGCCCTGGCGTCTTGCATTGCCGACGCTACCACCTATGTGAACGGTGCTGCTCATTGGAGGAAACCCATGTCCCGCCGCACCCAAACCCTGCTTCTCGTCGCCTCCCTGACCCTGGCGGCCGCGGCCACCCTGCCTGCCCGCGCCGAGACGGTGGGCAAAGTCGGCGTCGACTGGCTCGGCAATGATATCAAGATCGATGCCGTGCGCGATCCGAAGGTCAGCGGCGTCACCTGCCACGTCACCTATTTCGACCGCAGCGTCATTGATCGCCTGAAGAACGGCAACTGGTTCGAGGATCCCTCGAACAATTCGATCGCCTGCCGCCAAACCGGGCCGATCTCCATCGGCGATATCGATCTGTCAAACGAGGGAGAGGAAGTCTTCCGTTCCGGCCTGTCGCTGATCTGGAAGGATCTGCTCGTGACCCGCATCTACGACAAGGCGAATGACACATTGATCTATCTTGCGCACTCGCGCCAATTGACCGACGGGTCTGCCAAGATGTCAATCACGACCGTTCCGCTCTTCGGCCAGGCCGTCACTTGGGAAAAGGGACGCCCCGAATAAGGAGTAGACAAGGGAAATGCAATCAAACTTGGAGCGGGACCTTCATCCCGCTCCATAAATGAATTTCAAAGCGTCAAGTCTCAACGGACTGGCGGGACGATACCGCGGTAATATTCGCCCTCGCCCGCGTTGTATCTTTCCCTATAGGTCCCACTCCCAACGGGGTAGACACGCTGGCCGTCGATGCTACCCGTCGGCATGACATCGACATTCGACGGAGCGGCGGACCGTGGCATCAACACTTGCGATCTGGTCTGCGTTCCCGGAGGATTATTCGGATCGATCCCCTGATAATAACTGTCCGCAAAGGCCGGCGCGGCAACACCAGCAAGCGCGGTCGAGAGGACAAATGCGGCGAATGACCTTCGTAGAGAAACTCTCATGGCGTTAACTCCTATCTCCGTTCAGCATCCTCGCCTCATGACGGATGCAATACTGGCAGCATGCGGCCTCCTAACGAATGCTGCAGTTGCCAGCATAACACCTTTCGGAGCCCTGGCTTCCTCGGACCAGTCAATGTTTCGTCACGTTTGCTCATGCAACCGTGAAGCAGATTAAACAACTGTAACTTGACGCCGCGCTCGGTGGGCCTAAGTCAAATCGATGCCTTTTCGACGCGCGGCAAGGTCTGGCCGCACCGGCACCCGGCTATGGCCGCTCAGGGAACCGGAGCCGGAGGGATGATACCCTGGTAGTAATCGCCTTGGCCGCCACCCTGGTACTCATTCTCGTAGCGCTCGCGGACCTGAGCAGGCGATCCGCCGAAGCTGCCCCAGGGCATAGGCTCGACATAGATGCTGCCCGTCGGTGCCGGGTCGACGTAGACGCTACCTGTGGGCATGCCATCGATATAGTACGGGCTCTCCACCATGGGGACGAACATTGACCCTCTGTTCTGGGTCCCCGGGGGGTGATGCGGGTCGATGCCCTGATAATAGCCGTTCGCAAACGACGGTGCGGCAACTCCGGCAAGAGCGGATGAGAGGACAAATGCGGCGAATGATGTTCTTGGAGAAACTCTCATGGCATTGCTCCTGTGTCCGTTTCAGCATCCCAACGGATGCTGCGATCAGTATAAGGGCTCCTCACCGATGCTGCACTTGCCATAACTCGTTTCCCGTGCGGGTGTTCCTCGCCAGCGGTTGACAACTCGTCACGTTTCCTCGTTCAACCGTGATGCGGAACAGGCAAACTCCAACTTGACGGACCTGCCCGCTCAGCCTGACCGCTGCCTTCTGGTATTAATCATGCAAAAGGGCCCGCTCTCGCAGGCCCCTGCAGGCATTGGGCACGACTACCGTTCCAGCCTACGCGGCCTGGGCCAGTTCGTCAGCAATGACAGTATCGAGGTTGAGGAAGCAGACCATCGACTTCTCGAGGGCGACGATGCCGCGGCAGAAGGCACGCTGGGCTTCCGGAATGATTTCCGGCGCCGGCTGCAGGTCTTCGCTGCGGATCGTCATCATATCGGAAACCTGCTCGACCAGAAGGCCGACGAGCTTGCCGTTGATGTCTGTGACGATGATCGCCGAACGCTCCGACGGCTCGGTCATCTTCATGCCGAGCCGGCACGCCATGTCGATAACGGGGATCACCGCGCCTCGCAGGTTGATGAGACCGAGCACGTAGGGCGGCGTGTGCGGCATCGGCGTCACCGGTGCCCAGCCGCGAATCTCGCGAATCGCCATGATGTCGATGCAGAATTCCTGGTCTCCGAGGTGGAAGGAGACGATTTCAAGATAGGCGCCAGACTGCTTGATTGCGTTGCTCATGATCAGAATTCTTCCCAATTGTCACCGGAGGCCGTGACGGAGGGCACGGAGACCGATGTGTTGCCGAAAGCGCCCGCTAGTTTGCCCATGAGCGCCTTGGCGGGAGATGGAGCCGGACGGGTGGATGCCTGTGCGGTGTCCGGCCGGCGGAGCGCGACGGGCTTTGCGGCCGCCGCAATGCTTGCGCCGGCCTGTGTGTTGGACCTTGCCGGACTTGTCTTGATCGACGGCGCCGCCTCTGCCGGAGCTGCTGCCCGCATTGCCGTTTCGCTTACCTGCCCATTGCGGAATTGGCTCAGGAGCTCGCTGAGCTTCTCTGCATCCTGAGCGAGGGTGTGGCTTGCCGCATTGGTCTGCTCGACCATGGCGGCGTTCTGCTGCGTCATCTGGTCGAGCTGGCTGACTGCGGCATTGATCTCGTTGAGCCCGGTCGACTGCTCGCGCGCCGCCTGCACGATAGAGCTCATGTGTTCGTTGATGCGCACAACATTCGCGCCGATACGTCCGAGCGCGTCGCCGGTCGCCTGGACCAGCTTGACGCCGGTTTCGACCTCGTTGCCCGAGCGCGACACCAGCGCCTTGATGTCCTTCGCAGCACCGGCGGCACGCTGCGCGAGTTCGCGGACCTCCTGAGCGACGACGGCAAAGCCCTTGCCCGCCTCGCCGGCCCGCGCTGCTTCGACGCCGGCGTTAAGCGCCAGAAGATTAGTCTGGAAGGCAATCTCGTCAATGACGTTGATGATCTTGCCGATCTCGTTGGATGCCCCCTCGATACGAGCCATGGCGGAGATAGCCTCGCTGACGATGCGGCCCGATTCCTCGGCGTTGATGCGGGTCTCGCCGACCATGCGGCTCGCCTCTTCGGCGCGGTTGGTCGCCGTTTTGACAGTAACGGTGATCTCCTCCAGCGCTGCCGATGTCTGCTCGAGCGATGCCGCCTGCCTTTCCGTCCGCCGCGCCAGGTCGTCGGCGGCGCTGCGCATCTGTCTGCCGTTGGAGTCGATCGAGACGACGTTCTCCTTTACGTTGCTCAGAACATGGCTGAGCCGTTCGACCGTGTTGTTGAAGTCGCGGCGTAGTGTGTCGAGCCCCTCCTCGAAAGGCTCGCGAATTGCAACGGCGAGATTACCTTCGGCAAGCTGGTTGAGCGCCCGGCCGAGAGCATCCACCGCGGCCTTGATGCGAGCGACCGCCTGCTCGCGCTCGGCAGCCTGGCGCTCGCGCTCGTGCTCCATTTCGTCTCGGCTGGCGGCGGCTTTCTGTTCGATCGAACGCTTCTCCATTGCCGCGGTCCGGAATAGGTCCACCGACCGGGCCATCTCGCCGATTTCGTCGCCACGGTCGAGGGCTGCGACGGCCGAGGTGAGATCGCCCGAATGGATGCGCTGCATGCTGTCGCGCAGCCCGAGGATACCCCGGCGAAGCGCGTTTCCGTGGAACCAGATCAGCGCGAGCATGCTACCCATGACCAGGAGACCGACGACCGCCTGCAAGATGAGCGCGTTCCTCGATTCGGCGCGCGCCTCTTCAGTGCGCTTCGAGGCCAGGTTGGCCGCGGCTTCCGTGAGTTCAGTCAGAAGGGCGTTCATGCGTTCGCCGCCGCCGTCGATCGCATCGTCTATGGGAGCGAAATCCCCCGCCGGCGCACCGGACTCCACCAGCTCCTTCAAATCCACTTCAATCGCCTTGCGGACTTCCGCAAGGTCGGATCCGAAATTCGCGAGACGTCCGGACTTGCCAAGCAGGCGCGCCAAGGCTTCGAGATCGGGTGTCTTCGCGTCGAGCAGTTCGAGCGATGCCTTTATCTGTACCGCCCGTTCCGGCTGAATCTTGCGCTCCTCGCGATCGATGATCGTATCCATCGCGATCAGCATCAGTTCTATGCTCGCAAGCCGCATTTCCTCGGCCGTTCTCATGCCGTTCTCTGCGACGATCGCCTTCTCGAGGGCGGCCTCCGAGCGGCTATTCTGGTAAAAGCCGACCCCGAGCACGGAGCCAAAGCCGAGAAAGGCCGCAGCCGCGAGCGTCGCCAGTCGCTGGCTGACCGAGAGGCTGTGCTTTTCAGAAGGAGAAGTGGTCATTGAGTGGCAGTCCGTGGCAAATGGACCTGCCCGACGCGGGCGTGGTCTTCCGTTGCGACCGATGCGGATAGCCGGGCTCGATCAACCGGATGACCTCATGTCATATCGAAGTGGTGCACTTCTCCGCGTCTGCCGACAGTGTCAAAGAGACCTTAAACATTCGCTAATACACGAGCCCCATTCCCCCACTTGTCTCGACTGGACGGCACCTTTCTCTTTGCTGTTTCGTGATGCTATGATCGCCTCATGCGCACGGACACCAAAAAATCGCTTTCGCCTCTCGTCCTCACCCTTCTCACGGGCGCGCTCGCACTCGTCTTCCTGTTCGCCTTCCAGGGCTGGATCGCCCATGGGCCGGATATCTTCCTCTCGCTCGCTCAAGCGGGCATTTCTTGGTGCTTCTGACAGAAAATGGGCAACAGGCGGGAGTAACCCTCTACCGCTGAGGGAGGAAACGCCTGCGGCAATTGTGCCTTTGCACCGCCCGCGATGAAGCGCTATCAAAGCCTCGTGTTCATCGACGGCCGGCAATCGGCCGCAGCAGGCCGGTGGCAATGATGAAGTCAATACGCATCGCCCTTTGGGCAGCGATCCTGGTGATGGTGGCCCTCCTGGGCTGGCTCACCTACGACATGACCCAGTCGAAGCAACAGGCGTCGTCCGGCCCCTTCGGCGTGCCCTTCACGCTGGTAACGCAGGATGGCCAGCCGATCACCGAGAAGGCGTTCACCGGCAAGCCGACCGCGCTCTTCTTCGGCTTCACCCATTGCCCGGAAGTCTGCCCGACGACGCTGTTCGAACTCAACGGCTGGCTGGAGAAGGTCGATCCCGAGGGCAAAAGGCTGCAGGCCTACTTCATCACGGTCGATCCGGAACGAGATACGCCGGAAATCCTCGGTCAGTATGTCTCCAACGTATCGAAACGCATCACCGGCATTTCCGGCCCGCCGGACAAGGTCCTCGAAATGGTCAAAGGCTACCGGGTCTACTACAAGAAGGTCCCGGTCGACGAAGCGAAGCCTGACGGCGACTACACCATGGACCATACGGCCTCGGTCTTCCTGCTCGACGACGATGGAAAGTTCAGCGGCACGATCTCCTATGGCGAAAACCCCGAAACCGCCGTCGAGAAGCTTGAAAACCTCGTAAAGGGCTGATGGCCACTCCATTCTGTCCAAAGCGCCGGTCAATCCGGCGCTTTGCGTTTGCGCGCCAATCATGTTAGCGGCGAAGCCCTTGCAGCGCAGCGCGTCTGATCGGACGCGAAAAGGCCGCTGTGGCACCGAAGGAAAGAACCTTGAGCGAAATACGTCTTTTCGTCACCACCACCGAGAAGCAGGCGGGAGCCATTCTCGACGTCATGAGCGGGATCTTCGAAGGCGAGGATTACGCTATTGCGACCATGGAGATCGACGAGAAGCGCGACGTGTGGGAAGCCTCGATCTATATGATGGCGGACGAAGAGAAGAGCGTCAGGTCCCGCCTTGCCGATGCGCTTGCCGCCGATTTCTCCGATCTTCCGATCGAGCGCGAGGTCCTGCCGGAGATCGACTGGATCGCCAAGTCGCTGGAGGGCCTCGCCCCCGTGCGCGCCGGCCACTTCGTCGTTCACGGCTCCCATGATCGTGACAAGGTGAAGACCGGCGAGATCGCCATCGAAATCGATGCGGGGCAGGCCTTTGGGACCGGCCATCACGGCACGACCGCCGGCTGCCTGGAGATGCTTGCCTGCGTCGCGCGCTCGCGGCGCATCGGCAACGTCCTCGACCTCGGCACGGGAAGCGGCGTGCTGGCGATCGCCGCCTGGAAGCTCCTGCATGTGCCGGGGCTCGCGACCGACATCGATCCCGTCGCAACCCGCGTCGCCAGCGAGAATGCGCGCCGCAACGGCGTCGTCGCCGGCCTGACCTTCGCAACTGCGCCCGGCTTTCATTCGACCGCCTTCGGCGCGCACGGTCCCTTCGATCTCGTCATTGCCAATATTCTGGCGCGACCGCTGATGAAGATGGCCCCCCAGCTCGTCGCCAACCTCGCCCCCGGCGGCTCGGTCATCCTTTCCGGTATCCTCGCCGAACAGCGCTGGAAGGTGCTCGCCGCCTATAACGGCCAGCGGCTCAAGCATGTGCGCACAATCTGGAGAAACGGCTGGGTGACGATCCACCTGACGAAATAGGCTTGGCGCGTCGCGCAGACAGCGCCGCCTCGAATGGCGCTTTCTTTGCCCCGATGCAGCTTCAGGCACCGGCTCGGTAACCCGAAAACGAAAAGGCCGCCCAATCCATCATGGCGGGCGGCCTTCTCGAAACAAAGGCGATGCCGGAGCATCGCCCGCTGGCCGGCTTGTGACCGACCATGCCCGCGAGCTTGAGGAGGAGGAGCGCTCAAGCGGGCTCTACCGTTCCAAAATTGGCCACCTTGAGGGAGGAGGAGAACAGATGACCAATTATCTCGGAACTGCAGCCTTTTGAACTGCCGGACGTTTGTCCGTGTTCGTTGGACGCGCTTATAGCCTATTATTTCAATAGAGATAGATATAATGCCGCATGGGAGCCATGCATGTCGCGCATATGTATGATAAATGAAAGATGCCCAACCACCCAGCATCCAATGGAAGCAGTAGTCATCCCCTGAATAAGTTTGGTCCTGGTTGTCCTCCTCGTCGTGTCGGCGGTGCGCGCGGCGTTCAGGGCCAGAGCTCGCCTCTTCCGTATCGGCTGGTGAACATGGACGAGGCCGAAATGACGCGGCGTGAGGTGAAATGCCGCGATCGCCTCGCCCACAGGGTCATCGGTTCAGATCTTGCGGCGGCGCTCTGGCGGAAGCTTCGCCGTTAACGCCTGACTCGCGCGGCAATCAAGGCGTTTGTTTTGACAAATTGAAAAAGCATCAGGCCGGCCGGCGGGTTGTTCATGGCAGGATGTCGCCTCTTTCCCCCAAAGCGCCCTTTCCGCTAACATGCCGCCACCTTCCCTGCGGTTCTCCGCCAAGCCCTATTGGAAATAATCATGTTTCAGTCCTTCGAAGTCACCTCCACGCCCCAGTTCGGCAAGGAGCGGACCACCGCCTTGCGTGCCACGTTCACGCCGCTCGGCATTGACGGCTTCCTCGTGCCGCGGGCCGACGAGTTTCAGGGCGAGTATGTGCCGGCCTGCTCCGAACGGCTCTCCTGGCTGACAGGCTTTACCGGATCGGCAGGCGTCGCCCTCGTCACGCAGCGTGAAGCCATCGTCTTCGTCGACGGCCGTTACGTAACCCAGTTGAAGGAACAGGTTGATGGCAGCGTCTTTACCGGCGGCGACCTCGTTGGCGAGCCGCCGCATGTCTGGCTGGAGGCGCAGGCGCCGAAGGGTTTCCGTCTTGGCGTCGATCCCTGGCTGCACACCGCAGCCGAGGTCCGCCGTCTCGAAAAGGCCCTCGCGGCAATCGGCGGCGCGCTCGTTTTTCTCGACTACAATCCGCTCGACCGGCTCTGGACGGACAGGCCTGCCGCTCCCCTCGGCCGCGTCACCATCCAGCCGATCGAGCATGCGGGACAATTGGCAAAGGACAAGATCGCCGCGATTGCCGCGACCGTCGCCAAGGCCAAGGCGGCCGCTGTGGTGTTGACAGACCCCTCCTCCGTCGCCTGGACCTTCAATCTCCGTGGTAGCGACGTACCGCACACGCCGCATCCGCTGGCGCGCGCCATCATTCAAGCGGACGGCCGCGCCGAGCTATTCCTCGACAAGCGCAAGACCGGCATTGAACAGGAAGCTTACCTGACCCAGCTTGGGGATATCGTGCCCCCCGGAGATTTCGACGATCGGCTTGCAGCCCTCGCCTCCAGCGGCGCCGCGATCATGATCGATCCGGATCTCGCCCCCTTCGCAATCGGCGAACTTATCCGGTCGAATGGTGCCTCCGTCATCGAGGCCACCGATCCTGCCCGCCTGCCCCGCGCCCGCAAGAACGCTGCAGAGATCGCCGGTTCGCTGCGCGCACATCTTCAGGACGGCGCGGCGATGGTGGAATTCCTCGCCTGGCTCGACAAGAGTGAGCCCAGCAGCGTGACGGAGATCGGCGCGGCGGAGAAATTGGAGGTGGTGCGCGCCACGGTCGGCGAGCGTATGCAAAACCCGTTGAAGGACATTTCTTTCGATACGATCGCCGGGGCCGGCTCGCACGCCGCGATCATGCACTACCGCGTCACCACGGACACCGACCGGTCGATCGAAGCGGGAACCATGTTCCTCATCGACTCAGGCGCGCAATACATCAACGGCACGACCGACATCACCCGCACCGTCGCAATCGGCAGCGTGCCGGAGGAGCAAAAGCGCTTCTTCACCTTGGTGCTGAAGGGCATGATCGCGATCAGCACGGCGCGCTTCCCCAAGGGGTCGCGCGGCGTCGATCTCGATCCCCTCGCCCGTATCGCGCTCTGGAAGGCCGGCGCCGACTATGCGCACGGCACCGGCCACGGAGTCGGCTCCTACCTCTCGGTTCATGAAGGTCCGCAGCGGATCGCGCGGCTCGCCACCCAGGAACTGCTAGCCGGCATGATCCTTTCGAACGAGCCAGGCTATTACCGTCCCGGCGCCTTCGGAATTCGCATCGAAAACCTCGTTGTCGTCCGGGAAGCCTCGGAAATCGAAGGCGGCGATCAGCCGATGCTCGGCTTCGACACTCTGACCTACTGCCCGATCGATCGCCGGCTCGTCCTGCCGACCCTGTTGACCGACGAGGAGCTCACCTGGCTGAACGACTACCACGCCGAGACGCGGCAAAAGCTGATGCCGCTGCTCGTCGACGACGACACGCGCGGCTGGCTGAAAGCCGCAACGGAAACCGTTTCACGCTGAGTCAGGCGGGGCAAGTGGTCGTTGGTAGGGAGGCCCGGCGGCGTGGGCTGGGGCTATAGGGGCAGCCGGGCCTCCGTTGGGAGGTTCGATGTCTCAACCAACAACGCCGGTTATATTCACCCCGGCGCTCGCGTGTAACCCAAGAATTCTACTGGATTACACACAAACCACCGAATTTCTCTGTGGCGAGCCCCAAAGGGGAAGCTGAAAAGCCGGGACGAGCCCGGCTTTTCATTCAGATTCCCAACATTTTCTTTGCTTCGCCGAGCGCCGCCTGCGAACCGGCGTGATCGCCAGCCTGGTGCAGTTGTTCACCCTTCTGGCGCAACTCCTTGACCTTAGCCATGTCAGCTTCGGAAAGGGAGGCAGTCGGCAGGGCCGCGTCGATCGCGGCCATCATTTTGGGGCACTGATTGGCAAAGGCAGTCATGGGCGCGAGCGCCAGCATAAGGGCAATCGAGATCCTGGCAATCATTGTCGCTCCTCCACGGCCGGAGGGCAGATGCCTCTCCGGCATTGAAGGAATGATAGCCCAGGACTGGTCCTACGCCAATGCTGAGCGGGAAGCGCGACGCGCCCTGACCGGCGCCTTGACCTACAGGATCAGGTGGCGGACCACCATTACCGCGACCCAGCCGACGAGCAGCATCCGGAGCGTCGAGAAGCGGAGCCCGACCGCAAAGGCGACAAGCATCGAAGCGGCGACGTCGAAGCCGCCATAGACAAAGGCGGGCGCCACAAGTGTCGTCAGCACGGCCGCCGGAACAGCATTCAACGCCGCCTCGAGGCGTGGGGGGATGTGCTTCAACTGCGTGATCAAGACGTAGCCGCCCACCCGGGTGGCGAAAGTAGCGACCGCCGCGGCGATGATCAGATAGATCAGGTTGAGGTGCTGGACGTCCAAGGCTCAGGCCTCCTTTTCCACGGCAGGCATTTCACCTGGCTCCCGCTCCTGCGGCAAGCAGGCGGCGAGCAGGACGCCGGCGAGCGCGCCGATGCTGACATGCCAGGGGGAACCGACGAAATGCATGGCTGCAACCGAGGCGACCGAACTGGCTGCGACAACGGGCAGGAAGCGGTCGCGCTTGCGAAAACCGAGCACCAGTCCGAGGAAATAGATGGGGAGCAGCACGTCGAGGCCGATCGCCTTGGGGTCGCCGATCAGCTGCCCGAAGACAGCGCCGATTGCCGTGTTGATGATCCAGGGGAAATAGATGATCAGGCCAAAGCCGAGATACCAGGAAAAGCTGACCGGGAGGCCATGCTCGGCCCGCCTTTCGCTCTCCGCATACTGAGGATCGATCAGCAGGAAGAAGGCGAAGAACTTCTGGACCAGCGTGAAGTGGCGGATATGCTTGGCGATCGAAGCCGAGTAAAGCACGTGACGGAAGTTGACGGCGAAAACTGAAAGCACCACCAGCCAGGGCTGGACATTGTTGCCGAACAGCTCGATGCCGACCATCTGGCTGGCACCGGCATAAACCGTGGCGCTCATGAACACCGCATCGGCGATGGTAAAGCCGTTGTCCACCGCCAGCGCCCCGAACAGCGCGCCGAAAGGCGACGCCGCCACCATGATCGGAAAGCCGCCGCGAAGCCCCTGGCGGAACTCATCTCTGTTCATGAATGCTCTCCCGTCAGAGCTCGACGCGCGGAAACCGCACCGAACAGCTCGTTGCCGGGACAGATAGGCCTTGCCGCGCGCCGCGACAATTCAATTGCACTGATGCAGTGATTGAATTTTCTGATGGCTGGAAGAGGCCGCGGCGAGATATCTGCGGCCGCGGCGCCAGCTTAGCGCTTCACCTGGAACGTATGCTCGATTCCGGGAAAGGTGCGGGCCTTGACTTCGTTGGCATAGTCTTCCGCCGCCTTTGATATCGCCGGCGCGAGCTCGGCGAAATGCTTGACGAAGCGCGGCTTGAAATCGTTGAAAATGCCAAGCATGTCGTCTGAGACGAGGATTTGGCCGTCGCAAGCGGGCGATGCGCCAATTCCGATGGTCGGCGAGCGCAGGGTCGCGGTAATCTCGCGGGCAACCGGTTCGACCGTGCCCTCGACCACGATCGCAAAAGCGCCGGCATCATCGATCGCCTTGGCGTCGCGGCGGATCTTCGCCACTTCCTTCTCGTTGCGTCCGACGGAGCGATAGCCGCCGGTCGTGTTGACCAACTGCGGCATCAGCCCGACATGGCCAAGCACCGGAATGCCGCGGCTGACGAGGAAATCGACCGTCTCGGCCATTTCCGCGCCGCCCTCGAGCTTAACCGCGCTACAGCCGGTTTCCTTCAGGATGCGCGCGGCACTGCGGAAGGCCTGTTCCTTCGATTCCTGATAGGAGCCGAAGGGAAGGTCGATGACGACGCAAGCGCGCTCAGAGCCACGCATCACCGCCTGGCCATGGGCGATCATCATATCGAGGGTGACGCCGACCGTCGTGTCGAGGCCGTAGAGCACCATGCCGAGCGAATCGCCGACGAGCAGGAAATCCACGTGCGGGTCGAGGAGGCGCGCGATCGGCGTTGTATAGGCGGTGAGGCTGACGATCGGGCGTTCGCCCTTCAAGGCTTCAATACTGGCGGGGCTCAGCCGCCGCTTCGTGGTCTGGACGCTCATTCTCAGGCAACCTTTGCAAAACGGGCGGATTTCGGAGCGATGACGCGATTGTCGAGCAGCTTCGTCGTGCCGAAGCGCACGAAGAGCAAGAGCAGCACGGGCTTCTCGCCGATCTCGCTGATCGGCTCGAGCGTTTGCGGATCGCGCAGCGCCACCACCTCGGGTCGCGCCAATGGCTCGCTCGACAGGAATTCGGTGACGCCCTTCTCTACAGCCTCCGGATCGGTGACGCCGCTCGCGATCAACCGCTCGGCCTCGTCCAGCGCCTTCGGCACGATCGCGGCCGCCCGGCGCTCATCCACCGTGAGATAGACGTTGCGCGAAGAACAGGCGAGCCCGTCGGCTTCCCGCACCGTCGGCACGCCGATGACGGTGACGGGCTGGGCGAGGTCCTCGACCATGCGGCTGATGATCTGGAGCTGCTGGAAATCCTTCTCGCCGAAATAGGCGCGATCCGGCTGGACGATATTGAAGAGCTTGGTGACGACCGTCGCAACGCCGGCGAAATGCCCGGGCCTCACCGAGCCTTCGAGCTCGGAGCCGAGCTTCGGCAGGTCGACCACGGTCTCCATCGGATGCGGATACATGTCGGCGACGCCCGGTGCGAAAAGAAAATCGACACCGCCTTCGGTCAGCATCGTCTCGTCGCGGGCAAGATCGCGCGGATATTTGGCGAGATCCTCGTTCGGGCCGAACTGCAGCGGATTGACGAAAATGCTGGCAATGACGACGTCGTTCTCGCCGCGGGCGCGGCGCACGAGCTCCATATGGCCGACATGAAGATAGCCCATGGTGGGAACCAGGCCGATCGTCTTGCCGGCGCGCCGGTGCTCGGCAAGGGCTGCGCGCAACTCGGCGATGTTGGTTATGGTCTTCATCTCCGGACCCTCCAATCCGCCGGGGCGGGAAAGACGCGCCCCGCTTCGCTGATATGGCCACTGCATGATTCCTTAAACCGGAACCGGTTTAAGGACAAATTCATGCAGCAGTTTAAAGTACTACAGCGACCCTTTGCGCGTCCGCCAAGACGCGCGGCGCTGTAGTGGCCAGCCCCGCGAAAAGGCAATTGCACAAATTTTGGCTGCAAAGCTCTATCTTGTGCGGCGCAAAAAGACAAATGGAAATGGTGCGAAGAAGGATCGCCGAGATGGATGGGCAGGCCGGTTTCTCTCGGCCTGCCTTGGAGTTACGTTCGGCCTTAGCCGAACTTGACCAGGTTCAGCGCCGGCAGAGGGCCGCCGGGGAAATTGCGTCAGCCTCCCGCCGACAGAAAGTGGGCCGAGAT
This sequence comes from Sinorhizobium shofinae, assembly GCA_001704765.1. Classification (GTDB taxonomy): domain Bacteria; phylum Pseudomonadota; class Alphaproteobacteria; order Rhizobiales; family Rhizobiaceae; genus Sinorhizobium; species Sinorhizobium shofinae. The sequence continues at coordinate 51,980 of MBFK01000126.1, forward strand.
CGATCCTGAAGAAGCCGAGCCGCTCGATAAGACGCGCCACCTCTTCCTTCGCTGCGGCGTCATCGCCGGAAAAGAACGGCACTCTCCTGCCACCCTCCGCCGCGGGATCACCCAAGAGAAGATTCGGCGGCAGATGGTTGAAGGCCTTAACGACGCGGGCGCCGGGTACGAGGTCGGCGAAAACTTCGGTTGAAAGCTGGCCGTGGAGTTCGGCAGGCCTGAACGGCGGCGCCCCGATGGGGTTGTTGGCATCGATGACGATGCGGCCGTTCCAGGCCGGCAGGCCGGGCAGTTTGGACCAGTTGACGGCGACGAGGACAATGTCAGCGCTTGCCGCCTCTTCTCGCGTTCCCGCCTTGGCGAGCGGTCCGAGTTCGTCGGTGAGCGCCTTGAGGCTTTGAAGCCCGCGGCTGTTGGCGATGGTTACGGGCAGTCCCGAGCGCACAACCGCCCGCGCGAAGGCCGAGCCGATCTGGTCGGAGCCGATGATACCGATGGACATGGCATTGATCCTTTCCACGCTTTAGGCCGTGAACCCGCCGTCGGCGACGATGTCGGCACCGGTGACGAAAGCGGCTTCGGGGCTTGCGAGATAGGTGACGACACTGGCGATCTCATGCGGCTTGCCGTAGCGGCCGATCGCCATGCCGGGGCCGACAATCTTCGAGACCGGTCCGCCATCCGGGTTCATGTCGGTGTCGGTCGGGCCGGGATGGACCGTGTTGACGGTGATGCCGCGAGGTCCGAGATCGCGCACCAAGCTGCGGTTGAAGCCGGCGACGGCGCCTTTCGTCAGCGTATAGAGCGACGCGGTCGGGAAAGCGGCATAGCGCACCATCGAACTGCCGATGTGATTGATGCGGCCGCCCGCTTTCATATTTCGCATCGCCTCCTGCGTGGCGACGAAGACACTGGTGACGTTGACGGCGATCATGGCGGTTGTAGTCCGCCTCTTCCACCGTTCGACACGCAAGCTGACGCTGACGGAGGTAGGCGAGCGCTTTCTCGCGGCAATCCGCGACAATCTCGAAGGGCTGCAAAGCGCGATGCCGAAGCGGGCGGCGAACGGGGGGAACCCGCCGGCGTGCTCAAAGTCAGTCTCAGCACGACCTTCGGCTTGCCGGACTTCCTGAAGCAATACCCGGCGATCCCGGCATCGTCTCGCGCGTGCTGGCCCCCGCTCATATCATCGCGGTCGCCTCTCCGGCCTATCTCGCCGGGCGAACCCTGCCGCTCGATCCCACCGGCCTCGCCGAGCTCGACGGTATCGTCATGCGTTCGGCGCGGACGGGCCGCATCCGGCATTGGATGATGCGCAACGCCGCGGGCGAGGAAATGGCCGCCGCGCCGAGGGAGACGATCGTCGTCGACGATACGGCCGCCATGTGCCGCGCCGCCCTCCTCGGCCTCGGTGTGACCCTGATCGCCGTGCCGGACGTGCTGCCTTATCTCGAATCCGACGCGCTCGTCCGCCTCCTGCCCAATTGGTATGCCGATGCCGGACCGATATCGGTCTATTACGGCAGCCGCACGCTGCTTCCGGCCAAGACCCGTGTCTTCATCGATTTCGTCGCCGATCATTTCAGGCGCCAGCACCTTGCGGAACGCTTTGCCGGCAGCCTCGGCTGATCATGCTTGAAAGTCGCCGCCGCTACGCCAGTTAAATTTCGCGCCCGCCTGTCGGCTGGCGAGGCCGCGCTTCGTCCTTGTCGCGCAGAAGCCAACATCTTTCACGAGGAACATTCCATGCGCATGATTTTCGTAAACCTGCCTGTCAAGAATCTGCAAGCCTCGCGGACGTTCTTCTCCGCCCTCGGCTTCACCTTCAACGAGCAGTTCTCGGACGACGCGGCCGCCTGCATGGTCATCGACGACAACATCTTCGTCATGCTGCTGACCGAGCCGCGCTTTCGTGATTTCATCACTGGGGAAATCAGCGACGCGTCCAAGGTCACGGAAGTTATCACCGCCCTTTCCGCCGCGAGCCGCGCCGAGTGCGACGACATGTTCGCCAGGGCGCTCGCCGCCGGCGGCAAGCCTTGGAAGCCCGCGATCGACTACGGCTCGATGTACGGCATCAGCTTTCAGGATCTTGATAGCCATGTCTGGGAGTTCATGTGGATGGACATGTCGGCCCAGCAGACCGCCTGATCGGCCGAGCGAGCACGGCAGCTCGCCGTGCCGGAATGCTCTGTGGTGCCCAAGAGTCTCTCCGCGCCGCGTCGGCGCCGCGAGAGACTCAAACGCTGCCGCACTTTATTGGGGACGCCGAATTAACCGCCGATGAGCGCCAGCCACTCATCCTCGTCCATGGTCGTGACGCCGAGCTCGCGGGCCTTGTCGAGCTTCGAGCCCGCGCCGGGACCGGCCACGACAATATCGGTCTTCTTCGAGACTGAGCCTGCCACCTTGGCGCCGAGGCTTTCCGCATTTGCCTTCGCCTCGTCGCGCGTCATTTTTTCGAGCGACCCGGTGAAGACCACCGTCTTGCCGGCGACGGGGCTGTCCGTCGTAACCGGCGTTTCGGCGCCTTCCGGCGTCACCTCTTCCAGCAGGTTGGAGACAACCTTGAGATTGCGCGGCTCCTTGTAGAACTCGACGATGGCGCGGGCGACGACCTCGCCAATACCCTCGATGCTGTTGAGCTCGTTCCAGGCGTCCCCGGCGAGGCTGCCCGCCTCGACCAGCGCCGCGCCGAAGTGTTCATAGCTGCCATAGGAGCGCGCGAGCAGCTTGGCCGTCGTCTCGCCGACATGGCGGATGCCGAGCGCGTAGATGAAGCGATTGAGCGCGATCGAGCGGCGGGCATTGATCGCCTCATAGAGCTTGCGAACACTGACCTTGCCGAAACCCTCGATATTTTCGAGCTTGGTGAGCGATGCCGCCTGCCGGCGCTCCAGCGTGAAGATGTCGGGCGCGGTGCGGATCGATAGCGTCGGATCATCGCTTTCGAAGAAGAATTCGACCTGCTTCGATCCAAGCCCCTCGATGTCGAAGGCGTTGCGCGAGACGAAGTGCTTCAAGTGCTCGACGGCCTGGGCCCGGCAGACGAAGCCGCCCGTGCAGCGGCGCACTGCGTCCACCTTGCCGGTCTTCTCGTTGATGTCGCGCACCGCATGGCTGCCGCAGACCGGGCATGTGGTCGGGAAACTGTAGGGTTCCGCCCCCTCCGGCCGCTCGTCCATCACCACGTCGACGATTTGCGGGATGACGTCGCCCGCCCGCTGGACGATGACCATGTCGCCGATGCGGATATCGCGCCCGTCGCGGATCGGCTCGCCGCTATTGCCGACGCCGCGGATATAGTCCTCGTTGTGAAGCGTCGCATTGGTGACGACGACGCCCCCCACCGTGATCGGCTCCAACCGTGCGACAGGCGTCAGCGCACCGGTGCGGCCAACCTGGATATCGATGCCCTTCAGACGCGTAAAGGCCTGCTCTGCCGGAAACTTGTGCGCCGTCGCCCAGCGCGGCGAGCGCGAGCGGAAGCCCAGTCGCGCCTGCAGGTCGAGCCGGTCGACCTTGTAGACGACGCCGTCGATATCATAGTCGAGGTCCGGACGCTCCCGCTCGATGTGGTGATAGTGCACAAGCAATTCGTCTGCGGACGAAAAACGCTGCATCAGCGGATTGACCGGGAAGCCCCAGGCCTTGAAGGTTTCGACCATGCCGAACTGGGTATCCGCCGACATCGCGGAGATCTCCCCCCAGGCATAGGCGAAGAAGCGCAGCTTGCGGCTCGCCGTCACCTTTGGATCGAGCTGACGGAGCGACCCGGACGCCGTGTTGCGCGGATTGACGTAGAGCGGCTTGCCCTGCGCCGCCATCTCGGCATTGAGCGCGGCGAAATCGGATTTCGACATATAGATCTCGCCTCGGACCTCGACGACATCGGGCGCATCGGCCGGCAATGTTTGCGGGATCATCCGGATCGTGCGGATATTGGCGGTGACGTTCTCGCCCGTCGTGCCATCTCCACGCGTTGCCGCCGTCACCAACCGCCGATTCTCGTAGCGCAACGACATGGAAAGCCCGTCGATCTTCGGCTCGGCCGTAAAGGCGATCGAATTATCCGGCAGCTTGCCCAGAAAGCGGTAGATGCCGGCAACGAAATCGCGGGCGTCCTCGTCGGAAAAGGTGTTGTCGAGCGAAAGCATCGGCCGGGCGTGGACGACCGGCTGGAAGGTCAGCGAGGGTGCCGCACCGACCTTCTTGGTGGGGCTATCCTCGCGGATCAGCGTCGGAAAGCGCTCCTCGATCAAGTCGTTGCGGCGCTTCAGCGCATCGTAATCCGCATCCGAGATCTCCGGCGCATCCTGCCCGTGATAGAGCGCGTCGTGGCGGGCGAGCTCCGTCGCGAGGAAGGCGAGCTCCTCGACGGCTTCCGTTTCGGTCAGTTGCTCGACGGGTTTCTTCTCGTTCAGCATGGATGGCGACTCCGGATTGGGAGTCGTTTTTACTGCATGATTCTTCAAATCGGAATCGATTTGAGGCCAAAATCATGCAGCGATTCAAAGTACTACAGCGACCTATGCGCGTCTGAACAAACGCACGGCGCTGTACAGCAACCTGCGGGAAAGAAAAGTGGTTGCGGTCAGCCGTTGCCCGCCAGCAACCGCGCCGCCGCCGCCCTCGCCTCCTCGGTGATCGAGGCGCCGGCAAGCATGCGGGCGATTTCTTCCGTGCGCGCCTCATGGTCCATGCGCGCAACGCGGGTCGAGATCATTTCGGCCTTCTGTGCCGATGGGCCCTTCGAGATCAGGAGATGCGTCGCGGCGCGCGCGGCAACCTGAGGCGCGTGTGTGACGGAAAGCACCTGGACTGTCTTGGAGAGCCGCTTCAGCCGCTGGCCGATGGCATCCGCCACGGCGCCGCCGACGCCGGTGTCGATTTCGTCGAAGACGAGCGTCGGCGCCGAACCGCGATCGGCGAGCGCCACTTTCAGCGCCAGGAGGAAGCGGGAAAGCTCGCCGCCCGAGGCGACTTTCATGATCGGCCCTGGACGCGTGCCAGGGTTTGTCTCAACATGGAACTCGATGACGTCGATGCCCTCCACCGACGGCGAGTTGGGATCGCTTGCGACCTCGACCATGAAGCGGGCGCGTTCGAGTTTCAGCGCCGGCAGTTCTTCCATGACGGCGGCCGAGAGCGCGATCGCCGTGTTGTGGCGCTTTTCCGATAGCGCGCGTGCTGCGGCGTCGAAAGCCGCTTTCGCCTCGGCCACTTGCACTTCGAGCTGCTTCAGCTTCTCCTCGCCGGCGTCGAGATCGGCAAGATCGGCGATCATCCTAACGGCAAGCGCCGGCAGTTCGGTAACGGGAACCGAATATTTGCGGCTGGCGGCGCGCAGCGCGAAGAGCCGCTCCTCGACGCGTTCCAATTCCTTCGGGTCGAATTCGGTGTTGCGCAGCGCCCGCTCCACCGCCATCTGCGCGTCGGAAAGCTGATTGAGCGCCCCGTCCAGAAGCTCCACGGTCTCTTCCAGCAAGCCCGGCGCCTCGTGGCTCTTGCGCTCGAGCCGCCGGACGAGCGAAGCGATCAGCGGCACTGGCGAAGCGTTGCCGTTCAGGAATTCGGACGCTTCGCTGATATCGCCGGCGATGCGCTCGACCTTCATCATGCGCGCCCGGCTGTCGGCCAGCTCCTCCTCCTCGCCGTCCCGAGGCGCCAGCGCCTCCAGTTCCTCGACGGAGGAGCGCAGGTAGTCCGCCTCGCGCGCTGCGGCCTCCACGCGCTCGCGGTGTTTCTTCAGCCCCCGCTCGGTGTCCCTCCAGCTGCGATAGAGCGCCCCGACCTCTTCCGCCGCCTCAGTGGTCCCGCCGAAGGCATCGAGCAGCGCGCGGTGCGCGTCGATGTCGACAAGCGCCCGGTCATCGTGTTGGCCGTGAATTTCGACGAGCACCTGCCCGGCCTGGCGCATCAGTTGCACGCTCACCGGCTGGTCGTTGACGAAGGCCTTGGTACGGCCGTCCGCCGATTGCACCCGGCGGAAGATCAGGTCGCCGTCGTCATCGATTCCGTTTTCGCGCAAGAGAAGCCGCGCCGCATGGCCGGGCGGGACATCGAAGACCGCAGTCACCTGCCCCTTCTCCTCGCCATGACGCACGAGCGAACCGTCACCGCGGCCGCCAAGCGCCAGCGACAGGCTATCGAGAAGAATGGATTTGCCTGCGCCGGTTTCACCGGTCAGCACCGAGAGCCCCGCGTCGAAGCTGAGGTCAAGCCGTTCGATCAGGACGATATCGCGGATCGAGAGCTGGGCGAGCATCCGGTGTCATGTCTTCCTTGGGGAGCGCTGAGACAATCAGGCGCCGATGAGTTTCTTGCCCGCCCGCGCGATCCAGGACGTGCCGCTTTCGCGCGGTTCGAGACCGCCCGACTGCAGTAACTTGTAGGAATCGGCGTACCACTGGCTGTCCGGGTAGTTATGCCCGAGAACCGCAGCCGCCGTCTGCGCCTCCGCCGTCACACCCATGGAGAAATAGGCCTCGACGAGACGCGCCAGCGCTTCCTCGACCTGGTTGGTGTTCGGATACTGCTCGACGACGACGCGGAAACGGGAGATGGCGGCAAGATACTCCTTGCGCTCGAGGTAATAGCGCCCGACCTGCATCTCCTTGCCGGCGAGCTGGTCTCGTGCAAAGCGGATCTTTGTCTGCGCGTCATCGACATATTCGGAGTCCGGATACTTGTCGACCACCGCCTGCATCGCCTCGATCGCCCTGGCGGCCGGCTTCTGGTCCTGCGTCACCGCCGGGATCTGCTTCGTATAGGCGAGGCCCTGAATATACTGTGCATAGGCCGCGTCTTCCGACTGCGGGTAGAGGTTCAAATAGCGGTTGGTGGCGTTGATGGCGTCCTGATACTGACCGTTGCGGTACGCGACGAAGGCATTCATCACCAAGGCCTTGCGGGCATATTCGGAGAACGGATGCTGCCGGTCGATCGCATCGAATTTGCGCCCCGCTTCCGTCGTCTTGCCGGCATTCAGGTTGGCGAGGCCTTGGTTATAGAGCACTTCCGGCGGATCGGTCTCCGCGGTGAGCTTGGTGATATCGATATCCGGGTCGTTCTGGCAGGCGGTGATCAGGCTGCTGCCGGCGATAGCCGCAAAGACGACGGCGACGACGCGCGCTGATTTTCTCATGTCAACAGAAACTGCAAGGACCATCGGATATTCCCGTTTCACGCGGCGGTTGGCATCCGCCAGACTTGCGCGTTTTAGAGCAAGTTGCCTCAAGACCGCAACGTCATGATCGGCAATTCATGCAAATTTGTGACGCTCGGGCGGGTTTCCGTTGAGTGTGCGTTCTTTTCCACCCGCAATTCGCCTCGCTTTACCCCAACCCACCACGAAAAAGCCGGCCTTTCGGCCGGCGACTGGAGAGAAATGAACTGTCTTTCTTATGCCGACCAGGGCGCAAATCCCGGAGCGGCGACTGCGACCAATTCGCGGGAGCGCGTGCGCTGGCGCTGGGATGCAGTTTCCACCACCTCATAGGCGGTCGGGTCGCTCAAGAGTGCTTTGAGGGCATTGGCGTTCATCTTGTGGCCGCCACGATAGGAGCGATAGCAGCCGAGGAACGGCGCGCCTGCCAAGGAAAGGTCGCCCACGGCGTCAAGCGTCTTGTGGCGGACGAACTCGTCCGCGTAGCGAAGACCTTCGACATTGACGACAGTGTTGTCATCCGAGATCACGACGGAGTTTTCGAGCGACGAGCCGAGCGCAAAGCCGGCCGCCCAAAGCCGCTCGACGTCGCGCATGAAGCCGAAGGTGCGCGCCCGCGACAGTTCCCGCTTGAAGACCACCGGGGTCATGTCACCCTTCCAGGCCTGACGGCCGATCAGCGGGCAATCGAAATCAATCTCGACCTCGAAGCGCATGCCGTCATAGGGCGTGAACTCAGACCAGGAAGCGCCCGATTCGATGCGAACCGGCTTGAGGATGCGGATGTAGCGGCGCTTCACTGCGAGCGCCTGGATCCCCGCCTGCTCGACGGCGTCGATGAACGGCTCGGAACTGCCATCCATGATCGGCATTTCCGCGCCATGCACTTCGATCAGAAGGTTGTCGAGGCCAAGTGCATAGATCGCCGCCATGACATGCTCGATGGTTGCGATCGATGTCGCAGGCGAAAGTCCGAGGACGGTGCACAGATCGGTATTGCCGACTTGCGACGAAACGGCTCTGAACTCGCTCACCCGCCCTCCGGCGAGAACCCGCTGAAAGACTATCCCGGCATCCGCCTCGGCCGGATGGAAGGTGATCTCCACCTCGGCGCCAGAGTGAACGCCAATTCCCTTGAGGGTTATCGGGCTTGCAATCGTCGTCTGAAACCCGAGCAGTTCGATTCCCATTCTCTTCGTCTCTTTCAATCAAACAGGGCCGAAGGCCAAACTCTTGCGGGACGCGGCGATTATCAGCGCACAATTACCACTCGCGACCCCGACAGCTGTCGGTCGAAGCCACGTTCTTCGAACCAACAGCGTCCGATCGAATCGCATGCGTCCCCTATCCGGATGCTGAAAATAAGAGTTCGGAGGCACCATTCCAAATCACTGTTCGTTTCGCTTTGTTACGCAATTCATATGCGCACAATGGAAATTCCAACGCATTGAAGTAAAAGAAGAAAATGAAAATGCCCGGGCTGTCGCCCGGGCACCGGCAAGGTAAAGGAACGGGTCGCGAATCAGTTCGATTGACGGCGCAGGAACGCCGGAATCTCAAGCTGATCGTCCTCATTCGAGCGCGACTGCGGCGCTGCACGGCCATGATCGTCGAGCTGGCCGCGGCGCGGAGCGTAGAGGCTCGCTTCCGGAGACAGCGGGCGGCGCTGCTGGGAAGCGGCACTCGGCGCCGCGGACGTCATGTCGGATGCCACATTCTGGCTTTCCCGCTCGCGCAGCCCAAGCGAGCTAGTGATCCGGTTGAGGAGCCCCATCGGACCACGTTCTTCTTGAAGCGCCGCGGTAGGCTGTGCGCGGTGGTCCATCTCGGCCTTCACGACGGGCGGAAAGTCCTCGACCTTCGGCATGCGCACCGGCTCGGCATGCTGGCGAACGACTGGAGCAGGCTCGTGGCGAACCGGCTGCGGTTGAACCTGCGGCTGAACCTGAGCCTGCATCGGAGCTTCGACGGGTTGCGGCATCGGCTGCGCCGGGCGCGCAAGCGGAGCGGCTTCCACCGCAGCGGCGCCGGCAAAGAGCTTGCTCTGCGGGCGAAAAGCCTCTTCCTGGACTTGCGGAGCCGGTACTGCGACCTGGGCGCGCGTGGCGATGTCGAGCTCACGCTCCATTTCCGCTTCGCGGATCGCGAGCGCAATCTGGTCGACCGTGTTCTGCTGAACCGGCTGCGGCACCGGTTGCGGCTGCGGCTGCGGTGCCGGCTGTTGCGCGACGACCTGCTGCGGGGCGGGAACGGCGACAGACGGACGGACGATCGGCTTCGGCGCTACCGGACGAAAGTCAGCGGAGCGACCGGAGACCTCCGCAGCTCCACGATCGATACCAGTTGCAACCACCGAAACCCGAATCAGGCCTTCGAGGTCTTCGTCGAAGGTCGCGCCGAGAATGATGTTGGCGTCCGGATCTACTTCCTCGCGGATGCGCGTCGCCGCCTCGTCCACCTCGAAGAGGGTGAGGTCGCGGCCGCCGGTGATCGAGATGAGCAGGCCCTGAGCGCCCTTCATCGAGGTTTCGTCGAGCAGCGGGTTGGCGATCGCCGCTTCGGCAGCGGCCATGGCACGGCCTTCGCCGGAGGCTTCGCCGGTACCCATCATGGCGCGGCCCATTTCGCGCATCACCGAGCGGACGTCGGCGAAGTCGAGGTTGATGAGGCCTTCCTTGACCATGAGGTCGGTGATGCAGGCGACGCCCGAATACAGAACCTGGTCGGCCATGGCGAAGGCGTCCGCGAAGGTCGTCTTGTCGTTGGCGATCCGGAAGAGGTTCTGGTTAGGGATGACGATCAGGGTATCGACCGACTTCTGCAGGTCAGCGATTCCCTGGTCGGCGATGCGCATGCGACGCCCGCCTTCGAATTGGAATGGCTTGGTGACGACGCCGACAGTCAGGATGCCCTTGTTGCGGGCGGCCTGGGCGACGATCGGCGCAGCGCCCGTGCCGGTGCCGCCGCCCATGCCGGCGGTGACGAAGCACATATGCGTACCCTGCAGATGATCGATGATCTCATCGATGCATTCTTCGGCTGCCGCACGGCCAACTTCGGGCTGCGAGCCGGCGCCGAGACCTTCGGTGACGGCAACACCCATCTGGATGATCCGTTCGGCCTTGGTCATGGTGAGCGCCTGCGCATCCGTGTTGGCGACGACGAAATCGACGCCCTGGAGGCCTGCGGTGATCATGTTGTTGACGGCGTTACCGCCGCCGCCGCCGACGCCGAAGACCGTGATACGGGGCTTCAGCTCGGTAATGTCCGGCTTTTGCAAGTTGATGGCCATAGTACCGTTCCTTCTCTTCTTCTGGCCGCCTTGCCGAGCCGGCCAAATCCTTGAAACTCAAATACCCGTCTTGCCCGGCGCCTGACTTGCGCCGGTGAAACTCAGAAACTCTCTTTCAACCACTGGCCCATCCGGGCGATACGGCTGTTACCGCCGCCGAAGGCGGAGAACATGCCGCCCTGGCTGGCATGCGTCTCGAGATCAGCGACCTGCGGATAGATCATCAGCCCGACGGCCGTGGAGAATGCCGGGCCCTTGGCGGCGGCCGGCAGACCGGAAACGCCGAGCGGGCGACCGATGCGGACGTTGCGCGCAAGGATCCGCCGTGCCGCTTCCGGCAAGCCGGTCAACTGGCTGGCGCCGCCCGTCAGTACGATGCGCTTGCCGACGATCGGGCTGAAACCGGATCGTTGGATGCGGTCACGGATGAGTTCCAGCGTTTCCTCGATTCGGGCGCGCACGATGCGCGAGACAAGCGCGCGCGGCACATGGGTCGGCTGGTCGCGATCGTCCTCGCCGATCGGCGGAACGGAGACGATGTCGCGCTCGTCGGCGCTGTTGGGAAGCGCCGAGCCATGCACGACTTTCAGGCGCTCTGCATCCTCGATCCGCGTCGAGAGTCCGCGCGCCAGATCGGTCGTCACGTGATGGCCGCCGAGGCTGACAGCATCCGCATGGACGAGCTTGCCTTCGGCGAAGACCGAGATGGTCGTCGTGCCGCCACCCATGTCGATCGCCGCACAGCCGAGCTCAACCTCGTCGTCGACGAGTGCGGCGAGACCGCTGGCATAGGGAGTGGCGACAATACCTTCGACCGAGAGATGCGCACGATTGACGCAAAGCTCGAGATTCTTCAGCGCCGCCCGTTCGGCCGTCAGCACATGCATGTCGACGCCGAGCACGTCGCCGAACATTGCCAACGGGTCGCGGATGCCGCGCTCTCCGTCGAGCGAGAAGCCGGTCGGCAGCGAATGGAGGATTGCCCGATCGGTCCGCAGCGACTGCTGGCCGGCGGCGGCGAGCACCTTCTTGAGGTCGTTCGCGTCGACTTCCTGGCCGCCGAGGTCGATCGTCGCCGTGTAGACGTCGCTCTGCAGGCGGCCGGCGGAAACATTGACGATGAGGCTGTCGATCGTCAGCCCGGCCATCCGCTCCGCCGCATCGACAGCGAGCCGCACGACGCTTTCGGCGGCATCCAGGTCGGCGATCACGCCGTTCTTCACGCCGCGCGACTTCTGGTGGCCGATGCCGATAATCTCGATATTGTGGGTGCGGCCGGGCAGGATCTGGCTCTCGGCGCGCGGCGTCAGCCGGCCGATCATGCAGACGACCTTGGTCGAGCCGATGTCGAGCACCGAAACGACGTGCGACCGCTTCGAGGAAAGCGGCTTCAGACGAGGAAGGCCAAAACTGGCGGACCCGAACAGACTCATATCCGCTTCTCCTGCGCCTTCAGCATCTTCTCCCTCGCCTTCAGCGCCACTTCGCGGCGCGCAACCGCTTCCGGTGTAAGTTGTACGGTCGTGCGGTCCTCAAGCCTCAGATCGACGGCAGCGATATCGCGCTCGAGAAGCTGATGACCCTGTTCCATCTCCGCGAGAACCCTCATCGCCCGGGCGACGTCCTTCTCCGGAAGCTTGACGACGATGCCGTTCTCGAGGCGCAGATCCCAGCGCCGGCCCGCGACACGCACGAAGGCCCTGACGCGTGCGCGGAACTCCGGCCAGCGGGAAAACTCGTCATAGAAGGCAGCCGCCGCCGTCTCGGCATCGCGACCGACAAAGAGCGGCAGCGCGGCGAACTTGTTGTCGCGCAAAGGGGCAATCACGCTGCCGCTACGCTCGATAAGCGACAGGTCCGACCCGTGCTGCCATATGCCGAAGGCCTGGCGCTCTTTCAGATTCACTTCGATGGTAGCCGGGTAGATCTTGCGCACGGTCACGCTCTCCACCCACGGCAATTCACCGATCAGGCGGCGCGCCTCGGCGATATCGAGCGCCACGAGCGAGGTCGTCCCGTCGAGACCGAGTTGCTGGAGAATGTCGATCTCGGAGGTCTGCTCGTTGCCGGAGACCCGGACGTCTTCGATGGCAAAGCCGGCAGCCGTCGTCGAAGCCTGGGCGAAGTTCTGCGTGTGACCGCCGAGCGACATGCCGTAGAGGCCAGTCGCAAGAAGAAAAGCGGCAGAGGAGAACGTACCGGTATGGGCGGGAAAGCGGACGCGGCCGGCGCCAAGGCTGACCAAAAAGCGGACGCCCCTGCGCAGCGGGCGCGGCAACACGAATGCGTCATCACCCTCGGCGGCGACGCCGAGCGGAGGACGAACCCTTCTGCCCCTTCTGCCCCTTAACGCAAGCACGATGCGTCCTCCACCATCCATCTTAGAAACTCACCAAACTGAAGGCCCGCATGCTGCGCCATTTCGGGCACCAGCGAGGTCGGGGTCATGCCGGGCTGCGTATTGATCTCCAACCAGACCAACTCGCCCTCGCCGTCGCCACGATCATCGAAACGGAAGTCAGATCGGCTGACGCCGCGGCAACCGACCGCCTGATGCGCCTTCAACGCCAATGTTTGTATTTTTTGGTAAATATTTGGTGAAATCCGCGCCGGAATGACGTGTGTTGAACCACCTTTTACGTATTTGGAATCATAGTCGTAGAAGGCATGCCCTTGCGGGATGATCTCGGTAACGCCGAGCGCCACGTCGCCCATGACGCCGCAGGTGAGTTCGCGGCCGGCAATGTAGCGCTCGACCATAACGCGGTCGCCGTAGCGCCATTCGCTGGAGGTAATGACCTGGGGCGGATGCGACTGGTCTTCCTTGACGATGACGACGCCGAAGCTCGACCCTTCACTTACCGGCTTTACGACATAAGGCGGCCGCATCGGATGGACATTGCCGAAGTCGCGGCGGTCCATGATCAAAGCATCGGCAACCGGAATGCCGGCAGCCTTGGCAACATGCTTCGCCTGCGCCTTGTCCATCGCCAGCGCCGAGGCGAGCACGCCGGAGTGGGTGTAGGGAATTTCGAGATATTCCAAAATGCCCTGGATTGTCCCGTCCTCGCCGAAGGGCCCATGCAGAGCGTTGAAGACGACATCCGGACGCAAATCGGCGAGCACGGCAGCGACGTCACGCCCGACATCAACGCGGGTGACGCGGTAACCCTCAGCCTCCAAGGCATCCGCGCAAGCCGCCCCGGAAGACAGGCTTACCGGCCTCTCCGAGGAAAATCCGCCCATCAGGACAGCAACATGCTTGCCGCTCATTCAGACCCCCAAACAGTACGCCACTATCGCAAAGCTTGCTTGCGCCTGGCTGTTTCCGACAGCCCGAGTCGCGAGATCTCCGCGTAGCGCCACTACAACGACATTATGGTTAATGAATCGTTTACTTTGGTTAACTCTTGTTGCGGGAGCGCTGTCTTCCGCCTCAGGAGAATCAACCGACATCATGGGCTTCGCGACTGAATCGGCGCTTTATATGGCGGCAGGAAAAAAGCGCAGAGTTACAGCGTTCATTTGCAGAGCAAGGCGCTCATGGGAACAATGCTGCGCGAGTTGATGGGGCTCACCTACCGGCATCGAACGAGGAAGAAGTTTCGGGGTGAGCAGGGTTGAAATGCATGAAAAATGGCCGCGGCGGTTCCCCGTCGCGGCCCTTCTTCATTCCATCCTTTTCGCCTCAGTCCGTGGCGCGACCGAGGAATTCCTTGATCTCATAGCCCGGCATGAAATTGCCGATACGCTTGATCTCCCATTCCAGCTTGATGCCGGAATGCTCCAGCACGCGGGCGCGCACCGTCTCGCCGAGATATTCGAGCTCATAGCCGCTCGCCTGCCCGGTATTTATCATGAAGTTGCAGTGGAGCGGCGACATCTGCGCGCCGCCGATCATCAGGCCGCGGCAGCCGGCCTCATCGATGAGGTTCCAGGCCGAATGGCCTTCCGGATTCTTGAAGGTCGAACCGCCGGTCTTCTCGCGGATCGGCTGCACAGTCTCGCGATGCTGGCGCACCGCATCCATGTCGTTGCGGATCTTCGCCTTGTCCTCCGGATAACCTTCGAAGATTGCATGCGTGAAGATCAGATCCTTGGCGGCGGCGGTATGCCGATAGGCATAGCCCATGTCGGCATTGCTCAGCACATGCTTGTTGCCCTTGCGGTCGACCGCGTGGACCTCGACAACGCGTTCCCGCGTCTCGCCGCCATTGGCGCCGGCATTCATTCTCAGTGCGCCGCCGATCGAGCCCGGGATGCCGTAATAGAAGTAGAAACCGCCGATGCCATGGTCGAGCGCCATCGCCGCGATGTTCTTGTCCGGGCAAATCGCCCCCGCTTTGATGCGGTTCTCGCCGACGATCTCCAGATCGCCGAAGCCCTTGGCGGAGAGGCGAATGACGACCCCTGGAATGCCCCCGTCGCGCACGAGCAGGTTCGATCCTACGCCGATCACCATGACCGGCACCTGCTCCGGCACCAGCTTGAGGAAAGCCACGAGATCATCCGTGTCGTGCGGCTGGAACATGAGCTCGGCGAGTCCACCCGCACGAAACCAGGTTACGCGGTCCATCGGGGCATCGGGCGTGATACGACCGCGAATTGCACTGACGCCACTTCCGAGCGCGTCCAGGAGTTTCTGACCGTTAACCTGCTTCATGCTTCAACTTCCTGAAATTTCCGCGAGTTCCTTGGGTAGGGCCGCGGCCCAATAGGTGATGCTGCCAGCCCCCAAGAGAACCACAAAGTCGCCCGGCTGCGCAATCTTCGAGACGACCGGCGCGAGTGTTTCCTGGCCGGCGAGGTAGCGGGCATCGCGATGGCCGGCGGCCTTGATACGGTTGACGAGCGCTTCGGAATTAATGCCGACGATCGCGTCCTCGCCTGCCGCATAGACCGGCGCGATCAGAATAGTATCAGCATCGTTGAAGCAGGAAGAGAAATCCTCGAACAGGCTCGACAGGCGCGAATAGCGGTGCGGCTGGTGAACGGCGACGATGCGTCCTTGGCAGGCCTCGCGAGCCGCGCTCAGGACCGCCTTGATCTCGACGGGATGATGGCCGTAGTCGTCGAAGATGCGCGCCCCGTTCCATTCGCCGGTGAGCGTGAAGCGGCGCTTCACGCCGCCGAAGGAGGCGAGCCCCTTGGCGATGGCCTCCGGCTTGATGCCGAGCCGTTGGGCGACCGCAACGGCGGCCGTGGCGTTCGAGACGTTGTGGCGGCCCGGCATCGGCAGGCGCAGGTCCTTCATCGCGATCACCTGACCGGTGCGGCGGCGGCGAATCTCGATATCGAAGACGGAGGTCGCGCCGTCCATGCGGATATTGTGGTAGCGCACGTCGGCCTGCGGGTTCTCGCCATAAGTGACGACCTTGCGGTCCTCGATCTTGGCAACCATCGACTGCACCTCGGGATGGTCGAGGCATAGGACGCCGAAGCCGTAGAAGGGCACGTTCTCGACGAACTGCCGGAAGGCAGCACGCACGGCGTCGAAATTGCCGTAGTGATCGAGGTGCTCCGGGTCGATATTGGTGACGACGGCGATATCGGCCGGGAGCTTCAGAAAGGTGCCGTCGGATTCGTCCGCCTCGACGACCATCCACTCGCCGGCGCCCATGCGCGCATTCGTGCCATAGGCATTGATGATGCCGCCATTGATCACCGTCGGATCGAGGCCGCCCGCGTCGAGAAGCGCGGCCACCATCGAGGTCGTTGTCGTTTTGCCGTGCGTGCCGCCGATGGCAATGGCATTGCGGAAGCGCATCAGCTCGGCCAGCATCTCGGCGCGGCGCACCACCGGCAGGAACTTCTCGCGCGCCGCAATCAGTTCGGGATTGTCCTTCTTGATCGCCGTCGAGACGACCACCACCTCGGCGTCGCCGAGGTTTTCCGCCTTGTGACCGACCGAGATCTTGATGCCCTTTTCGCGCAGGCGCTGCACATTGGCGCTGTCCGACTGGTCCGAGCCCTGCACCCGATGGCCAAGATTGTGCAGTACCTCGGCGATGCCGCTCATGCCGATGCCGCCGATCCCAATGAAATGTACGAGCCCGATCGTCTTCGGCATTTTCATGAGCGTGCTTCCTTGAATTTGGCGACTGTCGAGCCGCTCGCAATAGCCTCTACCAGGGACGCAAGCAAGCGCGCGGCATCCGGTTTGCCGGTTTCGCGGGCGTTCGCCGCCATCTGCGCCAGCGCCTCGGGGGTGTTCATGGCGTCGGAAAGGATGCCGGCGAGCCGTTCGGCGCTGAGCTCGGCCTGGGCAATCACCCGCGCCCCGCCCTTGGCGGCAAGCGCCGCGGCATTCGCTGCCTGATCGTGATCGAGCGCGTAAGGATAGGGAACGAGGATGGCCGGGCGGCCGATCACCGAGACCTCGGAAACGGTCGAGGCCCCGGAGCGGCAGACCACCAGATGCGCCGAAGCAATGCGGGCGGCCATGTCGGTGAAGAAGGGCGACACCTCGGCCGGGATTCCAAGTTTGTCATAGGCGGCGGCGACGCCTTCCCGGTCCTCCGGCCGCGCCTGCTGCGTCACCTTGAGCCGCTGGCGCTGAGCGTCCTCGAGACGGCAGATCGCCTGTGGCACCGCCTTCGAGAAAAATTGCGCGCCCTGGCTGCCGCCGAAGACGACGAGATGGAAAGGCCCGCCGTCCGGCGCCGCATAGGCGACGCTGGCCGCCTCCAGTACGGCGGGGCGAACCGGGTTTCCCGTCATCACGGTCTTCGCCGCGAAGGCTCCGCCCCCCTCAGGAAGAAACCCGCCGGCAATCGCCTGTACCCGCGAAGCCAGCATCTTGTTGGCGCGCCCCATGACGGCGTTCTGCTCGTGAATGAGTGACGGAACACCCATGCCGGTCGCAGCGAGGAGCGGAGGCACCGTCGGATAGCCGCCAAACCCAACGACCGCCCTGGGTTTGTGACGGGCAATCAGGCGTCGCGCGGCGCGTAAACCCGTCCACAGTTTCCAGGCCGATTGCGCCAACTTGATCGGATTCTTCGAGCCGATCGTCGCGGAAGGCACGACGTGCACCTCGTCAGCCGGAAATTTCCCGGCATAGCGCTCGGCACGGCTATCAGTCACAAGATGCACGGCGTAGCCGGACGCCTTCAGTTCATGCGCAAGCGCCTCCGCGGGAAAGAGGTGCCCGCCGGTCCCGCCGGCGGCAAGAAAAATGATGCCCTTGTCCATGTCTTACTCCGCCGGCACGCCGACGCCGGATCGAAAGAGGCTGCGCTCCACGGCGCGTTTCTCCGGTCGATGACGGGTGAGCGCCAGAACGAAGCCGGCGGTCACGCAGATCGCCACCATCGACGAGCCGCCATAGGAAATCAGCGGCAGGGTCATGCCCTTGGCCGGAAGCAGTTCGAGATTTACGCCGATATTGATCATCGACTGAATGCCGATCTGCAGCACCAGGCCGGCGACAGCAAAGCGGTTGAAATCGTTGCGTTCGCGGAAAGCATGGTTAAGCCCGCGCATGACCAGGAAGGCGAAGATTAGCACGATGACCATGCAGAACAGGATGCCGAACTCCTCTGCCGCCACCGAGAAGACGAAGTCGGTGTGGCTGTCCGGGATGATGCGCTTGACGATACCCTCGCCCGGGCCGCGGCCGAACCAGTCGCCGCGGATGATCGCGTCGCGCGCCGAATCCACCTGGAACGTATCGCCCTCGCCGGTCATGAACCGGTCGATACGCCCGGCGACATGCGGCAGCATGGTATAGGCGACGAAGAAGCCGCCCGCGGCCGCCCCGGCAAGCACGATGATCCAGAGCCAAGGCATGCCGGCCATGAAGAACATGCCGCCCCAGACCGCCGCAGTGAGGATCGTCTGGCCAAGGTCCGGTTGAGCGACGAGCAGCGCGCCGACGATGCCGAAGAGCAGGATCGACAACAGGTTGCCGGGGATTTCCGGCTGCTTCGCGTGCTCGGCAAAAAGCCAGGCGCAAACTACGACGAAGGCCGGCTTCATGAACTCGGAAGGCTGGATCGAAATGCCGGCGATCGAAATCCAGCGCAGCGAGCCCTTGACCTCCTCGCCGACGAAGAGGACGAGAACCATCATGCCGAGCGATGCGCCGAGCAGGATGATCGCCGCGCGCCTGACCTGTCGCGGCGACAGAAAGGATATGCCCACCATCACCGCCAGCGACGGGAGCAGGAAGACCGCGTGACGTTTGACGAAGTGGAAGCTGTCGAGCCCGAGCCGCTCGGCGACCGGCGGGCTGGCAGCGAAGGAAAGCATGAAGCCGACGCCCATCAGGAGGATGAAGGTCGCCAGGAAGAACCTGTCTATCGTCCAGAACCAGTCGGCCACGGGGCCACGTTCGGCTCGGCTTACCATCTGTCTGTCCCCTTTCCGGCGCACTATACGCCAACTTCCGAAATCCCGGCTCCGCCGCGCCGATCCCGTCCAGGAAATCTCGCGTCAGATGAGCATGGTCACGCCTTCGAGCGCCGCCACATGGCCGACGAAGGCATCGCCCCGCATCTCGAAATTCTTGTACTGATCGAAGCTTGCGCAAGCCGGGGAAAGCATCACGGCGGCAGGGCCTTGGTGATCCTGCGCCGCATCCGCCGCCGCGTGCGCGACCGCCTTTTCCAACGTGCCGGAAATCTCGTAGGGCACCGCTTCGCCGAGCGTCGCTGCGAATGCGGGCGCCGCCTCGCCGATCAGGTAGGCCTTGACGATTTTCGGGAAGAACGGCGTCAGCGAGGTGATGCCGCCTTCCTTCGGCAGACCGCCAGCTATCCAATAGATCCGCTCGTAGCTCGAAAGCGCGGGGGCCGCCGCATCGGCATTTGTCGCCTTGCTGTCATTGACGAAGACGATTTCGTCCCTTTTCGCGATCGGCTGCATCCGGTGCTTGAGGCCCGGAAAACTCTCAAGTCCGTTGACAACGTCCTGGTCGTCAACACCGACGGCAAGGCAGGCGGCAACGGCCGCCGCCGCATTCTGGGCATTGTGTCCGCCCCGCAGCGTCTCGATGCCGGCAAGATCGGCGAATAGCGCCGACGTCCCACCCTGGGCACGCACGAGAGACGATCCTTCGGCATAGATCCCATCGGCCAGCACATGACGGCGCGAGATGCGCACGACCCTGGTTCCGGCCCGCTCCACCCGGTCGGCGATCAGGCTCGAGAAACTGTCGTCGACGCCGACCACGGCCGTGCCGCTTCCCGCCACCAATCGTTCCTTGATGTCGGCATAGTGCTGCATGGTGCCGTGCCGGTCCAAATGGTCGGGGGTCAGGTTGAGAAGAATTCCCGCCGTGGGGTCGAGCGTCGGCGCAAGGTCGATCTGATAGGATGAGCATTCGACCACGTAGAAGCGTCCTGCCTTCGGCGGATCGAGCGTCAGCACGGCCGTGCCGATGTTACCGCCTAGCTGCGTGTCCCGTCCGCTCGCCTTCAGGATATGGGCGATCAGCGCCGTCGTCGTCGACTTGCCGTTGGTGCCGGTGATGGCGATGAAAGGGCAATCGGGGGCATGGGCGCGGCGCTCGCGCACGAAAAGCTCGACGTCGCCGATGATGTCGACACCGGCCTGGTGGGCGAGATCGACGGTCCAATGCGGTTTCGGATGCGTCAGCGGCACACCTGGCGAAAGCACGAAAGCGGCGAAGGCGTTCCACTCGACATGGCGCAAATCCGCCGTTGCTATGCCTGCCGCGGCGGCCTTGGCGACGCTGTCGGGGTTGTCGTCCCAGCCGGTCACCTCTGCGCCGCCCGCGGCCAGAGCCTCAGCCGTCGCCAGCCCCGAACCGCCGAGGCCGAAGATCGCGACCTTCCTGCCCTTGAATGTGGTGACGGGGATCATCTCGCTTACCGCAGCTTGAGGGTCGAAAGACCGACCATCGCCAGAATGACCGCGATGATCCAGAAGCGGATCACCACCTGGCTTTCCGTCCAGCCCTTCTTTTCAAAGTGGTGGTGAATCGGCGCCATCAGGAAGACGCGCCGGCCAGTGCGCTTGAACCAGAAGACCTGGATGATGACCGACAGCGTCTCGATGACGAAGAGACCGCCGATGATGATCATGACGATCTCGTGCTTAGTGGCGACGGCAACGGTGCCGATCAGGCCACCAAGCGCAAGCGAACCCGTATCGCCCATGAAGATCGCCGCCGGCGGCGCGTTGAACCAAAGGAAGCCGAGGCCGGCGCCGATCACGGCTCCGAGGATGACCGCGAGCTCGCCTGTACCGGGCACGAAATGGATCTGCAGATAGTTGGCGAACACAGCGTTACCGGCGAGATAGGCGATCAGCCCGAAGGCCGCGGAGGCGATCATCACCGGCACGATGGCGAGACCATCGAGACCGTCCGTCAGGTTCACGGCATTGCCCGCGCCGACGATGACGAAACCGCCGAAAAGCACGAAGAAATAGCCGAGATTGAGCATCAGGTCCTTGAAGAAGGGGAAGGTCAGCGACGAGCCGAAGGTGGAGCCCGCGCTACCCGCAGACTGCGCCGCCTGCATCATGAAGAAGACC
Source organism: Sinorhizobium shofinae (assembly GCA_001704765.1). Taxonomy (GTDB): domain Bacteria; phylum Pseudomonadota; class Alphaproteobacteria; order Rhizobiales; family Rhizobiaceae; genus Sinorhizobium; species Sinorhizobium shofinae. The sequence continues at coordinate 72,943 of MBFK01000126.1, forward strand.
GCGATGGCCGCAATGACGAATTCGATGCCGAGGCGCGCTTTGCCGGAAAAGCCCTTGTCCGACTGCTTGGTGACCTTGAGATAATCGTCGTAGAAGCCGATGGCGCCGAAGCCGAGCGTTACCAACAGCGTCGACACCACATAAATGCTTGAGAGATCGGCCCAGAGCAGCGCCGAGCCGACGATGCCGGCGAGGATCATCAGCCCGCCCATGGTGGGCGTGCCAGCCTTTTTGAAGTGCGTCTGCGGGCCGTCGGCGCGGATCGGCTGTCCCTTGCCCTGGCGGATGCGCAGTGAGGAGATTATTGCAGGCCCGAACAGGAACACGATCAGGGCGGAGGTGAAGAGAGCTGCACCCGTGCGGAAAGTGATGTAGCGGAAGAGATTGAAGAATTGAAAGTGGTCCGCCAGTTCCACGAGCCAGATCAGCATAAGGGACCTTTCCCCAAAGGTTTAGAATCGGACATCGTCCAGCAGAATCATCTGATAAACGATACCCACTTGCGTTTGACTATGTTAGGCCAATTCCCCTGGCCGAGGCCTTATCCACCAGCATTGGTGGCAGCGCCTTTATACTTCCCCCGCGTCGGCCGTCTCTTCGGGATAGGCATCAACAAGAGCCTGGACAATCTTGGCGCAGCCGGTGCCCTTCGACGATTTGACCATCACGACGTCACCGGCAGCGACCGCGCCGCGTGCGTAGGACGTGAGATCGCCAACCGCCTCGCGGTAGACGACCGCAACCTCAGCCGGCAGCGTGTCACGCAGATGTGCCATGTCGGGACCGGCGAGCCAGACGTCGGTAATACCCGCCTGAGCGATCGGCTCCGCCAGAGCGGCGTGTACAGCCGCCGAGTGCTCGCCCATCTCCAGCATGTCGCCGAGGATCGCGATACGGCGGCCACCGGCCGGTGGCTCGGTATCGCGCAAGAGGGCGATCGCCGCCCGCATCGACGCCGGGTTGGCATTGTAGCTTTCGTCGATCAGTGTCAGGTGACCCGCACCGATCTTCAGGCGGTGCCGCAATCCCCGGCCCTTTTCAGGCTGCATGGTGGCGAGCGAGGCAATGACGCGATCGAGTGCCGCGCCGGCGAGTTGCGCCGCGGCAATCACCGCCAGGGCATTTTCGGCAATATGCCTTCCCGGTGCGCCGATCGTCACCTCCAGCGTCCTGCCGCCAATTCCGGCCCATAGAACGGATCGATCGGCACCCCCGGCGAACTCGATCAGCCGATATTCCGATTTTGGGTTGGCGCCGAAGGCGTGGATGTGGCTGACGCCGGCCGCCGCGGCTGCCCTTTCGAGGAGATCGAACTGCGGACTGTCGCGGTTGATGACCGCATGGCCGCCCTTGACGACGCCCTCGAAGATCTCTGCCTTCGCCGAGGCGATTTCGTCAAGACTCGCGAAATTGCCGAGATGGGCAGCGGCAATGCTTGTCACGACGGCCACATGCGGACGCACCATCGCGGCCAACGGCCGGATCTCGCCATGATGGTTCATGCCGATCTCGAAGATGCCGAAATCGGTCGTCTCGGGCATGCGCGCAAGCGTCAGCGGCACACCCCAATGATTGTTGAATGATGCGACGGATGCGTGGACGCGCCCAAGCGGCGACAAAACGTGCCTGAGCATCTCCTTCGTCGTCGTCTTGCCGACCGAGCCGGTGACGGCGATGACCTTCGCGGCACTCCGGTCGCGCGCGGCGCAACCGAGGCGGATCATCGCCTCCAAGACGTCGTCGACGACGATCATCGGTGCGATCAACCGCCCGAGCGCCGGAAGCTTTCCTTCGCTGACGACGAGCAGAGAGGCTCCATTGGCAAGCGCGATACCGGCATAGTCGTGGCCATCGACGCGATCGCCTCTGATCGCGAAAAAGGCCTCGCCCTTGGCGATCGTGCGGCTGTCGATCGAGATGCCGATGATCCCTTCGGGCAGGTTCCCGACCGGGCGGCCGTTCATCGCCGCCAGCAGGTCGCTGCATGTCCAGAGCCAGTTCAAATCACAGCCCTCCCAGCGCCTTGCGTACTTCCGCGTGATCGGAGAACGGCAGCGTCACGGAGCCGATTGTCTGCCCCTCCTCGTGGCCCTTGCCGGCAACGATCAGCGTATCGCCGGCCCTCAGCATGCCGACGGCGGTACGGATCGCCTCGGCGCGGTCGCCGATTTCGGTGGCGTCCTTGGCGCCGGCCATGATCTCCGAGCGGATCACCTGCGGGATTTCCGAGCGCGGATTGTCGTCGGTGACGATGATGACGTCGGCTAGCCGCGCGGCAATTTCACCCATGATCGGGCGCTTGCCCTTGTCACGGTCGCCGCCGCAGCCGAAGACGACGATAACCCGGCCGGTGGTGAACGGGCGCACCGATTCGAGCACGTTTTCGAGCGCGTCGGGCTTGTGGGCATAGTCCACATAGGCAAGCGCCCCGTCCTTCGTCTGTCCGACCAGTTCCAGCCGGCCGGAGGCGCCCTGTAGTTTTTCGAGCGCCGAAAAGGCGGCCTTGGCCGCGATTCCCGTGGACATCGCAAGGCCGGCGGCGACGAGCGCGTTGGCCACCTGGAAATCGCCGGCGAGCGGCACGTGGATTTCGAAGATGTCGTCGCCGACATGGACTTCCGCCGACTGCTTGTGACGGAAATGCTCGACCCGCTTCAAGCTGATGAAATCGCCGTTGCGGCCGACGGTGCGCACGTCGTGCCCCGCCTTGCGGGCCGCGGCGATCGCCTCGGCCGACCATTGGTCGTCGGCAAAGATCACCGCCGGCGAACCTTTCGGCAGGAGCGCGCCGAAGAGGCGCATCTTCGAGGCCATGTAGTGCTCAACGGTCGGATGGTAGTCCATGTGGTCGCGGCCGAGATTGGTGAAGGCGGCGGCGGCAAGCCTGACACCGTCGAGCCGGCTCTGGTCGAGACCGTGGCTCGAGGCTTCCATCGCCGCGTGGGTGACACCCTCGTCGGCAAGTTCGGCAAGCAGCTTGTGCAGCGACACCGGGTCCGGTGTCGTCAGCGAGCCATAGTCGTTGCGGCCGGGCGCCGTGACGCCGGTCGTACCGATCATCGCCGCCGAAAGGCCGGAATGCGCCCAGATCTGCCGTGTAAACGAGGCGACCGACGTCTTCCCCGCAGTTCCGGTCACCGCGACCATCGTCTCGGGCTGGCGCCCGTAGAGACGAGCCGCGGCCTGTGCCAGGAAACGGCGCGGTTCAGAAAGCTCGAATACTGGTGTGCCGGCCTCCGCGCGAGACCCCTTTGCGGCAATCACCGCCGCCGCGCCGCGCGACAGGGCGTCGGTGATATAGGCGATGCCGTTCGCTTTCGTCCCGGCGACAGCGACGAAGAGATCGCCCGGCTTGACCTGCCGACTGTCGGCGGTGATGCCGGCAATGTCGATCTCCGATGCATTGCCCTTCAGTTGCGCCGAAAGTTCCGGGAAATTCGTTCCCGCCAGGTCCGTGATCTTCATGAACTGCACGTCTCACACCGATATCGATCCGCCGGATAGCGAATCGTCCGCATTCTCATTTCACGGTCAATAAGACACAAGCAAGGCAGAACCGTCTTCTCCGAATTTCGGTTCGACGCCGAGCAGGGGCGCCGAGCGGCTGATAATGTCGCGGACCATCGGCGCGGCGTTGGAGCCGGCGGTGCGCCCGCCGCCCTCGCCGGTCTTCGGCGCGTCGATGAAGGTCAGCACGATGTACTTCGGATCGTCGATCGGAAAGGCCGCCAGAAAGGCGTTGAAGTTCTGATCGTTGACGTAGCGGCCGTTGACGACCTTGTCGGCCGTGCCGGTCTTGCCGCCGACGTTGAAGCCCGGCACGAGCGCCCGCTTGCCGGAGCCGGCAATGCCGTTCCAGCGGAGCAGGAACCGCATGTCGTCGCTTGTGCTCTTCTTGACGACCGTAGTTGCAAGCTCGTTGGCCCGTTCTTCCGTGCGCGGCAGGAAGGTCGGCGGTATCAGCTTGCCGCCGTTGACCAATGCCGCGCCCGCGACCGCCGTCTGCAGCGGCGTGGTCGAGACACCGTGGCCGAAGGAGATGGTGATCGAGTTGATCTTCTTCCATTCGCGCGGCTGGGTCGGCGATTTGACCTCCGGCAGTTCCGTCGGCAGCTTGGAAAGCAGCCCGAGGCGGGTGAGGAATTCCTTGTGCCCGGGGATACCGACGAGGTCGGCGACCTTTGCGGTGCCGATATTGGAGGAATACTGGAAGATTTCCGGCACGGTCAGAACCCGCCGCTTGCCATGGAAGTCCTTGATGGTGAAGCCGCCGATGCGGATCGGCGCGGTCGCGTCGAAGCTGTCGTTGAGCGTCACCTTGCCGGAATCGAGGCCCATGGCGATGGTAAAGGTTTTGAAGGTGGAGCCCATCTCGAACGTGCCGTTCGACATGCGGTTCATCCAGCCCTCTTCGGCGCCTTCGGCGGGCTTGTTCGGGTCGTAATCCGGCACCGATGCCATCGCCAGTACCTCGCCGGTGTGGACATCCATGACGACTGCGCCGGCGGCGATCGCCTTATAGTTCTTCATGCCGGAATCAATGACGTCGCGCACGATGTTCTGGACGCGCACGTCGATCGAGAGCTTGACCGGTTCGAGCTTGGCGTCGCTCGTCATGCCGATCGCCGCCAGATCGGCAAGCCCCTGGTTGTCGATATAGCGCTCCATGCCCGCAACTCCGCGGTTGTCGATGTTGACATGGCCAAGGACATGGGCGGCAGTCGGCCCGCCGGGGTAGAAGCGGCGCTTCTCGGGGCGGAAGCCGATCCCTGGAATGCCGAGCGTCAGGATTTCGCTCTGCTGCTTCGGCGTCAATTGCCGGCGCAGCCACTGGAAACGCGAGTTCGATTTTAGCTTGTTGTAGATCTCTCGCGCGTTGAGGTCGGGCAGAACTGTCGCCAGCCGCTCCACCGCCTCGTCGGCATCGACGATCTTGTGTGGCTCGGCATAGAGCGAGACGGTGCGGATGTCGGTCGCGAGGATCTCGCCGTTGCGATCCAGGATGTCGGGACGCGAGGCCATCAGGTTGTCGGCGCGTCCGATCGAGGAAACCGTCTCCGGCTGCGCCATGCCGTATTGCACCAGCCGTCCACCGATCACCGCATAGGCGATGCCGAAGCTTGCAATGACGATCGCAACGCGGCTTTTCGCTTGGCTGGCGCTCTTCTTGCGCGTCCCTTGGAAAGTGACGTTGACGCCCGCCTCCGCGGGGCGGTTGTTGCCACCGGCCGAGAAATGCGCCTTGCTTTTCAACACCATGATACGGGAGAGAAACGACATCAGCGCGCCACCGAACCTGTTGCGAAGTTATCGGCATTGATGACGGCGGCGACGCCGTCTTCCTTCTTGCCTTTGCCCTTCTTGTCCTTGCCCTCCGCCGGAGGCGGCACATCCGCCTTCAGCATCGGCAGCTCCTCGGGTCTGGAGAGCTGCGTCGAGGGCGTCGGCGCGAGTTGCAGGTCGGCGGCGAAGGCGCCGACGAGCCGTTCCAGCCGGTTGGGCTGGGTCAGCAGCGCCCAGTCGGCCTTGAGCAGGTCGATCGTGTCCTCCTCGAGCTTGATCGCCGCGTCGAGCCTGCGAACTTCCTCGAGCTTGTTCTCGGCCTGGTGCTTGATCGTGTAGGTGACCGTGGCGGCCCCCGTCATGATGACAATCAGCACAATATCCAGCGTTCTGAGCATCGTCTCTTAGCCCCCTAGTCTGGCAAGGCTCGCCAGCTCCGGCAGGTTGAAAATGGACAGATCGTTTCCCGGCGACCGAGCCTGTGTGCGGATACCAGCCCTGAGTTTCGCCGACCGGGCGCGCGGATTGCGGGACGCTTCTTCCTCGCTCGCCGCAACCATAGGCTTGCCGACTGGCGTGAAGGTTGCGTCCCGTGCGCTGACCAGCGGAAGGTGGCGCGAACCGCCCGCCTTGCCCGAGCGGTCCTGGAAGAATGTCTTGACGATCCTGTCCTCGAGAGAATGAAAGGTGACGACGACGAGCCGCCCGCCGGGCTTCAGCACTCGTTCGGCAGCAAAGAGCGCATTGGCGAGTTCGCCGAGCTCGTCGTTGACAAAGATGCGCAGCGCCTGAAAGACGCGCGTCGCCGGATGGATCTTGTCCTTCGCCTTGCGCGGCGTCACCGTCTCGATGAGGTTGGCGAGATCCCGGGTCGTTTCGAACGGCGCCTCGGCGCGGCGCTTCTCGATGGCGCGCGCAATGCGGCCCGCCTGCTTCTCCTCACCCAGGAAGCCGAAGATGCGGATGAGATCGGAGACCTTGGCGCGGTTGACGACATCGGCGGCGGAGACGCCGGCAGCCGACATGCGCATGTCGAGCGGCCCCTTCTTCTGGAAGGAGAAGCCGCGCTCCGCCTCATCGATCTGCATGGACGAAACGCCGATATCGAACACGACGCCGTCGAGCCCGCCTTCCGGCACATGATCCGCCAGCTCGGAAAAACGCGAATGGATGAGCTTGAGCCTTCCACCGGCAGTGGCAACCATGGGCTGGCCCGCAGCGATCGCGGTCGGATCTCGGTCGAGCGCGATCACATCGGCACCCGCATCCAGGATCGCGGACGTGTAGCCGCCGGCGCCGAAGGTGCCGTCGAGAATGACCTTGCCGGGCGCCGGATCGAGAGCCGCCAGCACTTCGGCGAGCATGACGGGAATGTGACGAACCGGTCCGCCGTCGGCTTCAGAAGCTCTGCCGCCTTGATCCGTCACCATTCCGCCTCTCCACTCTATTCCGAACGCAGCCCCCGTTGCTTGCGCCCTTCCCGGGCTTCCGCCTGCGCCCTCGCAAACGCCTGCGGCTCCCAGAGCTGAAAATGATCGCCCCGTCCGACGAAAGTCACGTCGGTCGAGATGCCGGTGAAGTCGCGGATGAAATCCGTCACCATCAACCGGCCCTCCGGGTCGAGCTTGACGAAGACGCCGCCCCCGTGAACGAGCAGCGACATCTGGTTGGCCGCATCCGAAAAAGGATCCTCGGCCGCCATCTGCTTCTCGAACCGATCCAGAAGCTCCGGACCACCGGCGCTCACCGCCGGGAAGACGAAGTCCTGGAAGCAGTATAGCTCCCGCACACCCGCCTCCAAAAGCACGGCGCGAAACGCCGAAGGCACGGAAACCCGCCCCTTGGCATCGATCCGGTTCGTAGCATGCGACAAGAAGCGGTTCATGACGCGAAACGGCCGCCCCCGACTGGCGGGCCATAATCATCGACCCGCGCACACACCTGCCTGCGCGCACGAAAGACCCCTGCCGGACACGAGCATGTCCGCCTGAACCTTCCGAGGAAGGAACCCTGGAATTTCGCGATGATGGGCCACGACGCGGCCCTTGCGCAGTACCATTATGGGATAACATGGGACCATATGGGCGTCAATGGGAGAAGCTCGTAAACAGCCTCGCGGATGATCAAGTATTGATAGGTTGTTAAGTTTAATAAACGGTTACGATCGGAGCCCTAATGCCTTGGAACCCCGCCGCAAAAGCAGCACACGAGGGCGCACCCGCGACCCCCGACGCACCGATTCGCAGGGGGCGCCAAAAGCCTGGGCCGCCGGCGCCGACGCCCCAAATCGCGCTCTGAAGATGCTGAAGAAAAATCGCCAGTTGGCCTGTAAGCCGGGTTCTGTATGGCTCCGCCTCCAGGGAAGCGGAACGTGGCAGCCATTCATCTGGGACTGCGCTTGCGCACAGCCTCGTGCAACCCACCCGGATGACGGGCCTGGAAACCGGCTGGGCGCTTGCGCACCCGTGTCATCCCTATTCGGTTTTGCTCCCGGTGGGGTTTACCGTGCCGTCCATGTCGCCATGTCCGCGGTGGGCTCTTACCCCACCCTTTCACCCTTACTCCGCAATCGGAGCGGTTTGCTTTCTGTGGCACTTTCCCTGGGGTCGCCCCCGCCGGACGTTATCCGGCACCGTGTTTCCGTGGAGCCCGGACTTTCCTCACCCCGCGGCCTTTCGGCGCTTGCGAGGCGCGGCTGCCCGGCCAACTGGCAGAGCCTCATTAGCCGACCGGGGCAGGAAGCGCTAGAGAAATCAGCGCTTCACCTCGGTAGATTCGTGCGCCTATTGATAGGCGATGCCAAAATCGGTCTCGTATTCACCGGCATCGAGCGCGCCGCTCATCACAAGCGCCGCACCCAGCCGGCCGATTTCGTCGGAACTCTTGGCCGCCTGGCCATTGCCGCCGGTGAGCACGGCAATGCGGTCGGTGGCAAATCCGATATAGGGGTAGCCGTGCCGCGTGAACGAGGTGACGCATGGCGAAAAATGCGTCGATACCGGCTTGAAACCCGGCATCACGCCGGCAAGCAACCCACGCATATGCTCCGCCGCCTCGACGCTCGCACTACCGCGGAACCATTCGCGGACCGCCGCTTCGCTGGCAAGGATCCGATCGGTCGGATCACCGCCGATCTTGATGTAGTGTTTGCCGTCGGCGTAAGCAACCGGCGGCAGCAGATAATAGCTTTGGTCTTGATCGGGTGCCGCGCCGATCAGCGACGGCATGCCGCGAAACCCGGCGAGATCGTCGGGGCTGACCTCGGCGAAAAGCACGGTGCGGGCTTTCACCGTCAAATCGATCGGCCTTGGCAGCAGCGCCTTGGAGAGCGAGAAGCCGCCGGCCGCCACGAGCACGCGCCGGCGCAAAGCGTGTGCCCTTCGATGGTCGAAACGTTGATCGACCGGGTTGTCTCCTCGATGAAAACCACCTCTGCGGGGATCACTCGCGCACCCGATTTCTCGGCCGCAACCGTCTGCGCACGGACCAAAGCACGGGGATTGATATAGCCGGCACCTTGCGCCTCATGGACGCCGGCATAGCCCTTTGGAAAGCAGAACCATGGAAAGCGCGCGACGAGATACTCGCCGGCGATCAGTGGCGCCTCGACCCCGAGCCTGTCGCGCGCAAGCTCGACTCGCTCGAGATAGTCGAAGCCGCCCCCGGGCGCCGGCGCGGCGATCAGGCAGCCGACCTCGTAGTAGAATTCGATCCCGCTTGCCGCCGCGATCTCCCTATATCGCTCGATCGATCGGCGGGCGAGACGCGCCCAAACCGGATCGTTGTCGATCGTGCGGGTGATGCGGGCATTGTCGTAGTGGCTGGCGAAAACGCCGCCGTGGTTCGCCCAATCATCCGGCTCGTCCGGCCCGACAAGGGCGACACGAGCACCTGTCAGGCTCAAATGGCGCGCCGCCGCAGCGCCCATCATGCCCTTGCCGACAATAACGAAATCAAAGCTTTCCGACATGGATATCCCCTTGACGCTTCGTTGCGGGAATAACATGCCGCCCGGTCAATGACACCGAGCTGTTTCAAAATATAATGTCATGCCGGAACGCGAGACCTATCCGGCTGTGTCCTCGAACCCGCATGAGTTCCAGAACGGATCATTTGCGGCCGCCACTTGCAGCGGCTCGTTTCGATTTCAATCGAGAATGCTCTGGACCTTGCCGCAATAGCGCTTCGACACGGGATTCATGCGCTTGGCACCATGGCCGGCATTGTATTTGAGGATTGTGCCGCAAGTCGTGCCGTCTGAAAGTTCCTGGGCCTTCGCCAGATACATCATGCCAAACTTGATGTTGGTTTCCGGATCATAGAGGCCCTTGGCGGTACCGGAATAGCCCATCATGCGTGCCGTGGCCGGCTTGATCTGCATGAGGCCGATTTCGCCGGCGCTGCCCCGGGCTTTGGCGTTGAAATTGCTTTCGACCTTGACGATGGCATGCGCGAGATCGGCAGCGACGCCGTACTGCTTCGCATAGGATTGGATGAGGCTCGTATATTGCAAGGTCGGCGAAAGAGCCGGCGTGGGGAAGCCTGTCGTTCTGGTGACGGGCTGGATGGAAGAGGTTTTGATGGTCTTGTCGACACCCCCTGCATACGACGTACCCATCCCGGCGATGGACATGCCAAGGCATGCCGCCACCGCAGCAATTGACGATATTCTCATGTAGTTTGAGGTCTCCGGTCTGGGGAACTGGCCGGACGGCGCACCCCACCGTCGACCGATTTCCCGATCGTTTTCATTGACAGGAGCACGGCGCTAGACGCCACATCTCCTGCGTTGATGGACCGGAAATGACGGGCCTATCATGGTAAACATGTGGCAAACGCAAAAAAATCGCGCAGCAAAGCGTCGAGGGCGCTAATTCAGGGCGAACGAAAATTGCAGCCTAAGCACCGAAATTCGGCAGTGCCGAGAGCAGTCGGTGCAGCGTATCGATGGTGGAAACGTCGGCGATGCCGTCCACCCGTGATTGACGGAAATGCCGCTGGAAAGCGGCCACGACGCCTTCCGTTCTCTCGCAGAAATCTCCGGTAACTTCAATGTTGTAGCCATAGAGCGAGAGCATCGACTGGAGCGCTTCGACTGGCTGCCCGCGGTCGCCGCGCTGGAAGAAGCGGCCGCCGCCGACAGGCACCGGCTCGACCCAGTGGCCGACCCCGCGGCGATATAGCACGTGCCAGGGAAATTTTTCTCCCGGATCGACCTTGCGAATCGGCGCCACATCGCTGTGTGCGAGCACCCTTTCAGGGGCAATTTGCCAGCGTTCGCCACAGTCCCGACACAATTCGGCGACCGCCTCGATCTGCGCTTCAGGGAAGTCCGGCAGCCCTGCCGGGTGGCCTGCATTGGCGATTTCAATGCCGATGGAACAGGAATTGATGTCCGCCTCGCCCTTCCAGAAGCTCCTGCCGGCGTGCCAGGCGCGGCGTTCTTCCGGCACGAGCTGATCGATGCGGCCGTCCTCATGAACGAAGTAGTGGCTGGAAACCTGGCTTTCCTCGCTACAGAGCCAATCGAGTGCCGAGAGCGCCGTTTCCATTCCGGTGTAGTGAAGGAGGATCATGTCCGGCCGGCGGCCGCCGGCACGCTCGCCATGGTTGGGCGACGGTACGAAGCGAGCGCCCGGGAAATCGCAGGTCTTCGAGGTCATGCGGCGCGGCGTTCTCTCTCGATCGCCTCGTAGGCTGCATTCAACGCGGCCATGCGATCGTTGGCGATCGCATGAAACTCCTCCGGTACGCCCCGCGCGACCAGCATGTCAGGATGGTTCTCGGAAACGAGCACCCGATAGCGCCTGCGAATATCGGAGAAATCATCCTTCGGCGAGACACCGAGAACCTGATAGGGATCGCGGTCGTCGCCATGGACATGGCGCGCCATGATGCGCTCGAAATGCGCCCCGTCCATGTTGAAGATTTCCGCAACGCGCATCAGGAAGGCGAGTTCCTTCTCGTGCACCGCACCGTCGGACTTCGCGATATGGAAGAGCCCGTCGACGATGTCCTCGAGAATAGGACAGTTGCGCTCGCAGGATGAGCAGAGCGACGCCATCTTCTCCGCATAGGCCTCGTAGCCCGCCACGTCCTGGCGTGCGAGATTGTAAAGCCGAGCGACGTTCTTCGCCTGGTCTGCGGGGAACTTGAAGATATCGCGGAAGGCCGCGACTTCGGCTTCGTTGACGATGCCATCAGCCTTCGCCATCTTGGCCGACAAGGCAATCATGGCCACCGAGAAGGCAACGTTGCGGCGCGTCTCCGGATCCCCTTCGAAGAGTGTACGGACCGCCTCGACCACACCGGCGAGCGCATTGCCGGTGGCCGTTACGATCTTGAGGAGGCTGTCCCAGAATGACATAAGTGCGATTGTTCCCTGTCCACGACCGAGCATGGCCCGATGTGGTGGCAAATTGCAAGCGGCCGACTGTGCCAAACGTCACGGATGACGGAATTGTGATGGCCCCTCAATAAATCACATCGCCGCAAATCTCAAGTGAATTGCGCCCCTCATCCCGATACATGCATTATGGGCCACTTTTCAGACATCCACAGCCCTGTCATTTTATTTCCATCGGAATTGCGTTAGACCACCCGTGGTCTTTGACCTGCGCAAAAATTGAGAATGCGGTCGATCTCCTGAACGATCGCCCGATGCCGAAATCCGAGGAGGAAACATGGCCAAGAAGAAAGTCGCAATGCTGACGGCGGGCGGGCTCGCGCCCTGCCTCTCATCCGCTGTCGGCGGACTCATCGAACGCTATACGGATATCGCCCCCGACTACGAGCTCGTGGCCTACCGTTCCGGCTATCAGGGCCTGCTTCTCGCCGACCGCATCGAGATCACGAAAGAAATGCGCGAGCGGGCCTATATACTTCACCGCCACGGCGGGTCGCCGATCGGCAATAGCCGCGTGAAGCTCACCAACGCAGCCGACTGCGTCAAGCGCGGCCTCGTGAAGGAAGGCGAAAACCCGCTTCGCGTCGCAGCCGAAAGGCTCGCTGCCGATGGCATCAGCATCCTGCATACGATCGGCGGCGACGACACCAACACGACCGCCGCCGATCTGGCCGCCTATCTCGGCGCGAACGGCTATGACCTGACCGTAGTAGGTCTGCCGAAGACGGTCGACAACGATGTGGTGCCGATCCGCCAGACGCTAGGCGCCTGGACGGCTGCCGAATACGGTGCACGCTTTTTCGACAACGTGAGCAACGAGCAGAGCGCCGCGCCGCGCACGCTCGTGGTCCACGAGGTGATGGGCCGCCACTGCGGCTGGCTGACGGCAGCGACAGCGCGCGCTTACGTTCAGATGGCCGCCGGCAAGGAATATGTCGACGGTTTCATGATGGATGCGCAGTTGAAGAACATCGACGGCCTCTATCTACCGGAGGTGAAGTTCGATCTCGAAGCCGAAGCCGAACGCCTGCGCGAGACCATGGGCCGGAATGGCTATGTCACGCTGTTCGTCAGTGAAGGTGCCTGCCTCGACGCGATTGTCGCCGAGCGTGAGGCCGCCGGCGAGACGATCAAGCGCGATGCCTTCGGTCATGTGAAGATCGATACGATCAATGTCGGCAACTGGTTCTCAAAACAGTTCGCCGCCCTGCTCGGCGCCGAGCGGTCGATGGTGCAGAAGTCCGGCTACTACGCCCGCTCCGCGCCGGCGAATGGCGACGACCTGCGCCTGATCCAGAGCATGGTCGACCTTGCGGTCGAAAGCGCGCTCAACAAAGTCTCCGGCGTCACCGGCCACGATGAAGACCAGGGCGGTAAGCTGCGCACGATCGAGTTCCCGCGCATCAAGGGCGGCAAGCACTTCGACACCTCCGTCAAGTGGTTCGGCGAGGTCATGGGCGCGATCGGCCAGAAGTGGCAGGCCGCGGACTGATCTGACTGTCGTTCTAAAGACCCAAAGGCCCAATAGCAGTTGACGGTTTCGCGTTTGAATGGCTCCCTCCCGATCACTCGGCTGGAAGCCGTTCAAACACGTCTCTCATGTCCTTTCGAACACTGGTTTGCATTTGTCGCCGCCTCCGCCGTGTTGCTCGCAATGGCGCGGGGGCTCCTGTCGCTTGGCCTGAAACGCGCGACGGCGTGAAATTCACCCGCGCGCTTGCCGCAACTGGCGGCATAGGTTAAGGGAGATTCAAGCGCAGCGGTTGGCAGCCGCTGATTTGCAGGGGGCTACGGGGCCCAGAAGCACGAAAGTGACCGCATGGCGAAAGTCCGTATCTCCCTTTCGAAACAGGCATTTACCGCCATCGCACTGACATCGGCGGCTATTGCCTCGGGGTGCTCCACGGTTGAGCGCACGTCCCTCGAAGAGCTGACGGCCGTGCAAACGGTCACCCCCATACCGAAACCCGGAACGGAGATGACGGCTTACGCTCTGCCGGCACCAATCGGCGTCGCGTCGAGCGCCTCGGCGGCGCTGAGCGCACAGACGGCGTCGGCCACCGTCGCGCCGGCGGCCGACGCAACAGCCGCACCGACCGCAGTCGCTGCCTCCCCCACCGCCCAAGCGGAAACCATGCCGGCGACGGATGCGACGCTCGCCTTCGCTGCCCCCCAGACGGTTGCGGTGCCTACGACCAAGCCGGCTCAGGCCTTCGAAGTGGCCATGGCAACGCCCGCCTCAGCCAATCTCTCGCCGGCGACGGCCTCAACCGCCGTTGAAAAAAGCGCCGAGTCGCCCGCCGTGCCGTCCCTCGGGGTTGCTGCCTTGTGGGAGTCGGATTTCGACACTGGTGAACCGGTCGGCCTTGAAACGCTGGTGGCCAAGCGCATGATCGTTCCGACGGAGCGGCCCAAGACCGGCGTCATCGGCTCGGCCGTGGGCGCAGTCGCAAGCGTCATTCCCGATTCGCTGAAACTGACGAAATCGCCGACCAGTTCCAAGCCCGAGCTCGACCGGCTGATCAAGCAATATGCCGAGCTCAACGGCCTTCCCCTCGAACTTGTGCATCGGGTCGTCAAGCGCGAGAGCAACTACAATCCGCACGCCTATAGCAAGGGCAATTACGGCCTGATGCAGATCAGGTACCACACCGCTCGAGGCCTCGGCTATGACGGACCGCCGGAGGGCCTCTTCGATGCGGAAACCAACCTCAAATACGCGACCAAGTATCTGCGTGGTGCTTGGATGGTAGCCGACAACCAACATGACGGTGCCGTGAAGCTCTATGCCAGCGGCTATTATTACCACGCCAAGCGCAAGGGCATGCTCAACATGCTGGATATGCGGTAGCGGGGGTCGCTTCCCGCGCCTCCAAACCCACCAACGTCACCTGATCGGTGCGGCGCTCAATCGGGTGCTGTAACCACCCCGGTGTGCAGCTTCCGTACATCGTAGCCGCTACCTCCCGGCGTGAGGCCCAGCCGGACGACGGCGAGGCGGAGCGAAGGAACGAGCATGATCGATTGCCCGTCATGCCCGAGCATCCAGAAAGTATCGGGCGGGAACTCGCCCGTTCCGGGGCGAATACCGTTTTCCGTGAGCCAGACCTGGGCGGAGCCATAGTCGCCGCCTGAAGCGGCAGTCGAGGTTCGCATGAACCCCACAAATCCCTCGGGCAGAAGCGCCCTCCCTTTCCAATGCCCATCGTCCAGCAAAAACTGTGCAAAGCGAGCCCAATCCTGTGCCGTAGCGTACATGTACGAGGAACCGACGAAGGTGCCGCTCGCATCCGTCTCCATCACGGCGCTGGTCATGCCAAGCGGACCAAACAGCGCCTGGCGTGGATAGGCGAGCGCCCTAGCGGGGCCGTCGAATGTCTGCATCCACAGGCGTGACAAGAGATTCGTCGTGCCCGTCGAATAGTTGAACCTGGCGCCAGGCGCCGCTTCGAGCGGCTTCGATGCGGCAAACCCGGCCATGTCGCTTTCGAGAAAAAGCATCCGCGTGACGTCGGTGACGTCACCATAATCCTCGTTGAAGGCGAGCCCGCTCTGCATCGCCAGGAGATCGGCAAGCTCGATCCGCGCTCGTTCATCACCACTCCATTCGGGAATGAGATTGGCCTTTTCCGGATCCATACGCCCGTCGGCGATCCGCAAACCCACAAGTGCCGCCGTGACTGACTTCGTCATAGACCAGCCGAGCAGAGGCGTATCGCGGTCGAAGCCGCGGCCATAGGCCTCCGCTACCAGCCGCCCATTCTTGATGACGACGATTGCCCGCATGCCTGGGCCGGCCAGTTCGGGATCATCCACCAGATTCTGGAATGTCTGATCGATATCTGCCTTGCTTCCCTCGGGCCAGTGGATGTCCGGGCTCTGGAGAGCGGCCGCCGCGCCGCCAGCCGCGTTCTCGCTTGCCGGCTTGGCCAGAGCCTGCATGGTTCCGCCTGCGGTTACGGTGCAGCCAAATCCCGGGCGATAGACAGCCCGAACAGGTGCGGCGAAACCGAAGATGCGCGCCGTCACCGCCTGTTGTTCGCGATCGACCGAGACACTGACGAACTTGAGCAGCGGATGACCTGGCGACTGTACGTCCTCGGCGAGTACCACCTGCGGGTCGCGCCCCGCCAGGAAGACGTTGGAGCAAACGATCTTGGCGGCATAGCCGTCACCGACCTTGAGAAGCTCCGGCGGAAAGTAGGCCAGCCAGCCGGCGACCGCCGTCATCATCGCAACGGCGAACGCACCGGATTTTCGCAACAAACCCTTCATAGCCGCCTCCCGCCGACGACAGGAAAACAGGTTTCCCGAGAAAGGAAAAGCCTCTTCCGTGCTTAGGAGGCCTGCCGACGAACGCCTGCTCCAGGCCTCTCTTTCGCTGTCTGAGCTCTCGGCGGGCGCGGCGGGTCTGTGGGAATCGCGTCATCAAAGTGTAGTCGAGTCACTTTAGAAGCGCCTCAGTTTCAACTGGATGGCAGACAAATGACGGAACTCGCCCCCGATGCCGGCTTCGGCGGAAAGAATGCGAAGCTGAAGAGCGCGCTCCTCCAACACAAGGCCCTTTCCTTTGCCGGGCTGTCGGAGCGTCTGTTCGGACTGCTCTTCTCCGGACTCGTCTACCCCCAGATCTGGGAAGATCCGATCGTCGACATGGAGGCGATGCAAATTGGACCCGCCCACCATATCGTGACGATCGGTTCAGGCGGTTGCAACATGCTGACCTATCTCGCTGCCGGACCGGCGCACATTGACGTCGTCGACCTCAACCCCCACCACATCGCGCTGAACCGGCTGAAGCTCGCCGCCTTCCGTCACTTGCCGAGCCATAAGGATGTCGTACGGTTCCTGGGCAGTGTCGGTACGCGGTCGAACGCCCAGGCCTTCGAACTCTTCCTCGCTCCCAAGCTCGACGCCGCCACGCGCGCCTACTGGAACGGCCGTGACTTGACAGGCCGCCGCCGAATCGGCGTCTTCAGCTGGAATATCTATCGTACCGGCCTTCTCGGCCGCTTCATCGCCGCCAGCCATCTTCTGGCGCGGCTCCACGGCGTCAACCCGGCAGATTTCGTCCAGGCGCGCTCCATGCGCGAGCAGCGGCAGTTTTTTGACGACAAGCTTGCGCCGCTCTTCGACCGACCCATCATCCGCTGGGTCACCGGCCGCAAGAGTTCGCTTTTCGGCCTCGGTATTCCGCCGCAGCAATTCGACGAGCTCGCCAGCCTGAGCCAGGAAAGGTCGCTCGCCGCGGTGCTGCGCCATCGCCTCGAGAAGCTCACATGTCATTTCCCCCTCCGCGAAAACTACTTCGCCTGGCAGGCTTTCGGCCGGCGTTACCCACTTCCGCACGAGGGCGAGTTGCCACCTTATCTGCAGGCATCGAGCTACGAGGCGATCCGCAACCACGCCGATCGCGTCGCGGTCCACCACGAAAGCTTCACGGATTTGCTCAGCCGCAAGCCGGCGTCTTCGGTTGACCGCTATGTGCTCCTCGATGCACAGGACTGGATGAGCGACCGCCAGCTGAACGACCTCTGGAGCGAAGTCACCCGCACCGCCGCGCCGGACGCCGTGGTGATCTTCCGCACAGCGGCAGAAGCGAGCATTCTGCCTGGGCGTCTTTCCGCCGCACTGCTCGATCAGTGGCATTACGACGCCGAAACCTCATCGAGGCTTGGCGCCGAGGACCGGTCGGCCATCTATGGTGGCTTCCACCTCTACCGGAAGAAAGCATGAGTGCCGCGCAGTCCGCGGGCAACAGCCACGCCCGGCTCATGGACCGGATGTACCGCTACCAGCGATACATCTACGACTTTACCCGGAAGTACTATCTCTTCGGGCGCGACACGCTGATCCGCGAGCTGGGCGCACCACCACGCAGTTCCGTGCTTGAGGTCGGCTGCGGCACGGGGCGCAACCTGGCGATGATCGGTGATCTTTATCCCGAGGCCCGCCTTTTCGGTCTCGACATCTCCGCCGAGATGCTCGCAACCGCAAAGGCGAAACTCCGGCGCCAGGGCCGAGCGGATGAAAATCTGCGCATTGCCGACGCCACGAACTTCACAGCCGCCGCCTTCGGTGAGAAAGGCTTTGACCGCATCGTCATCTCCTATGCGCTGTCGATGATCCCCGACTGGCAAAAGGCGCTCGACGCGGCGATCGACGCGCTCAACCCGGGCGGCTCGCTGCACATCGCCGACTTCGGGCAGCAGGAGGGATGGCCCGGCGGCTTCCGTCGCATCCTCCAGGCCTGGCTTAAACGCTTTCACGTGACGCCACGCGAATCGCTGTTCGACGTCCTGCGTGCCAAGGTCGACCGTGACGGCGCCGCGCTCGAGCTCAAGTCGATCGGCAGGGGCTATGCATGGCTCGCCGTGTACCGCCGCCCGGCCGCAGAGCGGGTGCCATGATCCGCGGGGGGCTGAAAGCCGTCGCTCCAGCAAAAAGCCTATGCAGCGCCGATGCAATTGCCGCTTGAGCTAACTCAATTTTTACGATGATATGGTGAAAAGGAGGTCAAGCCTCCCTGGGGACATCACCATCATGGAAACCATCGCGTGAGGCAGGATCGTCGTTCGTCTCGTAACGGAACCCTCATGCGCCGGTTTCTCCTGGCTTTGCTGCCCATCGCGACCATTCTCTCCGCCTGCACGTCGACCGACTATGACCTCGTGCGGACGGCCTCCATACCACCACGCTTCCAGGACACCGACCCGCAGGATTTCGGCGATCGCACGCCGCACCGCCACAGCATCCACGGCGTCGACGTTTCCAAATGGAACGGCGACATCGACTGGATGAAAGTGAAGAGCTCCGGCGTCTCCTTCGCCTTCATCAAGGCCACCGAAGGCAAGGACCGGGTCGATGGGCGCTTCCAGGAATATTGGCCGCGGGCACGCGCCAGCGGAATCGCCTATGCCCCCTACCATTTCTACTATTTCTGCTCGAGTGCGGACGCACAGGCAGATTGGTTTATCGCCAATGTGCCGAAGAGCGCCGTCTATCTACCGCCTGTTCTCGATGTCGAGTGGAACGGCGAATCGAAGACCTGTCGTTACCGCCCGTCGCCGGAGACCGTGCGCTTCGAGATGAAGCGGTTCATGGACCGCTTGGAAGCGCATTACGGCAAGCGGCCGATCATCTATACGTCCGTCGATTTCCACCGCGACAATCTCGTCGGCGCCTTCAACGACTATCACTTCTGGGTGCGTTCCGTCGCCAAGCATCCCAAGGACATTTACGTCGACCGGCGTTGGGCCTTCTGGCAATACACGAGCACCGGAGTCATTCCGGGCATCGAAGGCCATACGGACATCAACGCCTTCGCAGGCTCCGCCAAGAATTGGAAGAAATGGGTGGCAGCCGTTTCGCAATCCCAATAGGCGGAAATGCCGCGCATCGAAGCGTGGCGGACCGAATTTCTTCATTCGGTCATAATGCTCTGAGAAAGCACCGGCATATTGACCTGCGACAAATCGCAAGCCCGACGGCCACGCCAGGCCGCGCCGGCCACGGAAAGGAATTATGATGATCGGCAAGGCCCGCAACGCCCTTCTCACTCTCGGCCTGCTCGCACTCCCCAGCACCTCCGTGCTGGCTCAGACGCAAGCTCAGTCGCAGACCCCGCCGGCTGCGTGCGGCGGCGATCTCGCGACCTTCCTGGAGGGCGTCAAGGCCGAGGCGGTTGGCAAGGGCATTCCCGCCGATGTCGCGGACCGGGCACTCGCCGGGGCGGCAATAGACCAGAAGGTGCTGAGCCGCGACCGCGCCCAGGGCGTCTTCAAGCAGACCTTCACCGAATTTTCGAAGCGCACCGTCAGCCGGGCGCGACTCGATATCGGCGCCCAGAAGATGAAGGACTATGCCGACGTCTTCGCCCGCGCCGAAAGC
This sequence comes from Sinorhizobium shofinae, assembly GCA_001704765.1. Classification (GTDB taxonomy): domain Bacteria; phylum Pseudomonadota; class Alphaproteobacteria; order Rhizobiales; family Rhizobiaceae; genus Sinorhizobium; species Sinorhizobium shofinae. The sequence goes on from MBFK01000126.1 coordinate 92,522, forward strand.
GAGTTCGGCGTGCCGGCGCCGGTGATCACCGCTTTCTGGGCCATGGAAACAGACTTCGGCGCCGTTCAGGGCGATTTCAACACCCGCAACGCGCTGGTGACGCTGGCGCATGACTGCCGCCGGCCGGAAATGTTCCGGCCGCAACTGCTTGCCGCAATCGAAATGGTGCAGCACGGCGATCTCGACCCGGCGGCGACCACCGGGGCCTGGGCTGGGGAGATCGGCCAGGTGCAGATGCTGCCGGAGGACATCATCGCCTATGGCGTTGATGGGGATGGCGACGGCCACGTCAATGTGAAGAAGAGCGCGCCTGACGCGATCCTGACGGCGGCGAAGTTCATCCAGAGCCTCGGCTTCACGGCGGGGCAGCCCTGGATCCAGGAAGTCGGCGTACCGGATCAATTGCCCTGGGAGAAGACGGGGTTGCAGCCGGGCATGAAGGCTGGCGACTGGTTCGCTCTTGGTGTCGCACCACGCGAGGACAACGCCTCCCACAGCGCGCTTGAAGCGTCGCTGGTGCTGCCGCAGGGACGGAAGGGCGTTGCCTTTCTGACCTATCCGAATTTCAAGATCTATCTCGAATGGAACCAGTCGTTCATCTACACGACGTCAGCTGCCTACTTCGCCACCCGTCTCGCCGGTGCCCCCCCCTATCAGGCCGGCAATCCCGAGCCCGGGCTCGGCGACGCGGAGATGAGGGCCTTGCAGAGTAAGTTGCAGGCGCTCGGCCACGACGTCGGCAAGATCGATGGCATTCTCGGCTCCGGCACGCGTACCGCGTTGCAGAAGGAGCAGTTGAAGCTCGGCCTGCCAGCCGATGGTTGGGCGACGCCAGAGCTGCTCCAGGCGCTCTGACGCGAAATTCGAAAAAGAGGCGGACAAATGTTGCAAGAAGCGGGTGGCAACACCCGCTTTTACGTATTAACGCTTGCGCAATCCTGAATTGCCGCGTTGGGATGGGGCTCGCCTATTCAACTCGGCTTCGATCGCAGCAGGGCCGACATGCATTCATCTGCCAGAGCCGCCACCACCCACATGACCTTGCGCCTATGGCTGCTGCTGACGTTGCTCGGTCTCATGTGGGGCGGCTCTTTCTTTTTCGCCCGCGTGGCGGTTGCCCATGTCCCGCCCTTTACGCTCGTGCTTCGCGCCTCGGCCTCGCCGCGATCGCCCTGCACGTCTATCTGCGCGGCAACCACGGTCTCTATCCGGCGCTCGTCGGGCGTTGGCGAGAGTTCCTGGTCATGGGGCTCATCAACAACGCCATTCCGCATGCTTTCATCTTTCTCGGCCAGACGCATATCGGCGCCGGACTTGCTGCCATTCTGAACGCGACGACGCCCGTCTGGACGGTGCTCATCGCAAATATCGCAACGGACGACGAGAAGCTGACCGCAGCCAAGATCAGCGGCTGTATGCTGGGACTCGCCGGCACGGTCGTACTTATCGGGCCGAGCGCTCTCGCCGGTCTTTTCGGTGCCGCGGGCGACGTGCCGCTCTGGGCGCTCGTACTGCCGGTTCTGGCGGCGGTGAGCTATGGTTTCTCCGCTACCTATGGCAAGCGTTTCCGCGATCTGGCTCCGCAGGTGACAGCAGCCGGGCAATTGACGGCATCGACGATCGTCATGCTGCCGGTAGCAGCCTTCGCAGACATGCCCTGGACCTTGCCAATGCCGCCCATCCCCGCCGTGCTGGCGATCCTCGGACTGGCGCTCGTCTCCACGGCCTATGCCTATATTCTCTTCTTCCGCATCATGGCGGAGGCCGGAGCCACCAACACGTCGCTGGTCACGCTTCTGGTGCCGCCAAGCGCCATTCTTCTCGGTTATCTCTTCCTCGGCGAGACGCTGCAAGCGATGGATATTGCCGGCATGGCCTTGATCGCCGCGGGCCTCGCCGTTCTCGATGGGCGCATCCTTAGGCCGCGCTCCTCGACCTGACAGGGAATCAAAAAGAGCTGGCGGCACGGCTTGGAGACCGCTCACGGAGCGTTACAGGCGTTTACATTAACCTCCCGGAAGCAATTGTGAAAAAAATGTGGCAGACAGAATCCGTCCGCAAATTCATATGCTTAGGCCTGTGAATATACGAGCCCGGCAACTCGGTTTTCGCGCTGCAGCACAAGTTCCGCTTTCAAGCGCCGCCTTTTCGCCCTATGTTTTACCCGTCAACGCAGGGAGGATCCTATGGGACTGACACATTCGTTGAATGTCCTCATGATCAGTGCAGCGTTCGCATTCGTGGCCGTGATGCTTTTCGTCTGATGAAAGGCCGCTGAAAGTCCAAGCCGAAAGGGACTGTAACTTTCGGAAAAGTTCAAATTGCAGCAGAAGGGGTAAGGCAGGCCGCTCCGAGAGCACCCGGTCTTAAGCTGCGACAACAGATGAGCCCATGAACGACGAGCCGTTCATGGGCTTTGCTTTATGGGTCCCGCACTTCGGGCCTATGCCGTGGCAACCGCCTGGTAGGAAGACACGGTCGCACGCTTTGCCGGTCGGCGCGCATAGCCGACCAGGTCGCAGACAGCGGCGATGAGTGGCGAGCGGTTCATCGTGTAGAGGTGGAAGTCGCGTATGCCCCGACGCGCGAGATCGACGATCTGTTCGGCAGCGATATGACTTGCCTCCTTGAAGCGCTCCTCCGGCTGGTCGTCGAGATGAGCGAGCCGCGAGATGATCGCATCCGGCACCTTTGAGCCGCAAAGCCCGGCGAACCGTATCACCTGCGTCAGATTGTTGATCGGCAGGATGCCCGGCACGATCGGGATGTGAACGCCGGCGCGCCGCACCCGCTCGAGATAACGCTCAAAGTCGTCATTGTCGAAGAAGAACTGGGTGATCGCGCGGGTGGCGCCGCTGTCGACCTTGCGCTTCAGCATGTCGATATCGACCGCGACATCCGGGCTCTCCGGGTGCTTTTCCGGATAGGCGGAGACGGAAATCTCGAAATCGCCACGGGCGCGGATCGCCTTGACGAGCGCGGCGGCATTCTCGTAGCCGCCGGGAAACGGCTCGTAGGCGCTGCCAATGCCGCCCTGCGGATCACCCCTCAGCGCAACGAAATGCCGGACGCCACAGGCGACGAACTCGTCGATCACCGACTCGACCTCGGCCTTCGGCGCGCCAACGCAGGTCAGGTGCGCTGCCGTGTCCTTCAGTCCCATCTCCCCGATCATGCGCTTGACGGTCGTCAGCGAGCGCGCCTTGGTCGAGCCGCCGGCACCATAGGTCACCGTCTGGAACGCCGGCGCAAAGATCGAGAGATCCGCCACGGTCTGGAAGAGCTGGATTTCCATCTCTTCGTTTTTCGGTGGGAAATATTCGAACGAAAGTCTGAGATTGCCGCGCTCCGCGGGATAAAGCGTCCGTGCGTTCATTCTCAAACTCCCCCTGCCTGTTGGCGCTGGCGCGGCAAGTCGGCCACATCGGCAACCCGCTGGTCGCGCGCCAACCAGATCGTAACCGTCAGTTTCCCCTCCTCCCCACCTTCCGGCGCAAGATCGGTCGTCTTCTCGAGCATCAGGCCGGCCTTCTGCAGCCAATCGGCCATCGTCGGGTGCGAAAAACCGAGGCGGGCGTGAGCATGCTCGTTGCGCAGATATTCGAGGCCGTGCGGGGCAAAATCGATGATGACGAGCCGCCCTCCCGGCACGAGCATGCGTGCGGCCTCAGTGATCGCCGCCTCGGGATCCTCCAGGAAGTGAAGCACCTGATGGATCGTCACGAGATCGAAGGACTGGCCATCGAGCGGCAGGTTGAAGATGTCGCCGTGGCGGATCGAAGCCTTGGTGATGCCAGCCCTGTCGAGATTGGAACGCGCCACCGCCAGCATGTCGCGGCTGGCGTCGACGCCGATGCCGCGCCGGTAGAGCCCCTCGAAAAGCTGCAGGATGCGCCCCGTGCCGGTGCCGAGATCGAGCAGGCTGTCGACCCGCTCGTCGCCGACCATCGCCTTCAGAGCCGTCTCGACATCGCCTTCGCTGACGTGAAGGCGCCTGAGTTCGTCCCACTCGGCGGCATTGCGGCTGAAATAGGCCTGGGCCTTCTCGGCGCGCGCCTTCTTCAAGGCCGCAAGCCGGGTCGAATCCCTCGCCAGAATCGCATCGTCAGGCGCTGCCGCAGCGAGCAGTTCACGGACGAGCGCGACGCGCCCGCCCTCCTGCCGCAGACGGAAATAAGCCCAGGCGCCTTCCTGGTAGCGATCGATCAGCGCTACTTCGGTAAGCAGCTTCAGGTGCCGGGAAATACGGGGCTGCGACTGACCGAGAATTTCGGTAAGATCGGTAACGGTGAGGTCGCCGGCGGAAAGCAGCGCCAGAAGACGCATGCGCGTCGGCTCGCCCGCCGCCTTCAAGACGTCGACCAATGCATCCAAGCCAAGCGATCCAAGGTTAGTCATTGCCGAACCCTTATCAACACATAAAGATATGTTTATGTGATTTGCAGACGACGCGCAAGCGGGTTTTGCGCGGAAAGGCAAGGAGATGACGTTCCCAAGACATGGAAGCGGGCGGACCTTCCGATCCGCCCACGCAACAATGACGCAGTCCCGCATTTCTGTCGGACGCGGCCACCTTCGGCACCATGGCGCCCGCCGGACATGAACCTCGGACCTACGCAGGTCCGGCGCTCCCTACCCTTCGGCAGCGTCTCACACCGAGCCGCGACAGCACCTAACTAACGAGTAGCACCAGCGGAGCGCTCGGCGCCGCCGCGAAGGTTGCTTACCGGGTCAGGCGCTTGTAGGTCACCCGCTTAGGGTTGACCGAGTCCGGGCCGAGGCGGCGGATCTTGTCATTCTCGTAGTCCTCGAAGTTGCCTTCGAACCACTCGACATGACTATCGCCCTCGAAAGCGAGGATGTGGGTCGCCAGGCGGTCGAGGAACATGCGGTCGTGGCTGATGATGACCGCGCAGCCGGCAAAGTTCTCGAGCGCATCCTCGAGTGCCGCAAGCGTCTCGGTGTCGAGGTCGTTGGTCGGCTCGTCGAGCAGGATGACGTTGCCGCCGGACTTCAGCATCTTGGCGAGGTGCACGCGGTTGCGCTGACCGCCCGAGAGCGTGCCGACCTTCTGCTGCTGGTCACCGCCCTTGAAGTTGAAGGACGAGCAATAGGCCCGCGAATTGACCTCGTGCTTGCCGAGCTTGATGACGTCGTTGCCCCCGGAGATTTCCTCCCACACCGTCTTATTGCCGTCGAGCGCATCACGGCTCTGGTCGACATAGCCGAGCTGCACGCTCTCGCCGATGCGGAACGCACCCTCTTCGGGCTGCTCCTGGCCCGTGATCATCCGGAAGAGCGTCGTCTTGCCGGCGCCGTTCGGGCCGATGACGCCGACGATGCCGCCCGGCGGCAGCTTGAAGCTCAGCCCTTCGATCAGCAGCTGGTCGTCATAGCCCTTGGAAATGTTCTCCGCTTCGATGACCACCTGGCCGAGCCGCTCGCCGACCGGAATGATGATCTGGGCGTCGCCGGGACGCCGGTCGGCCGCTGCCTTGACCAGTTCGTCATAGGCGCGGATACGCGCCTTGGACTTGGCCTGTCGGGCCTTGGGGCTCGAGGCGATCCACTCCTGCTCGCGGCTGATGGCCTTCTGGCGGGTCGCCTCTTCACGGCCTTCCTGAGCCATGCGCTTGGATTTTGCCTGCAGGTAGGCGGAATAGTTGCCCTCATAGGGAATGCCGCGGCCGCGATCGAGCTCGAGAATCCAGCCGGTGACGTTGTCGAGGAAGTAGCGGTCGTGCGTGATCATCAGCACGGCGCCCGGATATTCGCGCAGGTGCTTTTCGAGCCAGGCGATCGTCTCGGCGTCGAGGTGGTTGGTCGGTTCGTCGAGGAGCAACAGATCCGGCTGCGACAGCAGCAGCTTGCAGAGCGCGACGCGGCGCTTCTCACCGCCCGATAGATTGGTGACCTCGGCGTCTCCCGGCGGGCAACGCAGCGCGTCCATCGCCATCTCGACCTGGCTGTCGAGGTCCCAGAGGTTCTGGCTGTCGATGATGTCCTGGAGCTTGGCACCCTCTTCCGCGGTCTCGTCGGAATAGTTCATCATCAGTTCGTTGTAGCGGTCGATGACCGCCTTCTTCGCGGCCACCCCTTCCATGACGTTCTCGAGCACGCTCTTCTGCGGATCGAGCTGTGGCTCCTGCGGCAGATAGCCGACGGTCGCGCCATCGGCGACCCAGGCCTCGCCGGTATATTCGTGGTCGAGCCCGGCCATGATCCGCAGGACGGTCGACTTACCGGCGCCGTTGGGGCCGAGAATGCCGATCTTCGCGTCCGGGTAGAACGACAGATGGATGTTCTCCAGGACCTTCTTGTTGCCATAGGCCTTGTTGAGCCCGGCCATGTGGTAGATGAATTGACGTGCCATGAAGGAATGCTCCGCATCGGAAGGAAAAATTTGCCCGCTATGTAGGCGAATTATGGTGGCGGGGCAATCGCCAAAGGCCTTGCCGGCGCCGTCCTTCGCTGCGATGAGCCGCTACGTTCAGCCCCGCCCGGCGGCGTCCGCGATCCCCTTGGCGCATTTGAACTCGGTCGGCCCCGCCGCCTTGATGAGGCCCGCGAGATCCGCCCTGCCCGAGAGGTCGTCGAAAAGTCCGATGGGTGAGTCCGGTGATCACGCTGCGACCGTCGCCGGTCTGGGAACGCATCCGCACCCGGTCGCCAGCCCCCGCCCCGAAACTCTGGTCGAAGGCGCTTTGATCTGCTGCTCGCCGATCTCCGAACCGTTCTTGTCGGCAAAGAGGGCTCTCACTGCGGATGCGTTCAACTCGTCGAGAAGACGAAGCTGCAGCGTGAAATAGTCCTCTGCATTGGCGGTTTGGCAGGTGCCGCTGCGCAGCCATTGGTGGCGGTCGAGGCCCGACTTCACCCTCGGCTTGGCGACGAGGAGGCGCGCGGCGGTTTCGTCTGTGTCGAGCCAATCGCCCTTGCTGTCTTGCGCTTCAACTCCGCCTCCACGCCGCAATAGCTCTGCCTCAAAGGCCAAAGGCAAAGGAGCGAGAAATGCGTCGCGTCGAACCGGTCAGACGTCTGGTCCACGCACTCCTTGCGCGTCGGCCGCGTCTCGCAAAAGCCCGGCTGCCAGCTTACCGCCAGCACATATTGCGTCGTGCCGCTTTCCGGCGTCGTCCTCGCCTCTTCGCTCGACGCCTCCTCTGCTACGGCGAGGGACGAGAGCCCCAACCCCAGAGCAAGCGTTGCAACATTGACGAGATTGACCGCATATACCACAGCCCGCACTGCCGTAATGGCCTCCAGTAAAAGGGATCGTTCTGATCTCATGCGCAACGAGCAACAAGCGGCGATTGCCTTTGCCCGCCAAATCGATTTGATATCTCGCGGAGTGTTCGGCGGGGCGGAATCGCCCGCCCCTGTCAATGAGGAAGTGCTGTCGCGACCCGGCGAGCGCATTTAGGATCTGACGATTTGTTCGGGAGTGAGGCATGTTCGGACAGGTAAGGACGCTTCAGAGCCCGACAGGCGCGACGCTCGGCTGGCGCCACTCGCCGGCTTCCGATGCAGCACAGGGCATCCTGCTGATCAGCCACGGGCTTGCCGAACATTCCGGCCGCTACGCCCGCTTTGCCGAAGCCATGGCCAAGCATGGTTTCCATGTCTACGCACACGACCATCGCGGCCATGGCGAGAGCCGCGCGCCGGATGCACTGCTCGGTCAATTCTCCCAGCGCGGTGGATTCGAGAAGGTGATCGCGGATCTGCGCAGCATCCGCGCAATGGCCGTTTCCAATCATCCCGGCCTGCCCATCGTGCTCTTCGGCCACTCGATGGGCGGACTGATTGCCCTCAATGCGGCCGAGAGCGGTCCGGAACTATATGACGCGCTGGCCGTCTGGAACTCCAACTTCCGCCCCGGGCTTGCCGGCCGGGCCGGCCAGGTGATCCTCACCATCGAACGAATGCTGAAAGGCTCGGACGTCCCGAGCCCGCTGCTTTCGAAGCTGACCTTCGGCGCCTGGAGTAAGGCCATTGCCGCTCGGAAGACCGATTTCGACTGGTTGTCACTCGACGAGGATGAAGTTGCCAAGTATATCGCCGATCCACTTTGCGGCTTCGATGCAAGCGTGTCGCTCTGGATCGACGTTTTCGAATTTGCCTTTGCCGGCGCGCGGCCCGACCGGCTTGCCCGCTTGCCCGCGAAGCTGCCGGTCCATCTGGTCGGCGGCAGCGCCGATCCCTCGACTGTGAATGGCGACGCCATCGCCTGGCTCGGCCGACGCATGAAGGCGCGCGGCATGACAGATGTGACCGTGACAATCTACCAGGGAATGCGCCACGAGACGCTCAACGAAATCGGCCGCGAGACGGCGACGGAAGACTTCGCCCGCTGGTGCCTGAAGGCCGTCGGCGCGGAAAGCTGCGTAAACGAACGATCATGACAGAGATCGCCCTTCGAAGAGTTGCAACCGACCACCGCCGGGCCTCATCTGGCCTGACGCTGATGGTGCACCGGTGTCGCCGGCGATCTGAATTCGGAACGAAGAAAAGCATTGGGAGGTGCTGACATGAAAACGGGTGGGCAACTGGTGGTCGAGGCGCTGGTCGCAAATGGCGTGAAGCGCATCTCCTGCGTGCCGGGCGAAAGCTATCTGGCCGTGTTGGATGCGCTCTACGATACCGACATCGACGTCGTCGTCTGCCGCCAGGAAGGCGGTGCGGCGATGATGGCGGACACCTGGGGCCGGCTGACCGGCGAGCCGGGCATCTGCATGGTCACGCGCGGCCCCGGCGCCACTAATGCCTCGGCCGGGCTCCACGTCGCCCGCCAGGATTCGATCCCAATGATCCTCTTTATCGGACAGGTGCAGCGCGACGCACGCGAACGCGAGGCATTTCAGGAGATCGAATATCGCCGCGCTCTCACCGAGGTGGCAAAATGGGTGGGCGAGATCGACGATCCGGCGCGCATACCTGAATTCGTGACGCGCGCCTTTGCCGTCGCGACCTCCGGCCGTCCCGGGCCGGTGGTGTTGACCCTGCCCGAAGACATGCTGACCGAGAGCGCCGAAGCCCCCACCGCACGCGCCTACCAGCCGGTCGAAAGCCATCCGGGACCCAGCCAGATCGCCCGGTTCGCCGCGCTCCTCGCGGACGCGAAGCGGCCGATCGCCATTCTCGGCGGCACGCGCTGGTCGGCCGAAAGCGTTGCCGATTTCCAGCAGTTCGCCGAACGCTGGCATCTTCCGGTCGGCTGCTCCTTCCGTCGTCAGATGCTCTTCGATCACCTCAATCCGATGTATGCCGGCGACGTCGGCATCGGCGTCAATCCGGCACTGGCAAAGGAAATCAAGGAGGCCGACCTCATCCTGCTTCTGGGCGGACGCCTCTCGGAAATGCCCTCCTCCTCCTACACGCTCGTCGACGTGCCCTATCCGAAGCAGACGCTGGTGCATGTTCATCCCGATCCGTCGGAACTCGGTCGCGTCTATCGGCCGGATCTCGCGATCGCCGCGAGCCCGCGCGATTTCGTCGCCGCCCTTACCGAAGTAGAACCCGCCGGCACGCCGGTCTGGGCGCAACGCACGGCCGCCATGCACGAAACCTATCTCAAATGGTCGAGACCGCCGGAGACGGGACCGGGCGAGGTGCAGATGGGACTGATCATGAACTGGATCGAGGCGAATACGGCGCCGGACACGATCTTCACCAACGGCGCCGGCAATTACGCCACATGGCTGCATCGCTTCCATCGCTTCCGCCGTTACGGCACGCAGGCGGCGCCGGCATCCGGCTCGATGGGCTACGGCCTGCCGGCGGCGGTTGCGGCGAAACACCTCCATCGCGACCGCGAGGTCATCTGCTTTGCCGGTGACGGCTGTTTCCTGATGCATGGCCAGGAATTCGCCACCGCGATCCGCTACGACCTGCCGATCATCGTGCTCGTCATCAACAACGGCATCTATGGCACGATCCGCATGCATCAGGAGCGGGAATATCCCGGCCGTGTCAGCGCCACGGACCTGACAAATCCGGATTTTGCGGCGCTTGCCCGCGCCTATGGCGGCCATGGCGAGACAGTCGAGCGCACCGAAGAATTCGCCGATGCTTTCCTCAGGGCGCGCCACAGCGGCAAACCGACGATCATCGAGGTCAAGCTCGACCCGGAGGCGATCACGCCGACGCGCACACTAAGCGAAATTCGTAATGGCTGAGGGGGACGCAATCGTTCAAAGCCGGAACCCCGCAGAGTCGTTCACGGTGCGGACGCGCCGTGGCTCGCCTACAGCGCCGTGCGTCTTATCAGACGCGATCAGATGCACAAAGGTCGCTGTAGCACTTTGAATTGCTGCATGTTTTTATCCCTAAATCGGCTCCGATTTAAGGAAACATGCGAGTAGCTAGGAGCCCGTCATGAGGCGGGCACTTTTTGTTCCCTGAGTCGCCCCTTAGATTGTCCGGATCATCTCCCAAATCTGGCCCGGCTCTCTGACGCCGGTCTGATAAAGCTTGATAATCCTCCTGGCGAGTTGGTCGGCCTCCTCGCTGCCGATCGATAAGTTACGCTCTTCCAGCGCCTTGTTCAGAACGCCTTCAAGGATCGCTACGTGGCCGGGAAGGATGGGATAATCTCGAAAACTATTGAAGGGATCCATGGCCGATCTCCTCTTACAGCGATCAAAGTGCTACAGCGACCATTGTGCGTCTGAAAAGACGCACGGCGCTGTAGGTAAATCTGCCGCTCGAGACACTCTACGCGCTTTTGAAGAGACTGCGAGCGGCAAACATTCATATGACGGGATAGGAACGGCATCAGAAACGCGAAAGCGCGCTTGTTTGGGCCAAGCGCGCTCCAAGCGGACGATCTTCGGAGGGGTGCCGGCACCCTCGATCGAACAGACGAAATATAGCACCCAATGCCGGCGACAAACAACAAAATGCGATGGTTCGGCTGTCCGGGGCCCATTCCAGCCATTCGGTCGAAAAGGCGCCGCTCACGTGGACGTCGGTGGTCTCGAGCCGTCCTAGGCCGAGATTGACGAACTTGTGCGGGACGCTGGCGGGAGCAGCGAGAATTTGCCCCGCATTCGCTTCGATCGTCTCGTCGCCGACCGTGAACAGTGCCCGCCCGGCGCGTGGACGCGCCGCCTCAGTTGCGAATGTGCTGCGTCTGCTGGTAGACGGCCGTCGAGCGAGCGCCGGAACGGCAATAGCCGAGCATCGGGCGCTGAAATTCGTCGAGGGCGTCGACCATGCGGGTCACCGCATCGGCCGTCACGCCCATCGGGCCGACCGGAATATGAGCAATTTCCAGGCCGAGCTCCTGGGCGCGCGAGGAAATCGCGTCGAAGGTCGGCTGGTCGGGAGCCTCGAAATCCGGACGATGGCAGACGATGGACTTGAAGCCGAGCGCCTTGATCTCATCGAGATCTTCGACCGTGATCTGGCCGGAGACCGAGTATTCATCGTTGATCTGGCGAATGTCCATGATGTCGTTTCCTCACGAGTATTCTTGCCTTGGTGTAGGCTCCGCGCCCGGCGGCGTCAATCGCCAAGCGCTTTCAGCCCACCCGGAAGGCGAGCGCATAGTCGCGCGACTGACCGGGCTCCATCAGGTCGAGTTCGCCGCATGCCGAGAGCTCCACCCGCTTGGCAAGACGGTGCGATGCCGGCTCGATGCTGACGACATTCGCCCCGCCGCGTTGGCAGCGCCACATCTGGAGGAACGGCAGCGTTTCGGTCAGGAACCGCACATGCAGGGCCCGTCCTTTAAGGCCCGGCAGCGCAGAAAGCGAAACCTCCGCCCATCGGTCGTCGCCGGCGACTGCGGTTCGACAGAAATGCGCGCTATCCCCTTCGCCGAAACGCCAGGCCAGCGAACCGCCCTCCAGCGAAGCGCTTTCGATCCGGGTTTCATCGCCAAGCAGCCGGCCGGCGATGTTCATATGGTACATCATCAACGGCGCAAAGGCGGAAGCACCGATATTGACAACGCGGTCCTCCAGCATCACGCCGTGCCCATTCTCATCAACTTGCCAGACCCGCTCGATCGCCGCCCTGCCGCCGCAGGCGAGATCGACTTCCGTGACAGCCGAGCAGCGCAAGCCAGCGGGAGACATTTCCGTCCAGCTGACGGGCGTCCCGGCAAGCGACCCGTGCAAGGGATAGCGCACATGGTCGCCATGCCGCTCGACCGGCTCCGGATGGCGGATGTGATCGGGACCGCAGGTGAAGAGAAAGCCGGCCAGCGCACGATCGATCCGCGGATCGCCGTCGGAGGGGATCGCGTCTCCCGGCGATAGGTCGACGCCGGCTGTGACGAAGGCGGCAATGTCGAGCGCCGAGGAGCGGTCGAACAGGAGGTGGCTGTCCACGCCGCCATGGGCGCCCAAGATGGTCTGCATTCTCGTCTCCGGCTCGCACCCAGAATCAGGATGGCGAGGACATGATAGCGCAGCGCCCTCCCCTTAGGGGCTGATCCTTCGAATTGAACCATCCGGGAGGAAAAACGTTATGAATTCAACGAGGTCGAACGGCAAGCGGCGTCTTTCGGCAGCAAGCGGCTGTTGCAACGGCGTGGAGGTTCGCCTAACTAGAATTTAAGGGACTGTTCACGATGAATTCATTTTTTTCACATTAACGTCGGAATCGGAATGTACCGCCGCAAAGCAACCACCATGAAAACAGGTTCTCTCGTGTCAGCGACCCGCACCGGCCTTCCGCTTCTCGCCGCACTCGGCCTTCTGGCCGTGCAGCTTGTGCCCGCACGCGCCCAGGAGGGTTATGGGGGCTATTGGGGAAACGGCGATGTGATGCTGGTCACTCCCGAGGGCGATATTCTCGACTATATGCCCGGTCCGGACGAAGTTCGCGCGGTGCGCGATCGCCGCGGCCGCACGGTGCTTGTGGACCCTTGGGGCAATATCGTCGCCACAGTCGTGCCGAATGATGGAGGCGTCCGCCGCCGTGAATATGGCGCCGATGTTTATTCTAACCAACGCGATCGCGGCTACGGCTACTCCGAGCCCGGCGAGTTCACCGGCACCGTGCCGGATTACCGCGACGCTACGCCCGCCCCGGTGGAGCGCGAAGAGCTTCCGAACAGCCTTCCCTCCATCACCGAGGGTGAACAGGCAGCCTATGATCCACAATATCAGGACCCGCTGAGCCAACCTATGCCGCCGGCGATCGAGATGAAGGGCAAGTCGCGCGCCGAAATCACCGCCCTTCAGGTCTTCCTCGACCGCGAAGGCTTCTCGCCGGGCGTCATCGACGGCAAGATGGGCTCGAATGTCACCAAGGCGATCGAGGCCTGGCAGCAGGCGACCGGAGAGAAGCTCGACCCCAACAATACCGAGGACATTCTCGAACGGCTGCGCTTCAACGGCGGACTGCCGATCACCAACTATACGATCACCGCCGCCGACGCGGCCGGTCCCTACGTCGCCTCGATCCCTGAAGACTATGCCCACAAGGCGCAGCTTCCGCATTTGTCCTTCACGTCCACCGCCGAGATGCTCGGCGAGAAATTCCATATGGACGAGGGCTACCTGCGCGAGCTCAATCCGGGCGCCGACTTTTCCGTTCCGGGCACGACGATCAAGGTCATCAACCCCGGCCCGGACAAGACCGGCAAGGTTGCGCGGATCATCGCCGACAAGGCCCGCAAGCAGGTGTTCGCCTATGACGAGACAGGCAAGCTCATCGCCGCCTATCCGTCCACGATCGGTTCGTCCGATACGCCTTCACCGTCTGGCACGGTGACGGTCGAGCGGATCGCCTTCAACCCGGGCTACACCTACAATCCGAGGATCAATTTCCAGCAGGGCGCGAACGACAAGATCCTGCAGCTGCAGCCGGGACCCAACGGGCCTGTGGGCACCGTCTGGATTGCCCTTTCGAGGCCGACCTACGGCATTCATGGCACGCCGGATCCATCGAAGATCGGCAAGACCCAGAGCCACGGCTGCGTCCGCCTGACCAATTGGGACGCGACCGAGCTCGGCAAGATGGTGAGCACCGGTGTGACCGTCGAGTTCGTCGACGAGCCTGGGGCGCCGCTTTCAGCGGATGTTTTGACCCCTTACCAATAGCTCGCCCACGCCCTGAGTTAGGCGGAGCCGTGCGGGCGTTCGCCTGATTTTTTCGCTTCGCCCGGCATTGTCGGTCTTCATGACTTCATGAAACATTGTCATGAAAAACGTTGCTCTGATGGTTCTATCAAAGGCAAGGAACCCCTCAATCACCGCAAAGGAAGGCCCGCAATGGCGACGGAGCGCCCTCTTCCCAATCTCTGGCATGCAACGGCTCCAGCCGCTCCTAAAACAGGACATCTTACGGGTGAGATAACTGCGGATGTCGCGATCGTCGGCGGTGGCTTCACCGGGCTCTCGGCCGCACTTCACCTCGCCGAAATGGGCGTCAAGGCCGCAGTGATCGAAGCCTACATGATTGGCTATGGCGGCTCGGGCCGCAATGTCGGCCTCGTCAATGCCGGCATGTGGGTGAAGCCGGACGATCTCATCGCCACACTCGGCGTGGAGGCCGGAGGTCGCTTGCTAAACGAGTTGGGGGATGGCCCCTCGCTCGTCTACGATCTGGTCGCCCGGCACGGCATGCAGTGCGAAGCGGTACGCAACGGTACGCTGCACATGGCCGTCGGGCCGGAGGGGCTAAAGGAGATTACGGAGCGCGAGGCCCAATGGAAGAAGCGCGGCGCCCCGGTCGAGGCGCTCCCCGCGGATAAGGCCCATGCACTTTCGGGCGCCGAAGGCTTCGCGGGCGCGTTGCTCGACCGCCGGGCCGGCACGATCCAGCCGCTTGCCTATGCGCGGGGATTGGCGCGGGCAGCGCTTGCCGCAGGCGCTGAGATCTTCACGGAGACGCCGCTTCTGGCCGCAGAGCGCAAGGGCGACCTCTGGAAGCTGACGGCCGGCCGGGGCTCGCTTACAGCGAGACATGTCATCGTCGCCACGAACGCCTATGGCGCACTCGTCGACAACGTACCGTGGACGGCACAGACGCAGGAACTGACGATCCTTCCCTATTTTCAGTTCGCCACCAATCCGCTGCCCGACAAGATCGCGAGCCGAATTCTGCCAGAGCGCCAGGGCGCCTGGGACACCGGCCTCGTGATGACCTCATTCCGCATGGATCAGCAGAACCGGCTGATCTTCGGCTCGATCGGCCGCCTCGACGCGATGGCCGCGGGCACGCATCGCGCCTTTGCCGCACGCTCGGTGCGCAAGCTCTTCCCCTATATCGGCGATTTCCGCTTCGAATATTGGTGGGACGGCCGCATCGGCATGACCACCACCAACCTGCCGGTCATGCACGTACTTGCGCCCAACGTCGTTTCCATAAGCGGCTACAACGGCCGCGGCATCGCCCCCGGAACCGTCTTCGGCCGCGCCCTTGCCCGCTATGTCACGGGCGACATCTCGGCAATCCCGCTTACCGAGACACCGATCACGCCAGACCCCTGGCGCAACCTGAAATCCGCCTTCTATCACGCCGGCGCCCAGGCCAAGCACCTCATCGACCGGCGGTTCTGATGGAAAGATTTCGACCGGAATGACGTTCGTCAATTCCGGTCTGCCTTGGGAGGCAATCAGTTCGATTTCGATTAAGCCGCGCGCGGCAAAGTCCAGCGCAGGCGAGACATCAGGGAACGCCGCGCCGATACCGGGAGCAGCGCTTGCACCTCGCTGGCAAGTGCGAAGGCGTTTTCACGTGCCTTGTCGAGATTGCTGACGCGGCTTGCGTCCATTGTCTGCAATGTGCCGCCGCATTCGAAGATTTCGCGATAGGCGGCGCGTTCGATGATCGGCGTATCGAGGACCGCGACACCGCGCGAGGCAAGCAGCGCCTTGATCGCCTGCAGCGCCCGCGTCGTCACCAACGAATTGACGCGTGTCAGGACCACCGAGTGATTGATGCGCACTCTCGCCTTCGCTTCGATCTGGCGAATAAGCTCCAGGATCTGGACCGCGCCGCGCGCGTCCATGGCACAGCCCTGAACCGGGATCAGCACCTGATCGGAAAGCCCAAGCGCCAGCGCAACGATCGCATCCCTGGCGCCGGCAAGGTCGACCACGATGTAGTCGGCCTCATCCTTCAGCTCGCGGATGTGACAGGGAAGCGATGCGGGTGTGATGTGCGAGATCACCTCGAGATTGGCGATATGGCCGGAAATCTCCGACCAGCTGGTGATCCACCGCTGCGGATCGGCATCCAGGATCACCACACGGTTGCCCTGCCGGGCCAGTTCCGTCGCCAGGATCAGGGCAGCCGTTGTCTTGCCGGCACCGCCCTTTGCGTTGGCCAATGTAATGACCGCCATCTTACCACCTCGTTCTCAGTGCTCCGTCGCCTCGGCTTCGGGGCAGATTCGATTAAGAGAACCTTTCAGAACATGGTTAACAAAATGGAAATTTTGGTCGGCAAAGATTAACCGGTGAGCCCGGCGAGTGACCGCGTCCGCACGAAAAAGCCCGGGAAATCAACGTCTCCCGGGCCTCGAAAAAATTAATGCGATGGCTCAGATGCACTCGGCAAAGAGCTTCTTCGCCGCGTCCAGCGTCAATTCCACCGGATTGCCGCCGGCCGTCGGATCGACGATCGCCATCTCCGCCATCTCGTCGATGCGGTCGGTGCCGACACCGAGTGGCGCGAGCTTGTCCGGAACGCCGAGTTCCTCGCGCAGCTGCAGCACATAGTCGTAGAAGCCGTCGAACCCGCCGGAAATGCCAAGATAGGCCGCCGCGCGCGCTATCTTCTCCTCGATCGCCGGGCGATTGAAACGCAAGACCGGTGGCATCACCACGGCATTGGTCATGCCGTGGTGGGTGTTGTAGATCGCGCCGACCGGGTGGGACAGCGAGTGGATCGCGCCGAGGCCCTTCTGGAAGGCGACCGCGCCCATCGCCGCCGCACTCATCATATTGGCGCGTGCCTCGATGTCCGTTCCGTCCGTGTAGACGCGTGGCAGGTATTCCTTGACGAGCCGCATGCCCTCGAGCGCGATGCCCGCCGACATCGGATGATAGAAGGGCGAGGAATAGGCCTCCAGGCAATGGGCAAAGGCGTCCATTCCGGTGCCTGCCGTGATGACCTTCGGCATGCCGACCGTCAGCTCCGGGTCGCAGATCGTCACCGCCGGCAGGAATTTCGGGTGGAAGATCACCTTCTTCACGTGGTTCGCCGAATTGGTGATGACGCTGGCCCGTCCCACTTCGGAGCCGGTGCCGGCGGTCGTGGGCACGGCGACGATCGGTGCGATCCCCTCGACGCTGGCACGCGTCCACCAGTCGCCGACGTCCTCGAAATCCCAGACGGGCCGCGTCTGGCCGACCATGAAGGCGACGCATTTGCCAAGGTCGAGGCCTGAGCCCCCGCCGAAGGCAACGACGCCGTCATGGCCGCCATCCTTGAATGCCTTGATCCCGGCCTCAAGGTTGACGTCGTTCGGGTTCGGATCGACCTCGGCAAAGATGGCGCGCCCGAGGCCACCGGCCTCGAGAGTATCCAGCGCGTTCTGCGTGATCGCCATTGGCGCAAGCCCGCGGTCGGTGATCAGCAAGGGTTTCTTCATACCGGCGGCCTTGCAATGATCGGCAAGCTCCTTGATGCGACCGGCGCCGAACTTGATGGCGGTCGGGTAGCTCCAGTTGGCGGTGATCGTCATGCTGTGACTTTCTTCAGATGGAAGGATTTCGGACGGGTGAGATTGTGGAAGCCGAGAATGGAGAGGGAGCCGCCGCGGCCCGTCTCCTTGACGCCGGTCCAGCAGAGTGCCGGATCGAGATAGTCGGCGCGGTTCATGAACACGGTACCGGTTTCGAGATCGCGGCCGATCCGGGCAGCGCGCTCGGCATCCTTCGTCCAGAGTGAGGCCGTGAGGCCGTATTGACTGTCGTTCATCAGTTCGGTCGCTTCGGCATCGCTTTTCACCTTCATGATGCCGACAGCGGGACCGAAGGTTTCCTCGCGCATGAATTCCATCGAGTGATCGACATCGACGAGAACCTGCGGCGCGAGATAGGCGCCGCCATCATCCTGAGGGAAGAGCCTAGGATCAATCAGCGCCTTGGCGCCCTTCGAAACCGCGTCGGCGATCTGGTTGCGCACGGTCGCTGCAAAGCGCTTGTTGGCCATGGGACCGAGCGTCGTTTCCGGGTCGAGCGGATTGCCGAGTTTGTAGTTGGAAACCCAGGCGACGGATTTCTCGACGAAGGCGTCGTAAAGCGACTCGTGCACGTAGATGCGCTCGATGCCGCAGCAGCACTGGCCGGAATTGTAGGTGGCGCCGTCCATCAGCGTGTCGACGGCGGCATCGAGATCGGCGTCCTCCATCACGTAGCCGGGATCCTTGCCGCCAAGCTCGAGGCCGAGGCCGGTAAAGGTGCCGGCCGCCGCACGCTCGATCGAGCGCCCGCCTTCGACCGAGCCGGTGAAGTTGATGAAGTCGAAGCTCCTGGCGGCAATCAGCGCCGCCGTCGTGTCGTGGTCCAGGAAAAGGTTCTGGAAGACGTCCGCCGGCACGCCCGCCTCGACGAAGGCCCGCACCATGCGCTCGCCGACGAGGATCGTCTGGCTGGCATGCTTGAGGATCACCGTGTTGCCAGCCATCAGCGCCGGAGCAACCGTGTTGATCGCCGTCATATAAGGATAGTTCCAGGGCGCGATGACGAAGACGACGCCATGCGGCTCGCGCTCGATGCGCCGCTCGAAGCGGTCGCTCTCCTCGACGACAAGCGGCTTCAGCGCATCGGCCGCGATCGAGGCCACATAGTTCGAGCGCTCATTGAAGCCCTTGAACTCGCCGCCATAGCGAACCGGCCGGCCCATCTGCCAGGCAAGTTCCGGCACAACCTCATCGACCATCTCGTTGAGCCGCGCAACGCCGGCGAGCACCAATTTGACGCGCTCGTCGAGCGGACGCTTCGCCCAGCTCTTCTGCGCGAGACGCGCCTGCGCCACGGCTTGTTTGGCAAGCTCCAGCGGCATAGCCGGGCGTTCGGCATAGACCTCGCCATTGACCGGCGAAATGCATCTGATCATCGTCATGATCGTCTTCCTAGTTTTTCATTTCGATTGAACTTCCCCTCCCCCACAAGGAGGAGGGGCTTTCCACTGGCGACCTCCGCACATCCTCTGTGCCGTTGCCGCTTGTTGAGGATTGCGTTGGGCAGAACGGTGACGCCAGCAAACCCTCCCCTTGTGGGAGGGGCTGAGGAGGGGAATTACTTACGCCCTTTCGAACCCGCGCGCGACCTCCCAATCGGTGACACGCCGGTCGTATTCCTCCTGCTCCCACCGGGCGGCGCGGGTGTAGTGGTCAATGACCTCTTCGCCGAACGCCTCCCGCAACATTTTCGACTCCGTCAGGGCTTCGGTTGCCGCCCGTAGCGTATGCGGAATTTCGCGCACATCCTTGCCGTGATAGGCATCGCCGACGAATGGCGCTTCGAGCTCCATCTTGTTCTTGATGCCGGAAATTCCGGCCGCGATCAAAGCAGCGAAGGCGAGATAGGGATTGAGGTCGGAACCGCCGACGCGGCATTCGATGCGGATCGCCTTGGTCTCGTCGCCGCAAAGGCGATAGCCGGCGGTGCGGTTGTCCTTGCTCCAGATCGCTTTCGTCGGCGCGAAGGTTCCGGCCATGAAGCGCTTGTAGGAATTGATGTACGGCGCCAGGAAATAGGTGATCTCGCTCGCATGGGCGAGCAATCCGGCCACGTAGTGCCGCATCAGCTCGGACATGCCGTAACGCCCCTCCTTGTCGTAGAACAGCGGCGTCTTGCCGTCGAGGCTCCAGAGGGATTGGTGAATATGCGACGAGGAGCCCGCAGCGGAATAGTTCCACTTGGCAAGGAAGGTGATCGCCTTGCCCCGCGACCAGGCAATCTCTTTGCAGCCATTCTTGATGATGGTGTGACGGTCGGCCATCGTCAGCGCGTCGGCATAGCGGACGTTGATCTCCTCCTGGCCGGCGGAAGCTTCGCCCTTGGAATTCTCGACCGGAATGTCCGCGCCCTGGAGGCCGTTGCGGATCGCCCGCATCACATCTTCTTCCTTGGTCGTCTGGAAGATGTGGTAGTCCTCGTTGTAGCCGCTGGCGAGCTGCAAATCGCGGTAGCCGGATAGGCGCGCATCTTCGTAGGACTGATCGAACAGGAAGAATTCGAGCTCGCTAGCCATGAAGGGCTTGAAACCTAGGGCCTCGAGGCGCGCAATCTGTCTCTTCAGGATGGCACGCGGCGAATGCGGCACCTCCTCGTGGGTATGGTGATCGAGGACGTCGCAGAGAACGAGCGCCGTGCCCTCGAGCCAGGGGATACGCCGAAGCGTCGCAAGGTCCGGCTTCATCGTGTAGTCGCCGTAGCCCTTCTCCCAGCTCGTCGCCTTGTAGCCGGGCACCGTCTCCATCTCCATGTCCGTCGCAAGCAGATAGTTGCAGCTATGCGTTTCCTTCCAGGCGCTATCGACGAAATATTGCGCGTGAAAACGCTTGCCCATCAGGCGGCCCTGCATGTCCACCTGGCAGGCGAGCACCGTGTCGATGCGGCCGGCGGCGACATCCTCTTTCAGTTCCTCGAACGAATAGCTCATGAAAGTAAAATCCCATGTTTCGGCGCAGCCGTTCCCACAGCCGCCAATGCGAAGCGGAGATCGCGAGCGCGATCTCCGCCCCTTTTGTTTTCCTAGACCTCGCCAACGGCCTTTTCGGCTGCTGCGATCTCCGCCTGGCGGCGTGCTACCTCTGCCCCGATCGGCGGACCACGGAACCGGCGGGTCTCGAAACCGAACCAAATGATGCCGGTCAGGATCAGGAAGCCGACGGTCACATAGAGGGCCATGCCATTTGGCGGCTGAATGCCGAGCACGAAGATCAGCACCATGGCGATGATCGACAGGATCGCGAAGAGCTTGAACGCGCCTTCACCGAGGTTCCACGGACCCATTTTGTCCCACTTCGAGGTTCCCCAGGCGAAGAGGCCGAGGGTGATCGGGATCGCGAAGGAGAAGAACAGGAAGATGACGGTGCACGATACAACGATCGTATAGACCGGCGTTTCGCCGATCTTCATGAAATCGAGTGACGTGAGCCAGACGAAAAGCACGGAGAGGATGGAGCCGGTCCAGATAGAAGCAACAGGCGTGCGATAGCTGGGGCTCACCTTCGACAGCGCCTTCGAAGCCGGCAAACCGCCGTCACGCGAGAAGGCGAAGATCATGCGGGAAACCGAGGTGACCGTCGCCAGGCCGCACAGCCACTGGCTGACGAAGATGGCGAGGTAGAGAATGTCCTTGATGACCGGATGGACCTGCGAGTCCATCGCCCAGAAGAAGACGTTCCAGCCCTGCTTGGCAGCCTCGTCCATGTTCGGGATCATCAGCACGAAGGCGCACAGCATGATGTAGCCGAAGAGCGCCGACCAGAGTACCGAGGAGACCATGCCGCGCGGCACCGATTCGGCGGCCTTGACCGTTTCCTCCGACGTATGGGCCGAAGCGTCGTAGCCGGTGATCGTGTAGATCGGCAGCAGCAGGCCGAGCAGGAACACCCAGGTTCCGGAGTTCTGGGGCCAGACATTGCCGCCAGCCTCACCCGAATAGTTCGAGAAGGTGAAGAGCCTGCCAATCTCATAGGTGTCAGCGGCGGCGAGGCAAACAATCGCCAGCAGGATCGAGGTCGCGAAGATCAGATAACCCGAGAAGTCGGTGAGCTTCGCCGTCAATCCGATTCCCATATGGTTCACGAGCGCCTGGGCGCCGGTGATGATCGCCAGGAAGATGATGCGTGTGGTCGTCGTGTCTTCCAGGCCGAAATAGGGCGTTCCGAACGACCCCATGAAGAAATAATAGGTGCCGACATTGATGGCGCCGAGAACGGTGACCAGGCCGAGAAGGTTGAACCAGGCCGTCAGCCAGCCGGTGAAGCGGTTGCCGAGGATCGAACCCCAGTGATAGAGGCCGCCAGCGGTCGGATAGGCGGAGCTGATCTGCGCCATGGCAACCGCGAAGACCAGCGAGATGAAGCATCCAAGCGGCCAGCCGATGCCGATTGCCGCACCGCCCGCGCCGGAGGTCGCCTGAGCCAGCGAGTTGATGCCCCCCGACAGAATGCAGATAATAGAGAAGGACACGGCGAAATTCGAGAATTGGCTCATTCGCCGTTCAAGTTCCTGGGCATAGCCCATCGAATGCAGGATATGCAGATCCTGCTTCTTATCGACTTCGGAATAGTCTGACATCTTTTTCCCCTGTTTCTCCTGACCCGGCGCGCCATTGCGAAAGGTCATGTCACCACCTGTTCCGGCACAGGAACAGGACCGCGGCTTGGCCGCTCCCCTGGGTCTTTTTATCTTTTCGGAAGGGCGGCTACGCTTCTGGTGAGCAACCCTTCCAGGTAATCGGCCATGACCCTCTGGCCGACCTCGTTGCGAATGAGATCGTTCCTGATCTCGATCATTACGTTCGGCAGCCCATAACGGACGCCGTATTCGATCAAGCTGTGCGTTACTCCGTCGGCCGGCCCGTAGGGCTCGTTGCGACGGATGTCGTATGCGACCTCTCCGGTCGTTGCGACCGCCAGCATGCGATCGGCAAGCCGACTGTCGGCGTCGTGAAGGATGCCGAGCTCGACGCTGCGCGGCTTGCCGAAATAGACCGGCGTGAAGCTGTGCATGGTGACGAGGATGGGCCGCCGGCCCGCCGCCTTGCGGGCGACCACGAACTCAGACACCGCGTCGTGGAACGGCCGATAGATCTCGTCGACGCGTGCCAGGCGCTCGGCCGCCGTCATCGCCCGGTTCCCCGGCACCTCGTACACCTCGCTGACGACGGGCGTTGCCGCGTCGGACTCGGGTGGCCTGTTGCAGTCATAGACGAGGCGGGAAAAACGCTGATGGACGAGAGTGCCGTCGAGCTTCTCGGCAAGCATCTTGGAAACAGCCAGCGCGCCCGGGTCCCAGGCGATGTGGCTCTCAAGCGCTTCCTTGGAAAGCCCAAGCGTTCCGAGACGCTCGGGCAGACGGCTAGATGCGTGCTCGCAGACGAAGAGGAAATCTCCCTTCGCATCGGCATTCTCAATGGCGACCGGCTCGCCCTCTGCCTGCGTCAAAAGCCCCGTCAAAACCGGCCCCCATTGCCTCGTCAGACGAGGTTTATGAAAAGAATTCTTCACGAATCGGCGGGTGTCAATAAAAATCTGAAACGATCTCTTCAGATTGTCATTGACTCCGATTGCGGCGGCGATGTTTAATTTCCTTCAAGCTGGCAAAGACCGGCTGAGGGGCATGATATTGAACGGCAACACGGCATCCATGACGGTGTCGGATGTGATCAACGCACATTTCGCGGCGCTGACGCGCGCCGAGAAGCGTTTGGCGGAGACACTTCTCGACAACTATCCGGTCTCCGGTCTCGGCTCGATCACCACGGTCGCCGAGAACGCTGGCGTTTCGACGCCGACGGTGGCGCGCATGGTGCAGAAACTGGGTTTCCGCGGCTTTCCCGATTTTCAGGCGCGGCTCCACCAGGAATTGGAGGCGACGATCTCCAATCCGATCGCCAAGCACGATCGGTGGGCGGCGAGCGCACCGGGCACCCACATCCTCAATCGTTTCGCCGATGCGATCATGGGCAACATGCGCCAGACACTGTCGCAGATCGAGCCCGTCGAATTCGATCAGGCGGCGGCGCTCGTCGCCGATCGCAAGCGAAATGTCTATCTTGTCGGCGGCCGTATCACCCGCTCTATGGCCGACTATCTCTTCACCCATCTCCAGGTCATCCGCACCGGCGTCACGCAGATCGCAGCCAATCCGAGTTCCTGGCCGCACTACGTCCTCGACATGAAACAGGGCGACGTCCTCATCCTGTTCGATATCCGCCGCTATGAACAGGAAATGGAGACCCTCGCCCGCTCCGCCCGCAACCGCGGCGTCGAGATCATCCTCTTCACCGACCAATGGGGTTCGCCGGTCGCCAAGTCCGCTTCCAAGGTCTTCCGCGCCCAGATCGAGGTGCCCTCGGCCTGGGACAGCTCCGTCATGCTGCTGTTTCTTGTAGAGACGCTGATCGAGGCGGTGCAGAGCTCGAATTGGGACGAAACGAGGGATCGAATGAAGACACTCGAGGGCCTCTTCGATTCGACACGCATCTTTCGCAAGCCAGGCTAGGAGGTACCGGTCGAAGTCCGATTGTGCGGATGAAGGATTGAAGGTGCAAGGCGCGCCGTGCACCCCTTGGAATACAGCCCTCCCGAAACGGCGTTCTCGCCGCAAACGGGAAAACGGCCTGTCACACAAGTTTCATCGCGCCACTTTAACAGCATCGCCGAAATTGACTGAAACCCATAAGGAGAACGCCAGTGATTTCAAAGACTCAACGCCTGCTCTCGCTCTCGACCGCCATGCTGCTGGCAACCACGGCAGTGGCCGCCGCCGAGCCGAGCGAAGAGCTCATCGCCGCCGCCAAGAAGGAAGGCACGCTGACGACCATCGCGCTTCCGCACACCTGGTGCGGATACGGCGATGTCATTGCCGGCTTCAAGGCGAAGTACGGCATCGAGGTCAACGAACTGAACCCGGACGCCGGCTCCGGCGACGAGATCGAAGCGATCAAGGCAAACAAGGGCAATACCGGGCCGCAGGCGCCCGACGTCATCGACGTCGGCCTGTCCTTCGGTCCCTCGGCCAAGGCCGAAGGCCTGATCCAGCCCTATAAGGTCTCGACCTGGGATACGATTCCGGATAGCGCCAAGGATTCGGAAGGCTTCTGGTACGGCGACTATTATGGTGTTCTCTCCTTCGTCGTGAACACCGATATCGTCAAGGAAGTGCCGAAGGACTGGGCGGACCTCAAGAAGTCGGACTACGCGAACTCGGTCGCGCTTGCCGGCGATCCGCGCGCCTCGAACCAGGCTGTGCAGGCTGTCTATGCGGCCGGCCTTTCCGCCGGTGAAAAGGACGCCGCCAAGGCGGGCGAAGCAGGCCTCGGCTTCTTCGCCGAAGTCAACAAGGCCGGCAACTTCGTTCCGGTCATCGGCAAGTCCGCTTCGCTCGCGCAAGGGTCGACGCCGATCATCATCGCCTGGGACTATAACGGTCTCTCCTGGCGCGACAGCCTGAACGGCAACCCGCCGGTCGAAGTCGTCGTTCCGGCCTCCGGCGTCGTCGCCGGTGTCTATGTGCAGGCGATCTCGGCCTTCGCCCCACATCCGAACGCCGCCAAGCTCTGGATGGAATATCTCTATTCGGATGAAGGCCAGCTCGGCTGGCTGAAGGGCTATTGCCACCCGATCCGCTTCAACGATCTTGTCAAGAACGGCAAGGTTCCGCAGGAGATGCTCGACAAGCTGCCGCCGGCGGCATCCTATGAAAAAGCCGTCTTCCCGACGCTCGAGGAGCAAGCTGCCGGCAAGGAAGCGATCACCACCAAGTGGGATAGCATCGTCGGCGCCAACGTACAATAAATCTGCAATCGCCTCCCCGCCCATCCGGCGGGGAGGCTTTCCTCCTGCGACACCGGAACGGCCGAAGTCTTCATGACCACGACGACAGCAGCAGCACCTCTGATCAGCAAACGAGCGGTCATCGATTGGCTCGGCATAGCGCCCTTCGCGATTTTCGCGCTCATGTTCCTCATCGTTCCGACGCTCTATCTCGTCACCGGCGCCTTTCTGACGCCCGAGGGTGCGTTCACCTTCAAGAACCTCGCCGATCTCTTCACGCCGTCGATCATGAGCGCCTACTGGATCTCGATCCGTGTGTCGGTCGCCTCCTCGCTAGGCGGCGCGCTGATCGGCTTCTTCCTCGCCTGGGCGATCGTGCTCGGCGGCGTACCGAACTGGATCCGGTCCGGCCTGCTGACCTTTTCCGGAGTCGCCTCGAATTTCGCCGGCGTACCGCTGGCCTTCGCCTTCCTGTCGACGCTCGGCCGCACCGGCCTCGTTACCGTCTTTCTGCGTGACTGGTTCGGTTTCAATCTCTACGGAACCGGCTTCAATCTCTTAAGCTTCTTCGGTCTGACCATCACCTATATGTATTTCCAGATCCCGCTGATGGTGTTGATCCTGACGCCGGCGCTGGACGGACTGAAGAAAGAGTGGCGCGAGGCCGCAGAAATCCTCGGCGCCTCCACCTGGCAGTATTGGCGCATGGTGGCGCTGCCGATCCTCTGGCCGAGCCTGCTCGGCACGACGCTGCTGCTTTTCGCCAATGCCTTCGGCGCCATCGCCACCGCCTATGCGCTGACCGGCAGTTCGCTCAACATCGTGCCCATCCTGCTCTACGCGCAGATCCGCGGCGACGTGCTGCACAATCCGAACCTCGGCTATGCGCTGGCGCTCGGCATGATCGTCATCACCGGCATTTCCAACATTCTCTATATCTGGCTGCGGATGCGCGCCGAACGGTGGCAGAAATGAAAGCACAACGCCTCGGCGCCTGGATCGCCATCGCCATCGGAGCGAGCTATTTCATCATTCCGCTGCTCGGCACACTGGAATTCTCGCTGCGCATGCGTCGCGGCGCCTACTCGTTCGACGCCTATCAGTCGGTTTTCTCAGATATCCAGTTTCGCGAGACCTTCGGCTATTCGATGCTGATGGCCGTGTTGACGATCATCTTCGGCATGCTGCTCGTGGTGCCGACGGCCTACTGGGTCCGGCTGCGCCTGCCGCAGGTCCGTCCGGTGGTCGAATTCGTGACCCTCCTGCCGCTCGTCATTCCGGCGATCGTCATCGTCTTCGGTTATCTGCGGCTCTACAATTCCTCGTCGATCCTGCCGCTCACCGGCTCGACCTCCGGCACCAACACGCTGCTGATGTTCTCCTACATGACCCTGTCGCT
This sequence comes from Sinorhizobium shofinae, assembly GCA_001704765.1. Lineage (GTDB taxonomy): Bacteria > Pseudomonadota > Alphaproteobacteria > Rhizobiales > Rhizobiaceae > Sinorhizobium > Sinorhizobium shofinae. Next base: position 119,347 of record MBFK01000126.1, read on the forward strand.
TCCCTACATGTACCGTGCCGTCGATACCGCCATGCGGGCCATCGACGTCAGGACGCTGACGGAGGCCGCGGAAAGCCTCGGTGCCAAGTGGCCGACGATCCTCTTCCGCTGCATCTTCCCGAATGTGATGAGCGGCGTGCTTTCCGGCGCCTTCATCACCTTCGCGATCGTGATGGGCGAATTCACCATGGCGGCGCTGCTCAACCGGCCGGCATTCGGGCCTTATCTGCAGCTCGTCGGCGCCAACAAGGCCTATGAGCCCTCGGCGCTCGCCGTCATCGCCTTTGCCATCACCTGGCTCAGCATGGGGCTGATCCAGCTCGTCTCCCGCTTCCAGAAATCCGTTTCGCCCAAGGCTTGATCACATGGCATTCCTGAAATTGACGAATATCCAGAAATCCTTCGGCCCGGTTCAGGTCGTGCATAATTTCGACATGGGCATAAGCAAGGGCGAGTTCGTTTCCTTTCTCGGCCCGTCCGGCTGCGGCAAGACCACAGTCCTGCGCATGATCGCCGGCTTCGAGACGCCGTCCGGCGGCTCGATCGTCATCGACGGCAAGGACCAGGGCACCCTGAAGCCGAACCAGCGCAACATCGGCATGGTCTTCCAGGCCTATGCGCTTTTCCCGAACATGAACGTGCATGACAACGTCGCCTTCGGCCTGAAGGTCGCCGGCGCCTCCAAGGCGGATATTGATACACGGGTGAAGCAGATGCTCGGGCTCATCAAGCTCGGGCATCTGGCGGACCGCTTCCCCTATCAATTGTCCGGCGGCCAGCAGCAGCGTGTGGCGCTTGCCCGCGCGCTTGCCGTCAAGCCGCAAGTGCTGCTGCTCGACGAGCCGCTTTCGGCGCTCGATGCGAAAATCCGCATCTCGCTGCGCGAAGAGATCCGGCAGATCCAGCAGCAGCTCGGCATCACCACGGTGTTCGTGACCCACGACCAGGAGGAGGCGCTGTCGATCTCCGACCGGATCGTCGTCATGAATGCCGGACGCGCCGACCAGATCGGTACCCCCTTCGAGATCTACAATACGCCGGCGACCCGATTCGTCGCCTCCTTCGTCGGTACGCTCAATATCATCGAAGCGAAGGTTATCGACCCGGCGGCCGGCTCCGTCACCATCGGCGGCCAGCCGGTTTCGCTGAAGGAACCGATCGCCAGCCTGAAGGGCGGCGACAGCATCTCGCTGGCGCTCCGACCGGAAGCGGGCTCGATCGCCGACGGGTCCAGGGGCGATACCGCGCTTCCGGGCGAAGTTGTCTCTACAAGCTTCCTGGGCTCGGTCATCCGTACAAAGCTTCGCGTCGGCAGCGACGTCATCTCCTTCGACATGTTCAACAATCCAGGCACCGTCCCACCGGTTGCCGGCGAGAATGTCACGCTCCGTTTCGCCGCCAAGGACCTGCTGGTCATTCGGGAATAGCCCGGCTTCCGGAATGAACTGTCGCGGCCGGGACAATGCACAGAAAAATCTGTCGTGATTTCTCGCTTTTTCGTCGTTGCGCACGTTTGACCGGCGCCGACCTCTCTGTATAGTCGCAAGCGTTCTCAGGGCGGGGTGAAATTCCCCACCGGCGGTAGCGATCGGCGGGTCGAAACGATCCGATGGTCGAAGCCCGCGAGCGCTTCAGGCGGACCGCCTGAAGGTCAGCAGATCCGGTCGAATTCCGGAGCCGACGGTCACAGTCCGGATGGAAGAGAGCAAGCAGTGCGGACCCGTTCGCGGGGTTGTCGCGCATGCATGTTCGCCCGACGGGATCATTGGAAAAAACGCCAACCCTGAAAGGCTTGAGACCATGACCATTCTTTCCCACCCCTCCACCAAGATCGCGATCGTCCGCGCCCGCTGGCACGCCGATATCGTCGACCAGTGCGTCAACGCCTTTGTCGCCCAATGGTCCAAGCTCGGCGGCAATTCGGCCGACGTCGAGATCTTCGATGTGCCGGGCGCCTTGGAAATTCCGCTGCATGCGCAGAAGCTCGCGAAGACCGGACGCTATTCGGCGATCCTCGGCACCGCCTTCGTCGTCAATGGCGGCATTTACCGCCACGACTTCGTCGCCGGAACCGTGCTGGACGGTATGATGCGCGTCCAGCTCGACACCGATGTGCCAGTACTCTCCGCTGTCCTTACGCCCCACAACTTCCAGGAAAGCGAGCCGCTGATCGCCTTCTTCCGCGACCATTTCGTCATCAAGGGCGAAGAGGCAGCGAATGCCTGCGCGCAAATTCTCGACGCGCGCGCCAAGCTCGCCCTGGTCAACGCCTGACGGACTTTCGCTTGATCTGAAAAGGAGGGCGCCAGCCGCGAGGCCCGCCCTCCCTCTTTGCACTCACGATCGCGAACGACGACCGGCGAAGGGCCAAGTTTGGCCGAGATTCTTGATGGAGAGCGACAGCGGTCACTTCGGCGGTAGCGAGAGCACAAAGCCGAGCGCCGCATCCAGCAAGCGTCTCCTCAGGGCGTCGTGGCCATATGCCTCGGCGCCTGCACGCACCCAGCCATGCATTCGACGCTCGCCCATGACCATCGGGGCAATGCCCGGTAGCGCCAGTGCCCAGCCGTCATTGCCTTTGCCAAGCCTCACCAGCATCCCGTCTTCCCGCGCGCCGGAGACGAGATTGCCGTTCACGAGAAAAGCCAAGCCGCCGAACATCGGCTTTTCGGAAAGTCTCGGCCGCTCGCCGAGTTCCTGCCTGATCAATTCTTCAAGTCCCATATCGCGCATGGATTTTTCCTTCACTCTCTTCCGGCCAAGGCCGCGCCTGGATGATTCACTTTCCGACGAACCGGCGATAGGTCACTGATTCGATTCGCGGAAACGGCCTCTGCTCAATCGCTCTCTGAAGTCGTTGAATCAGCTCTTGAGCTTCAGTCTCCGCCGTGTCTCGCTGGGGCTCTCACGATAATGGGCGCGGTAGCTGCGCGAAAACGACGACGAGGAGTTGAAGCCAGAAATCGCCGCGATATCGGCAAACTCCATTCGCGTCTCGATCACCTTGCGCCGGGCCGCATTGAGGCGTAGCGCCAGGTAGTGTTCATGCGGGACCACCCCCATGGTGTCCTTGAAGAGGTCCTGCAGATGCCGGGCGCTAACCCCCACCCGCCGCGCCAGCTTGGCAAGCGTCAACGGGGCCTCGACCGTCTCCTCCATCAGCTTGACCGCCGCGCCGACCCGGCCATCGAGAATGCGCATGTTGCCGATCGCCGGCATCTGCAGGAGGTCACCGCGCGTGCGCTCCTGCTCATAGATGAAGAGGCGTGACACCTCGAGCGCCAGCGAATAGCCGTGGGCGCGGCGGATCAGTTCCAGCATGAGGTCGAGCGTCGGCAGCGAGCCGCCGGTGGTAATGCGCTTGCCATCGATGACGAAACGCTCGCGAACCATGCTCACCTGCGGATAGGCGGTGGCAAAATCCTCGAAGTCTTCCCAGTGGGTCGTGGCGGAAAAATTGTCGAGCAAGCTGGTCTCGGCGAGCAACCACGAGCCGGATTCGATCCCCGCCATCGCCTCCCGGTGCCGCGCTGTCTGTGACAGCAGCATCTTGAGCTGGGAGGTGGCGCTGCGCTGCCAATTGTAGCTCGACAGCACGAAGAGCGGCGCCGTCTCGCGCTGCGGCCGGAAGGGGCCGGACACCGGAATCGGGATGCCGCTTTTCGTCTCGATCGCTTCGCCGTCCGGGCTGAACATCGTCCAGTTGTAAAGCGTGCGTCCGGCGATGCGGTTGGCGGCACGCAGCGGCTCGACGACGGAGGCGACAAGAATGAGATTGGTCTCCGGCAGGATCAGTAAATCGATATGCTGCGCCTGCGAAACGCTGCCGTCCATGGCGAAACTTCCTCCCACTGCTGCCGATAATGTATAGGATCGTTCCACTTATGGAAAGCAGTGTCGCCTTTTCTGGCTCGTAATGAGCTCAACGAAAAGGGGAGACAGCCATGCCGCTCAGCATGAACCGCGAGGTATTCATCACCTGCGCCGTGACGGGTTCTGGAGACACCGTTTCAAAGTCGAGCCATGTTCCGGTGACTCCGAAACAGATCGCCGACGCGGCGATCGAAGCCGCCAAGGCGGGTGCCGCTATCGCTCATTGCCATGTCCGTGATCCGGAAACCGGCGCACCGGCCCGCCGACTTGACCTCTATCGGGAGGTGACCGACCGTATTCGTTCTGCCGATGTCGACGTGGTCCTCAATTTGACCGCCGGGATGGGCGGCGATCTCGTCTTCGGCAATGTCGAAAGCCCCTTCCCGGTCAATGAGAAAGGCACCGACATGGCCGGCGCCACCGAGCGTGTCGCCCATGTCGCCGAATGCCGTCCTGAGATCTGCACGCTCGACTGCGGCACGATGAACTTCTCGCTCGGCGACTACGTCATGACCAACACTCCGTCGATGCTGCGCGAGATGGCGCGTCAGATGACCGCACTCGGTGTCCGCCCCGAGATCGAGGCCTTCGACACCGGCCATCTCTGGTTCGCCAAGCAGCTTGTCGAGGAAGGGCTTATCGAGGACCCGGTGCTGATCCAGCTCTGCATGGGCATTCCGTGGGGCGCGCCCGACGATCTCAACACCTTCATGGCGATGGTCAACAACGTGCCGTCGAACTGGACCTTCTCGGCCTTTTCGATCGGCCGCAATGCGCTGGCCTATCCGGCGGCAGCCATCCTCGCCGGCGGCAATGTCCGTGTCGGCCTGGAGGACAACCTCTATGTCGGCAAGGGTCAGCTCGCGACGAACGGCCAGTTGGTCGAAAAGGCAGTCTCCGTCATCGAGGGCATGGGCGCCAAGATCATCGGGCCGGAAGAGGTGCGTGAGAAGCTGAGGCTGACGAAGCGGTAACAAGACCCCTCCCAGCCCTCCTCACAAGGGGGAGGACTTAACGTGCGGCCCCGCCGAACTCCGAACGAAACGTCTGGTTTCGTGGAGATGTCCGCTTCAAGGCCAACCGGCGCGGAGGAGAGCCGCCGGAGAGGGACGTAGAGGATCCGGAGCCCCCCAACCCTCCCTCCTTGTGGGGAGGGTGGCCCGAAGGGCCGGGAGAGGTTCCGACGCAACAGTTGGATGGAGAGGGAATGAGCACCATCACCAAGGCCGCCTGTATCGGCGGCGGCGTCATCGGCGGGGCCTGGGCGGCGCGCTTCGCGCTCGCCGGCATCGACGTCAACATCTTCGATCCACATCCGGAGGCCGAGCGCATCATTGGCGAGGTCATGGCCAATGCTGAGAAGGCCTATGCCATGCTGACCATGGCGCCGCTGCCGCCGCGCGGCAAACTCACCTTCTGCAAGAGCATCCAGGAAGCCGTTCAGGACGTCGACTGGATTCAGGAAAGCGTCCCGGAACGACTGCCGCTGAAGCGCGGCGTCATCACCGAGATCGACGCCTCCGCCCGCCCCGAGGCGCTGATCGGCTCCTCCACCTCCGGCCTGCTGCCGTCCGAGCTGCAGGCCGAGATGAAGCATCCCGAACGTATGTTCGTGGCCCACCCCTATAATCCGGTTTATCTGCTGCCGCTGGTGGAGCTCGTCGGCGGCAAGAGGACCTCGCCGGAGACGATCAAGCGCGCCGAGGAAGCCGTTGCCGAAATCGGCATGAAAGGCGTTGTCATTGCCAAGGAGATCGAGGCCTTTGTCGGCGACCGGCTGCTGGAGGCGCTCTGGCGTGAAGCGCTCTGGCTGATCCAGGACGATATCTGCGATACCCAGACGCTCGACGACGTCATGCGCTACTCCTTCGGCATGCGCTGGGCGCAGATGGGTCTCTTCGAGACCTATCGTATCGCCGGCGGCGAAGCCGGCATGCGCCACTTCCTAGCCCAGTTCGGCCCCTGCCTCAAATGGCCCTGGACGAAGTTCACCGATGTCGTCGATCTCGACGATGCGCTCGTCGAAAAGATCGGCGCGCAATCGGACGCCCAGGCCGCCGGCCGCTCGATCCGTGAGCTCGAGCGCATCCGCGACGAAAACCTCGTCGGCATCATGCATGCGCTGAAAGCCAGCGACGGCGGCAAGGGTTGGGGTGCCGGCCAGTTGCTCGCCGACTTCGAGAAGCGGCTCTGGGCGAAGGGCGGCAACCAGTCGAGGACCTATGACGCTTCCGGGCCGCTGCGCCTCGTCGAGACCAAGGTCAATGCCGCCTGGGTCGACTACAACGGCCACATGACCGAGCACCGCTATCTGCAGCTCTTCGGCGACACCTCCGATGCTCTGTTGCGGCTGATCGGCGTCGACTTCGCCTATGTCGAAGCGGGCCACAGCTACTACACGGTCGAGACGCATATCCGTCATCTCGGCGAGGCCAAACTCGGCCAGGAGCTCTATACGACACTGCAAATTCTCGCCTCCGACGAGAAGAGGATACACTTCTTCACGAGGATCCATGACGCTGCCTCTGGTGATGTTATCGCGACCGCCGAGCAAATGATGCTGCATGTCGATGCGAAGGCCGGCAAGTCGGTGGCGGCGCCGGCCGAGGTGTTGGAGAAGCTGAAGCCAATCGCGGCAGGCCACGCGACGCTTGCAGCACCGGAAGGCGCCGGGCGGCACGTCGGGCAGAAACGCTGAGGTGACAAGCGTCCTGCTGCCAACGGCGGGGGGTCAGGGTGGGGGCAAATCGCCAGCATGCAGCGGGCCGATGGGGAGATCGGCCCAAGGCAGGCGGAAAAAATAGCGAGGGAGAACAATGAATTTCGCACTGACCGAAGAACAGCAGATGATCGTCGATACGGTCCGTGGCTTCGTCGAGACCGAGATCTATCCGCATGAGGACGAGGTTGAGCGCACCGGCATCGTGCCGCGGGAGCTCGGTCAGGAAATCGCCCGCAAGTGCAAGGAGCTCGGCTTCTTCGCCTGCAACTTTCCCGAGGAGGTCGGTGGCGCCGGGCTCGATCATCTCACCTTCACGCTCGTCGAGCGCGAGCTCGGCCGCGGCTCGATGGGCTTGACCGTCTTCTTCGGCCGCCCCTCCGGCATCCTGATGGCCTGCAATGAAGACCAGCGCGAGCGCTATCTGCTGCCCGCGGTCCGCGGCGACAAGTTCGACGCGCTCGCCATGACCGAGCCGGACGCCGGGTCGGACGTCCGTGGCATGAAATGTTTCGCGCGGCAGGACGGCGATGATTGGATCGTCAACGGCACGAAACATTTCATCAGCCACGCCGATATCGCCGATTTCGTCATCGTCTTCATCGCCACCGGCGAGGAGCAGACGCCGCGCGGGCCGAAGAAGAAAATCACCTGTTTCCTCGTCGATCGCGGCACGCCGGGCTTCGAAATCCGCGACGGCTACAACTCCGTTTCGCATCGCGGCTACAAGAACTGCATCCTAACCTTCGATGATTGCCGGTTGCCCTCATCGCAGATCCTCGGCGAGGTGCACAAGGGCTTCGACATCGCCAATGATTGGCTCTATGCGACGCGGCTGACGGTTGCCGCCACATCGGTCGGAAGGGCGCGCCGCGCCTTCGACTACGCGCTCTCCCATGCGGCCGAGCGCAAGCAGTTCGGCAAGCCGATCGGCGCCAACCAGGGCGTCTCCTTCAAGCTTGCCGACATGATCACCGAGATCGATGCAGCCGACCTCCTGACGCTGTCTGCCGCCTGGCGGCTCGACCAGGGCCTGCCATCGAACCGCGAGATCGCCTCGGCCAAGGTCTTTGCCACCGAAATGCTTGCCCGCGTCACCGACGAGGCGATTCAGATCTATGGCGGGATGGGACTGATGGACGACCTGCCGCTCGCCCGCTTCTGGCGCGACGCCCGCGTCGAGCGTATCTGGGACGGCACCTCGGAGATCCAGCGGCACATCATCAGCCGCGATCTGCTCAGGCCGCTGGGAGCTTGAGCGGTGGCAGTCTTGATCGGCATACGTCCTCAGAAGACCCCTCCCCAACCCTTCCCCACAAGGGGGAGAGGCTCCCCTGCCGCACCCCCGGCACCCCGCCGAAGCCGGAATCGCCCGCAGGAAGGTCGGGTCGGGTTAAACGCTGCCGCCCGTAAGCCCCTCCCCCTTGTGGGAAGCGGTTGGGGAGGGGTCTTTTCCTACCAGGGAAAGGAACAATGACCTCCTCTCCCCGCTCCCTCGACCGGCTGATCCGTCCGCGCTCCATCGCCGTCTTCGGCGGCAAGGAGGCGCGGCGGGTCATCGAACAATGCGACAAAATGGGCTTTGCCGGCAGGATCTGGCCGGTCCATCCTCGCGAGGAGGAAATCCTCGGCCGCCGTTGCTATCGCTCGGTCGCCGACCTGCCGGAGGCGCCGGATGCCTCCTTCGTCGGCGTCAACCGCGCACTGACCATCGAGATCATCGGCGATCTCGCGGCGCGCGGCGCCGGCGGCGCCGTCTGCTATGCCTCCGGTTTCCGCGAGGCGGCGAATGAGCTTGCCGACGGCAACGACCTGCACGAGGCGCTGGTCGCCGCTGCCGGTGACATGCCGATCGTCGGCCCCAATTGCTACGGCTTCATCAATATGCTCGATGGCGCCCTGCTCTGGCCGGACCAGCACGGTATGCTTCGGGTCGAGCGCGGCGTGGCGATCCTCACCCAATCCTCGAACATCGCCTGCAACATCTCCATGCAGAAACGCGGGCTACCACTGGCCTATGTGATGACCGCCGGCAACCAGGCGCAGACCGGCCTCTCCGACATCGCCTGCGCCGTGCTCGAGGACCCGCGCGTCACCGCTGTCGGGCTCCATATCGAAGGCTTCGACAGCATCGAGGCGCTGGAACGGCTGGCAACCTGCGCCCGCGAATTGCGAAAGCCGGTCGTGACACTCAAGGTTGGCAAGTCGGAGGCCGCGCAGCTGGCGACGGTTTCCCACACGGCTTCGCTCGCCGGCAATGACCGCGTCTCTTCGGCCCTGCTCGCCCGGCTCGGCATCGGCCGCGTCGACACGCTGCCGGAGCTTCTCGAAACACTGAAGCTCTTGCATCTTAAAGGCCCCCTCCCCAACGCTGACATTTCTTCGATGAGCTGTTCGGGCGGCGAAGCCTCGCTGATGGCGGATGCCGGCGTCCGGCGCAACGTCAACTTCCGAGCGCTCAAAGACAAGCAGCGCCAGCCGCTCCGCGAAAGCCTCGGCGACATGGTGACGATCGCCAATCCGCTCGACTACCACACCTTCGTCTGGGGCAATCGCGAAAAGCAGACCGCCGCGTTCACCGCCATGATGCGGGGCGACTATGCGCTGAACCTGATTGTGCTCGACTTCCCTCGCCTCGACCGCTGCAATGCCGACGATTGGGTGACGACCTGCGATGCGGTTATCGACTCGGCGAATGCGACGGGCGCCGTCGCCGGCATCGTCGCAAGCCTCGGCGAGAACATGCCGGAAGAAACCGCTCTCTCCTTGATGGCGGCAGGCGTCGTGTCCTTCTTCGGGATCGACGAGGCACTCGCCGCGGCCGAAACGGCCGCCGCAATCGGCGCCGCCTGGGGAACTCCGGCCCCGCCGCCCCTCATCAAAGCGGCAGCAGCCGGCGGCGATGCCACGACATTGACGGAGGCTGAAGCAAAGGCGGAACTCTCCCGGGCCGGCGTGGCTGTCCCGAAAGGTAAGACCGCCGGAACGCCGAAGGAGGCTGCGGAGGTCGCCGAGACCCTCGGATTCCCCGTCGCGCTCAAGGGCCAGGGCGTTGCCCACAAGACCGAAGCCGGTGCCGTCAGGCTCAATCTGACAAACCGGGAAGAAGTACGCGCCGCCGCAGAAGCAATGGCGTCGGCTGCCTCCGGCTATCTCGTGGAGGGAATGATCGCCAAGCCGGTCGCCGAGCTGATCATCGGGGCAATGCGCGATCCGGTGGCGGGCCCGGTGCTGACCATCGGCGCCGGCGGCATTCTCGTGGAATTGCTCGACGATTCCGCAATCCTGACGCTACCTGCCACCGAAGCGATGATCGAAGCGGCGATTGACGGCCTGAAGATCAGGAAACTGCTCGACGGCTACCGTGGTGGGCCGAAGGGCGATGTCGCGGCGCTGACAAAGGTTGTCGCTGCCGTGGCATCCTATGTCGTTGCAAACGCTTCCAAACTCGAAGAACTCGATATCAATCCTATAATGGTGTTGTCGGATGGCCATGGAGCCGTCGCCGCCGATGCCTTGATCCGCCGGAGGAAATGACGCCTATGACCGGACCGATCCTCACCCGCCGCGAAGGTGGTATTCTCGAAGTCACGATCGACCGGCCGAAGGCGAACGCCATTGACCTGAAGACAAGCAGGGTCATGGGCGAAATCTTCCGCGACTTCCGTGACGATCCGGCGCTCCGGGTCGCGATCATTACCGGCGCCGGTGAAAAATTCTTCTGTCCCGGTTGGGACCTGAAAGCTGCGGCGGAGGGTGATCCTGTCGATGGCGACTATGGTGTCGGCGGTTTCGGGGGCATGCAGGAACTGCGCGACCTCAACAAGCCGATCATCGCCGCGGTCAACGGCATCTGCTGCGGCGGCGGGCTGGAGATCGCACTTTCGACCGATCTCATCCTTGCCGCCGAACACGCGACCTTCGCGCTCCCTGAAATCCGTTCGGGCACGGTCGCCGACGCCGCCTCGATCAAGCTGCCGAAGCGCATCCCCTACCACATTGCCATGGACATGCTTCTGACCGGGCGTTGGCTCGAGGCCGCGGAGGCGCATCGCTGGGGCTTCGTCAACCAAATCCTGCCCGCGGGGCGGCTGATGGAGCGCGCCTGGGAACTCGCGCGCCTCCTCGAGAGCGGGCCGCCGCTCGTCTATGCCGCAATCAAGGAGGTCGTCCGCGAAGCCGAGGGCCGCGACTTCCAAACGACCATGAACAAGATCACCCGGCGCCAGTTCAGGACGGTTGACGTGCTTTATTCGAGCGAGGACCAAGTGGAGGGAGCGCGAGCCTTCTCCGAGAAGCGCGATCCGGTCTGGAAGGGGCGATGAGACAGGGCGGCTGCGATTGGCCGCAAGAATGGGTTTGAGGCCGGTATGCCACCGGCATGTCACTGTGGTGCGCCGCGAGGCTCGGCGTGCCAGGAGAAATGCAATCCATAACGTCTGCTTATGGAAAGAAATGATTATTTAGGACGTTACAAGCTTCTTCCGAGCGGATAGCCTTATGGTTGAAGCCTATAGCGCCCCCTGAGACAGGAGGAGGACGAAAGAAAAAACATCCAAGCGGTACAAGTGCCTTGGGCCATCCCAAGATGGCGATACGCAGTCTCTACCAATCACAATGAACGGCGAATGCCGGCTAACGAAGGGAACAGGGGAATGAGCGATTACAAGGATTATCTGACACGACAGGTCATGCTGGGCAAAATGAACCGCCGCGAGTTTCTCGGGCGCGCGGCCGCCCTCGGCATCGCCGCATCGACGGCAAACACGCTGTTTGCGACCAGCGCAGCAGCGCAGGAGCCGAAGCGCGGCGGGCACCTGAAACTCGGCCTCGAAGGCGCAGCCGCAACCGATTCAAAAGACCCGGCAAAAGCCCTCTCGCAGTTCTTGTTCGTCGTCGGCCGCAACTGGGGCGATACACTTGTCGAGAGCCATCCGACGACCGGTGCGGCGGTGCCGGCTCTTGCCGAATCTTGGGAACCTTCTGCTGACGCAGCGACCTGGACCTTTACGATCCGCAAGGGCGTCAAGTTCCATGACGGCAAGGAGCTGACAGTCGACGACGTCATCAAGACCCTGCAACGCCACACCGACGACAAGTCGGAATCGGGCGCTCTCGGCGTGATGAAGTCGATCAAGGAAATCAAGGCGGACGGCGGCAAGCTCGTTGTGACGCTGACTGAAGGCAATGCCGACCTGCCGCTGCTCTTGACCGACTATCACCTCATCATCCAGCCAAATGGCGGCTTCGACAATCCCGATGCGATGATCGGCACCGGCCCCTACAAGGTCGCAAGCTTCGAACCTGGCGTGCGCGCCACCTTCGAAAGGAACCAGGACGACTGGCGCACGGATCGAGGCTATGTGGACACGGTCGAACTGATCGCCATGAACGACGCGACGGCGCGCATCGCCGCGCTTTCGTCCGGTCAGGTGCACTTTATCAACCGCATCGATCCGAAGACCGTCAGCCTGCTGAAGCGGGCGCCGACCGTCGAAATCCTGAACACGTCCGGTCGCGGCCACTATGTCTTCATCATGCATTGCAACACCGCGCCGTTCGACAATAACGACCTGCGGATGGCGCTGAAGCTGGCGATGGATCGCGAGACCATGGTCCAGCGCATCCTCGGCGGCTACGGCAAGGTCGGCAACGACTTCCCGATCAACGAAACATACGCCCTCTTCCCGGAAGGCATCGAGCAGCGCGTCTACGATCCGGACAAGGCTGCGTTCCATTACAAGAAGTCCGGCCACAGCGGTTCGGTTCTGCTGCGCACCTCCGATGTTGCCTTCCCGGGCGCGGTGGATGCGGCCGTTCTTTATCAGGAGAGCGCCAAGAAGGCCGGCATCGAGATCGAGGTCAAGCGCGAGCCGGGCGACGGCTACTGGACCAACGTCTGGAACGTCCAACCGTTCTCGACCTCCTACTGGGGCGGACGCCCGACCCAGGACCAGATGTATTCGACCGCTTATCTCTCGAACGCCGACTGGAACGACACCCGCTTCCAGCGTGCCGACTTCGACAAGATCCTGCTCGAGGCCCGCTCCGAACTCGACGAGGCCAAGCGCAAGGAAATGTACCGCACCATGGCGATGATGGTGCGCGACGAAGGCGGCCTGATCCTGCCGATGTTCAATGACTTCGTGAACGCATCCACCAAGCAGGTTAAGGGCTATGTCCACGACATCGGCAACGACATGTCGAACGGCTATGTCGCAACCCGGGTGTGGTTGGACGCCTGACGATGGAAAGCGGACCGATCACTGGTCCGGTTCTGACCGATGGGGCCGCGGGTGAAACACTCCCGCGCTCCGCCGATCCTTCCGGAGTGCCAGCAAAGCCCAACCCCGCCGCCGCCACGGGCGATGTCGGCGGCACGTTCTGGCGGCGTTTCGTCTTTCGCCGTCCTCTCGCGGCGCTGATCCTCCAGCGCCTCGGCCTCAGCGTCGGCCTGCTTTTCGCCGTGTCGCTGATGATCTTCGGTGGCATCGAGGCGCTCCCCGGCGATTTCGCCACCACCTATCTCGGCCAGTCGGCGACACCGCAGGCGGTCGAGAATATCCGCAAGGATCTCGGCCTCGACCGGCCCTGGAGCGAGCGTTATCTCAGCTGGCTCGGCGGTGCCGTGAAGGGCGACTTCGGCACGTCCTGGGCGAGCAAGAACTCGGTCAGCGAGCAGATCGGCAAAAGGCTCGGCAATTCGCTCTTCCTCGCCTTCTTTGCGGCTCTCATTTCCGTGCCGCTCGCCGTCGGGCTCGGTATGCTCGCGGTGCAGTTCCGCAATCGGCTACCGGACAAGATCATCAACGTGATCTCGCTGGCGGCGATCTCGCTGCCGGAGTTCTTCATCGGCTATCTGCTGATCATGCTCTTCGCCGTCCAATATGGCGTCGCCACCTTCCCGGCGACCGTCTATGACAGCATGACCTTCACCGAGCGGCTTTCGGCGATCGCCCTCCCGGTCGCAACCCTCGTGCTCGTCGTACTTGCTCACATGATGCGCATGACGCGGGCGGCGATCCTCAATGTCATGTCATCGGCCTATGTGGAGACCGCCGAACTCAAGGGTCTCGGGACCTTCCGCATCATCGCGCGCCATGCCGCCCCCAACGCCGTGGCGCCGGTCATCAACGTCATCGCGCTGAACCTCGCCTATCTGGTCGTCGGCGTGGTCGTCGTCGAGGTGGTATTCGTCTATCCCGGCATGGGGCAGTACATGGTGGATGCGGTGACGGTGCGCGACATGCCCGTCGTGCAGGCCTGCGGGCTCATATTCGCAGCCTTCTACATCTTCCTCAACATGGCGGCCGACATTCTCGCCATTCTCGCCAACCCGAGACTGAGGCACCCGCGATGAACCTGCGATCTATCCCCATCAGCGCCTGGATCGGCATCATTGGCATTGCTCTCGCCCTTCTCTGCGCAATCTTCGCTCCCTTCATCGCCCCCTTTGGCGAGCGGGACGTCGTCGGCGAGATCTGGATGCCGGCCGGCGGCGATTTCCTGCTCGGCACCGACAATCTCGGGCGCGATCTGCTCTCGCGCCTGATCTATGGCGCCCGCACTACTATCTTCGTGGCGCTGACGGCGACCGTGCTCTCCTTCGCGCTCGGCATGATCCTAAGCTTCACGGCGGCCGTCACCGGCGGCTTCGTCGACCAGCTCTTCTCACGCTTCAACGATCTGATGATGGCGGTCCCGACTCTGATCTTCGCACTCGTCGTGCTCGCCGTCCTGCCGCAGCATCTCTGGATCCTGATCCTCGTGATGGCCGTGCTCGATTCCACCCGCGTCTTCCGCATCGGCCGCGCCGTCGCGCTCGACGTCGCGGTGATGGAGTTTGTCGAGGCCGCAAGGCTTCGCGGCGAAGGCAGCCTGTGGATCATCTTCCGGGAGATTCTACCGAACACGCTGTCGCCGCTCTTGGCCGAATTCGGCCTGCGCTTCGCCTTCTCGATCCTGTTCCTCTCGACCCTCTCCTTCCTCGGCCTTGGCATCCAGCCGCCGGCCGCCGACTGGGGCGGCATGGTCAAGGACAACAAGGACGGCATCATCTTCGGCATCTCGGCGGCACTGGTTCCCGGCGCTGCGATCGCCACTCTCGCCATCAGCGTCAACCTCGTCGTCGACTGGCTGATGAAGCGCACCTCAAGCCTGAAAGGAGGGCGCGGAGATGCCTGAACTGCTTTCCGTCAAGAACCTGAAGATCGAGGCGACGAGTTACCCGCCCGGCGAGCCTCCGAAAGTTGTGACGCTGGTCGAAGGCGTCTCCTTCGATCTCGAAAAGGGCAAGGTGCTCGGCCTCATCGGCGAATCCGGTGCCGGCAAGTCGACGATCGGCCTCTCGGCGCTCGCCTATGGCCGCGGCGGCGTGCGGATCACCGGCGGCGAAGTGCTGCTCAACGGCCGTGACATCCTGAAGCTCGACCGCAGCGGCATCAACTCGGTCCGCGGTGCGCATGTCTGCTATGTCGCGCAATCCGCCGCGGCGGCCTTCAACCCCGCTCACAAGCTAGGCGACCAGGTGATCGAGGCATCCCTGCGCCACGGCATCATGACGAGAGAGGAAGCGAAGAAGCGCGCGCTCTATCTCTTCCGGGTGCTCGGCCTTCCCAAACCCGAAACCTTCGGTGAGCGCTATCCGCACCAGGTTTCCGGCGGCCAACTGCAGCGCGCCATGACTGCCATGGCACTCTGCCCCAACCCGGAACTTATCGTCTTCGACGAGCCGACGACCGCGCTCGACGTTACGACGCAGATCGACGTGCTCGCGGCGATCAAACACGCGATCGAAGAGACGCATACGGCGGCGCTCTACATCACCCACGATCTCGCGGTGGTCGCCCAGATCTCCGACGACATCATGGTGCTCCGCCACGGTAAGACCGTCGAATACGGCACGACCAAGCAGGTGATCGAGGCGCCCAGGGAAGACTATACCCGTGCGCTCGTCAGCGTCCGGCAGGCGAAGCGCGACGAAGCCCCCGACCAGTCCGGCACGCTCCTCAAGATCGAGTGTGTCCATGCCGGCTATTCGAACGGCTTCAAGGTGCTGCACGACGTTTCGATGCATCTGCCGAAGGGACAGACGTTGGCGATCGTCGGCGAGTCCGGTTCAGGCAAGTCCACCCTCGCCCGCGTCATCACCGGCCTTCTGCCACCCAGCGAAGGCCGGATCATCTTCGACGGCAAGGAACTGCCGAAGGCATTGAAGGGCCGGACGAACGAGGAACTGCGCCGCATCCAGATGATCTACCAGATGGCGGACACGGCAATGAACCCACGCCAGACGGTGCGGGACATCATCGGCCGGCCGCTCTCCTTCTACTTCGGCATGCACGGCGCCAGGAAGAGCGAACGCGTCAAGGAACTGCTTGATCAGATCGAGATGGGATCGCGCTTCCTCGATCGCTATCCGGCCGAACTCTCCGGCGGCCAGAAGCAGCGCGTCGCGATCGCCCGGGCGCTCGCCGCCAAGCCGGAACTCATCCTCTGCGACGAGCCGACGTCGGCGCTCGACCCGCTCGTGGCAGAAGGCATCCTGAATCTGCTTACGAAGCTTCAGGAGGAAACCGCTGTTTCTTATGTATTTATCACCCACGACATCGCTATCGTCCGGGCGATCGCCGACAGCGTCGCCGTGATGCATCGCGGTCGGCTGGTGCGGTTCGGTCCGAAGTCGAAGGTGCTCTCGCCTCCTTTCGACGATTACACCGACCTGCTCTTGAAATCGGTTCCGGAGATGGAAATCGGCTGGCTCGAAAGGGTGTTGAAGACCAGGCGCATGGAAAGTGCGGGGAATTGACCCGGAAGCGGGACGAAAGACAGACGCCCGTTTTCCGTCCCGCATTCCACGCTTGCTGAAGTCGACACACGAAAATGGAACCCAGGATAGACACGATGAATCGGAACTTCACCGTCATCGAGAACGAATGGATCACCCTGAAAGATGGTACCCAGCTGGCGGCGCGCATCTGGATGCCGGAGGGCACGGAGCAGAACCCGGTCCCGGCGGTGCTCGAATATCTGCCCTATCGCAAGCGCGACGGAACCTGCGCCCGCGATGAGTCCACCTACCCGGTCTTCGCGGCGGCCGGCATCGCCGGGGTTCGCGTCGATATCCGCGGCTCTGGCGAATCCGAAGGCGTGATCGATGGCGAATATACGCCGCGCGAACTTTCCGACGGCTGCGAGATCATCGAATGGATCGCCGCACAACCCTGGTCCAACGGCAAGGTCGGGATGATGGGGATTTCCTGGGGCGGCTTCAACTGCCTCCAGGTGGCCGCTCTGAAGCCGCCGGCGCTCAAGGCCGTCATCTCGATCGCCTCAACCGTCGACCGCTACAATGACGACATCCACTACAAGAATGGCTGCCATCTCTCGGCTCAGCTTTCCTGGGCGGCGACGATGCTCGCCTACCAGTCGCGTTCGCCTGACCCGGAACTCGTTGGCGAGCGCTGGAAAGAAATGTGGCTGGAGCGACTGGAGAATGAGCCCTTCTTCCTGGAGGAATGGCTCGAGCATCAGCGCCGCGACGACTTCTGGCGCCACGGGTCGATCTCAGAGGATTTCGAGAGCTTCCCGATTCCCGCGCTGGTCATTGCCGGCTGGGCCGACGGTTACCGCAACACGCCGATCAAGGCTATCGAGGGGCTCGGCGGCAAGGCTAAGGCGCTGATCGGACCCTGGGTTCACAAATACCCGCATTTTGCCTGGCCGAAGCCGCGGACGGATTTCCACAACGAGGCGATCCGCTGGTGGAACCGGTGGCTGCGCAACGAAAAGAACGATGCCGAACAGCTACCGCAGATGCGCGCCTATATTCTCGACGGGCCGAAGCCGGCATTGCGGCGCAACGAAGACCCTGGCCGCTGGATCGCCAAGGACACCTGGAGCGCACCCGAGGCGCGCACATTCGCGGTTTCGAGTGATGGCAGCCTGACAACCGGCCCTTCGGCCAAGAAAGGGATCGGCGACATATATATCCGCTCGCCGCTCGACACCGGCACCGCCGCCGGCGAGTATTTCACGCTGAAACCGGATGCTGAAATGGCCGGCGACCAGCGTGTCGACGATGCGGGGTCACTCACCTTCGACAGCCATCCCCTGCTCGAAGCGGAGGACTATCTCGGGCAGCCGATGCTCACCTTGGAGGTCTCCTGCAGCGCCGACACTGCCAATCTGGTCGCGCGTCTCGTCGATATCCATCCGGGCGGCACGGCGACTCGCGTTGCCTTCGGCGTCCTCAACCTCGCCCATCGCAACGGCAATGCGAAGCCGCTGCCGATGCAGAAGAACCATAAGACGCGTGTCACGCTTGTGCTCGACGCCTGCGGCTATCGCTTCCGCGCCGGTCACCGCATCCGGCTGTCGCTCTCGACGTCCTACTGGCCGATGATCCTGCCGCCACCAACCGATCCGGGGCTGACGATCGATACCGCAAGCCTCTCGCTATCGCTGCCGCTTCTCGGCGACCACCACGAGATCGTCGTGCCGCAGCCAACAAATCCGAACCCGCTGCCCACCTATATCGAGCATTCGCCGGCGAGAACGCGCCGCAGCGTCGAGCGGGACATGACAAAGGGTGTGACGCACTATCAGATTTTCGAGGACACCGGCCTCGTCGAACATCCCGACACTGGCAACGCGACGCAGGATATCCGCGACGAAACCTGGTCGATTGCGCCCGACGATGCACATTCGATGACGGGCCTCTCGACGTGGATCTGCGTCGCGAAGCGCGGCGAACAATCTCTCAAGACCGTCTCGACCTCCCGGCTTGGCTGCACGGAAACCGAGTGGATCACCTCCGCAAAGGTCGAGGCTTTCGAGGGCGGGGAGAAGATCTTCGAGAAGGCCTTCGAGAAACGCATCAGGCGGGATTTCATGTGAGTTGAGCGATCAGACGGATCGCTGCGCCATCTGATGAAAGCCTCCAGTCAGCTATTGCCATGGCTCAGGGCCCGCAACACCGCGAGAGCCCGCTCCGCATCTGCCGCCGGCACAAAGATGTGGTCGTGATAATATGCGGCGACGACATTGGCACTGATACCAGCCCGAGTCAGCGCGGTCGAAATAGCGGCCGTGAGACCCACCGCCTCGAGCGCGGAATGAACGCTGAGCGTGATCAGCCGCAGCACCGGGCAATAGGAAAGCTCGGCCGCGTCCGCCTGAGATCGGTCGAGGATAAGCGTTAGCCCCTCCGCTTCGCGGAAGGTACCGATCGGTTCAAGGGCAAGCCACAACGCGGCATCGCCCTCGACCGTGCAGTAGACATATTCGCCTTCACGTAAAATCGGGCTCATCTCACTGAGCAGGCGCTTAAGATCGGTCTCTCCGCTCATGGTTGCCTCAAGCTGTTCCGATCAGCCGCGCCATGCCATGGACGAGATGGTCAAACCCTTCGCGGGCGCCGGGACTCATGTGCCGCGCCCGGAGCCAGGCATGGACCATTTGCGGCTCTTCGCGATAGGTGACGTCCACGCCTGCCTCGACGAGCCGCGCCGCATAGGCTCGCGCGTCATCCCGCAAAGGATCGAAATGCGCCCCCGTAATAAAGGCCGGCGGCAGGCCGGCCAGATCGTCCGCCTTCAGCGGATGGGCGAAGACGCTGTCGGCCGGCGCCTTCAGCACCTCGCGGTAATAGGCGACGTCCTTTGTCGAAAGTCCCGGCGCTTCCGCCATCTCGATATAGGAACCGCTGACGAGATCGCCCCCGAGGCCCGGATAGATCAGCACCTGCCCGACAATACCGGAAAGCCCCCCGGTCTTCGCCTTGAGTACGATGCCCGCAACCAGATTGCCGCCGGCACTGTCGCCCGCAACGACAAGCGGGCGTCCGTCGGCGAAAAGCGCTTCGAGCACCGCATAGCAATCTTCGAAGGCGGCCGGCCAGACATGCTCCGGCGCCAGCCGATAGTCGACCGAGACCAGCTCGGCGCGCGCGCCATGCGCAAGCTCGGCGCAGATCGCATCATGACTTTCGAGCGAGCCGACGACGAAGCCGCCGCCGTGGATATAGAAAATCCGCACCTCGGTCGCGACTTCCGCCGGCCGATAGTGCCGGATTGGGATTCGTCCGGCCACGACCGCGTCGCGCCGCGTCAGCCCCGCCGGAGACGGGGCGTCGAACTCGGCACAAAGCGCATCGTACCATTGCCGCTGCTGCTCGATGGAAGCATTCACGGCGTCGGCCGGGTTAAACGCCTCACAACGCGCGTGAAAGGCGAGAATGCCGGGTTCCGTCGGCATCGGTCTTGTTCGTCTCGAATCCATCCTTCGCTCCCTTGGGTACCTTAGCACCGTCCCGTCGTCACGCATGACCAAATGCGCCAAACCATGGCGTGGCGCGCCGCCTGACTTGCCATCCGCTTGTGGCCCGGTGTTAATTCGCTCATGGCATTCACACTCCGGCAATTGCAATATTTCGTCGCCGTCGCCGAGCAGGGCTCGGTCACCCGCGCGGCGCAAAACCTGTCGATCTCGCAATCCTCGATCACCGAAGCGATCAAGGAGCTGGAGACCGATCTCGGCGTGGAACTCTTCGACCGCCATCCGCGGGGCCTTTCCATCACCCATAACGGCCACCAGTTCCTCCGCCACGCGACGAAGATCCTCGCCGACGTTTCGGATGCACGGCGCAGTTTCTCCGACAGCCGCGAGGAACGCGGCGGCAAGCTCAATCTCGGAGTCACCTCGCTCGTCGCCGGCTACGTGCTCTCGGACCTGCTCGCCCGCTATCGCCGCGCCTGTCCCGGTGTCGAGGTGAGCGCCATCGAGGACAACGGCTCCTATCTCGAGCACCTGCTGATCGGCGGCGAGCTCGATGTCGCCGTGATGGTGATCTCCAACCTGCGCGACCGGATGGCGCTGCAGGCGGAAATTCTCGAAACCTCGCCCTACCGGCTCTGGTTGCCGATCGGCCACCCGCTCGTCAGCGCCGACATCATCTCGGTCGAGGATATCGCCAAGGAACCTCTGATCATGCTGACGGTCGACGAAATCGAGGAAAACACCGGAAAGCTGCTCTCGGCGCTCGGCGCCCGCCCGCATGTCGCCTTCCGCACCCGCTCGGTCGAGGCGGTCAGGAGCCTGGTCGCGACCGGCGCCGGCATCGCCCTCTTGCCCGACCTCGTCTATCGACCCTGGTCGCTCGAAGGCGATCGGATCGAGAGCCGCGACGTTTCCGGCGCTTTGCCGGTCGTTCAGGTCGGTATGGTATGGCGCAAAGGTTCGAGCCTGCCACAATCGGCGCGCGATTTCGTCGGCATAGCCGAGGCCTTGCGCAGCGCGCGTCCACGCTGAGTCCACCCCGACCCCGCTGCGTGTCGCTATCGGAAAATCCGATAGCGACATTCTGATTAATGAATTTGCGAATGCTGAAAAATAGAGGCACGCTTCATCTCAGGGAACAAGTCCGCAAACGCGGCACAAAACTGGGGAGACTTCATATGAAGCAGATCTTGAAATCCTGCACGGCGCTCACCCTTTCGCTGGGCCTCATCGCCCCTGCCCTCGCGCAGGAGCCGCTGAAGGAGCTGGGCAAGGGCGAAGGCGAACTCTCGATCGTCGCCTGGGCCGGCTATATCGAGCGCGGCGAGACCGACAAGAACTATGACTGGGTTACCGATTTCGAGAAGCAGACGGGCTGCAAGGTGAGCGTCAAGACGGCCGCCACCTCGGATGAGATGGTGGCGCTGATGAACGAGGGCGGCTTCGACCTCGTCACCGCCTCGGGTGATGCCTCGCTCCGCCTGGTCGCCGGAAAGCGCGTCCAGCCGATCAACACCGCCCTCATTCCGAGCTGGAAGACGATCGACGAGCGTATGCAGAACGCGCCGTGGCACACGGTCAATGGCGTCCACTATGGCGCGCCCTACGTCTGGGGTCCGAACGTACTGATGTACAACACGGAAGCCTTCAAAGATCAGCCGCCGAAGAGCTGGAAGGTCGTCTTCGAGGAGATGACGCTGCCCGACGGCAAGTCCAACAAGGGCCGCATCCAGGCCTATGACGGCGCGATCCACGTCGCCGACGCCGCCAACTACCTGATGGCGCATAAGCCCGACCTCGGCATCAAGGACCCCTACGAACTCAACGAAGATCAGTACAAGGCCGCGCTCGATCTGCTTCGCACCCAGCGTACCCTTGTCGGCCGCTACTGGCATGACGCGATGATCCAGATCGACGACTTCAAGAACGAAGGCGTCGTCGCCTCCGGCTCCTGGCCGTTCCAGGTCAACCTGATGCTGGCAGAGAAGCAGCCGATCGAATCGGTGATCCCGGAGGAAGGGGTGACGGGCTGGGCTGACACGACGATGCTGCACGCCGACAGCCAGCACCCGAACTGCGCTTACATGTGGATGGAGCATTCGCTCTCGCCGAAGGTCCAGGGCGACGTTTCCGCATGGTTCGGGGCGAACCCGTCCGTCGGTGCGGCCTGCAATGGCAATGAGCTTCTGACCGATGAAGGTTGCGAGGCCAATGGCTACAACGACTTCGAGAAGGTCAAGTTCTGGAAGACGCCGGTGGCGAAATGCGCAAGCCAGGGAGAATGCGTGCCCTATCACCGCTGGGTTTCCGACTATATCGGCGTGATCGGCGGTCGGTAAGTCGCCGCTTCCGCATCGCAAGCATTTGCCCCTCACCCTAACCCTCTCCCCGCTTGCGGGGAGAGGGAACGCCTCCGGCAAAGCCGCCGCGTGAACTTTAGGCGAGGCGCTGACCGCGAGTCCCCTTTTCCCCGCTCGCGGGGAGAAGGTCGCGGCAGCGGGATGAAGGGCCAAAATCCTGGAGCATTTCCATGACCACCGCCGTCCTCTTCGACAATGTCTCCCGCCATTTCGGTGCGGTGCGCGCCGTCGATCGCGTCAACCTGCAGATCGCCGAGGGCGAGTTCTTCGCGATGCTTGGGCCCTCGGGTTCCGGCAAGACGACCTGCCTGAGGCTGATGGCCGGCTTCGAGCAGCCGACCGGGGGCCATATCGAAATCTTCGGCGAGACCGCCGAGGGCGTGCCACCCTATCGCCGCAGCGTCAACACCGTGTTTCAGGACTACGCCCTCTTCCCGCATCTCTCCATTCTCGACAATGTCGCCTATGGCCTGATGGTGAAGGGCGCCGGCCGCGAGGAAAGGCGCAAGTCGGCCGAGGATGCGCTTGCCATGGTCAAGCTGCCGGGCTACGGCACCCGCCGGCCGGGCCAGCTTTCCGGCGGCCAGCGCCAGCGCGTGGCGCTTGCGCGTGCACTCGTCAACAAGCCGAAGGTGCTGCTTCTCGACGAGCCGCTCGGCGCGCTCGACCTCAAGCTGCGCGAACAGATGCAGGAGGAATTGAAGAGCCTGCAGAAGTCGCTCGGCATTACCTTCGTCTTCGTCACCCACGACCAGGGCGAGGCGCTGTCGATGGCCGATCGCATCGCCGTCTTCAACGAAGGCCGGATCCAGCAGCTCGGCAGCCCGGAAGAGGTCTATAACCAGCCGAAGACCCGCTTCGTCGCCGACTTCGTCGGCTCGTCCAACGTGCTCTCGGCAAGGCTCTGCCAGAAACTGGGCCTCAGGGCGGCCTTCGCCAGCCTCAGGCCGGAAGCGATCGCGATCGCCGCGCCGCACAACGGCGCGCTGAGCCTTTCCGGCACCGTCGTCGCGCAGAGTTTCCTCGGCGCCACAAACCGCATCGTCGTCGATGTCGACGGCGCGCGCATCGCCGTCGCCAGCCCGGCCGCGCACGGGATCCCCTCCATCGGCAGCCCGGTCACCATCAGTTTCGCGGCCCGCGACCTTCACCCGATGGAGGACGCATGACCATCGTCGCCGAAAGCTCCGTCCTCCCGGAACGCCGCGGCACGGTCGGCCGTCTCTCGGACTTCTTGTGGAGGCATCCGCATATGCTTCTGGCGGTCCTGCTGGGGCCGCCGCTCGTCTGGCTTGGGATCGTCTATCTCGGTTCGCTCTTCGCATTGCTGTTGCAGAGCTTCTTCTCGATTGACGACTTTTCCGGCCTCATCAACTACGAGTTCACGCTGGCCACCTATGGGCAGCTCCTCAGCGAGACCAATCTCGACATCATCCTGCGCACGGTGTTGATGGCGGCGACAGTGACGCTCGCCTCTGCGCTCATCGCCTTTCCCATCGCTTACTACGCCGCCCGCTACGCGCGTGGAAAATGGAAGGCGCTGTTCTATCTCGGCGTCATGCTGCCGCTCTGGTCGAGCTATCTGGTGAAGATCTATGCCTGGAAGCTGATCCTCGCCAAGGAAGGCATCCTCACCTGGTTCTTCGAGAAGCTGAACCTGCTCTGGCTGCTCGATGCGTGGCTGGCACTTCCCGTCGTCGGCGGCAATTCGCTGTCGGTCAGCTACACTGGTACCTTCATCGTCTTCGTCTATGTCTGGATGCCCTTCATGATCCTGCCGATCCAGGCGGCGCTGGAGCGCGTACCGACGAACCTGATCGAGGCCTCGTCGGACCTCGGCGGCACGCCGGCCCAGACCTTCCGCTACGTCCTCTTCCCGCTGGCGCTGCCCGGCATCGTCGCCGGTTCGATCTTCACCTTTTCGCTGACGCTCGGTGACTACATCATTCCGCAGATCATCGGCTCGTCGCGGCTCTTCATCGGCCAGGCCGTCTATGCCCAGCAGGGCACCGCCGGCAACATTCCGCTCGCCGCCGCCTTCACGGTCGTGCCGATCGTCATCATGGGTGCCTATCTCTGGATGGCCAAACGCATGGGGGCCTTCGATGCGCTCTGAGAAAGCGAACAGCGCCCCGCTGGGCCTGAAGGTCGCCGCCGCCGCCGGCCTTGCCTTCATGCATCTGCCGATCCTGCTCATCTTCCTCTATGCCTTCACGACCGAGGAGAAGAGCTACCAGTTCCCGCCGCCGGGGCTGACGGGGCAATGGTTTGCGGTCGCCTGGAACCGGCCTGATGTCTGGGCGGCGCTCACCCTCTCGGTCAAGGTCGCCTCGATCGCGACGGCGGCCGCGCTCGTCCTCGGCACGCTCTGCGCCGCCGCCGTCAGCCAGACCCGCTTCTTCGGCCGCGAGACGATCTCGCTGCTCGTCATCCTGCCGATCGCGCTGCCCGGTATCATCACCGGCATTGCGCTGCGCTCGGCCTTCTCGATGGCGGACATCCCGTTTTCCTTCTGGACGATCGTGCTTGGCCACGCGACCTTCTGCATCGTCGTCGTCTACAACAATGCGGTCGCCCGATTCCGGCGGATTTCCGGCTCGCTGATCGAGGCGTCTATGGATCTTGGCGCCGACGGCTTCCAGACCTTCCGCTACATCATCCTGCCGAATATCGGCACGGCGCTGCTTGCCGGCGGCATGCTCGCCTTCGCGCTCTCCTTCGACGAGGTGATCGTCACGACCTTTACTGCCGGACAACAGTCGACCCTGCCGATCTGGATGCTCGAAGAACTGATCCGCCCGCGCCAGCGGCCGGTGACCAACGTCGTCGCGATGATCGTGGTCGTCGTCACCTTCCTGCCGATCCTCGGCGCCTATTACCTGACCCGCGACGGCGACCAGATCGCTGGAGCCGGCAAATGACATCGAACATGAAGGGAGAACAGACATGGACACCCAACTCCTGATCGGATCGCGTTTCGAAGCCGGAACCGAGGCCGAGGAGCACATCCTCAACCCGCGGACGGGCGCCAGGATCATCGACCTCGCCGAAGCCTCCCATGCGCAGATCGACGCCGCCGTCGATGCGGCAGAGCGCGCCTTCGTTACCTGGTCGCAGACGACGCCCGCCGAGCGCTCGAGCCATCTCCTGAAGATCGCCGACGCCATCGAGAAGAACGCCGACGACTTCGCCGCGCTGGAAGCCCTGAACTGCGGCAAGCCGATCAATGCGGTGAAGAATGACGAACTGCCGGCGATCATCGATTGCTGGCGTTTCTTTGCCGGCGCGGTGCGCAACCTGCACGGGCCGACGGCGGGCGAATATCTGCCGGGCCACACCTCGATGATCCGCCGCGACCCGATCGGCATCGTCGGCTCGATCGCCCCCTGGAACTATCCCTTGATGATGATGGCCTGGAAACTAGCGCCGGCGATCGCCGGCGGCAACACCGTGGTCTTCAAACCATCGGAGCAGACGCCGCTCACGGCCTTGAAGCTCGCGCGGCTGCTGGCCGACATTCTCCCCGAAGGGGTCGTCAACGTCATCACCGGCCGTGGGGAAACGGTCGGCAATGCGCTGATCAACCATCCCAAGGTGTCAATGGTCTCGATCACGGGGGATATCGCCACCGGCAAGAAGGTGCTCGCTGCCGCCGCCAAGACGGTCAAGCGCACCCATCTCGAGCTCGGTGGCAAGGCGCCGGTCATCGTCTATGACGACGCCGATCTCGAGGCCGTCGTCAACGGCATCCGCACCTTCGGCTATTACAATGCCGGTCAGGACTGCACCGCTGCTTGCCGCATCTATGCGCAAGCCGGCATCTACGAAAAGCTCGTCGCCGACCTGACATCCGCCGTTTCGACGATCCGCTACAACCTTGCCGACGATACCGAGAACGAGATCGGGCCGCTGATCTCCAAACGCCAGCGCGATCGCGTCGCTAGCTTCGTCGAGCGGGCAGCGGACCAGAAACATATCGAGATCACTACCGGCGGCGACACAGGCAGCGCTGAGGGGTTCTTCTTCCAGCCGACGGTCGTTGCCGGCGCGACGCAGGAGGACGAAATCGTCCGCCGCGAGGTCTTCGGGCCGGTCGTTTCCGTCACTCGCTTCACCGGCAAGGACGACGTCGTTGCCTGGGCGAATGACAGCGACTATGGCCTCGCCTCCTCCGTCTGGACGAAGGATATCAGCAGGGCGATGAAGGCCGCCTCACGGCTGCAATATGGCTGCACGTGGATCAACACGCATTTCATGCTGACCAACGAAATGCCGCATGGCGGCGTCAAGCAGTCGGGCTACGGCAAGGATATGTCGGCCTATGCGCTGGAGGACTACACCGCCGTTCGGCACATCATGATCAACCATGGCTGAGGTAATGGGGAGGATATTGCTATGTACCGCCGCCAACTGCTTGCTGCCACCGGCGCTTTGGGTTTGGCCCTTCTATTTGCGCCCACCGTCCTTGCCGCGGAAGATGCCCCGGCGGTCGTTGCGGCCTATCTCGCCGCATGGAATGCCCATGACTCGAGCAAGGCCGCCTCGTATTTCGCCGACGATGTCACCTATTACGATGCATCGGTCGGCAAGCCCGTGACTGGCAGGGATGCCGCCAAGACCGGTGTCATCGACAATTTTCTGAATGCCGTTCCTGACGCCGTCTGGACGATGAAGGGTGACCCGATCGCTGCTGGCGACAAGGTGTCCTTCGAATGGGAGTTTTCGGGGACCAACACGGGCGCCTGGAGCGATGGCACCGCCGCTACCGGCAAGAAGTTCAAGATTACCGGGGCTTCGGTTTTCACCGTCAAGGACGGCAAGATCGCCTCTCAGAGCGACTATTACGACGCACTGGGGTTCTACAAGCAACTTGGGTTGATGTAGACGCCGCGACGAAGTCTTCGGGCCGACCCTCTGCTCATTGAAGCCGTCGGTCGCAGATTGTGAATTTCCCGGAACAATCAAACCCTTCGGCTGATCCAGACATCGGCCGGAGGGCAAATTTTGCGCAGCTTCGGCAAAACGCACTCCGGCCACTGTGTCGATCCCGCAGTATCCCAGCCAAGCATCCCGGGCATGTCATGCGCAGACGCTGTTGCGCATTTCCCACAAATGTCAAAACATGACTCCGATAGTCATAAAAGTCACTTGCGGGCGCAAAAATCATGAGTAATCAAGTCATCTTATTGATTTTCGCTTACTGTCAATAAAGTTGCATCGCATGCCCAGCCAAGCCACCCGCCTCTTCTTCGACCGGCGCGACGTTACCTGCCCACCCGGCTGTTGCTATCGCGACCAGGGCCGCATGGTCATCGGCTCGCTGCGTTACGATTGGTGACGTCGTGGCGACGGGCAGCCCCAACAGCATAACGGACGTCAAGGGCCTGAGAGGCCTGTCGGCGGCCTTTGCCGGTCCGCATGCCTGGTGCAACGAAAAGATGTTGCTGTCGTCCGATCTTGCCGATGGCATCCCGCTGACCGAATTCTTCGCGTCCGGCGCCTTCGACCGGGCGCTTTCGACCTATGCGGCAACATTCGACGACAGCGATCGGCGGGCCGTCGCTTCCATGTGGTCGCTCTTTTATTTCTCGAGCCTTACGATTCCCTATGTCGTCGCCTGGGCGCTGGAGCGCCAAATGCTGCCCGTTACTTTCGACGAGATGACGGTGGCGCTTTCGGCCGACGGATTGCCTCGTGCCCTCGGAGTCCCGGCACCTGGCGTTTGGAGCGATGAGGGCGGGCGGGAAATTTTCTCCGCCCTCCAACCCCTGATGGACGAGCACCTCGTCAGAGTCATTGGCCATCTCAAGGCGGTGGGCGGCATTTCGCCGAAGCTCGCCTGGAACAACGCCGCCGTCTACATCGACTACGCGCTGCGTTGCGCCGGAACCGAACCCTTGAGCGATCAGGCCGATGCGATGACCCGCCTGCGCCTGATGCCTAACGGCACGCCAAACCCCTTCTTCGACTGCCTGCGTCACGAGGAAGAGGACGGGGCGCGCGTCTGCCGGCGCAAGATCTGCTGCCTGCGATATCTCCTTCCCGGCATCCCGAGCTGCGGCAGCCTCTGCGCCCTTCCGAGCCAAAGGAATCAATAGCTTGCCCCTCTTGTCCCAGATCCCCTCGGCCCACGTTCGAACCGTCGCATTGCTGTTGATCGCCCTTTTCACCTTTGCTGCCCGGGCCGAAGCGCAATGGCCGATGACGGTTACCGATGCGGCAGGACGCGAGGTCACGATAGCTTCGCGCCCCCAGGCGGTTCTACTCGGCACCGGCTTCAATCTCATCGCGCTGTCGCTGATCCACCCCGATCCGGTGAGCCTACTGGCCGGTTGGTCCGGTGACATGAAGGGTGACAATCCGGAAATCTATGAAAGCTTCCGACGCAAATTCCCGAGACTTGCCGAGGTGCCGCTGATCAACGACGGGAGCGGTCCCGGCCTTTCCTTCGAGACAATCCTGACGCTCAAAGCCGATCTGGCGCTCCTCGCCAATTGGCAGGCGGATACGGAGGCCGGCCAGCGCGCCATCGACTATCTCTCGGGGACCGGCGTTCCGGTGGTCGTCGTGAACTTCAACGACGACGTCCTGAAGCGCACGCCCGGCACCATGCGTCTGCTCGGCAAGATTTTCGAACGGGAGGAAAAGGCCGAGGAATTCGCCCGCTTCTACGAGGAGCGCCTTGCCCGCATCCGCGACCGGGTTGCCAAGCATCCGGGGCCTGGACCCACCGTTCTGATGGAAGCCTTTCCCGGTGCGGATCGCCGCTGCTGGGCCTATGGCATCGGCGGTCTCGGTGAATTCATCAGCCTGACGGGCAGCCACAACATCGCCGAAGGCAAGCTGCCAGGGCCGGGCGGCATGATGAACGCGGAAGCGGTCATGGCCGAGGACCCCGATGTCTATATCGCCACCTCGTCGCCGGGCGGCAAATATAGCGGTCTTTCGATCGGCCCGGGAGTCAGTGCCGATGAGGCCGAGCAGACATTGGCAAAGGCGGTTGACACGCCGATGATGGCGAGTATCGCAGCGGTCCGCAACGGCCGCGTCCACGGCCTTTGGAATTTCTTCAATGCTATTCCGCTGAACATCGTCGCCGCGGATGCCTTCGCTGCCTGGCTGAGGCCGGACCTCTTTCCGGATGTCGATCCGACCAGGACCTTAGCCGAGATCAATCAACGCTTCGCCGCCGTTCCCTTCGAGGGGGCCTACTGGATCAGCCTAAAAAAATGAGCTTCGCCGAAAGGTGGAGGAGAGCCCTAGCACATTGATTTTCGCATACTCTCAGCCGCGAAGAACCGCGGGCGGCGGCAATTGCCAGCTTTGCGCGAGACTATATAAGATTCCTCCACTGCATGATCCCTTAGATCGGTATCGATTTAAGGGGAAAATCATGCAGTAATCCAAAGTGCTACAGCGACCTTTGCGCGTCCTGTTGGAAGCGCGGCGCTGTAGGAGGATCTTTATGCTGTGGGTGATTGCGTTACTCCTGGGCTTGGCGATCGTGTATCTCGCGGCCCGCTACGGCCGCTTTCGTAGCTGGGTGGAGCCGGTCCTTTCCATTGCGGTTGCGGTTGGGCTCGCCGCCGCCTTTCTGATCTGGTTGAGCGATACGGCTCCCGACTCGCCTGCACCCGCACCCTCCCCGCGCCCAGCCGGGCTCGGCCCTTCCGACATCGTCCTCGACAATCTCACCTTCGAGCGCAATCAGTCAGAACGCAGCTATCGCCTCCGTGGAACCGTCGGCAACACCTCGGAAATCGCGTTGGAATATTTCCGCCTGACCGTCACGCTCGAGGATTGCCCGGAAAGCGGCTGCAGGTCGATCGGCGACGACACGGCGCTCGTGCTCGTGCGTGTCCCAGGCGGTGAGACCCGTCCCTTCGAGACGTTTCTCACCTTTCCGTTCCGCCAGGACGAAGCGCCCATGGCACCCAAATGGAGCTACCGTATCGTAGAGGCGAAGGGCGCAGCGGCCCGATAATCACGCCGCCTTCGCCGCGCTGAGCGCGGTCAGCAATTCCTCTGTGGTCAGCACCTCGGCAAAATCGGCTCTGAGCGTTGCGATATGCGCACGGTGGATTTCCCGCGCCGCAATCACGCCGCCCTCCCCATCCGCCAAATCGAAACAATCGCAGGCGTCTTCCACAAGGAGCACGCGATAGCCGAGATTGGCGGCGACCCGCACCGAGGTCGAGACACACATGTCGGTCGAGATGCCGAACATCACGACGGTATGGGTTCCGAGGCGTCGGAGCCTCAGATCGAGATCTGTCCCGATGAAGGCAGCGTTCACGCTCTTGGTGACGAGGGGTTCCTCTCCCACGGGTTCGAAGCCGGGACGAAGGGCGTTGCCCGGCTGCTCCGGATGCAACGTCGAGCCTTCCTTGACGCTGTCGTGCCGCACATGAATGATCGGCCGCCTTGCCGCGCGCCACGCGGCCAGAAGTGTCAGCCCGTTTTCATCGACGCGTTCATTCCAGCGTGGCGGCCAGGGCGCCGCATCAAAGGCGCGCTGCATGTCGATCGGGATCAGGGCGGTATTTTCTGGCAGTTTCAAGCTGTTCATGACGCGGGCTCCTTCGTTGTCCGAAGAACCTAACTACCCTATCGTCCGGTTTCATTGGGCATGATGCCGTCCCGCCGGACATTTGTCCGGCGCACGCGGCCGAGGACAACGAATTGACCGAACTTGACGAGAAGGACCGCCTGTTGCTTGCGGCATTGCGCAAGGATTCCCGCCAGAGCCTGGTGGCGCTTGCCCGCCATGCCGGCCTTTCACGCAGCGCGACGCATGAACGACTGCGGCGACTTGAGACCAAGGGCACGATCGCCGCCTATACGATCCGGCTTGCGGCCGAGGAAAAGGCACCGGTTGTGCGCGCACTCGTCGCCGTCGCCTTCCAACCCGGCAAGAATTGTGACCATGTCGTGCCGCATCTTTCGGGCATGCCGCACGTCGTCAGTTGCTGGTCGCTCGCCGGCGCGACGGACCTGATGCTGCTCGTCGAATGCGACTCGAACGGTGACCTCGACACGATCCGGCGGCAGATCGCCACGATTCCGGGTGTCGCCACCGTCCACACGCATGTGACGCTACGGACGCACTTCGACCGGCGCGGCTGACCACGCAGCTCTCTTGGTCAACAATAGATCTTGAACTTTTCGCGGATCGTCCGGTCGATTTCCGGCGCAATGACGGACGGCGCGGCCTCGGCGAGAATGCGGTTCTTCCTCTCGATCGCGCGGGTGACGAGATCCGGACGGCCGATCTCCACCCATTCCTTCGGGCTCGTGCGGTCGGCCACTGCCGGATAGATATACTCCGTTTGCATCAGTCCAAGCGTCTGCGGATGGCCGAGATAGTGGCCGGGGCCGTGGAGGCAGACGGAGCGCATGGTTTCGAGCGAAACCGAATCTTCGGTCACGTCGATGCCGCGGATGCAGCGCTGCACCTGGCCGAGCAGGTCGTCGCCGAGCACCAGCGATTCCAGGCAGAAGCCAAGGAGCGAGGCATGCATGCCGACCGCCTCGTAGACCATGTTGAGACCGGAAAGCCCTGCCATGACGTTGGAGATCGCTTGTTCCCAGCCCGCCTGCATGTCGGGAAGCTTCGCATCCGCGATGCCAGCCGCGGCGCCGCCCGGCAGGCGGTAGAGCTGGTGCAGCTGCGCACAACCGGCCGTCAGCAGTGCCTGCTCGCCGGAGCCGCCGGACATCGCCCCGGTCCTCAGGTCCGAAACGAAGGGCCAAGTTCCGAAGACGGCCGGATGGCCGGGCGACAGAGCGTTGACATAGACCACCCCCGCCAGGCATTCGGCCACCGCCTGCACGATCGCCGTTGCGAGCGGCGCCGGCGCGGTTGCCCCGGCCTGCCCGGCGGAAAGCAACAGGATCGGCATGCCGCCGCGGATGCACTTCTCCATGGTGATGCAGCTCTCTTCCGCAAACTTCATCGGCGGCACGACGAAGCAGTTGGAATTCGAGACGAAGGGCCGCGCCCGCCACTTGTCCTCCCCTCCGGCGATCATGTGGATCAGATCGAAGCAACCCTCCACATGCGACGGATCGGAAAAGCTGGTGCCGACATGCTTGGTCGTGCCGGCACAGCAGGCATAGAGCGTATTGATGTCCATCAGGAAATTGTCGGGAATGTCCCGGCAGACCATGGCGCGCTGGAAGAAATGGACATTGTCGAGATGGTGGACGAGCTGTGCGGCGTTCAAGAGGTCCTTCGCGGTCGACTCGCGATATTCCCGTTTTTCGACATCGACCACATGCACTGCGGCGCCGGCCGTGCCGTAATAGACGCGGGTGCCGCTCAGTTCCAAATCCTGTTTCGGATCGCGGGCATGAAGGGTGATGTCGCGGGCGGCGACGGCCAGCATGTCCTCCACCAGCGCCCGCGGGAAACGGATGCGCCCGTCGTCGCCGAGGATGGCGCCGGCACCGGTCATGATCTCGATCCCGGACTTTGGCGCATTGGCAAGGCCGATCTGCTCCAGCGCATCGAGTGCCGCCTCGTGGATGCGCTTGACTCCGGCATCGGTCAGCGGCTTGTACTGCCCGCCGGAAAGGCCGGGCCGGACCGGCCGAATGTGTTCAGCCAGCGGCGCGGAGCGAAGCGCCACGCGCGCCGCCCGTCCCCCGGACCGTCTCGAAACCGCAACTGCGCATTCCTCAGCCATCATTCCATCTCCCAATGGCGCTGTCTTTTCGCGTGATCCGAAAACCGGGACCCGCTTTCCGGATCATGCTTACGCCCGCACCCGTTCCGCCTTAGGGTCGTACATCGGCTTCAGCGAAGCCTCGGCCTTGACCCGCACTCCGGCGACTTCGATCTCGTAGCGCGATGCAAGCACATCCGCCTCGCTCTCACCCGCGCAGGCGACGTAACCAAGTCCGATCGCCCCGCCGAGATAGTGGCCGTAATTGCCCGAGGTAATCGTGCCGACGATCTCCCCGTCGCGGACAATCGCCTCGTTGTGGAAGAGCAGCGGCTCCGGATCGGCAAGCCGGAACTGCGCCAGGCGGCGGGACAGGCCCTCGCTCTGCTTGGCAAGCACCGCTTCGCGGCCAACGAAATCGCCTTTCCCGGGCTTCACCGCAAAGCCGAGCCCGGCTTCGAGGACATGATCCTCATCGGTGATGTCGTGGCCGAAGTGGCGGAACGCCTTCTCGATGCGGCAGCTGTCGAGCGTGTGAAGACCGCAGAGCTTGAGCCCAACATCATTTCCCGCCTCCTCCAGCGTCTCGAAAATGTGGGCCGCCTGATCGGTCGAAACGTAAAGCTCCCAGCCAAGCTCGCCGACATAGGTGACGCGGTGGGCGCGGGCGAGCCCCATGCCGATCTCTATCTCCCGGGCTATGCCGAAGGGATGCGCCTGGTTGGAGAAATCGTTGGGGCTCACCTTGTGCATCAGCTCGCGCGCTTTCGGCCCCATGACGCAGAGTACGCTCTCGGCGGCAGTCACATCCGTTACCACCACGAATTCGTCGCGCAGATGCTTGCGCAGCCAGGCAAGATCACGCTGCAGGGTCGCGCCCGGCACGACGAGCAAGAATGTGGTTTCCGAAAGCCGGGTGACGGTCAGGTCGCTTTCGATGCCACCGCGGGCGTTGAGCATCTGCGTATAGACGATACGGCCAGGTTCGACATTCATCTCGTTGGCGCAGAGACGCTGCAGGAACGAAAGCGCGTCGCGCCCTTCGACCCGGATCTTGCCGAACGAGGTCATGTCGAAAAGGCCGACACCATCGCGAACCGCGAGATGCTCTTGCCGCTGGTTCTCGAACCAGTTCTGCCGCTTCCAGGAGTAGCGGTATTCGTGCTCCTGGCCCTCCTCGGCGAACCAGTTGGCGCGTTCCCAGCCGGCCACCTCGCCGAAGACCGCACCGCGGGCCTTAAGGTGCTCGTGCAGCGGCGAGCGGCGAACGCCACGCGCTGTCGCCATCTGGCGATAGGGGAAATGGTCCGCGTAGAGCAGTCCGAGCGTCTCGGAGACGCGTTCCTTGAGGTAGGCGCGGTTCTTCTGGAACGGCTGGGCGCGGCGGATATCGACCTCCCAGAGATCGAAAGGCGGCTCGCCGTCGTTCATCCATTGCGCGAGCGCCATGCCGGCGCCGCCGGAGGAAACGATGCCGATCGAGTTGTAGCCGGCCGCGACCCAATAGCCTTTGAGCTCCGGCGCCTCGCCGAGATAGTAGCGGTCGTCGGGCGTGAAGCTCTCCGGTCCGTTGAAGAAGGTATGGATGCCCGCCGTCTCCAGCATCGGCATGCGGTTGACGGCCATTTCGAGGATCGGAGCGAAATGGTCGAAATCCTCCGGCAGCTGATCGAAGCAGAAATCCTCGCGGATGCCCTCCATTCCCCAGGGCTTCGCCTTGAGCTCGAAGGCGCCGACCAGCATCTTGCCGGCATCTTCCTTGTAGTAGGTGCACTCGTCCGGCACGCGCAGCACCGGCAGGCGGGTCAGGCCCGGTATCGCCTCCGTGACGATATAGAAATGCTCGCAGGCGTGAAGCGGCACTGTGACGCCCGACTGGCGCGCGAACTCCCTGCCCCACATGCCGGCGCAGTTGACGACGTTTTCCGTCTCGATCGTGAAGCTCTCGCCGTTCCGTTCGCAGGTGACGCCGGCGACGCGACCGTCCTTCTTCAGGACCGAAGTGACCTTCACGCCCTCGATGATGGTCGCGCCGTTCTGCCGCGCACCCTTGGCAAGGGCCATGGCGATATTGGCGGGATCGCATTGGCCGTCGAGCGGCAGGTGCACCGCCGCCTTGACGTCGGATATATTGAGATGCGGATAGAGCTCCTTTACCTGGTTTGGCGTGATCTCGCGCACATCGACATCAAAGGCGCGGGCGAGCGAGGCCTGCCGGTAGATCTCCTCCCTGCGCTCCTCGGTGAGCGCGACGGTAATCGAGCCGTTCTGCCGCATGCCCGTCGCAATGCCGGTTTCGGCCTCGAGCTTCACGTAAAGGTCGGCCGAATATTTCGCGAGCCGCGTCATGTTCTGCGAGGCACGCAGCTGGCCGATCAGCCCGGCCGCGTGCCAGGTCGTGCCGCAGGTCAATTGCTTGCGCTCAAGCAGCACGACATCGCTCCAGCCGAGTTTCGACAGGTGATACGCCACCGAGCAGCCAGAAACGCCGCCGCCTATAATGACTGCGCGCGCCTTTGCGGCAATGGGCTTCGTCATGCTTTCAGTCTTTCGTTCGAGGGATCCCAGAGCGGCTGGTCCGGCTGGACCGTGGCCCTGAAGCGGTCGCCAAAAATCTCGACTTCAATTTTCTGGCCCGGCACGGCGAGGTCGGCGCGCAGCATGCCGAGCGCAATCGACTTGCCGACCCGATAGCCCCAGTTTCCGGAGGTCGTCTCGCCGACGACCTCACCGCCTGACCAGAGCGTCGACATGTAAGGCGCGTCGCACTCGCCGGCTTCGACCGTCAGGGTGACGAAGCGTTTGGTGGCGCCCTGCTGCTTCTCGCGCTCCAGCGCCGCCTTGCCCTTGAAGCTCGGCTTCGACCAATCGACAAAGCGTTCGAGCCCACCCTGAAGGACCGTGTAGTCGGTCGAGAGATCACCCTTCCAGGCGCGATAGCCCTTCTCGATGCGCAGGCTGTCGAGCGCCTCCATGCCGAAGGGCTTGAGGCCGTGTTTCTGCCCGACCGCCCACACGGCATCGAAGATCGTAGCGGTATCGTCGATCTTGGTGTGGATCTCCCAGCCGAGTTCGCCAGCGAAAGAAACCCGCACGAGCTGGCAATAGCGCCCGGCAATCTGCGCCGCCTGATGCGTTAGCCAGCCCTTCGAAAGATCGGCATCCGAGACTTCGGCGAGGATCGCGCGTGACTTTGGTCCACTCAGGATCTGGCAGGAGAAATTGGCGGTGGCGTCCTCGAGGGTGAAGGCGGCATCGGCCGGTCGATGCTTCTGCAGCCACTCGAAATCGTGCCATTGCGCGGTTGCGGCGGTGATCAGGAAGAAGAAATCCTCCTCGATGGCCATCACCGACATTTCCGTGACGATACGGCCCTTGTCGTCGGCGAAGTAGGCAAGGCCGATGCGCCCCGGTTTCGGTACCCGGCCGGTGATGAGGCCGGAGAGCCATTCGCGCGCGCCCTCGCCCTTCAGCCGGAAGCGCGAGAAACCCGGCAGGTCGAGGATGCCCGCGGCATCGCGGACGGCGAGGCACTCCTCCTCGATCCGCTTCGCCCAGGGTCCTTCACGCCCCCAGGTCTGCGTCGCCTCCTCGGACGTGTCGTCGCCGGGCTTCGCATACCACATGGCGCGCTCCCAGCCGTTATAGGGCTTGAACTGAGCGCCGAGCGCGGCAATCCGATCATGGATCGGCGACAGCTTCTTGTTTCGCCCAGCCGGCCAATAGTGCTTCGGAAAATGCATCGCATATTCGTGGCCGTAGATCTCCATGCCCTTGGCGATGCAATAGTCGTGGTCGGTATAATCGGTGTAGCGGCGCGGATCGCAGGACCACATGTCCCATTCCGTCCGGCCCTCAGTCACCCATTCGGCAAGCACCTTGCCGGCCCCACCCGCCTGGCAGATGCCGAAAGTGAAGACGCAGGCCTCGAAGGCGTTCGGCACGCCGGGTATCGGCCCGATCAATGGATTGCCGTCCGGCGCATAGGGAATCGGCCCGTTGATGACGCGCGAGAGGCCCGCCGTACCGAGGATCGGTACGCGTTCGACCGCATCGTTCAGATACCATTCCAGTCTTTCGAGATCGTCGGGGAAGAGCTGGAAGGAAAAATCTGCCGGCATCGGATCGTCCGGCGTCGTCCAATTGGCCCGGCAATTCCGCTCGTAGGGCCCGAGATTCATGCCGTATTTCTCCTGCCGGAGATAATAGGAGGAATCGACGTCGCGGAGCAGCGGCAGCTTGCGCCCCGCCTCTTTCGACCAGGCGGCGAGCTCCGGGATTTCGTCGAAAAGAATATACTGATGGCTCATCACCATCATCGGCACGTCGCGGCCGAACATCTTGCCGACCTCGCGGGCGTAGTAGCCCGCAGCGTTGACGACATACTCGCAGCGGATCTCGCCCTGCGGCGTGGTAATCACCCACTCATTCTTCTCGCGCCGCGCACCCGTGACAGGGCAGAAGCGGATGATCCTCGCCCCCATGTCGCGCGCGCCCTTGGCAAGCGCCTGGGTGAGCTGCGCCGGGTCGATATCGCCGTCATTAGGATCGTATAGCGCGCCCGTCAGCTCATGGGTTTCAAGGAAGGGATAGCGGCTGCGTATCTCGTCGGGCGTCAGAATGTCGAGGTCCATGCCCTGATAGCGACCCATCCCGACGACGCGCTTGAACTCCTGCAGGCGCTCCTTGGAATGACCGAGGCGGATCGACCCCGTCACGTGATAGTTCATCGGATAGTCGACCAAGGTGCCAAGTTCGCGATAGAGCGAGGCCGAATAGCGCTGCATGTTCATGATCGACCAGGACGAGGAAAAGGTCGGCACGTTGCCGGCCGCATGCCATGTCGAGCCGGCGGTGAGCTCGTTCTTCTCCAGAAGCACGCAATCAGTCCAGCCTGCCTTGGCAAGGTGGTAGAGCGAGGAAGCGCCGACCGCTCCCCCGCCGATGATCACGACGCGCGCGTGAGACGGCAAATCCGACATCGATAGATCCCTCTTTTGCCGCGATCTTCGACGAGGAGCCGAAAGCCATCAAGCACACAAATGGCGCTTTATTGATCGAAGAATTCGATTACGCTCCGCCTGACTGAATGGAGGAGCGTCGCAAAAATGCAGGTGGATCTGATCGAGACCTTTCTGGACCTGATGGAAACGCGGAATTTCAACCGCACCGCCGAGCGGCTGAACATCACGCAGTCGACGGTGTCCCATCGCGTCAAGGCGCTCGAGGCGCAGTTCAACCGCAAGCTCTTCACCCGCAACAAGGGTGGCACGGTTCCGACCGCCTCCGGCCTGCGCTTTCTAGATTATGCAAAAGCGCTGCAAAATCAGTGGCATGAGGCAACGCGCGCGGTGGCGAGCGCCGGCGCGCTGGAGCGGTCAATGCGGCTCGGTATCCAGCACGACCTCGCGGAGGCATTTGCCGGCCACTGGGTAGCGGCCATCCGCCGGGAATTGCCTGCGACCGAGATCTACATGGAGGCGGATTATTCCAACCAGATGAACCGTGATCTCGCCGCCGGAGAACTCGATCTGGCGATTCTCTACACGCCGCACTACCTGCCTGACCTTCATTATGAAAGGATCGGCGAACTGCATTACGCGCTCGTCAGCACCGAGGCCCGCGACATGGCCGGCGTGAAGCCTGAGAGCTATATCCGCTCCAGCTACTCGCCCGCCTTCGACCGCGCCCATCGGCTGGCGCTGCCGCACCTCTCGGCCGCCTCGCTTGCCGCAGGGCAGAACATGGCGATCTCCGGTCTCCTGCGCGCCCTTGGTGGCGCTGCCTATGTGACGAGCGCCACCGCCGAGCGGCTTTCCAACGACAGCGTCGCGGTTATGGTGGCCGATGCGCCGATCATCCCGCAGGCCGTCTATGCTGCGACGAGCCTTCGCACCCGCCACGCCCATCAGCACCGAAAGATCATTGCCGCCATGGACGGGTTGCTCGCCAATCTGGCGGCGCCGTAATGCAGTTCAGAACCTGCCCTTGAACTCGGCCTTCAGCCGCGCGACGTCCTCCGCCGTAACGCCTTGCGGATCGGTGACCGCCATCCAGGCGTCGATATAGTGTTCCGGCGCGTAGACATGGCCATAGCCGATCGGCGAGGTCGTCGCCAAAGCCATGTCGGCGAGAAGCTGCAGCCCGGTAACGACCGGAAACCAGTTCAGTGCCGGAGAAACGTCAGGCCCGCGCGGCGCCTTCAACCAGTCCGGCTCGCGGTAGAAGGCACGCGGATCGAAAAAGATCACCGGGTCGCTGGCATATTGCAGATAGACGATCCGCATCGCTCCCCAGCGCGCACCGGTAATGTCGAGCGCGTTCTCCTGGTTGGTGAAACGGATGATCGAACTGTCGCGGTAGCGCGGCAGCCAGGCGGGCGAACCGGGGATGCGTTGCGCCGTCACCGAACGCCAGAGCCCGCTCTGAAAGGGTGGCCCGCTCCAGAGCGCACCCTGGAACGGATCGCTGATGACGTCGAAAAGATCGACGGAGCCTTGCGAATTCATTGCCCCGAGGCTCAATCCA
The DNA here is from genome assembly GCA_001704765.1 of Sinorhizobium shofinae. Taxonomy (GTDB): domain Bacteria; phylum Pseudomonadota; class Alphaproteobacteria; order Rhizobiales; family Rhizobiaceae; genus Sinorhizobium; species Sinorhizobium shofinae. The sequence goes on from MBFK01000126.1 coordinate 158,772, forward strand.
TGCAGATAGAGCTTCGGGCGCCGGTCCTTTGGCAGCGTCGTCCAATAGCCGTAGACCTCGTCGAAGAGCGCGTTGGCCGCATCGGCGCCGTAGCCCGGCTCAACGAGAAGCGACAGCCAGCTAGTGAGGTAGGAGTATTGCACCGCGACGCTCGCGACGTCGCCGTGGAGCAGGTATTCGAGCGGATCGAGCGCCGCCGGATCGATCCAGCCGGTGCCGGTCGGCACGACGACGATCAACGACTTGCGCTCGAAGCCCCCGGCGCGCTTCAACTCCGCCAGCGCCAGCTTTGCTCGTTCCCGCGCCGTCTCGGCGGAATTCAGGCCGACATAGACGCGCAGGGGGTCTGGCGCCGCGCCACCAAAGAAAGCACCGATTTCGGTGCCTGTCGGCCCCGAGGCGATAAACTGCCGCCCCTGCCGCCCAAGCTCGTCCCAGCGCACCAGCGACGCGTCGCTGCCGGTCTTGGTGGGATTGATGGGAGGTGCGACATCGGGATCGATAAGTGCATCGAGTTGTTGGAAAGAACTGTCGGCCGCACGAAGCGCGAACTTGAAGATCACGCCATTCGCCACGGACCAGAAGAGCGCGAGAGCGACGAGCCCGCCAAGGGCGTTCGCGATGGGTCGGGTCAGGAAATATTGCAGCCATCGAGAAAGAGCGCGGAAGGTCAACCGGAACAGCCGCGCCAGGAAGACCAGAACAATGAATACGAGGGCGGCGATCAGACCGAGTTTGACGGGCTCCGCGCTGTCGATCGGCTCGAGGCCCATGATGTTGCGGACGGTATTCTGCCACCCCGCCGCCTGCCAGAGAAATACGGCAGCCGCGGCTATGCAGACGATGGCGGCGGCGATCTTCAGCGTGCGCGCCCGCCGGGACGTCGGCTCGGGCAGTTCGAAAAAGGACCAGAGCCAACGCAGGAACGCGCCGACCGCGTAGCCGGCGGCGAGCGAAGCGCCGCAGATCATCGCCTGGATCAGATTGGGACGAGGAATGAGGCTCGGCGTCAAGGACACTGAGAAGAAGATGACGCCGACAAGCAGGCCGCTCGTCGAAAAGGAACGCAAGAGGCTTGCCAGATAGCCCGGCAATGGCCGCGTCGGCCTCGACAGGTCCGTCTGTTGAAGGTGTTCCATGGCGGGCCTCCACTCTGCGGGCGGTGTCACCGTTGCTGCGCCGGTCGACCGAAGCGAGCGACGCATTGTCGGCAATGTCGCCCTCCGCTCACGCACAGTCAATCGGCGCAACCCGAAGATGCGCGACGCGCTGTACAGCTTTGCCCATCCATTGCAAGGCGTTAGAGTCTGTCGACAAGGTGCTCAAGCAGATTGCAGCATCTTTTGGAGACGTCCGCCTTTACGACAACATCTGGAAGCCATCGTCGGACGAGGCGGTTGCTGCCTCGACGCAGGCAGTGACATTCGAGGACTATAATCTTCGCAGCGGCAAGCGCTAAATTTAATATTGCTTGCGCCTCAGCCTTTCCGCCATGGCGTCAGCCTTGGGAGCCAGCGCGGCACGCTACGCTGATACGCTTCATACTCGGCGGTGAAGGCGTGGTGCAGCGTCGGCTCCTCGTAAGCGATGACGAAGAGATGGCATACCGTCCAGAACGCCGCTCCGTATGCAATGAGCCGCCAGTCGCCAAATAGCAATCCCTGCCCCACGATGATCGCCAGCACCGAGAGGTACATCGGATTACGCACGTGACGGTAGAACCCCGTGACGACCAGGGTTTGCGTCGGTGCAACCGGCGCCGGCGTACCGAACCCTTCCACAGCGAACCGTCTGATCGAATCGACTAGCCCTGGAAGCCCCGCGACGATCAGGATGACGCCGACCGCCTGCGTCACCCATGTGCCGAGGAAGGGATCGCGAAACTGCCAGCGGTTGATCCACCATGGGACGAGTCCCGTGAACGCACATGGGACGACTACGAAGAAAACCGCTGAACCGAGGATTGCGACGGGCTTTCGCATGATCAAGAAGTATCCGACTGACGGGTTGTAAAACCAAATTCGTGCCGATTGTATCGCCGACCTCCAGATTACTAAATTTAGATCCTCCTCTCCTTGATGGTGTTCATCACGAAGCTCGTCTCGATCGAAGCGACGCATTTGAGCCGGGCGATTTTCTCCTTGATGAAACGCTCGTAGTGCTCGAGACCCGCGCTCATCACCTTCAGCACATAGTCGCGCGAGCCCGTGACGAGGTGGCATTCGAGCACTTCATCCCAGCCCCGGATCGCCTCCTCGAACATGACGATCTCGTCCTCGTGCTGGCGGCTGAGGCGGACGGTGGCGATCGCCGTCATCGTCCAGCCTTCGATGACCGGGTCGACGAGCGCCGTATAGCCGCGGATGACGCCGGTTTCCTCGAGGCGCCGCAGCCGTCGCAGGCAGGGCGAAGGAGAAAGGCCGACGCGCTCTGCGAGTTCATTATTGGTGATCCGCGCGTCGGAAATCAGTTCCCTCAGAATGCGGCGATCCATCTCGTCAGCAATTTTCTGCGTCATATCGCTAAAGCCTCGGCAAAAAGTTGCGCCCATCAAAACGAAGTGATCGCAAATAGCAAGGATCGGTCCAAGCGTTTGATATAATTTAGCCGATAGTCGAGTCCGCTTGGGAGATAAGCCATGACCGCGCCGCATCCGTCGAAGACCCATATCGGCAACCACAAACTGCATCCCGAAACGCTGATGCTGAACTATGGTTACGACCCCGAGCTCTCGGAAGGCGCGGTCAAGCCACCGATATTCTTGACTTCCACCTTCGTCTTCCACTCCGCCGAGGAAGGACGCGACTTTTTCGACTTCGTCTCGGGGCGGCGCGAGCCGCCGGCAGGCGTCGGCGCCGGGCTCGTCTATTCGCGCTTCAATCATCCGAACAGCGAGATCGTCGAAGATCGGCTTGCGGTGTTCGAACGGGCCGAGGCGGGCGCGCTCTTTTCCTCCGGCATGTCGGCGATCGCCACGACGCTGCTTGCCTTCGTGCGGCCGGGCGATGCGATCCTGCATTCGCAGCCGCTGTACGGCGGCACCGAGACGCTGCTCGCCAAGACCTTCCTCAATCTCGGCATCCATGCCGTCGGCTTTGCCGATGGAACCGATGAATCGGCCGTCAGCGCCGCCGCCGAGAAGGCAATGAGCAAGGGCCGGGTCGCCGCGGTCCTTATCGAGACGCCGGCCAACCCCACCAACAGCCTCGTCGATGTCGCAATGATCCGCCGCATCGCCGAAAAGATCGGCGAAAGACAGGGGCAGAGGCCGATCGTCGCCTGCGACAACACCCTGCTCGGCCCGGTCTTCCAGCACCCGATCGACCACGGCGCCGATCTGTCGCTTTATTCGCTCACCAAATATGTCGGCGGCCACTCCGATCTGATCGCGGGCGCCGCCCTCGGCTCCAAGGCCCTCATCAAACAGGTGAAGGCGCTTCGCGGCTCGATCGGCACGCAGCTCGACCCGCATTCCTGCTGGATGATCGGCCGGTCGCTCGAAACGCTGTCGGTCCGGATGGAGAAGGCGAACGAGAATGCCCGCATCGTCGCCGAGTTCCTGCGCGACCACCCGAAGATCGAAGGGATCCACTATCTGCCCTTCCACGACGAAGCGTCGCCGGTCGGCCGCGTCTTTGCTGCTCAATGCACCGGGGCCGGCTCGACCTTCTCCTTCGACATCGCCGGCGGCCAGGAGGCAGCCTTCCGTTTCCTCAACGCGCTGCAGATCTTCAAGCTGGCGGTCAGCCTCGGCGGCACGGAATCGCTCGCGAGCCACCCGGCCGCCATGACTCACTCGGGCGTGCCGATCGAGGTGCGGCGCCGGATCGGCGTGCTCGAGTCCACCATCCGCCTGTCGATCGGCATCGAGCATCCGGACGACCTCGTCGCCGACGTGGCCAATGCACTGACGACCGTCTGACGCCGTCGATCCGCGGCCGGGGTCAGTGCGACAGTATGTTGATGCTGTTGCCGAATGGATCGCGCAGGTAGAAGCGCCGCACGCCCCAGGGCTCGTCGGTGATGTCGTGGACGATCTCGACACCGGCCGCCTTGGCGCGCTGATAGACTTCGTCCGCGTCGTCGACCTCGATCGAGAGCGCCGGCACCGGCGTTCCCGAACCGCCCTCGGTGGCGACGCTCACCTGCGGCACCGCCGAGCCGCCCTCCGCCGCGAAAGTGACGATCCAGCCATGGTCCATGACGAAGTCGAGGCCGAGGAGATCGGCATAGAAGCGGCGCGCAAGCTGCGGATCGGAAGCCTGAAGATTGGGCACGATGCGTCGGACTGCCATTCTATCCTCCCTATTTCATCGGCATCCCATCACCGACCTGGACAACGCCAGTTTGACAAGAGAAGCCGCAGCCGTTCCGGCCGTCTCCATATAGGTCGGATCGCGGTGAAGCAAAACGACTGCAAAGCTGCCATCGAGAAGCAGCAGAACCTGCCGCGCAAGCGCTTCTGCGTCGGCGATCCTTTCCGCTTCGAAGATCTGTCGCAGCCAGTCCTCGAACTTCTTCTTATGCGTGGCCCCGATCCGGATCGCCGGGTGGCCCGGCATGTTCGCAAGTTCTGCAGAGACGCGTAGAAAGCCGCAGCCCTTCCATTTCGGATGCCGCGCAGCACGGGCGAGATTGCGGAATATGGCCTCGACCTTCGCCATGACGTCCCCCTCGGTCTCCACGAACCATTTCCGAAAGAGCTTGAGATTCGGCTGGTCACGCACGTCGAGATAGGCGGCAATCAGCTCGTCCTTGCTTTCGAAATGATAATAGAGCGTGCGCTTCGTCACGCCGGCCGCCTCCGCCACGGCATCGACGCTGACGGCGCGGATGCCCTCGGAATAGAACAGCTTGGCGGCAGCGGAAACGATGCGTTCGCGTGTGTTAGGAACCGCTGTCATGGCGAGGTATACCGACTAGTGAATATACATACGGTTATTGTCCGCCTAGCCTCCCCACGTCAACACACGATGGGAGACAAACCATGTCCGATACAGTGCTTCTTCAAATCTCGGCCGGCATCGCGCTCTTGACGCTCAACCGACCCGGCAAACTGAACGCGCTCAACTACGAACTCATCGACCGGCTTCTTGCTCTGCTCGACCTGATAGAGGTGGACGAGACGGTGCAGGCCGTTATCCTCATCGGCGCGGGCGAACGCGCATTTTCCGCCGGAGGCGACATTCACGAGTTTTCCGGCAGCGTCGCAAAGGGTGTGAATGCCGCTATCCGCGATTTCGTCCGGCGCGGGCAACAACTCACCAACCGGCTCGAAGCCTTTCCAAAGCCGGTAATCGCCGCGGTCAACGGCCTTGCCTATGGCGGCGGCTGCGAGATCACGGAAGCAGTGCATCTCGCCATTGCCAGCGAACGGTCACGCTTTGCCAAGCCCGAGGTCAAGCTCGCCATGCCACCCACATTCGGCGGCACGCAGCGCCTGCCACGGCTTGCCGGGCGCAAGCGTGCTCTTGAGTTACTGCTGACCGGAGAGGCTTTCTCGCCGCAGCGCGCGCTCGAGATGGGACTCATCAACGCGATCGTGCCGCACGAGGAACTCATCGCTGCCGCTCGCGCGCTTGCCACCCGCATCATCCGCCACTCGCCTCTTGCAACCGCCGCCATCATCACCGCGGTAACGCGCGGCCTCAACATGGCGGTAGGCGAAGGCCTGCTCAACGAAAGCGAGCAGTTCGCCCGCGTAGTGCCGAGCCATGATCTCAAGGAAGGGCTTGCCGCCTGGAAGGAACGGCGTGAACCCCATTATGCCGGGCGCTGAGATCGCGTGCAGTCAGATCCGTGCGAAGCCGAGCACGAAAAGGCCGAGCGACCCGATCGAGGCGAGCGTGCGGACGTGGTTCCACCAGACCCAGTCGGTCAGATAGCGCTGCTGCCAGAGGTCGGCGGCAGCCTGGCCGGGAGGCGCGGCGGCAAGGGCGTTGTTCAAGGGCACGTTGAAGATGATCGTCACCGCAAGCGTGCCGACGACATAGACCAATCCGCCGGCGGCGAGCAGATAGCTCCCCTCGCCGCCCGAGAGAAAGGCGGCGAGGATGAGAACGAGCCCGAGAAGCCCAGTCCCCATGAAGGCGGTGAGGAACAGCGGATTCTGGATCACCACATTGATGGCGTTCATCGCGGCAATGCCCGCCTCGGGGGAAAGCCGCGACAGCGCCTGCATGATGCAGACGGAGAAGACGAAGAAGAGGCCGGCCATCAGGCCGGAGCCGATGACGGCAGCGAAGGCCAGGGCGGGAACAAGGGCAACTATCACACGACACTCCAGATACCGGTTGCGGCCGTTTCGCGGGCATAGTCGGCAAAATCACGCGGCTTGCGGCCAAGCAGACGCTCGACGTCCTGGGACAGATGCGAATTGCGGCCATCGAGCACCGACGTGAACAGATAGCCGACCAGCGAGACATAGTCACCCGGCAGGCCGTCGGCGCTGAGTTGCGCGGTGAAATCCCCGACCGGCACCGATCGGTAACGAATGTCGCGCCCCGCCGCGGCAGCGATCTCGGCCACGGCTTCGGCAAAGGTCATGAGCCGCGGCCCGGTCAATTCGCAGACGCGGCCCGCATGCCCCTCCTCGGTCAGCGCCACCACGGCCACATCGGCGATGTCCTCGGCGCTGATGAACGGCTCGCGGACATCGCTCGGCGGCAGCACGACCAGGCCGCTTTGGACCGGGTCGGTCAGGAAGTCCTCGCTGAAATTCTCGAAGAACCAGCTGGCCCGGATTATCGTCCACTCCGCGCCTGCCCGCTGCAGTTCCGCCTCGGCGGCTTGTGCCTCGTCTTCGTCGCGGCCGGATAGCAGAACCAGCCGCCGCGCCCCTTCTCTAGCGCGAGCGCGGAAATCGGCGGATCGCATCGACGGCACAGGGCAGGGCGCTGCGTCGAGGGCGACCCCATCGTCGAGGCCTACAAGCGCATGATCCTTCGGGATTTTGTCGCGGACGAAACTCCGAACGGCGCAACTTCAATTTGACATCGACAGCGCGCGAACCTAATCATCGCTGATCGACTGGTTCCCGGAATGCGAACGCGTTTCGGGAGTAAACGGGAACGTGACGGATGGACCCAAGCTGGGCATCTCAATCACGGCCGACCCCGCGACTGTAGAGCGACGTGAATTTGCTGTTCCGGAGCGATCCGGAAGAAGCCACTGGGAGAGAACCGCGAGGTGGTTCAGACCTGGGAAGGCGAGGCAAATCCCTGGTGACTAGGCTAGCCTGGGCACCTGACGCCGCGAGCCAGGAAACCTGCCAATCGATGCGGGCATCGTGCCCAACGGGAACATCCCACTGCCATCACGGAGGTTGTCATGGCTACGTCTACAGTTTCGAGCATTCCGCTCTCCCTCAGCGATCGTCTCGCCACGGGCATCATCGCCCTCATGATCGGCGCCTTCCTCGTCTTCGGTGTAGGCCTGGCGAATTCGGCCGTGCTGCATGACACGGCACACGACACGCGTCATTCCTACGGCTTCCCCTGCCACTAAGCGAAGTCATGGAACGCTTGCCGCGTTCCACATCGAACGAAACAATCGACCCTCCGGTGTTCGGAGCGCGCGGCGTGCCGCTGGTACGCGTCCGCGCCTGCGAGCGCTGGTTTGCGTCCATGGAACCGGGCCGGCTCTGCCGCAGGGCGATCGCGCCCGCCGAGGAAAATCGACAATGATCGTCAAGACACTTCTGGCCGCGATCGTGGCCGGGCTGATCGCCGGCGTCTTCATGACCGCCGCCCAGGAATTGCGCGTCACGCCACTCATCCTGCATGCGGAAGAATTCGAGGGCGAAGCGCCAGCCGCCCCTGGACAGCCAGCCGGTGAGCAGCCAGCGCCAACCGACCATCAGCATTCGTCGCTAAGCGGCGCCTCGACCTTGAGTAACGCGCTCGCCGCCATTTCGCCGGTGACCCCCGCCTACGCCCACGAGCATGAGGGCGAACCCGAGGAAGGCGGCATTATGTTCGGCATGAGCCGCTTTTCCGGCACGCTTGCCGCCAATCTGGTCACCGGCGCCGGCTTCTCGCTGCTGCTTGCCGGCATCAGCCTGGTGATCGGCTATCCGATCACACTTGCCAACGGCGCGCTCTGGGGCGCCTTCGGCTGGCTCGCGGTGCACCTGCTGCCCGCAGTCGGGCTGCCACCAGAACTGCCGGGCTTTCCGGCCGCTGAGCTGGGCGACCGCCAGGCCTGGTGGCTGGCGACCGTACTGCTCTCGGCCGCTGGCCTTTACCTGTTGGCACTCCGTCGCGAAATCGTCGCCAAGCTGGCGGGTCTTGTCCTTGTCGCTGCTCCCCATCTTTATGGCGCGCCGCTGCCGCTCGACATTTCCAGTAACGTGCCGGCCGTGCTCGGCGCCGAGTTCGCCGTCGCCGCGCTTGCAACGACGCTCGCCTTCTGGATCGTGCTCGGCATCGTCTCCGGTTTCATCAATGACCGGTTTCTCCGGGTGAACTAACCCGCACTTGTGCGTTCGCCGCTTGTCCCTTCTCCCCGCATGCGGGGAGAAGGGAGCGGGATGGGGCCTGCCTCACACTTTGCTATCGAGCAGGCAGGCGCGCAGCCGATCTCGTCGAAGCTCAGGCTTGAGCAGCACGCAGGTGTCGCAGTAGCTGCCGCCATCGGCACGATAAAAGAGGCAACAGCCGCCGCGTATCCGGTAGGTTCTGGAGCGCACCACTTCTCCACCGCTGCTGGCCGCGTCGATCGTTTCGTAATGAAGCTCCCGCGACACGAGCGGCGAGTGAGCGCGCTTGACGATCGCCAGCGCATGCTCGATCGCCATGTCCTCCTCTTCTCGCCGGCGCCCGATCTCCAGGAAAGCGCCGGCGAGGCTGTCTGCGGCAAGTCGCCATTGTGCACGGGCCGACAGGCCGCAACGCCGTTTCACGAGCGCGATCACCGGTTTCAGATGCGCAACGAAGGTATCGTGGTAGCTCTTGTCCAACGCCGCGCGCTCCATTCCACTCTCGCCTGGCTCGACCAGGAAATGAAACCGGCCCGCCGCGAGCGTCCGCCCGTCGAGGGGCCGTGAATAGGTTTCAAAACGCAGTCCCGAGACGATCGGAACAAGGCCGCTGGCGAGATAGATCGCTCCCACCGCAAGGCTGAGCTGGTGGCTATAGAAGGCGATCAGATGCGCTGCCCGAATCTTGTCGTCCATGCCGGACGCAAAGCGGTCCTGATAGGCAAGGCAGGTTTCGACGTTGGCCGAGTCCGACCAGAAACCGTCTGGGGATTGGAAGTGTGCATTGGGGGTCGCAACCGAACAGGCGACTTCCGGAATAGAGGCCGCGAGCCATTCGATCGCGGCCGCCGCCTCCCGGTCTGCCGCGCTCCCCCGATAGTGCCCCTGCTCCATTCTCTCATCCATCAGACACGCCCGGCGTCAGCCATCCGCCCTCGAAGCCTGCCCCTTTCAGCCCCCGGCTGAAGGCGGGGATGCTGCGTGTGAGTTCCCAAATAAGGCCGCTTCTCCAGTTTTCGATCATCATGACTGCCAGTCCCTGGTCAAGCCCGACGACCCTGTCATCGACCCAGCCCTCGCGCCCCGCTCCCGGTAGGCTTGGATTGAAGCCGCCCGGAAAGCGGCCGTCGCGAAGCAAAGCCGGATAGTGCGCCAGCAGATGGGAAAGTCCGTTCAGGCAGTCATCCGGCGCGAAAGGCAGGCCGGCAAGGGTCGCCCATGGAACCAGGGTCCCGTCATCGGCGCCAAATGGAGCGCCGCGCGCCGCATAGCCTAGAAGTTTCTGCCGCCGGCCGTCACGCAGCTGCAGCCAGCCCTTCGGCGCATGGCAGGCGCTGAAGCCCCAGAGGTCGCGGCAATAGCCCGAAAAACCGTGAGGATTTTCTTCCGCGTGGGCGCGCTGGAGCGCAATCGCCCGGCAGGTATTCGCAAAATAGTCGCTTCTTGCAGCCCGCATTCCCGTGTCGCGTAAGCCACGGAAGTCGATCCATGCGTGAGGAAAGAGGTGGATGAACAACGCGCCCGCATGGAGGTGAGGCGCCCCGTCGATCGTCAGCCATTCGTGCGCCGCCGAGTAAGCGCTGTAGTTCTCTGGCGCGATGGGCCGGTGAGACGAGCCGAGCGCCAGCACATAGAGAAGCAGCGCCTCGCTATAGCCGCGCCAGCGGTGCTTCAGAAAGCGCCCGGGCGGCCTCCAGCCCATTGTAACCGTATCTCCGCGGTTGAGCGCCCAGGACCAATCCGCCCGCTCATGGAGCCGCGCGGCAAGGCTTCGGATCTCCGCCTCGCTCGGATCGCGCCCGGAAAAATAAGCCGCAGCCGTCAGTACGCCAGCCAGGAGCAGCGCCGTGTCGATGGTTGAAAGTTCGCTTCTCCAGGTGCGCTCGCCCGTCCGCATGTCCAGAAAATGGTAGTAGAAGCCGCGATAGCCGGTCGCGTGCCTAACGCTCGCCTGCTGGCTACCGTCGAGAAAACGCAAAGTGGTGAGCACGCGGCGCGCCGCATCTGTCCGCCCCATCCAGCCGCGCTCGACAGCAACCGGATAGCAAGACAACCCGAAGCCGGTGGCGGCTATGCTCGACGGCGATCCCGCCTGCGACGTGTCCGCGACGAGTCCCGTCCGCGCATCGGAATGAACGAGAAAATAATCGAAGGCCGCGCGTTGCAGCCGGTCGATCAGGGCGATGTCCCTGTTCAGCGCGGAATGAGGCATTACGAGGTTCTATTTGACGATGATGACCAGATTGGGTGCAAGCAACCCAGTGGCGGCGCTGCAAATATCTTGAAATGACCCACCTTTATCTCATGGGGAGCTTATTTTTAGCCGTTTCTCCTCTCTCAGGTGTCGCGATCAAATAATATTGTAATCGCGCCTGGCCGCGACAGTCGCCGATTTGCAATCCTGTGATACATTTCTGTTGTGAAGCCCTGCGTTTTTGAGACCAGGGCTCGGAAGGGACGGAAGGGTCCCGACTATAGATCATGACGATTGGCGGATGCGATGTTGAGCATGCTGGCATTGATCATGGCACTCAGTGGCAGCCCGCTGCAGACGGCCGCCACGCCCCCAAATGTCGATGTGGAACTGGTTCTCGCTGTCGACATGTCCGGCTCGATGGACATGGAGGAAGCGCGGGTGCAGCGCTCCGGCTACGTACAGGCGCTCAGGCACCCGGATTTCATCAACGCCGTCAAGGGTGGATTTCTCGGCCGCATTGCCATTGGCTATTTCGAATGGGCCGGCATGGTCAACGAGGCTTCGGTCGTCACCTGGCAGGTGATCGAAGGCGCCGAGGATGCCGAAGCCTTCGCGGCCAAGATCGAGGCGCGGCCGATCGGAACGCGGCGCGGCACATCGATTTCGAATGCGATTATATTTGGCACGAGCCTAATCGACACGAACGCCTTTTCGGGCGCACGCCGCGTCATCGACATTTCCGGCGACGGTCCCAACAATACCGGGCCGCCCGTCGCCCCCGCCCGCAACGACGCCGTGGCGCGCGGCATCATAATCAATGGGCTTGCGATCCTGATCCGCCCCTCGGTGTCGACGGGCCCGCTGGATCAGTATTACGCGGAATGCGTGATCGGCGGCCCCGGATCCTTCGTTCTTCCGGTGCACGAGGCAGAGGATTTCGCAATCGCGATCCGTCAGAAGCTGATCCTCGAGGTGAGCGGGGTGACACTTCCCCCTACGCTCAGTCTCGCCGCTGGCGAGACGGCGGCAGATTGCCTGATCGGTGAAAAGCTCCGGCCGGGCTTTCTGGATAGAGTCTATCCGGAACTCGACCGTTAGCGGAACGCCGGCCAGGCGACTCTGCCCCCTGCACGTTCACTGCAGCAGACGAAACCCACCGGCCAGATCCGCCCCTGTGGTAGCGAACTCGCGCCGATCGCGCAGTTCGTTGGCGACAGCCTGAAGCGCCATGTCGATGCAATATTCCAGGGCCTGCGCGTCTAACGCGCGGGCACTGTCGCGGATATGGGTCAGCATTCTGGCAATGCTCGCAAGTTCCGCTTCATGGTCGGCCACTGCCGAGACAGAGTTAGTCATTCGAACCCCCATAGCATGTACTATCCCCACGAAGGACTATAGATGAATTTCTTGTTCGCGCGCGTTGCACGAGCGTTGCACACCCAGCAGTGGTGTTATGCGATAGATTTCACCAATCCAGCTTCACAAATTTACGCTCATTCGCCCGCCGGTTCAGTTCCCTTTGGCACAGGGGACTTCGAGCGCGGCGCTGCCGACGAAAATTGCCTTCGATAGCGCACGAGGCCCGAAGCGACGCGCTCTCTCGCCGTCCGGATTCTCAAGGTCCGGCACAAGCACCTTAACGACCGCGAAGGGCAGATCGACGCGAGAGAGGGGAACCGCGATGACAGAGCGTACACCCGCCTTCTTCACACAGGAGGTGGCGTGGCTCAGCAATGCCTCGACATGCATGCCGGTGCGGGCGCTCGGCGTCGTGCTCGATCGCGGCGTTGCGAGAAAGGCGCGCCGCGTCGATTCCGGCAATGGCCGGCTGAAGGTCTCGGCGTAGACGTCGTCGCGGGCGCCGCCGATATAGGTGAGCCGCGACTGCGCTGCCTCCGTCACCGCCCTGATCGCGGCCTGCACGGCGGACGGGTGCGCCCCGCAACCGCTCGTCACCTCGACGAAGCGGAGGTTGCTGGCGGTCGCCGTGCCGCGCGGGCCGAGAAGTGCAAGGAAGCACGGAATGCCGGTGTCGCTGGTGATGTCGAAAAGCCGTAATTCGAGACCCGCCGCCCCGATGCCGCCGACGAGCGCGTCGAGCGCCGGGTCGTCAAGGTCCTCGGGGGCGACGCATGCCCCGTGGCGGACTTCCTGACTGGACACGCGCCAGAGAACATGCGCGTCGCGCTCGACCCGCTCGAGCAGGCCATGCAGGGTCGCCTCCTGCTTGATATTTCCCGATGCGAGCCCGTCCGACGACATCCAGAAACGCGACGGTCTTGTGCGATCGAGAACCACCGCTTCGAGCGGCACGAAGACGTCGCGGCCGGAGATCAGATCGACGCCGCCGACCCACTCGATTTCCTCGTCCGGCCGGATATCGTCCTGTCCGGCGGCGATCAACGCGTCGAGCCGATCGAATGCCCGGCCGGTGGCGCACAGACTGTCTGCTGTTTCCACGATCGTCTCGACGGCCGGCTCGCCGGCGACGGCGCGCTCCAGCGCTTCCATGACCACGGACGCCCGCGCATCCGCGTCCGTCAGCCCCTTGCCCTGCGCGACGACGATCGACCGGGAATTCGGTGTATAGGCGCACCAGACCGGGATCCCGACCTTGTCGAGCCCGGTGTGTCGGGCGACGCGCGTCACGCCGAAAGCGGAAAGGAATGGCCTAACCCGGTCAAATGTTTCCTCCGGGGTGCAAACCCTGTCGGAATAATCATTGCGCGCACTAGACCGCTCGTCCTTTTGGCAGATCAAGAGTCGACGTGACCGGCAAAGACATCATCGACCGACGCCACCGCTATGGCGAGATCGACGTTATTAACGAAGGCGCTGCCCAGCTTTCGAAAGCCGTTCACGGTCGCCAGATCGCCTGTCACCGAGTTAAGCGGCGTTACCGTTCCGGTTCCGAGATCTGCCACCCACAAGCCCGGTTCCCCCGGAATCCCAATCACAACCACTTTGCTCATATTGTTTTCCCTCATGCCCTGTTAGAAACCCGCCTTTTTCAGTCCCTCACGATAGAGATCCTTCTGCCACTGTTCCTTGAACGGAATAACGGCGAGCCATTTGTCGACATCGAAAGTCGGATTGGCCTTCAGTGCCCGCATCCTGTGTTGGCGGGCCTTCTTGCGGTCTCCGAGCATCGCCCAACTCGCGGCGACGATCCTGTCTGCCGGCGACTTGTCCTTCATGTCTTGGGCAAAGCCTATGGCCTGCTCGAATTCCCCGAGGAAGTAGCTGGCACCCGCTGCACTCCAAAGATAGGCGTCAGGCGTCAGCGGATTGAGGGAGATCGCGTTGCCAAGCTTTTCCAAGGCCTCGCCAGGACGGGAGGCATGAACGAGCGTGTCGGCGTGGCTGTAGAGAACATCGGCATAATGCGGACTCAATTGCTCGGCGCGATCCAGCGCCGCCAGGCTTTCGTCGAGGTCGCCCTGGTAGAGCTTGACGACACCGACTTCGCGATGTGCGGTGGGCAGGCACTCGTTGCTCTCGATCGCGTCCTTGGCATGCCGCTCCGCCACGGACAGGAGTTCATCGTCGGCCCGTGCAGTCAGCAGCCACTCGGTCGCATAAGTGCGCGCGATGCCGCTCAGCGCCGGCGCAAAATCCTGCTTGTGCTTCAGTGCATCTCGGAAATCATGACGCGCCCTGCGAACCTCCGGCAGGCCGAGACCCGAGAGACGCCTGAGCCCGCCGAGATAGGCGTAATAGGCTTCCGGATGCGCCAGGTAATCGAGGTGCTCCGCCTGCCCTGTCTCCACCTGCGTGGTGACGGCCCGTGCGACGTGGTAGGCGATCTCCTGACGCTGCTTGAGGAGGCCTGCGGGCGAGATCAGGAAGCGATCGGCCCAGACGATCTGGTCGGAGGGCAGGAAGATCAGCTGGGTGAAAAGCCCTTGATCCGACATGCGGCAATCAAGCGCATAGGTGACGCCGTGCCTTTCGAGGATCGCCGCCTTGTCCGCCGCCCCGCGGATACGCTCGGCTGTATAAGGCGCGACGACGGTCATCGAGCGCAGTGCACAGAGCCCGATCGTTATGTCCTCGATCACCGCCACGCTGACGGCGTGGAGCATAGGATCGCTGCCGAAGGCAGCCGGCGGAAGCAGAGCGACCCGCGGCAGTTGCACGGTTTCAGGCGCGCTCGCTTCCGCTAGCTCTGAGGTCGCGGCCGGCGGCCTGACACTCAGCAACGGGCCGTGCGCGACGCGTTGCAGGATTTCGCGAATGGTGGCATCCGCCGGATCGACCTCCAGGAGGTGCGCACAGGCCGCGCGCAACGTCGAGCGGTCAGCGGACCGCTGCTCCGCGTTGATGAGTGCGCTCCGCAGCACCTGCGTGAAACCGCGTCGCTTTTCCATCACCCAGTCCGCGTAGCGCCCGGGCGGCAGATCCGCCGACGACAGGAACGTATCGCGCCAGAGCGACAGGGCGTTGCGGAAGTTCTCTTCGGAGCCGTTTACGCCCTCGAAATCGGAGACATCGCAGGAGAGCGGCCCCAGCGCCACCTCCGTCTCCGTGGCAGACAGAACCGCACCCGCGCGCGTGACCAGGTGTTGCATGCGCCACAGTGTCGAGCGCAGATTCTTGAACGCGACGCTTTTTTCCCTGTCCGGCCAGACCATGGTCGCGAGCTTGTCGCGAGTAGCGACCCTTTGCCCGGATGCGGAGAGATAGGCGAGGATCAACAGGCCGCGCTCCGGGCACGCGACTGCGCCGCCGGCGGCATCGATCAGCCGCAATTCCCCGAAGGTTTTGAGGCGATAGCCAGTCCCCGTCACGACCACCTCAACCGACCGATAAGCCTAAGGTCCTGCCGCCCCAGAGGGAGGGCAGGACGGCACGCCGCCGCCGAACCATCTTCGATGGGAACACTGTCGATTTGCTCATATCCGACCCCTCGACCGTCTTCGGCAACCCACCGCCTGCCGACGTCGGAGATTCCTCGAAGAAAAAAGAAAAATGCACCTGCAGAGCGTCCGCCATCGTTAGCAAGTGGACCGCGCACACGCGGCCTGTCCCCTGTTCGTATCTCCAGATCTGCGCGACCGGCACACCGAGCGCCGTGGCCAGATTTCCCTCATCCATCCCCAGCACCTTGCGGCGCAGCCGAATACGATGACCGATGAAAGCATCAATGGCATTGGGCTGGCTGACCACTTTTCGCCTCCGCGCATGAATGGCTGGGCTGCTTATCTTCAAAGATGCTTGAAAAGCAGAAGCGATGCAACTCGGAGCTTTGCTTGGTACACAAGGTTCTCGTTTGCGTTTTGACGCACAGCGTGCACCCTGCGCAGTGCAATACTGGAGCATCAATCCTTGACACGAAATCCAAAGAAAACCCCGCACGAAGCGGGGTTAGGGGTTTAGAGGCATCAGTTCCAGGTTTGTCGTTTGTACCAGTCATCGAGATCCCGTCTGATCAGGTCCTTTTCGATACCGTACCGCTCCTGAATCTTGCCTTCGAGCTGATCGAGGTTACCGTCGATCTGGTCAAGATCATCATCGGTCAATCTGCCCCACTGCTCCTTGATCTTGCCCTTCACCTGTTTCCAGTTACCTTCGATGCGATTCCAATCCATGCCATTTCCTCCTGGCTGTGACTGTCATGTCGACGAAACTCGCGACGGAGGCATTTGGTTCATTTGGGGTCGGAGGACGGTAAGCCCGACAGGAACGAAACCGCATCTTTGTGCATTTATTGGGCAAGTACGGAGGCCCAATTCGAAACGCCCATCCAGGCCGGGCCTCCTCCGGGTGGGCAGTCTCCAACGGAGGAGCCGGTCTCAGCTCGCCATTTTGGCGTTCATGCAGCGGAGGGACGCGCCGGTGTATACTGCAACGACGCGGGCAGTGGCACCGCCTGAGACGAACAACCGACCCTTCCTCGAACAACCCAAGCTTCCCAACTCACAGACAGACGATGCCAAGCTAGTGTATAGTCGGAGCGAAAGTCCGGTCGCGAGTATCAACCCGAAGAAGAAGTAGCCGCGGATCATGGAGCTTATCGTCGCCCTTGGCCTGATCGTTTTCAAGGTTGCATTGCTGATTGCGATCCTGCTGCTCTTGCCCTTGCCGCTAACCTGGGTGGAACGCAAGATCGCCGGGCACATCCAGCAGCGGATGGGGCCGATGCGCGTGGGGTGGCACGGGCTGCTGCAGCCCGTGGCGGACGGGATCAAGCTCTTAACGAAAGAAGACCACATCCCGGCCGAAGCCGATCGCTTCCTGTTCAAACTTGCGCCAATCCTGGCGCTCGCGCCGCCCTTTGTGGTGTTCGTCGCGATCCCCTTTGGCGAGACCGTCTCGGTGCTCAATGCCGAGATCACGCTCTACGTTTCCAACATGAACGTGGCGCTGCTTTTCGTCTTCGCGGTGATCGGGCTGGAGGTCTATGGCGTCATCTTCGGCGGCTGGGCGGCGAATAGCAAATATGCTGTCCTGGGCAGCCTGAGGACCTGCGCGCAGATGATCAGCTACGAGATCCCCATGGGGTTTGCGGTCATCGGCGTGGTCATGCTGGCGCAATCCATGAGCCTGCTAGAGATCGTGCGGGCCCAGGCCGATGTCTGGAACATCGTTTACCAGCCGATCGGGTTCTTCGTGTTCTTCGTCGCGGGGCTCGCTGAAGCACAGCGCATCCCTTTCGACTTGGCGGAAGCAGAAGGCGATCTTGGGGCAGGCTTCCATACCGAATATAGCGGCATCCGCTTCGCGTTCTTCATGATCAGCGAGTACGTCATCATGCTCCTGGTATCGGTCCTGGCGGTGATCCTGTTCTTCGGCGGCTGGAACGGCGTGCTGATCCCATTGCCGCCACTCCTCTGGTTCCTGCTCAAGGTGGCGTTCTTCGTCTATTTGTTCATGTGGTTCCGGTTCACCTTCCCCCGCTACCGCTACGATCAGCTTATGGCGATCGGCTGGAAAGTCTTGCTTCCTCTTTCGATGGCGAACATAATCATAACCGGTATTATTTTCTCTTGAGGGGCCTGAGCGGCACCCGAGAGTGCCGTGCGTCTTTCCAGACGCACAAAGGTCGCTGTAGAACTTTGAAAGACTGCATGTCTTTCTCCTAAATCGGATTTCGATTTAAGGGGACATGCAGGAGCGGGGCGGCGATGTCGCGCGCACGGAACACAATTGGAACATGGATCGGCTGGACTTTCTTCGCTGATCTGGCGAGCGGCTTGTCGCTGACCTTTGGCTATATGTTCTCCAGACCCGTGACCATGCAGTATCCGGACAAGGAGAAATGGCTGCCCTATTCGCGTTATCGCGGACATCACTTCCTGAAGCGTGACGAAGAGGGCGAGATCAAGTGCGTGGCTTGCGAACTCTGCGCGCGGATCTGTCCCTGCTACTGCATCGAAGTCATCCCCTACGAGGACGAGAAGGGCAACCGGCGCCCGGCCAAATTCGAGATCGACACGGCCCGCTGCCTGTTCTGCGGGCTGTGCGAGGACGCCTGCCCGGCGGATGCAATTGCGCTGGGTCAACAATATGAATTCTCGAGTTTTTCCTCGCGCGACTTGGTGATCGGGCGCGACGACCTGCTCGCAAAGCCTGGCAAGGCGGCGACCGGCGGCGGCGTGGTCTCCGCGCGCCTGAACACGAAGAAGGACGTGCTCGTCGAAACCAACGAGCGGCAGGGCTACAACTGGTGGCGGAATATCCGGCGAAGGTGAGCGCGCCAGCTATCAAACCGGAGCGCCATTACATGTTTTGTCCTTGGATCGGAGCCGATCTAAGGACAAAAACATGCAGCAATTCAAGGTGCTACGGCGCCCTTTGTGCGCCGAGAGACGCACGGCGCCGTAGGAGAGGAGGCTCAGATGTTTGTCGGCGAAATCGTGAAGAACAAAGGTGTCGGAGTCATCGCGGTCACTCCCGATCAGCCGATGGTGGAAGTCCTGCGGCTGTTTCGCGACAACAATATCGGCTTCGTGGTCGTCAGCCAATCGGCCGGGGAATACTTGGGCACGCTGTCGGAACGGGATTGCTGCAATGCGGTCGCTGAATACGGCGCCGAGGCGGCGATGATGCGGGTCGCCGACATCATGAACCGCAGTGTGGCGATCTGCTCGACAGAGGATCTGCTACCCTTTGTGATGGCGATCATGACCCAGCGGCGCACCCGCCATGTGCTGGTCATGGATGGCGACGACGTTGTCGGCGTGGTCAGCATTGGCGACGTGGTCAAGCACAGGCTCGACGAAGCGCAGCGCACTGAGAAGGACCTGCACGATTATATTCGCGGGACCAACTATCACTGACGAGATCAGCGACGGCAGGGTGCGATGCATGATCAGGGGGAGCCACGGGCCATGCCTTGGCCGAGATCCTCGGGGCTTGCTGAAGAGCCGGCAGAAGGGGCGATCTCGAAGGCCGCATTCGCCTTTTGAACCTCCACCGGACATGGATATTCCCCCCGCCGCATCAGGCTGTTGAGGCGCAGGGCCCTGTAGTTCTCGGGAACAAAGACCAGGCCGCGCGGAAAGCGCCTGTTGACCTTGAGCTTCGTGGTCAATTCGCCCTGAGCGGATCGCACGACCACCTGATCGCCATCCGAAAGGCCAAGTTGCCCGGCATCCTGCGCGCTCATCTCGACATAGGGGTCATCCGCGACCGTATTCAGGATCTCCGAGCGTTCGGAAAGATATCCGTTGTGGAACAGGCAGTCGCCGGTGACCAGCATGAGCCGGTCGTCTACTTCCGGGGTCGGCGGCGCCGCGAAGAACGTACCAGCCGGTGGCGTCGGGGCCGCCTTTGTGAATGCGCCGTCGGCACCAAGCCCGTCCTGCGTCAACCCCTGATAGGCCGGGACCAACTGGGTAATCTCGTCGAAGATCTCGCCTTGCGTCGATGGCTGCAGCGCGTGATGGCGGAGCGCCGCAACGAAGTCGAAGATCTCCAGATTGCCTCTGGCCTCGAAAGCGGGTTCGCGGAATTTGCGGACCTTCTGGGTGCGGCCCTCGTTGTTGGTGAACGTGCCGGCTTCCTCGCCGTAACCCGCCGCGGGCAGGACGACCTCGGCCAGGCCCGCCGTATCCGTCAGGAAGGTATCCTGCACGATCAGAAGATCGGCGGCGCCGAGCGCCCGCTTCACGAAATCCCTGTCGGGATAGGCGATCAGGGGGTCGGTTCCGGCGACGTAGAGCGCGCCCATCCGCCCGTCGAGGCAGAGATCCAGCATAGCGTCGAGATCGACCCCGGGCTCAGACGGGATTTCCGTCCCCCAAGCCCGTTCGAGAGCCCTGCGCGCCGCAACCTCGGCGACTGCCCGCAGCCCTGGTAGAGCCCCCGGCAGAATGCCCATGTCCCAGGCGCCCATCTGGTTGGCGCGGTCGAAGAGGAACTGCATCACCGCGCCCTTGCCGAGCAGGCTGAGAACCTGCAGCAGGTTGTTAAGCTGCTGCAGCGTCGCGCGCGCTTCGGGTGATCTCAGGAGGTCGACGCTGACAAGCACGGTGACGCTGCGGCCGTCCTTGAGGGCCGCCACCAGACGATCCGGCCC
This sequence comes from Sinorhizobium shofinae, assembly GCA_001704765.1. Lineage (GTDB taxonomy): Bacteria > Pseudomonadota > Alphaproteobacteria > Rhizobiales > Rhizobiaceae > Sinorhizobium > Sinorhizobium shofinae. The sequence continues at coordinate 178,971 of MBFK01000126.1, forward strand.
TTCACGGCCGGTGCTCGCTGCCGGCCTGTCGATCGTTGCGCCGATGCCCGCAAAGGCGTCGCCCGGCAAAGCCTGACCGGCCGCCGCCGCGAGTCCGGCTACCACCGCCGCAAGGCTCGCAGCCTCTCCGCCCGGCGGCACGCGAACCACCGCCCGGGCATCGGCGTCCAGACGGGATGGCCGCGCCGAGAGCATGAGCAATCCGGTCTGCCGCCGCCGCGCGGCATCCCGCAGCAGGTATTCTGTAACCGGGTTTTCCTCCGTCACGTTGCCGCCGACCACGAGCACACAGTCGTTGCCGATCACATCGTGAAGCGAAGCACGCGTGTAGAAGCTTGCCAGGAGCGGGCCGAGCGTATCGAAGGGCGCGGACCAGCGCGACGAGCAATCGATGTTGTTGGTCCGGAATACCGTCCGCATCAGCTTCTGGAACTGATAGAGCACCTCGTTGGGCAGGCGCGCAGAGGCAAGCCCGCCCGCAGCCTTGTTCTCGACGGCCGACAGGCGCCGGCGCAAGTAGTCCCCAGCCTCATCCCAGGAAACCGGAACCAGAGCGCCATCACGACGGACCATCGGTCGCTTGATCCGGTCTCGGCTCTCGACGAAGTCAAGGCCGAAGCGTCCCCGCACGCAGAGCGTTTCGCGGTTGACGCCGTGCTCCTGCTTGGACCGGACCCGCATGAATTCGCCCTTGCGCGCCCCAACCGTGAGCTGACAGCCGGTGCCGCAATGCGGGCAGACCGTGTCGGTCTCGGCGAGGTCCCAGGGCCGGGCCTTGTAGCGGTAAGGAAAGCTCATCAGCGCGCCGACTGGGCAGACTTCGACGCAATTACCGCACTGGTCGCAACTCGCGAGGCTGCCCTCGAAGCCGGTGACGGCCGTATCCATGCCTTTTTCGACCGTGCCCAAGGCGACGGCTCCAACGACTTCCTCACACATCCGGACGCAGCGCTGGCACTGGATGCAGCGGTTGACGTTCATGATGATAACCGGGCTGAGGCGAATGTCCCGGGAGTGGAACACGCGTTTGGGATCGCGGAAATCGCTCTTGCGAGGCCCGTAGGCCATCACCATGTCCTGAAGCTCGCATTCTCCGCCCTTGTCGCAGATCGGGCAGTCGAGGGGATGGTTGGCGAGCAGCATGTCGAGCATGGAAGACCGCGTTTCGTCGATCAGCGGCGTGTTCGTCCGCACGACCATGCCATCGGTGACCGCGGTGGCGCAGGAAGGTTGCAATCGCCGCAGCCCTTCGATCTCCACCAGGCACATGCGGCACGACGCCAGCGGCGGCAGCCGTTTCAGATAGCAGAAGGTCGGGATGTCGATGCCCAAACGCTCAGCGGCCTGCAGCACTGTGGAACCCGACTCCACGTCCAGCGTTTGCCCGTCGATCGTAATGCTAACCATACTCCCTCCCGCGCACTCCTTCAGTGAAACGGGCACCTCCGCTCCTCGATATGGGCAACGAACTCATCGCGGAAATGCGCGAGTGCGGCGCGCAAGCCCATTGCTGCGCCGTCACCCAAGGCACAAAACGTATTGCCGAAAATGCCCTTGCAGAGCTTTTCCAGCTGCTCCAGGTCGCCGGGAGCACCCTCCCCGGCTTCAATCCGGCGCAGGACCTTCACGACCCAGTTCAATCCTTCCCGGCATGGCGTGCACTTGCCGCAGGACTCGTGATGGAAGAACTCGATGATCCTGGTGGCGACCTTGACCATGCAGGTCGAGTCGTCGACCACGATCACCCCGGCCGAGCCGAGCATCGAGCCAGCGGCGGCCAGCGAGTCGAAGTCCATTGCCACCTCCAGGCCGACCTCGGGGATCAGCGGCGCCGACACCCCACCCGGGATCACCGCCTTGATCCTGCGCCCCGGCAGCGGGCCGCCGGCATGATTCTCGACCAGTTCGCGCAGCGGTATGCCCATCGGCAGCTCGTAGAGGCCGGGTTTGCGCACCTGCCCGCTCAGGCAGTAGAGCTTCGGGCCGGGGCTCTTGTCCGGGCCGATGCCGCGGAACCAGGCCGGCCCGCGCATCACGATATGCGGCACGCAAGCAAGGGTCTCGACATTGTTGATCACGGTCGGACTGGCGTAGAGCCCCGCGACGGCCGGAAACGGCGGTTTCAATCGCGGCTGCGCCCGCTTGCCCTCGAGCGACTCGAGCATCGCGGTCTCCTCGCCGCAGATATAGGCGCCGGCGCCACAGTGAATATGGACGGCGAAATTGAAATCCGAGCCCAGAACGCCCCTTCCCAGATATCCCTTTTCATGAGCCTCGGCGATCGCCTGTTCCAGGCGACGAATGGCCGTCGCATATTCTCCGCGGATGTAGACATAGGCGGTTTCGGCCCCGATCGCGTAGGCGCTGACCGCCAGCCCCTCGATTAGCTGGTGCGGGTCGCGCTCCATGATGATCCGGTCCTTGAAGGTGCCCGGCTCGCCCTCATCGGCGTTGCAGCAAAGATATTTCGGCTTGTCGGCCCGCTTCGGCACGAAACCCCATTTCATGCCCGTCGGGAATCCGGCACCGCCGCGACCGCGCAGGTTGGATTGTTTGACGAGGTCGACGACCTCGTCGGGCGTGTACTCGCGCAGCACCTTCGCCAGAGCCTGGTAGCCGCCGCCGGCCTCGTAGGTGGAGAGCAGATGGCCATCCGGAACATCGACATTCTTGAGGAGGACCGGTTCGAACATGACGCTATTCTCCCGGCGATGCTGCGGCAAGGTCGGCGCCAATCGCTTGCCCCGCCTCCGCCCGCAGTCTTTCCAGAATCGCGTCGATCCGCCCCGGGTCGAGGTCGCCGTGATAGTCATCACCGACCTGCATCACCGGAGCCATCTCGCAGGCACCGAGGCACTCGACGGTCGAAAGCGTGAACAGCCGGTCCGGGGTGGTATCGCCCTTCTTGATCCCCAGGGCCATTTCCAGATGCGTCAGCAGCGCCTCGGATCCGCAGAGCATACAGGAGACATTGTCGCAGAGCTGCAGGTGGAACATCCCGACCGGCTCGGTATGGAAGAGCGTGTAGAAGGTCGCCAGCTCGTAGACCCAGATCCGCTCGACACCGAGGATGTCGGCGACCTCTTCCAACACCGGGCCGGGCAGATGACCATGTTCCTTCTGCGCAATGAGCAGTGCGGGCATGATCGCCGAGCGCTGGTCGGGATACCGCGCCGCCGCGTCTTCGATCTTTTCGCGCATGGTCATCGCGTCCAAACTCCTGCTACTTGTCCACCTCCGCCATCACGGGGTCGAGGCTGCCGAGCACGGCGATCATGTCCGCCAGGTAGCGGGCATTGGTGACCCCGAAGAGCGCCTGAAGATTGACGAAAGACGGTGCGCGTACCTTCATGCGGAACGGCTTTTCCGACCCGTCGCTGATGATGTAGAAGCCGAGCTCGCCCTTTGGCGCCTCGATCGCCGAATAGACTTCGCCCTTCGGCACCTTGAAGCCGTAGGCCGACAGGTCGAAATGCTGGATCAGCGCCTCCATCGAGCAGTGCACCCGATCCTTGTCCATAGGGAAGGCGATCGTCGGCATGTCGATCTGGAATGGCCCCTCAGGCATCTGGTCGAGACATTGCTCGATGATCCGCACGCTCTCGCGCATCTCCTCGACCCGGCACTGCCAGCGCGCATAGCAATCGCCCTCTTCGCGGGTAATGACATTGAAGTCGAGCCGATCGTAGATCTCGTAGGGTTCGTCGCGGCGAATATCCCAGTCGACGCCCGAAGCGCGGAGGTTAGGACCGCTGAGGCCCAGATCGATGCCATCCTCGGCGGAGATCACGCCGATCCCCTGGGTGCGCTTCAGGAACACCCGGTTGCCCTCGATCAGCCGTTCGTAGTCGCGGATCCGGTTCGGGAAGATGTCGCAGAATTCCCTGATTTTAGGGAAGAACCCCTCGGGCAAGTCCTCGCGCACACCGCCGACCCGGCAAAAGGAGGTGTGCATTCGCGCCCCGCTGATCATCTCCAAGAGGTCCATGATCATTTCGCGCTCGCGCATGGCGTAAAGCAAGGCGGTCAGGGCGCCGAGGTCCATTGGCAGCGCGCCGGTGATCAGGAGATGGCCGGAGATCCGCGCCAGTTCGGCCATCATCACGCGGATATATTGCGCGCGGATCGGCGCTTCGATCCCCAGGAGCTTCTCCACCGCCAGCGCGAAGGCCAGGTTGTTCGAGGGCGGGCAGACATAGTCGAGCCGGTCGGTCAGCGGAAATATCTGCGTGTAAGTGAAGCTCTCGGCCAATTTTTCGGTGCCTCGGTGCAGATAACCGATATGCGGGTCGACGCGAGCGACATACTCGCCGTCCAGCTCGAGGACGAGCCGCAGCACCCCATGTGTGCTGGGATGCTGAGGGCCGAGATTGAGAAGCACCTCCTTGGTGTCGAGCGCTTCGCCTTGCGGCCTCATGAGCTCAGTGACTTCGGTCATCTCACGTTCCCGGTGCGGAGCGGCCTCCTTCTGGAATATCATTAGTGGCAAGGTCCGGCTGGGTCGGCGGCGGCCCTTCGGCGCCGAACGGGTTCAGTTCGTCCTTGTAGCCTCGGAGCGGAAAGTCCTTGCGCTGCGGGAAGCCCTCGAAGCCTTCCCACATGTAGATCCGGCGCAAGTCGGGGTGTCCCTCGAACCTGATCCCATACATGTCCCAGGCCTCGCGCTCATGCCAGTTGGCGGTGCGCCAGACCCCCGTCACCGAGGGGACCCGCGGCGGATCGCCGAGGCGGCACTTGATCCGGATGCGCCATTTGTTCGGCAGCGAATAGAGGTGATACACCGCCTCGTAGCGCGGTGCCTCGGGGTAATGATCGACACCGCAAATGTCGGACAGGAAGTCGAACCGCAGCGCCGGGTGGTCCTTCAGGAATCGGCAAAGCTCAACGATCCCGTCAGGCGGAGAAGCGAAAGCGTGAACCCCATGCGAGAAGCCAATCTCCTCGATTGCCTCCCCGAAACGTTCCGCGATAAGGGTGCTGATGACGGACGTCTCGACGCTCATGGTACGGCGATCCGGTCCAGTGGCGTCCCGGCCAGGGCCCTGGTCTTCTTGATCTTCTCCTGAAGCAGCAGGAAGCCGTGCATCAGCGCCTCGGGCCGCGGCGGGCAACCGGGCACATGCACGTCCACCGGCACGAAGGTTTCCGCCCCCTGCACCACGGCATAGGTGTTGTAGACCCCGCCCGAGATTGCGCAGGTGCCCATGGCGATGACCCAGCGTGGCTCCGGCATCTGGTCATAGAGCCGGCGCACCACGGGCGCAAACTTCCGCGTTACGGTGCCGGCGATGATCATCACGTCGGACTGGCGGGGCGATGGACGGAACACCACGCCGAACCGGTCGAGATCATAGCGGGCGCACCCCGCCGAGATCATCTCGATGGCGCAGCAGGCAATTCCGAAGGTCTCGGGCCACAGCGCCGACCTGCGGCTCCAACTGATGACGCTGTCGGCCGTGGTGAACAGCACGCTGTCGCGGATCGCGTTGTTTACGCCTCCCATTCCAGCGCCCCCTTCAGCCAAGCGTAGGCGAAGCCCACGAGAAGCAGCACTATGAAGATGAACATCTCGACAAAGCCGACCAGTCCGATCTCCTTCAGGACGACGGCCCAGGGAAAGAGGAACATCGTCTCGACATCGAAGACAACCAGCAGGATCGCAAGGATATAGAACTGCACCCTGAAGCGGCCCCCGGCGGCCTCGCCGGCCGGGTCCATGCCGCATTCATAGGGCATGTTCTTTGCGGGATAGGGATTGGACGGGCGCAGCAGCGATGAGACAAAAAGCGTCGCCCCGACCACCAGAACAATTCCGGCGATCATGACAAGAACCGGCAGGAATTCCGTTGCAGTCATATCGCATTGCCCCGTCCATCGAGGGCTTTCCTCAGGGCCAACCCCATTCCGGGTTGGTAACGCGGTCGCCCTGGGAAGCGAATTGGGCAATTCTTTCTTGAACTTGCAGTCTATTCCGTAGAGCGGACCATTGCAAATCCAATCAATCAGCCGCCAAACGCCGAGTGTTGAGCAAGCCTCAGAAACCATCCCGGAAACAGGCCGATGCCGATGGTGCCGGCGGCGGTGCAGGCAAGCGTGGCGCGGACCAAGGGCGTCAGTGCCGGGTCGAACGTCCTCTCCGGCTCGCGCATATAGATCACCATGACGATGCGGATGTAGAAGTAGGCGGCGACGGCGCTCAGCAGCACCGCGATCACCGCCAAAAAGACGAAACCTCGCTCGACGAGCGCAACGAGCACGTAGAACTTGGCGAAGAACCCGGCCGTCGGCGGAATGCCGGCCAGCGAAAACAGGTAAAGCAGCATCAGAAGCGCCAGCCCGGGATGCGACTTGGCGAAACCGGCATAGTCTTCGATGACCTCGCCCGAGAAATCGCCGTTCCGCATCATGATGACCGCACCGAAAATACCGAGATTCATGAAAGCGTAGATCAGCAGATAGAGCATCACGCTGGCGATCCCGTCCGCACCGCCGGCGACCACTCCGAAAGTGGCGAACCCCGCATGGGCGATGCTGGAATAGGCGAGGAGCCGCTTGAAATTATCCTGCACCAGCGCCACGAAACTGCCGAGCGCCATCGTCACCACCGCAATGACAGCGACGATGATCCATACGTCCGAGGCTGCGACCAGCGGGTTGAGGAACACGCGCAGGATCACCGCGAACCCCGCTGCCTTGGGGCCCACGGACATGAAGGCGGTGATCGTCGTCGGCGCGCCTTCATAAACGTCCGGCACCCACATATGGAACGGCACCGCACCGACCTTGAAGACCAGCCCCGCGACGATGAAGACCACCGCCAGCAGCAATCCCGGATCGCGCGGGTCGCCGGTTACTGCGGCGGCCATCGCGTCCAGTTGCGTCGTGCCGGTGAGCCCGTAGACCAGCGAAACGCCGTAAAGGAAGATCCCGGTCGAGACGGCGCCAAGGATCACGTATTTCAGCGCGGCTTCGTTCGACCGCCGCTCACGCCGCAGGAAGCCGGTCAGCACATAGGTGCATAGCACCATCAGTTCGAGGCCCACATAGATCGACAGGAGATCGGTCGCCGAGGCCATGATCATCATTCCCGAAAGCGCAAAGAGCAGCAGGACATAGTACTCGCTGCTCCCGATCCCTTCGATATCGGCATATTTTCGCGAAAGGAGGAAAGTCAGAACGGTGGCCAGGTAGAACACGAACTTGAAGAAGACCGCGAAGCGGTCGGCGATAAACATTCCCGTGTAGGCCGGCCGCACCTCGCCCGCCAGCATGAGTGTCGCCAGGGCGGCAATCAGCACGATTGCGACGGAAGCCCAGACAAGCAATTGTTCCTGTCCCTGCCGCACCAACTGTCCGAGGATTAGCAGGATGCAGGCCCCGGTGATCACGATAATCTCGGGGAGGCTTGCTAGGACCCACTGGAAAAGCGTGGCGCCGGTCATTGTCCGCTCCCCTTGCCGTGCACCTGCGTCAGCAAATGCTTCACCGAGGCGTCGATGACGTTGAGAAAGGGTTTTGGATAGAGTCCGAGCCAGAGCACGAAGACCGCCAGCGGCAGGATCGCAGCCATCTCGCGGGCGTTCACGTCGCGAATTTTGTACCGGGCGCCGACACTCGCCGGACCAAGCGCGACCTTACGATACATGCCAAGCAGATAGGCCGCGCCGAGCAATGCCCCCAAAATGGCAACCGCGCCGACAGCCAGGTTGGCGGCAAACCCGCCCGACAGCACCAGCAATTCGCCGACGAACGAATTCGTGCCCGGCAGCGCCATCGACGAGAGGGTGAACAGCGCAAGAAACACGGTATAGACCGGCGCCACCTTCATCAGCCCACCATAATCGGCAATGCTGCGGGTATGGGTCCGCTCGTAGATCAGACCGACGAACAGGAACAGAGCGCCCGTCGTCACGCCGTGATTGAACATCTGCAGGATGCCACCCTCGAGCCCGCGGGGATTGAGCGCGAAGATCCCCATCGTCACGAAGCCCATGTGGCTGATGCTGGAATAGGCCACCAGCTTCTTCAGGTCGTCTTGCGCCAAGGCAAGGAACCCGCCATAGACGATAGCGAGCGCCGAAAGCGCCAGCATCAGCGTCGAATAATACACCGACGCCTCCGGCAGCATCGGCAGGGAGAACCGCAGGAACCCGTAGGCGCCCATCTTCAGAAGCACGCCGGCGAGAATGATGCTGCCCGCCGTCGGCGCCTGGACGTGAGCGTCCGGCAGCCAGGTATGGACCGGGACCATCGGCACCTTGACTGCGAAGGCGATCAGGAAGGCAAAGAACAGCCAGGACTGGATTCGGAACGGCAAATCCTGCGCTGTCAAAGCGAGGATATCGAAGGTCTCTCCGCCGTGGAAATAGAGCACGATGACGCCGATGAGGAACAGGAGGCTGCCCGCCAGGGTGTAGAGGAAGAACTTGAACGCCGCATAGACCCGGCCGTCGCCGCCCCAGACGCCGATGATCAGGTACATCGGGATCAGCATCGCCTCCCAGAAGACGTAGAACAGGAAGAGGTCGAGCGCGCAGAACACTCCCAGCATCAGCGCCTGCATGGAGAGCAGACTGACCATGAACTCCTTAACCTTGCGGTCGATCGCCACCCACGAGGCGAGCACGCAAATCCAGCCCAGCAGCGCGGTCAGAAACACGAAGAGGGCGCTGATGCCGTCGACGCCAAGCGCATAAGTGATCCCGAGTGCGGGCACCCACGGGCGCGTCTCGGTGAACTGCATCTCGTGGGTCGTCGTGTCGAAGCCGACCAGCATCGCAACCGAGAGAGCGAAGTCGACCACGGTGAAACCGAGCGCCGTCCAACGCACCGCATCGTCGTTGCGCAGAAATAGCAGGACCGCTGCCCCGGCAGCAGGCACGAACACGACGAGGCTGAGCAGCGGGAACGTCATCGCACCCCCTATTGCCACACGACGGCGAATATGGCGGTGGCCGCGATCACACCGGCGATCATCGCTAGCGCGTAATGGGTCACGACGCCGGTCTGGAGGCGCCGCAGCCTCCCGCCACCCTTAAGGATCGCGCGCGCGACGCCATTGACGACAGCATCCACGGCGTTGAGATCGACCCGCAGACCGGCCCGTGCCGTCCCGTGCAGGAAGGGCAGCGCCGCGGTCTCGGACAGGTCACTCACCACCGTCTCATAGCGGGCCAGCGGTCTTTCGGCGAGCCACATGAAGTATCGCGCGCCCTTGCGATAGAACCAGTCGGTGTCGATGCTGATGGTGTTCTCCGGGTCGAGCGCCCTCAGGAACAGCACGAAGCCCAGTGCGGTAAACATCAGCACGCCGAGGCTCTCGGTGATATGGACACCGGTATAGGGTGCGAAGTCGACCCAATAAGGAAGAAGCGCGTAGAGCGTCTCAGGGAATACCCCGATCGCAATGCAGAGTGCCGCCGCCATGGCCATCGCAGCCAGCATGTTGCCGGGCGGCTCCCGCGCCTCCAGCCTCCGGTCGGTGCCAAAGAACATATAGTACGGGAGCTTGAGCCCGGTGTGCAGGAACGTCCCCGACGACGCCATCGTCAGCGCCAATACCACCAGTGCGCGGTGATCCTGTCCCGCGGCGGCCACCACCATCGACTTGGTGACGAAGCCCGAGAAGAACGGAAACGCCGAGATCGCGAAGGCGCCGACCATGTAGAGAGCCACGGTCAGCGGCATGGACCTGTAGAGCCCGCCGAGCTCGGTGAGCTTGCGCCGCCCGGTGACGTAGATCACCGCCCCCGCCCCCATGAACAGGAGCGCCTTGTAGAGGATGTGGGCGAAGGCATGGCTGGTGGCTCCGTTCACTGCCATCTCGGTGCCGATGCCGATGCCCGCCACCATGTAGCCCACCTGGCTGACGATGTGATAGGCGAGCAGCCGCCGACAGTCGTTCTCCAGCACCGCGTAGACGACGCCGTAGAGCGCCATCGCGGTGCCGAGCCAGACCAGAAGCTCGGTTCCCGGAAAAGCCCGCGCCAGCACGTAAACTGCAGTCTTGGTGGTGAAGGCACTCATGAACACCGCCCCGGTGACGGTCGCCTCCGGATAGGCGTCGGTCAGCCAGGCGTTGAGCGGCGGCACGGCCGCATTGAGCAGGAACCCGGCAAGGATCAGATAGGCGCCGGCGTCCATCGTCCCCCCGATCGGGCCGCCCTCGATCGGACCGAAGAGAAGCGAGCCGGTGGCGAGCCCGTGCAGAACGACGCCGCCGAGCAGGACGACGCCGCCGGTGATATGGACCATAAGGTAGCGGAACGCGGCGCGGACCGCCTGATCGCCTCCCTGGGCGAAAACCAGGTAGGCAGAGGCAAACGCCATGCCCTCCCAGAACAGGTAGAGGGTCAGGTAGTCGCCGGCGAACACCACGCCGAGGGCGCTGCCGACATAGACGAACGCCGCCACATGCTCGCCGGCGCGGGTCAGGTGCAGCGCATAGACCATGCCGATCAGCGCCATGATCGTGAAAACCGTAGCGAAGACGATGCTCAGCTTGTCGACCTTCGCGATGAGGATTTCCTGCCCGATGAACTGCGCCGCCCCGTAACTGCCCGGCTGCATGGCGAGCACGGCTAGGATCGCCAGCACGGGGATCAGCAGCAGATAGGCCTTGCGGATCGCTCCTTGCAGGAAGGGGATCGGCAGAGCGCCGAGGATGTACAGCAGGGCGGGATGGACAAACTCAGTCATAATAGTCCTCGCGCCGCATGAGCCCACCCTGATGGCCGAGGAACTTGGAAACGAAAATCAGCAGCACGCAGGAGCCGAAGCCGTAGACGGCCGACCAGCCAGGCAGGCGGTCCCACAGGTATTCGGCATGCTCGCGGCGGACGAGAAAGTCGGCGACGACGATCAGGACGAGCGCCAGATAGAACATCCGGCGCCGCTGTCTCGCATAGGCTTCGTCGCCAAAGAAATCGACGATGCTCTTGATCATCGGACCACCCCTTCCGCCAAAGCGAGGAAATAGCCGGGGAAGATGCCCATCAACACCGACAGAATGGCGGTCGCGACCAGCGGGACCGTCACCATCGGAATTTCTTGGACCGCCGCTGGAGTCTCCGGCGCCTCCGCCCCGAAAAAGGCGACATAGCTGACCGGCAGGAAATAGGCGGCGTTCAGGACCGAGCTCGCCAAGAGGACGATCAGGAACACCATCTCCCCCGCCTGGACCGAGCCCAGCGTCAGATACCACTTGCTGACGAAGCCCGCGGTCGGCGGCACCCCTATCATGCTGAGCGAGGCGACGAAGAACGCCCCCATCGTCCAGGGCAGCCTGCGGCCGATACCCGCCATGTCGCTGATGTTGCGCTTGCCGGACGCGCAATAGATGGACCCGGCGCAGAAAAACAGCGTGATCTTGGAGAAGGCGTGCGCAGCGATGTGGATGATCCCGCCGACCATCGCGACCGGCGAGAGCAGAACCGCGCCCAGCACCACATAGGAGAGCTGGCTGACCGTCGAATAGGCGAGCCTCGCCTTCAGATCGTCCCGGGTCAGCGCGTAGATGGACGCCATCAGGATCGTGAAGGAGACCAGGTACGCCGTGGCAATGCCGAGCCCCAGCCCGCCTACCAGCCCCGGGCCGAAGACATGGAACACGACCCTCAGCACACAGAACACGCCCATCTTGACCACGGCCACCGCATGCAGGAGCGCGCTGACCGGTGTCGGCGCCACCATCGCGGCAGGCAGCCAGGCGTGCATCGGCATCACCGCCGCCTTGGCGAAGCCGAAGAGATAGCAGAAATAGACGACCGTCAGCAGCGACGGCGAGGCATCGACTCTCGCAAGCAGCCCCCCCGAAACAAAGTCGAGCGACCCCGTAATGTGATAGGTCAGCGCCAGCGCGGCGAGGAGCACGCTTTTTGACGCGCCCATCAGATAGACGAGGTACTTGCGGCTGCCCGCCCATCCCTCTTCATCCTCGTGATGGTAGACGAGCGGATAGGTAACGAGGCTCAGCACCTCGTAGAAGATCACCAGCGTGAACAGGTTGGCGGCGAAGGCGCCCCCGACCGCCGCCGCGAGGCTGGTGGCGAAGCAGGCGAAAAATCGGGTCTGCGCGTGCTCTTTCAGGTGTCGCATGTAGCCGATGGAATAGATCGCCGCCACGATCCACAGCAGCGACGAGACGGTGGCAAACACCATGCCGAGCGCATCGACCCGGAAAGCGAAGTCGATCCCCGGCAGAATCTCGAATAGCCGCAAATCGACCGTCCCGCCCGCCAGCACCGTGGGCGCCATCGAGGCGACGATCGCGAACATGGCGATCGCGGCCAGCGGCGAGACGAGATCGCGAAGTTTCTCTCGCTTGTTGAGAAGGAGAACTGCGAGGGCCGCCAGGCCTGCGACGGCGACGGCAAGAAGCGGCCGGATTGAGATCACCGGGTCCAAGCCGCTATCCTTTCATCACGGTCACGTCGTCGACCTTAAGGGTGGACTTGTTCCGCACGAGGGCGACCAGGATGCCGAGGGCGACGGCTACCTCCGCGGCGGTGGTTGCGATGACGAAGATCGCGAAGATCTGCCCGCGAAAATCGGCGTAGTAGCGCCCGAAAGCGATGAAATTGATGTTGACCGAGTTGAGCAGCAGCTCCAGCGACATCAGCACGATTAGAATATTGCGCCTGACCAGCACGCCCGCGGCCCCGATCACGAACAGGACCACGCCGAGCAAAATGTACCACCAGAGCGGAACCATCACCCCGACTCCTTCCGCGCCAGGACGATGGCGCCGACGAGCGCCGCCAGCAGGATGACGGAGGCGGCTTCAAACGGCAGGAGGTAATCGGCGAAAAGTGTCGTGCTGAGCTGCCTGATCTGGTCGCCGCCGCCCATGGCGACGGGCTCCGTGACCGAAAAGCGGTCGCTCGACAGCACCAGCACAAACATCTCGACCCCGAGCAGCACGAGCAGCACCAGGGCCGGCAGGTTGCCGCCCGGCAAGAACCGCTGCAGCGCCGCTTCGCGCACATCGATCATCATGATCACGAAGAGGAACAGTACCATGATCGCGCCGACATAGACGAAGATCTGAACGACCGCGAGCAACGGCGCCTCGAGCAGGATGAAAACTGCCGAGATCTGCAGGAAACACGCCATCAGTGCCAATGCGCTGTGAACCGGATTGCGCGCCAGGACCACAGTCAGGGCCGTGATCACGGCCACCGTAGCGAACAGAAGAAAAAACCCCTGATCCATCGACGCCGACCCTCCCACGCGAACTGTCACTCGGCGCGAGACGGCCAGATTTGAGGTAGCGCCGCACTTCAGATGCGTTCACAAATTGTGCCCTAGTCTCGGATTTTTCACAAGATTATTGTCAGCGGCGGAGCGAGACCTGGGCGGGGCCGGAGGTCGTCATGGACATCTTGCGTTTCGACGACAAGCCAATTCTCATCAGATGCGCCAACGAATGGCACCAACTCGCGAAGGATCTGCGCGATATCGCTAACCAGCGCCGCTACCTGCAATCGACCGGAACGCCCTCCAGTCGTCAGATTGGTTCGTCAAGAAATTCATGGTTCCGATGCTCGTGGAGCACATCTCCTACCCGGACAAACATGGAAACGGCCACGGCGGCTGGATGAACTTCACCGAGCAATTCGGCCGCAAACTTGTTGGGAACCGATGAAGCCCAATTTGTACCGCGATCCCAAAAGCTCTGTCGCTCGGCAACATAAGTCCCACGCTAAGCGGTCAGGACATCCTCGATGTGGATCGGCAGAGAGCGCACGCGCTTGCCCGTCGCGTGGAATACCGCGTTGGCGATTGCCGGCGCGGTACCCACCAGTGCAATCTCGCCCAGCCCTTTCACGCCAAGAGGGTTCACGTGAGGATCGACTTCGTCGACGAAGAGCGCTTCCAGCTTGGGAATATCGAGATTCACGGGCATGAGGTAGTCAGCCATGTGGGCGTTGACCGGCCTACCGTCACGCAGATCGAGAACGGTGCGCTCCATCAACGCCATGCCGATGCCTCCAATCATCCCGCCCGTGCATTGACTTCTGGCAAGCAGCGGATTGACCACGCGCCCTATGCCGTAGGCTCCGACGATGTGACGAACCCGGATCGTTCCGACATCGGGGTCAATGGCGACTTCGGCAAAAACCGCGCCGAAGGAATGCATCGAATAGCGCTCCGCCACTTCCGGATCGCGCTGTGCAGATCCTTCGGCCTCGACCGGAGCGCCGGTCCTGGCGACGATGTCCTGATAGGACAAACCCGTCGATGCTTCTCCACGGCGGCGCAGATGCCCTGCGCTCCACTCAAGATTGCCCACCGACGCCTCGAAGAGTGGCGAGCGAGTATCCGCTACTGCGCGGCGCGCCGCCTGCGCCTGCGCCTCAAGACAGGCAGCCCGAATTGCCGATCCCACCGAGGCCATCGTCCATGAACCGCCATGCGACGGCGTCTGCGGGTAAGCCGACCTGCCGAGCCTGAAGCGGACCTGCTCTGGCGGCAATCCGAGGAATTCCGCCGCGACCTGAGTCATCGATGTATAGGTTCCTGGGCCCATGTCGCTTGCGGCCGCCTCGACCTCGGCCAGGCCGTCCGCGAGCAGTCGCACCCTGGCGCTCGCAGGCGCATGGAACGCGGGATAGGTGGCGGTGGCCGCTCCCATGCCGATCAGAAGACGCCCGTCGCGCATGGAACGCGGTTTGGGCGTTCTTCGCGCCCAGCCGAAGCGCTCGGAACCAAGCTCATAACATTGCATCAATGAGCGACTGGAGAACGGCTTATTTTCGGCTTCGTCGATCTGCGGCTCATTGCGGCGTCGCAGTTCGATCGGATCGATGCCGAGCTTGTAAGACAGCTCGTCCATCGCACTTTCGAGCGCAAAGATGCCGCTTGCGTCGCCAGGTCCACGCATATGATTGGGGGTGCTCGTATCGAGCTGCGCCAGACGATATTGGGTGCGCACGTTCGGGCAAGAATACAGGTAGTCGGTGACGTTGGTCAGTGCCTCCATGAACTGCTCATAGCGGCTCGTTTCTCCCATGCCTTCGTGAATCACTCCGGTAAGCCTGCCTTCTGGAGTGGCGCCAAGCGCAACCCTCTGACGCGTGCGCGGGCGATGGCCGGTGGTGAAGAACATCTGCTTGCGGGTGAGCACGAGCTTCACGGGTCGCGCGACATGGCGTGCTGCAAGTGCCGCTAGCGTCACATGCGGCCACGTCCGGAGGCTTGTTCCAAAGGCCCCTCCAATGAACGGGCAGATAACCTCTACATTCTCGGCGGGCAGGCCAAAAACCGCTGCGATCTCGGCTTGCTCATTCACCAAATATTGGCTCTTGCTCCAGAGGGTCAGCCGATCGCCGTTCCAGGCCGCGATCGTCGCATGCGGTTCCATGGGATTGTGGTTCTCGCGGGCGATATCATAGGTCTCATCAATCCTGACGGGCGCCTGTGCCACGGCGCCGTCGGCGTCGCCGCGTGACCGGTCGGCCAATGCTCTCGCGCGGGTGGCTGCTTCCGGGACAATTTTCTCCGCCCTCCGATCGGCTGGATCGACAAGTGGCTGCCGGGTCTCGTATGTGACGCGCAATGCCGTGGCAGCCCGCTCGGCGTGATCGAGGGTGTCCGCGACAACGATGGCAACGGGCTGGCCGTAGAAGCGCACATTGTCTTCCTGCAGCACGTGGAGCCGCTCGCCCACCGCCGGATCGATGACGGCCCTATGGGGTAGATAGGGCAGCTTCGGGGCATTGCGGTGCGTTATCACAGCGGCGATGCCGGGCATGCGCTCGACCTCGGCGGCGGCGACGTCCATCACTCGACCGAGCCCGACAGTCGCACTGACGATCACAGCGTAGAGCTGGCCCGGTTGGTTGAAGTCGGCGGCGTAGCGTGCCGTGCCCGTGACTTTGGCGCGCCCGTCGACGCGGGCCAGAGGCCTTCCGATCAAGCTCGCGCTCATGCGACTTCTCCCGCCATTTCGAGCGCCCGGACGATGGTCCGTGGCAAGAGTTCGGCTTTGAAGTGATTGTGACGCAGCGGCCGGGCCCCTCGGGCGGCTAACCGCGCGGCCTCCTCGAAGGCCTGCCGGTCGGGTCCCTTTCCAACCAGCTCGGCTTCGCAATCGCGCAGGCGCCACGGCCGCGTGCCAACGCCGCCCACTGCGATACGGGCCTGACGGATCACACCATCCTCGACCAAGAGCGCAACCGCCGCCGAAACCAGCGCGAATTCATATGAAGCCCTGTCGCGGACTTTCAGATAACGCGCACGGCGACTGTGAGGCCCACCCGGCACACGTATTTCGACAATGAGCTCGCCCGGGAGCAATGTGTGTTCGAGATGTGGCGTGTCGCCCGGCAGCCGGAAGAGTTCTTCGACCGGGAAGCTGCGCTCGCCTTGTGGGCCTCGGACCCGCATCGTTGCGTCGAGTGCCACCAGAGCAACGGCAACGTCGGAAGGATGCGTCGCCACGCAGTGATCGCTGGTGCCAAGGATAGCATGACCGGCATTCAATCCGTCGATTGCTGCACAGCCCGATCCCGGGGTACGCTTGTTGCAGCCCGCATCGAGCATGCGGAAATAAGGACATCGCACCCGCTGCAGCAGGTTGCCGCCCATCGAGGCCATATTCCGTAACTGCGGCGAAGCGCCCTCGATCAGACTTTCGGCGATCAGCGGTTGCAGGCGCTGGACATTGGCGTCGGCGGCGACTTCGGCCATTCGCGCCAACGCGCCGATGACGAGGTGTTCGCCCTCCACACGGATGCCGCCCAAGGGAAGCCTGTTGATGTCGATGAGCCGTTCTGGACGCTCGACCTCCTCGCGCATCAGATCGACGAGCGTGGTGCCGCCGGCAATATAGCGCGCGCCCGCAGCGGCCGCCGCAATCGCATCTTCGGTGCTATCAGGTTTCTCCAACACGAAGGGAAACATCGTTCAGGTCCTCCCGGCCGCGTCGGCGACCGCTGCGACGATGCCTGGATAGGCGCCGCAGCGACAGATATTTCCGCTCATCCAGAACTGGATCTCTTGCGGCGAGCCTGCGTGGCCCTCGGCAATGCAGCCTAGTCCGGACATGATCTGGCCGGGCGTGCAGAATCCACACTGCAAGCCCTCGTGCTCAACGAATGCCTCCTGGAGGGGATGGAGCACGCCATCCTTTTCGAGCCCTTCGATTGTTTCGATCTGGGCTCCGCCGTGCATGGCGGCCAGGGTCAGACAGGAGACAATGCGCTTGCCGTCGACGAGAACCGTGCATGCGCCGCAGGCGCCCTGATTGCAGCCCTTCTTTGTGCCCGTGAGATCGAGTGTCTCGCGCAGGACATCCAGGACCGACTGGCGTGGATCGACAGTGAGCGTGTGAATGCGACCGTTCACGGTCATCGTCAGGGTCATATCATTCTTGACGACGGCAGGAGAGCTGCTTGTTGCAGCCACAGTCTCAGGCGGCAAGGCGGCCAGCGTCACCGCTCCGGCCGTTACCTGAAGCGCTTCCCGGCGAGACATGATGGGGCCTGGCAGATGCAATTCTGACGGATTCTCGGCCATGACAGAACATCCTCTTCAGCGCAGGTGATCGCGCACACGATAGGATCCATGCCGCCGCGCCACTGTCGCGATCTTTCGGAATTGTTCGGATATTGCGGTCGGGAGATGCACGCAGTCCGCAATAGGCGGCCTCCATTGCACCTAGGGTTGCTTGATGGCCGATATCGCAAACAGACCGGGAATTCAGAGCCTGCGGCGGAACTCACTCGGTGTGAGGCCTACCACTTTGCGGAAGCTCGCTGAAAAAGAGGATTGCGTTTCATAACCGACGACAAGGGCGACATCGATAATGCGCAGCGTTCGGTCTTCAAGGAGAGTCTTGGCATAGGCGATACGCTGGCGGGTCAGCCATTCATACGGCGTGTGCCCGGTGGCCATGCGGAAGGCCGTGCAGAAATGGAAGCGGCTCAAATTGACGAGATCAGCCAGCTCCTGAAGCCTGATGTCCTGCGTGATATTCGCGCGGATGTATGCGGTGACGCGCCTGACCTGCCAGCTCGGCAGGCCGCTCCGCGGGCCGGGTGAGATTGGCATCGAGCTTGCGGAATGAGCTCTGATAAGTTGCAGGCAGACAAGATCGAGGAGTTGCTCAATGTACAAATGCGAAATGGCGTCTACCGAACTAACCTCGTCATTAATCAGTTTCATGATCGTGAACAGTTTGGGGTCGCTGAAATTCACGCGATCGATGAGTTCGGGCTCTCGGCCATTGCCTACCTGATCCGCACAAGCCAGAAGGCGTGCATGGCCCAAGAAGATATTCGACACCTCGACGGAACCGTCCGCCCGCCAAAGCCCGTCGTGCCCTCTCGGTGCTAATGTTATCGTCCCCGGCCTTGCCGGAGCAGAAATCGTCTGACGGCCGACCTTCACCGAGGCCATGCCCTTCCCGGCGTATTTCGCAGCGAGAACATGATCCTTCAGGGGTGGAAGATTGTATTCGAAGGGCTCGTTGCGCCATCGACCGACCAGCCGGGTGTCGCCAGAAAACGCCTCTGGAACCACGGGTGGCGACAGGCCTCGTTGCAAACGACGAATATGGGCCGTCGGGTCCGCAAGCCCACCCATGGAGGACTTCTCCTATCGAACTGCAGGAGCCTATGCGTTCTGGAACGCGTAGCATTTCTTGCGCCATTTGAGAATACCTCGCGCCAACGTAGGTCAACTTCTTCGCGTAATTTGGACATTCGCTCTCAGGCGCACCGCGCACTTTCGAAGCGTGGACATCGCATAGGTGCCATCGAAGGGCTGGCTGCGAAGGTCTCCTTAAGGGTATGGAGGAACACATCCAGTACCTTCACGGCGATGGCATGCTGTGATGAACCAGGACTTCATCACTAGAATGGCAATCGCGCGCGTCCACCCGTTCAGAGACGGAAACGGGCGCGTTGGCCGACTACTTCCTCGGCATTGACGAGCATAATCGGGAAATCTTGAGCTTCCTCCCAGGCGAGGTTCCAAGCGACCTTGGACACTACACCGACGCTCAGCTTCTGGCCGCCGCAACGCTTCTGCGACGCTTCCACGATGCGAGTGTCGGATTTCCATCTGTCCAGCGCGTGAATGCCGAAGTCATGTGCCATAACGATTGGGGACCGACGAACGCTGTATCATCGATGATTTGCCGCGAGGCGTCATCGATTTCGACACAATAAGGCCAGGCATGCGCCACTGGGACCTGGGTTATTCGACCTTTGCCTGGCTCGATCTTGGCAATCCCGATTTCACGGGCGACGAACAGATTCGACGCCTCGCCGTATTTGCGGATCGCTACGGACTGGAAGACTGCCCTGCCGCTGCAATCGCCGTCCATGCCGTCGCGCGACAGACTGCCTTGGCAGTATCGGGAAGAATGCAAGGCAACCCCGAAATGGCGGACTGGGCGACTGCGGCTGCAACCTGGACCGTCCTTCACGTTACGGAGCGATTGAGCCCCACCGGTTACTCGATGTAACCGATCACAAACTCGCGAAGACGCCGGCCGTCATGCAGATGTCTGAAGGACTCAACGTAATTGCGAGCGAATGCCTCTCATGGCAGGCTCGGCGGCGCGATGAACTGGTAGTACGCCCACACTAGAACCAACCCTGCTATCACGGCAAGCCAGGTAAGCGCCTTCCGCCGCATTGGAGTGATCGCCCTTGGCTCCTGCTTTGATTTCCGTCGTTCAAACTTAATGATGTTGTCGTCGCTCATGTGGTCCCCTTAGTCACGGTCGACCTCATAGCACACTGTTGTCGTTTTCATGTCCTGAATCGCCCAAGAGCAGCACGCGACAGTCACCCGAGATCAGTCCATAACCCAGACCTTGTCCCGGGTGCCCTGGGGCTGGCACTCGGTGTGTCGTACCAGCAGGTGCAGAAATACGAAAGTGGCCGCAGCAGGGTTGGCGCGAGCCGACTTCAGGCCATTGCAAAAGTGCTTGATGTCCCCCTTTCATACTTTTTCTGGTGTTGCCGGGGGACTCCGCCAGATCAGAGCGTGGAGCGGCTGCGACGCTCATCCGTCGTTTCGTAGGTTCCAAAAGGAATTGATTTGACGTTCAACATGGTCAATAAGATACTCCTCTCAGACACCAAATATGTCTGTGGAGAGCTTCATGAAAGACAGGATCAGGCTGACAGTAACGCGTTTTTTCGCGAAGTTCGATACCGTGCCACGCGTGACGCTCGCTGAAAAATTGGGAGTTGCGGAAAAGACCCTCCAACGGCTACGGGACGCAACGAACGAACCTAGTGACGGCACGCTCAGACGAATGCTTGAACTGATAGAACAGCATGACGCCGAGGCGATGGCCAGTGACAGTGATCGGCTGATGCGGGCAGAGC
This sequence comes from Sinorhizobium shofinae, assembly GCA_001704765.1. Classification (GTDB taxonomy): domain Bacteria; phylum Pseudomonadota; class Alphaproteobacteria; order Rhizobiales; family Rhizobiaceae; genus Sinorhizobium; species Sinorhizobium shofinae. The sequence goes on from MBFK01000126.1 coordinate 199,319, forward strand.
AAATAAGGGCCAATCACGAGAAGCAGCAGCGCGAGATTGCTCTTCCAGCGTACGAGGATAAGCGTGAAAAGCGGTATCCGCGCTGGTTCGATAGGGTTAAGGGCCATATCAAGGACGAGAAGTACCTTGAGGCGATTGACGCGATCCTTGACCATCGGGACGACAAAGCAACGTGGTCTCATATCGATAAGGAGGCTACGCCATATATCCTTCATACGCTCGGAGTTGCCTATTATCGCACCGGCCGGAACCTTGAAGCTTTGGAAGCCTCTGAGGCTGCTTTGGCCGACCTCGCAAAAGGTGGGCGGAACAGCGTATCTTCCGAACTACAGGCCTGGTGCTTGATCATCAAGGGGCTAAGCTTGATGAGGCTGTGGAGGACAAGGGAAGCGTTTGCGGCCTTTGAAGAGGCCATTCTCATGCGCCCAGAGACCGATGGGGCTTACTACAATGCGCTTTGCTGCGCGAGCTTGCTCAAGGCACAGGACCTCGTCGGTCTTTGGGCTGGCAGATATATCGAAGCGGTATCTCGCTTTGAGCTTGAAGACATAAATGATGTCCTGTCTCGAGTAGACGTGGACAAGGACCTTGTCTTTTTTCGGGAGTTGCCTATAATCGAGGACTTCAAAGCCCGACTGTTGAAAGAGAGAAGCGGAAGGAGCAATCGAAATGCTGAGAGATAAGCCCGGCTGGGTGACGCATTACTAACGCGACAGGATGTCCAAGGAAAAAGTCATCTTTCCTAAGCAAGAGGATACGCGATTGTGGTCGCGTATTCGCAAAAAGTTTCGGGCTGCCCTCTCTGCGGATTCTCCCGCATCGAGCGACCGTCTACCAAATCGCTGGTGGGCGAGCGGTCTGACCTTGGTCGCCGGGACGTTTTTCGTCTATTGCCTTCTTGCGAACTTTGTTCCGGGTGATTGGCTAACAGTTGCTCAGATGGGGCTGCTCTCGGTCATTGGCGGGTTGGTCGCAGCTTTATGGACGTTCCTGTATATCACGAACGCAAAACGGCTGTTGAAACGAGGCTTTTTCGCAGGGGCATTCATCACGCTCCTAGCAATCATCGGTTATTCTTGGTCGTTCAAAGTGGGCGGGATCGCCCCCACACCGGTTGAAGTTGCTGCAGAAGCAACGCCGATGCAAGGCTTGTCGATATTCGGGGCTGTTTTGATCGTAGCCTTGTTATTCCTCGGAATGCTGCACGAATCGAAGAACTCCTAGTCGCTGTGCCAGCACCGACGTGCGAAGAACCAGCTTAGGGTTTCCGGGTCGTGGACAAAGTCTTCGAACGGAAGATGGTCTTCGAGGAACGACTCGCGCCACGGAGGCGCAAACTACCCCTTTCGCTTTGGATTTTGAAGGAAAACTGCCTCGGGATCGGTCAGTCTGCAAGTGGTTGGGTGCGGACAGCCGCGCAACTGGCCTTGATCGGTAAAAGGTTGTCCCCTTCTCCAGTGCCCGTCATTGCGGTCAGGCGGATGACTTCTCCGCAGCCCGTGTCGAACTCGATGTAGCGGGCCGTCTCCGGATCGAATGACATTTGGGGGCCCTGTACTCGGATGTTGCGGATTTGTCGGTCCAGATCGATGATCTTGAATGCGTTAGGCGAGGAGCGTGCCCGTTGCTTGAGCAGTCTTTCTAGCCAAGGACGGGCCTCTGCAGCCGTGTTGATGGGGCGGTATTCACGGGTCTCGTGAACATAGGCGGCGACTGCTGCTCCAAGTATGCCGAGGAGCAGGCACGTCGCTGATCCTGCGAGTGCTCCGCGCCGCAGGCGTCCATCCGTGCTTGAGGCGAGCGTCAAGCCGCCAGCAAGGCAAGAAGCCAAAGCCAGCCAGATCGACAGGAGCATGATCAACGGCTCTCTTGTGATCTCGTCGTTTGCTACCGAAACGACGAGAAGAAGCGTCAATAATGCTAGCCCCGCCATCGCCAGGATGACGAAGACGACAACTGCGAAAATGACCACGGTCATGGCCACCGATCTCATCCAACGCTTCATCTCTGTTGTTTGCCACACCCAATCAAGTCCGCAAGTATTCGACCGATCGCTACCGTAAGGCCCGGTCTGAGACGGCCCCGATCCAGACGACCTTATCTCGCTGCAGCTATCGAACTACTGCTTTCATTCCCCAGCTGCTTGCCTCTACGAGCAAAGAATTTCGCTCTAAAGACCGGATAAATAAGCGCGAGTAACACCGCCGGCAGCGCGATCAGATGCATCGCCGGGGGAACTTGCGAATCGTTAAATGATGCCGGGGAATTCAACGGATCGGATGAAGGGGGCGCTTTCGGGCGCACTTTTCCTTTCCGGGGCGTGGCCAACCCGTGGGCAACCCGTGGGCAACTGGCCAAATTCATCAATGAAATCAAATACTTTGGTGGGCCCGGAGGGCCAGCAAAATCGCAATGTTTTTAAGGGGGTTTGCCAAATTTTCGGCCGCTGATTTCCCTATCCGTTCCATAGTTTGCCAAATGGTTGCCAAAAGGCATAACCAGCGCAAGTGCCGCCCGCCTCAACCGCAGTTCCGAAACGCGCGGCAGCTGCTCGATAGCTCTTGTTAAACCTTCTCGTAATCGCGCCGCAGCAAGAGGGACATCGCTGACGGCGGCCGGTTCCCTGTCCCTGAGATGCTCTTCGCTATCTCGGCACCCTCTCTACGGAACTCGGTGAGCCTTGCCTCAACGCTGCCAATCTCTCGAACGTCCATGTTAAATCTGAGCGCAGTTCCGGGGAACGATGTCTCATGGTTCGTTTTCGTCTTTCGCGAGAGGTGAATTGCGGTCGTGCCGCTCGCGAGCACAAAGTTCCCGCCGTTTCTGGCAAGCCGGTTGGTCATATAAAGCCCATAACCGGAGTTATACCAGTTGTTAGACGTACGCGGCAGGTGTGTTTTACCGGATACGCTTGGAAGCAGACTGTATTCGATTGCCTGCTTATCTGTTGGGAATCTGAAGTTCGGGTTGGTTGCCAGACCACGGCGAATACCGATTCCGAAATCTGCGACCGCGAACTCAACCTTATTACTCTTCGGCCAGTACTGGGCGCAATAATAGAGAGTTGTGGCGCCGCTATGCTCGAAGACATTACGCATAACCTCTCGCACAGAGTATGAAAGCACATCATACATATCTGCGTTCGTCTTTCGGTCTCGGGCTATGACAAGAGCAAGTCTGTCCGCGTGCCGTTGCACCAGATCAGGCAGTTCCCGATACTGGTCCATCTTTTCTTCAAACAATTCCTCTTTGGTAAGCTCTGTGATGGGGATGTAATCGTCGCTACCGTTTGCTTCGCCAACCTTCTTTCCGTGCTCGACACCGAGTAAACTGAAAAACCCCATATGAGCCGGATAAGTGTGATGATGATGTCCTTCACACACGAATTGAAGCTCCGGGTTTCGCATACGGAGTGATTTCAGTTTGCAGGCAAGGAAAAGCATCGAAAACGGCGCGAAGAATGTCGCTGGCTGGCTGAATTCAAGCGTCAGGCGATCATGCATTGCGTAATAGTCCAGCTCCTGCGCGAAGCTGAAAATTGTCGAAAGGTCTGTTCGGTTCGGGAATTTCAACCTCGCCTGCGCCATGATGCTCCGGTGACCGTTGTCGTTGTCCTGCACTTACCTTAAGCGTGACAACCGGCGCTCGCTAGCAGCGAAGATCTCTGCAGCACAAGATTCATAAGCCCATCCCACGATTTTCTTCCAAATTGAATACCCCCGCCCCGTCTTCCAGTGCACGCAGTCCCTTAAACGACGGGTGACGCAGCTTCCCATCCTGCGTCCAGGCGCGATACTCCGCCTCGGCGACGAGCACCGGACGGGTAAACACGGCGCCCCTGCGCCTGAGCGCCACTGCCGGCTGATCGGTCACGATCGTGTCGAGCAGCTCGCGCAGCTTCACTGACTCCTGATAAGTCCAGCCCGTCCCGCATCCGCCGATATAGACAAGCCCTTCGCCTTTCCTCGCCGCCAACAACAACCGCCCGATCGCGCCTGGCATCGTTGATGGCTCGTACCCGACAATCACGAAGCTGTCGCTGCGCACGCATTTAATCTTCTGCCAGTCGGGACGACGACCGGAGCGGTAGGGCTTATCACGGCGCTTGGCGACAATCCCCTCCAGGCCATGCTCGCAGGCGATCCGGAAGAATTCCTCCCCCTCCGCCACTACTTCCTCCGACAGCCGAATGACACCGGCGCGGCCGGCAACGACGATCGACTCCAGCAGCCGCCGGCGTTCGCTGAGCGGCACTCGGCTCAGGTCGCGTCCGTCGAGATAGAGGATATCGAAGGCGAAGAAGAGGATCTCGCGAGGATCGTGCAGGCTGGGTTTCCTCCCGACGGCACGCTGCAGCATGCCGAAGTCGGAGCGCCCCTTATCGTCGAGCACGACCGCTTCGCCGTCAAGGATCATGGTCGGGTGCCCAAGCTGTCGCGCCTCGGTCGCGATCGGTGCAAACCGATCGGTCCAATCGAAGCCGCCGCGCGTGATGATCCGCACCCGCCCCGGCTCGACATGCACGGCCAGCCGATATCCGTCCCATTTCACCTCGAAGGCCCAGTCCGGCCCGTTCGGCGGCTTGTCGACGAGCGTTGCCACGCAGGGTTCGATGCGCGCCGGCATCGGATCAATCGGGGGCGCCCCGGGTGGTCTTTTCGAGGATGTTCTGCCCATGCGGCCATTAACGCACGAGCGCCAATTTCAGGACAGTTACCCAAAAGGCTCATCGACAGTGATAGGCTCGACCCGGGTCAGGGCCCGCAGAACTTCTACTGATCTCCCTTGGCGACTGATGAAGGGGCGGCTCCCCCCAGCCGACGCCTCTTTATTTCAGAATGGAGAACGCCCGCCCGGCGATCAGCCTAGGCGCGCTAGGCGGGGATCGCCGGGCGGGGTTCGCCTAACCCGCGCTGCTGTGAGGGCTTTCCCAAAGGAGGGCAGCCATGGGGACCTATTGGCCCAACGGGCTGTATTCATCGGGCTTCTCTCAGGACCCCGTTTGGGGGTTTCTTGCAATTTTGGAAGGAGGGGCTTCGGCTCCGTTTTGCGGCCCGCCCAACCAATCACTTTGCTTCCTTTCAGGTGGTGGGGGTTCCTTTCCTGGCGCCTCCTCGTGCTGCCTTGGGGCTTCGGCGCCGTTTTGCGGCCCGCCCAACCAATCACCACTCTCCTCGGGAGGCCTTCCCCTGAAAGACAGCTTGGAAGGATCGGCTTCGGTCTCGCCGCTAGGCTGCTCGGAAGCCTTTCCCCTGCCAGACCAAGTAGTGCCGCCTTGACCGGGGGCAGCCGCGTATTCAGGGGGGTCTTGGATTGTGTTCTGGGCGGCAGGAATCTTAGAGATTTCGGTCATGAACGATCTCCACTGTTGCGTGATTGTTGGATTGGGTGCCGACCCCGGGTTCTGTTAAGCCGGGCGTCAGGTTATCCAGAAGGGTGCGGCGTGGTCGTCTGCTGCATCGCGAGCCTGACATTCCTTTCAGTCACGTTCACGAGGGCCCCTACCTATCAGACTAAGGCATCAAGAACTACCCTACGTTTTAATGGTACGCGCCGTTTTACTGTCGCAAGTTGCAATTCAAGGTCCACACCAGCATGGAATCTGTAGAAACTCCGGTGAGCCACCTCCTGTCCCAATCGGTATCGAAGATCACCGCTCCGCAGCGATCTTTCATCGCCGGTTTCAAGCTCTCCCTCTCTGCTGGACCGATCCTGCCGCGACGTCCAGTGACTTCCAGTGACCCTCCAGTGATTTATCGGCTAGGCGGTGTTGCTGCCTCCATTCGCTGTAGCGTCTGATTGGTCAGCGCGATCTGTGTCGAGATGGACGAAAGCTGAGTTCGAAAATCCGAGAACTGGTTGCCGTAGCTTTCCGTTACCCGGTTAATGCGGCTATCGAGTGCCTCGACCGCCTTTTCTATCGTGGCCATCCGGTATTCCAATTGATCCAGCTTGGCGAGGTTGGATCGCACCCCGGAAAGCTGTTGATCAAACACGGCATCGCTGGTGCGCATGTTGGCGATCAGGTCGCGGTGCGCAGCCTCATGGCCAAGCCGCCACTCTTCCAACTCGCGGATCGAAGATTGGGCCGTTCCCCAGGCGATCCCGATCATGACAAACGTGGCGAGGAATCCGGCAGCCGAAATGACCGTGTTGAGGTTGATCGTTCGCGTGTCCACTTGAAAGCCTCCGGTCATGTGGCCCCCAATTTCCAGCACCGTTGCGCGCGGCCGAAAGCGTTGGTGCTGGCAACGCCTTGGCCGGTCGGAACTAGATCGGGATCGCTCGCGAGCTTAACGGCGCCAGCCGGGGTGACGGGTATCTTCCTCCACCCCGCGCAATTGCTGGCATTCGTCGTGCATCCCGCCGCCAAGCAACTCATTGCAAAGAGCAATGCCGTCCAGCCCCTGAATCCGTTCATCGATCTTCTCCCGCTTTTCGATCGCGGCGACTGTGTCCTTCAATTGCTCGGCGCGGCTATCGCCCCGGCCTTTCCAATAGCCGGCGCCGAACAGCGCGGCGGCGATCAGCGCCACCGCAAGCCACTTGCCGAGGGGGCCGGTTAACAGCGCGATCAAACCGGCACCTCGTCTAGCGCGTCAGCCAAGCGGGCTTGCTGCCGTTTGGCGTAAAAGCGGTAACCGATTCCGCCGATCGCCAGCGCCGCGCCGGTAACCGCCAGGCCAACGACAAGGGTGGCGATCCAATCCCCGGCCGCGCTAAACGGGGTCAGCTGTTCCTGTAGGGTTTGTAATGTGCCGGCGATGCTGCCCGCCCCGATCCCGCCGCCGGTAGCCGCATCGGCCGGCGCCTTGCTTGGCGCCTTGCGGGCGTCCTCGATCCGCGCTTTTGCCTCGGCGCCGGCAACGTGAACCGTGACGACATCCTTTCGGCCACCGGCCTCGGCCCTGCCGACGGCGCGAACGTTTGCCACCCGCTTTGTCCAGCCGCCGCTGAAGTCGCCCCACGTATCCAGCGCCCGGAGATAGCTCATCCGGCGGTCGCAAATCCGATCAATCAGCGCGTCGTGATTTTCGGTTTCCTCGAGCGCCGCCATCGTGGCCAGCCCGGCAACGCCGTCGATCTCGCCGCGATAGGCCGAACCGAGCGCCCGCTGTAGCCATTTGATCGATTGCTTAGGGCCGCTGTTCACGGCGCCATCAAACACGACGTAATCGACGCCCACGGGGAGTTTGTCAGCCTTGGTCGGGTCCCAATACTGGCGCCGGTAAATCGCATCCCGCTCGGCCGCCGCCATCTGGCGAACGGATCGCAGCGGGGCGCCCTTGCTTCGCCGATAGGCACCATACGTGCGTTGCGTGATCCCCTGATTGGTGGCACCGCCGGGGTCGCGGGGATGGTTTACATATCCGCCCTCATGGACGAGCACCCGCGCGAGCGCCGCCCGAAAGCTGTTCGCCGCCATGGTGGTTCTCCTGGAATTTTCAGAGGAAGTTTACGTTCTGGACGCGCCGCGCATTGGTCGGCGCCGGTTGCGCTTCCTCGGGCCCGACCACCGCATAGGCCGTAACTTTGGAAACGACGATATGATTATCCGCCGGCCCGACGACGGCATAGGCGGCCGCCTTGGAAACTATCGTGTGATCATCGGCCGGGCCGACAACCGCATAGCCTGTGAGTTTAGAAACATCCGCCATCAGGCCGCACTCTGTACGCCCGCTTCAAGCGCATCCACCTCGGCCCGCGTCCATTTCTGGCCGGTGGCGGGGTTTGTGTTCCATACGGCAACGGCGCCGCCGAAAGCGTCCTTGTTCTGCGGACTAAGCGCCACTGTGTGATCAGCGCCCCCGGTTCGCACAAGGGCGTTGATGGTTTGCGGTCCCGATGCTGATTGGATGTTGTGGCGGGCGGATACGACCACCGCCTTAACCTCGCCCGTGTCGCCTGTGGCGGCCGGCAAATTGCCAAGCGCAAAGCTTTCCTTTTCGCCAGCGGCGCCCGACGAGATGAAGGAAGAATCCGGGCTGTTGTAGGCGTTGATGGAGAGATAGTCATTCGCCCATGCGGTGTTTGCGCCGTTGCCGGTGGCGGGCAGCGTCACCAGCCGATAAAGCCGGTTATCCGTATCCCCGACGATCACCTCCGAAATAAACGAAAGGTTCGAGGAACTACGCGCCCCAAACCACATATAGGAACAGCCCGTCATTCCGGCCCGCGTGGCGGTATTGCCGACGAACTCCGCCATCAATACGCCCCCGCGATAGAAGCGGATAAAGCCGGCGGCGGCATCGATCTTCACCGCCATCGTCTGCGGGCTAGAGACAATAAACGCGGTTTCCGTAGTCGAAAACGCGGCGCCTACATCGACCCATGTCGTGCCGTCCCAACGTTGCAATTTGGCTGTCGTAGAAGTCGTGGTAATCACCCGCGCAACCGCGCCCTCGGGCCCGCCGGCTTCAAGAAGCGTCATCCCGGTGGAAGTGCCGCCGCTCTGCGCAATATAGCGCCAACTCGCCCACATAGTCGGGATCGAGGGAAAGCGAGCGCGGAACCAAGACGACGATGTATCAAGCTTGATCGCCGCCCTAGCGAAAGTTGAATTGAAATTGCCGTTGTCGTGAACAAGCCCCGGCGAATACTCAAAGGCGTCTAGTTCGCCGCCCGCAAAAACAATAGCCATTTTTCGCTCCGATCAATTCAGCGTTGCCGCGATTGTCATCGACACATCGGCAAGGGTGGCGTCGGCCGTGGCCGGCGCGGTAACGGTCAGGATATCGCCCGCCGCAAAGGAGGTGGCCGAGGCCATAGCCAGCGTTGCGGCGGTGCCGGCCGCCGCCCATGTGGCGGTCCCGACTTGCGTTCCGTTTTTCTTGACCGATAGCGCCGCCGATCCGGTGGTCGCCGCGCCAGATGATCCACGCGAACCGGCCAGCGCGGCGGGGATCGTGAACGGCCGGGCCACCTCATGCCGGAACAGCAATTCATTTGCGGTTAGCGTGCCGCCGGCAAAGAACGAAAGCTCCACCGCTGTCGGGCCCCCGGTCGGCACCGCCTCCCAAGCGCCGTCTTTGCGCCCGTACAGCGTGCCATCGGCCGGCGCACCCTCCATGCCAGCGGCCAGCGGCACCCACGCCGCGCCGTCGAATTGCACATTTTCGTTAGTGTCAGCCACATACACCGCGAACCCCTCGGCGGGCGGAATGTATACCCATGCGCCGTCATCCCGGATCGCGATTTCGTTGGCGTTGCTGGCCGCATCGGCCGGCACGATATAGATGTCGCCGTTTATGGGTGAGCCAGGCAGCGCGGTGGTGCGGCTAATCACGCGCGGCTGAACGAGCGCCGATAGCTTGCGCAAATTCGCGTCGTTCTCGTCTTTCCAGTTATCGGCGCCTAAGTCCCAAAAGCCGGTCAGGCCGAGGCCGGGTAGTGTCCGTTGCGGCATCACGCGCCTCCGTAGTTGTAGCCGTAGCCGTAGCCGTAGCCGGTGGCCACGATCACTTCGATTTCATGGGCCTGCAGGGAAACCAGATCGTCACGCTTTGCGCTGACCCGAACCACGCCGCGCGAATTGCCGGCGAACGAGGCGACCGGCACATCAAAGCTCGTTCCAGCCAGATCATCATGCGTGGTGAGTATCGAACCATCGGCGCCAAGGACATCGACCCGAGTGGCTTGGCCATCCTCGGGCGCCACGTCGGCGGCATCCCAAGGCATGATCACCGCATCCTCGGTCAGCCGGTTGCGGCGTGACCATGTTACCGGGACCGGATCAACGCCGTCTTGATCAACCGCCCCGGCAAAACCGGGATCGCCGCTCACCCGCACATCGGCCGGGCGCAACGGCAAGTGCGGCCGGGCCAAAACGGTATGGCTGACGGTGGGAGCGGCGTTGAAATCCAGCAAGCCAAGCGAGGTGCGGGTGAGCACCTTGTATTGCACAATCTCGGCCTCGGCCCGCGCAATATCGTCGGTGTTTTCCAAGTTCGCATCAATGAACCATACCGGCGTCCCGGCTGGCCACGCGCGCGGCACCGTATCCAGCACGCCGCGCTCTACCGTGTAACCGGCCGGATATTCCCCGGTGATCGCGCAAAGCTCGCTGTCGCCCTCGCCCGTGCCCTCGATCAGGATCAGCCCGCCGACAGTTGGCGGGTTCCCTTGCGTGCGATCCGGGAAGGCCGGAAGAACGGATAGCGCCTCAGCGGGGATATCGGCCGCAAGTTCCGCCCGGCTGACAATCGTTTTCGTGCCAAGCTCGTCGCCATCCGCCTCGAATAGCTCGAATTCCGGGGTGTCTTGCCCGGCCTCGGCGGCAAGCACGCCCGCGAACGTTTCGGGATATGCCCACCCGGCGTTCAGGACCGTCTGGTCAACTTCATTGATCACCAGATAATAGGGCAACGTGAAAACCAGCGTGTGGTCGGCCGGCGTCGGTTCTTCGGAAACGGGCACCCATTCGCTGTCAGGCGGCAAATTATAGTCGGCCAGCGGCAAGGAAAAGATATCCTCCACCAGCGGCGCCCGAACGGTGGAGTCGCCCGGCTTGCCGTAATCAACCGGCCCCACTCGCATAATGATATTGTCGATTCCGTCGTCTGGGGAATGGAGCTTGAGGCAATCGCCCGGCAACAAATTCCAGGCTTCCCGGTTGGCCTCGATATCGCATGAGGCAATCGGGGTGGATGCCGCGCGCAGATCGCGGTGGGCAAGCTTGGTGGCCAGCGCCTTGACCCGCACCCCGTAATAGTTCCGGCCATCCGAAACAATCCCGCCTTGCGCCTCGATGTTCGCCAAATCTTGGGCGCTGACCGTTTCCTCCTCCTCGTTTTCGGGGTTGGTGAAGGTCACGACGATTTCGTTGATCGTTTCGCCCCAAAGCTTGCGGGCGAACTTCGTAACGACGGAATTATCCGGCGTGAAAACCGGCAATGCGTCGATATCGTAATCATCCCGGATCAGCTTGAGCGTGAGCAACCCGTTCTTAGGGTTGACGAACAGCACGGCCTCGATGTGATCGAGCGCTTCCTTTACAAAGTTCTCGATGGTGTCTTGTTGGGTCCAGAGCATCGATAGGCCGAATTCCTCGCCGTAGAGCGTGGCGGCGGCGCTTTCGAAGCTGGCCACATCAATCGCGGTTGCCGGCGCCCCCATGCCCCAATCGGTGTTGGTCAGGCACTCATAAATGATATGCGCCGGGTTGCTGTCGAACGACTCGGACGGCAAGAACAGCACATAAATGCTGTCGATACTCTCCGAGTGATGGCTGGAATAGACAGCGATGGCGCGTTCGCTTGCCGAAAAGCCCGCGTCCCATTTGCCGCCGATGTTGAGATTCCACTCGTCATCTTGGATGCTTTCAAAAATCTCGCCCGTAGCGAGATCGATAGAAAACACCACGCCATCCTCGAAAATGACGGCAACGCCCGGCCCGTCGAGAACGTGCCGCCCCTGAACATATTCAATCGTGGCGTTCCCCGTTTTGCCGGTTTGGCCGGAAGCCACGACGGCGATTAGGTCCGAGTTCAGGACGGCAAAGTACCCTCCCCCGACAACAAACCATTTATCGTGCGGGGCCAGATAGGCGATGCTATTCGGATAACTCGGCTGGCCTTGGGCGGTCGTCGACGTCACCAGCGATGTGATCGAAACCGTCTCGCCAAGTCCCGCCTCCGTCCATCCTACGCGGTAGGTTTGGCCGACATAATACGTCGTGAGCACGATGTATTCCGGCGATACGGAAAGCTGAGCGTGGCTGGCCGTTATCCCCCAAGCGCCTTGCTGTTGCCACAACTTCGTCCAGCCGCCCCCGGCGCTCTTGCAGCAAACAATCGGCACATCAAGGTTAAGCGGCCCGATCAGGAAAAACAGATAGGTCGCGCCACCGATGAGAATTTCGGTCGGTCCCCCGAGCCACTGCCCCCCATATTCGAAAGGCGGAACGCCCAACGAAAGGCTGCTTTTTGCGGCGCCGTTCGCGAGATCATAGGCGCGCATCACGCCGTTGATGTCGAGCGACAAAACCTCATTCCGGGATGGGGAGATAAAGACCCACATCGGCTCGGCGGCGAGAGTAATGGCGGCCCGCCGGTTGCCGGTGCGCAAGTCCTCGATGATCAGCTTAGACTCGTCTCTGGTGACATATGCCACCGTCGATTCATAAACGTCGAACAGCTTGGACCCGTTGCTGGAACCCCACCGAGCGACATCCGTGATGATCCGGCTTTTGCGGGCCTTTTCACGCCAGATGCGGGCGAACGATTGCCCCAAGCCAACCGAGGCGCGGGCGGCCTCGATCCACACGCCCGGCAGATAGGGCGAGTTTGCGGACCAGTAGAACCCGCCTTTGCCCCCGTGAAAGAAGGCCGAGGCGATGCCGCGATAGGCCGGCATTGTGGCGGTTGTCTTGCCGTGCTTGGCGGCGATGTTCTCCGGGATCGTCTGATCAGGACCGCCCGGCAAATAATGCACGGTGCCAACGGCGCCGCCCTCCTTTTTGGCGCCGCCGAACAAATCCGGCTTGCTTATGACGATATCCCCTTGAGTGGACTTGGTGCCCACCCATGCGGTTTTCTCGTTGATGACGATTTTCTTGATGAAATCGAGCGGCCCGTGGCAAATCCCGAAGTGCTGGGACATGTAATACAGCGTGACCGTCTGTTTCGGTTTCTTGCTGCTACCCATGGGGCCGCTCCCGTTCCCGCTTGCGCCGGATCACCTCGGCGGCCAGCGCATCGCCGGTTGCCAATGCCTCTTGTTCGGAAAGGCCGTTTTTCAGGAATGCCCGGAGATCGAGACCGTGCCGGGCGAACCAATCGCGGGCGCCGCGCACGCAAAAGCCGGCGGCCCGCACATCGCTGATCGTGACCCGGCTCATGCCGACACCTTTTTGTTTTGGCGGGATTTGTCGCCGTACCAGAGGACGTTGAGGCCCTTGATCGTGACCGTGCCGAAGACAACCGGGATCGGCCGGCCAGCGTCGGCCGTGGGGTTGTCCATATCCTTGGTTTGGGCGGGCTGGCTGCGCTTGGGCTTGGGCGCCAGGAGATAGGCGACGACGTTGAAGACAATCGCCAACAACAACGGGATGAACCATGCCATTGCCGGGCCTCAATAATAATTGTTGCGGAAGCCGATGGGGTTCGTCGTTGGAACCCATGGGCAACCGCCGAAATTGTGGATGTTGGCGAAAAGCTCGGCGCAATCGCTCATTTGGTGATTGCACCCGAGGCGGGCCGTGATCGTTTCGCCGGCCTCAAGATCACGGAGCAAACCGCCAAGCCTCAGCGTGTTACCGGCCACCGAGAGGATTTTGCGGCGTTCGGTCCCGCCGGCATCGTTCACCCATTCGACCACGCCCTCGGTGAATCTCGCCGCCGGGAATTCCCCATTCCAGCCGGCGTTGAGTGTGATCGCCGCCCCGGAAAGGCTGGCCACGGTAGCCGTTACCGAGGATGCCGGCTTGTTGGCCTGGCATTGCGGCCCATAGAGCACATGTGGGCACCCAAGCTGATAATGCCGGCGCAAGCCCGGCCGGCGCAGAGACGATGAAACCGGCTCGCACGAAACCACGCACTCCTCGCCCTCACGGCCCACCGAAAGCACGCGCCCCGACCAGACGACGAGGAATTCCGGCTCCGGGGTGTCGGACAAATGGCCTTGCCGGATGATCAGCGTCACCACTTGCGCGGGCGGATAGACCCGGAACAGTTCCGATAGCTCCACGTCACGCGGCATGCGAACGGCCAGCGCCGATCTATCCAGCGTGCCCGACGAGGTGACGGAATCGCGCATGATCGGAATCGGCTCGTAGGTGATTCCGTCGTGCTGTATCGCTTGCTCGGCGTCGGTGTAGGCAAAGCTCGCGGTTTCGCTGTAGGCGAACAAATAGAGCGTGACCGGCGCGCCTTGGTGGCGGCTGGTTTCGATAGCCGAAAATGTCATGGGGCATTATTCCGCTGTCAGATTTTCGAGCATTTGCAGCGATAGCCGGGTTTCCGCGACATCCTCGCGGGGCCAACTCATCGTCAGGATATCCGAGCCGAACCGCCAAACCGGGAGCCAACTCACCATCGCAATATCGGAAAGGGCGACCGTTTCACCCCATGGGGAGTCGACCGTGATCTGGCTATTGGCGCCGCCGGATGGATCAATGTCCGTGACCCGCCGCAACAGCCAACCGCCATCGGCCTTTCTGAGCGCGATGGCTCTGAAAACCGGATGATTGAGGAACGAGGAAAGCGCCCCGGCCACGATCAGCGTCGAGCCGGCGGCGGTGATCCCGGAAACCGGCATGAAATCCGGTCGCCATGTGGGCATGTAGAACTCGCCGCGCCGGCCTTTCATGCGGTCGAAGATTTGCCGGATGGCGTCGGATCGCTCGAAATCGCACCCGGTATAATCGGCCTCCCACATGCGGGTTGCGAAATTGAACGGGAAGAACCGCCGCACCCGGCCGAACCCATAATCAACGTCGGCGGCGCCCTCCTGGGCGATAGTGGTTTCGATCCGCCGCCAGCGGTTCGGGCGCCGTAAAAACACCTCGCGGGATTGAAACGTGAGCGGCGGCGATCCGGCGGCCTCGGCCGGTTCGCTCCCCGGATCAACCTCGAACGCGACCGAAACCTCGGCAACGCCGCGCGGCGAAATCAGCGGCGCCTTGATCGATGGTTCGAGGTAGCCGTGCAAAGCCGGGTGCAAGCGGGTGCCGGCCGGCCATGATGCGGTCTCGGATTCGGCAAATGTGACCGTCGTTCCGGCGATCCCCGCCACGGTGCGCTCCGCAACCCGCGATCCGTCCACCAGTAGCAAGGCCGCCCCGGTTGAGATCCACGATGGAACCGGATCAACGACAACCGGTGTTGCCTCGCCGGCCAGCCCGGCCAGCCGCACAAAGCGGACCCTATCCGGGATCGCCAGCAATTCCCGCTGCGCTGATGCCATGGAGCGGTCGAATTCGCGGAGGCAATTGCCGGCAACGCCGGTCAGGTATTCCACTCGCTTTCGCGGTGTTTGCCTGAGTGCCCGGCGCTGTTCCTTGCCAGAGCGGGACGTGATGATTTCCGTTCTGAACTCCCGCGCCACCACATAGGGCTCAAGGCGGATGTTCGGCAGATACGGCCAGACCGTTGCCACGGGTTCACCCTTGGATAGCTTGCCGGAATGCGGCGGGTTGCGCCTTGATCACGTTCAGGATGAGCTTTGCGCCCTCGGGCTGAGAAAGCGCCTCGGACAAGAACGACGCGGAATCAAAGCGGTTGATGACGGTGGTTCGGGCATCAACCGGCGGGGCCATCGCTTGCGCTTGCCGGCCAGTTGCGGCGGCGCCTATCCGCGGGATGACAAAGCCGCCGTCGGCATAGCCGCGCTTGGCCGCCTTGTGCAGCTGGTCGAGCGCGCCGACGCCAATGCGGTTCGTGGCTTTCTTGGAGAACACATATTCCCCGCCGTGGACGATCCCCTTCGGCTGATACTTGCCGCCGTAGCCGGTGAAGCCACCGCCGGCAAAACCGAACAGATTGAACAAGCCGCCGAGCCCGAGAAGGCCGCCGCCCGCATTGCCGGCGCCGAGGAACGACTTGAACATTTGATCCAAGGCCAGATCGAGAAAGCGGTCGGCCAGTTGCGAAACGGCATCGTAGAGCGCCTCGGTGGCGTCCTTGCCGTGCACCAGATCGGAGATCAGGCCCTTTAAGGCGCCTTGGAAAGCGTAGGAAATCTCCTCCTGAACCGCTTGCAAATCCTCTTGCGCTTGCCTGACGCGATCAATGGCGGCGGCTTGCGCATCGTAGGCGGCCACCGCTTGGAATCGGGCTTGCGCCTCGGCCTCCACTTGCGCCCGGAGTTGCGGCGTGATTTCGATCCCTTGCCGTTGCAGTTCGGCCAAGGTTTCGCGGATCACCCGCTCGCGCTCGCGCTCCTGATTGGTGGCGTTGAGCATCCAGCCCTCAGCGGTGATCGCCGCCGTTTCAGCTTGAAGCGCCGCCATCGTTTCGCGGATCGTTTCGAGGTTCTTGTTTCGAAGCTCGAATTCTTTGGAAAGGCTTTCCGATCCGGCGCCGGGGACTCGGCGGTAGCCGAGCACATCGGCCGCGCTGAAAGTTTTCTCGCTAACCTTGTCGCCCTGATTGCCGCCGAGCACGCGAATGCCGCCGCCCTCGGCCGCGCCCATGTAGAACCCGACATGGCCTTGCACATTGCCCCGGCCGCGCTTGAGGATAACCAGATCGCCCGGCTGCGGTTCTTGGGTGGCCGTGCCGTAATCAAGGAACGACCGGGCCATGAGCGAGCCCGAGCCCGGCAAACCGTTGGCGGCCAGGACGGCGTTAACGAAGGCCGCGCACCACGCGGTCATCTTCGGATCAACGTTCATGTTGGCCGCTTTGAAGAAATCCCGCAATGAATCGCGCTGGCCGGGCGCGTGTTCGCTGAACCCTTGGAACTTCTGCGCCGTATCGATCAGTGCCTTACGGGCATCATCGAGCGCCCCGGCGGCTTCCTTGCTTTTGCGCTCGGCCGCCTCTTGCGCCACTTTCTTTTCGACGGTGGCCCGCGCCGACGCCGCCGCCTCGGCCTCGGTGATCGACTCGCCCGCCTTTTCCGCATCTTTCAAGAGCTTTTCGGTTAGGGCGGCGATCTCCTTTTCCTTCTGGGATCGGAGTTCCAGCGCTTGCTGTTCGGCCAGCCATGCGGCGGAACGCTTTTGCCGGTTCGATTCCGCCGCCTCTTGTGCGGACTCGCGCGGAATCATCTTGGTCACGTCGGTTTGGCCGAGCGTGGCCATTTCCTCGCGAGCTTCCTTGATCGCTTGGCCAATGCCGATCAGCTTGTCCAGAAGCGGGTTTAGCCGGTTGGCGAGGCCCTCAAAGCTGACATCATCCTTGGCAAGCCAGTTTAGCGCCTCTTGCGCCTTCACCCCGCCATCGGCGGTTCCATCCAGCGAATCCCGGAGCGTTTCGAGCGCCTTAACTTGCGCCTTGAACCCCGGATCATTCCCATACTGGTCGCGAACTTCGTTCAGGCGATCCAAGGCGCTTTGCGCGGCCTCGCGCACGTCGGCGGCGGCGGCCTTGTATTCGTCGATATCGCCCTTGACCTGTTGCCCGAGGCGGAATGTTTCGGTCTCGACAAACTTCTTGCCGCTTTCGGCAACCGCCTCGCTAGCGCCCTCGGCGGCGCCCTTGACCCGTTTCAACGCCTCCGCATAGCGATCAGCCTTTTGCGCCGCTGTTTCGGAATTTTCCGCCGCTTCGGCCGCGCTGGTGGCGAAATACACCGCCGCACCAGCGGCAACCCCGATTGCGGCGCCCAAGGGCCCGGCGGCGGCGCCGAACGCGCCAAGCAAGCTTCCCCCGGCGGCGGCGGCCCGCGCCGTCCTGATCGCGCTGGCAAATTTCAGGATCGCGCTTCCGCCTTCTAGGAGGCTGGACACCATCCGGGTTATCGAACGGCCGAGCAGCCCGGCCGCAAGGATCGATGCGAAGGCAATGGCCTTGTCGGCCGTGGAGTCGAAATTGTCGGCCAGCGACTCCAGCCCCTTGATCAGCCGTTGCGAGGCGCCGAGCCCTTCGTCGGTCTGGCCAATGTATTTCGTGAAAGCGTTCTCGATCTTGACGAAGGCTTGGCCGAACGTGGTTGACGCCTGTTGCGCTTGTGCGGCCAGCCCGCTCGATCCTTTCAAGAACGCGTTGAAGAAATCTTGGGAGGAAACCTTGCCGTCAATGACCAGCTCGCGGAGTTTCGAAACCGAACCGCCGGCCGTGTCCAGCCCATCGGCAACCGCCTGTAGGATCGGCCGGGCGCCCTCGTTGATCGAATTAAATTCCTCGGCCCGCACCACGGCGCCGCCAAGGGCTTGGCTGAGTTGCAGCAACGCTCCGCTGGCCGAGGCCGCATCGGTGCCCGCCACCTTCAAGGCATCGCCGACGCCCTTGGTGAACCGGAAAAGGTCTTGCTGGTTGGCGCCGAGTTCCTTGGCCGATTGCGACAGGCGCGAGAACAGTGTGACGGTCGATCCAAGATCGGTGCCCGCCCCTTGGGCGATATCGTAAAGGCGGTCCAGCGTGGCGGCCATCTGATTGGCCGGGATGCCGGAAACCTTCAACTGATTGCCGGCCCGCTTCCAAGCGTCCGCGTATTTGATCACCTCGGCAACACTCAGCGCCCCGGCAACACTGGCCAGCGGCGCGGCCATGCCCCGGCCGAACCCCGCGCCGATGTTGCTAATGTTGCGGTTCATCGCCTTGACGCGGCGTTCGATGGCACTCATTTCGCGGTTGGTTACACCGCGCGCGCGGGCCATCTCGCGCTCATAGCTTTTCACATCGGCGCTCAGTTGAACGACGAGGCGCTCAAGATCGGTGGCCACGTGGGTTCCTCAATGTACGGTGTCAGATTGCAACCATTGCCAAAGGTCATTGGCCTCGGCGGGGGACAGTTCGTTGCCGGCGTTGGGATCGTTCGCCCTTGCGTATCCCTCGAAAACTTCCCCGATTTGCCAGAGGCTCATGCGATCCACCTCGGCCGGGGAAAAGCCTATGGCGGCGGCGGCGCCGTAGATGTGTCCGACGCGGAATTTTCCGTTAGGGAGGCTGTCAATTCGTTCGCTGTTTCGGCCGCGAAGTTTTTTTTTAAGGCGTCCTCATCGGGCGCGCCGAACAGCCCGGCCATAAGGATGGCGTGGGCATATTTGACATTCTCCATCGGCGGCCGGCTCTCGACATATTGCCGGGTGAGTTTCAGCGCCTTGGCGGGTTCAAGCCCGCCGCCGATCAGGCCGAGGCGGATGATGTGGGAAACATCCTCCATGTGCCATGAATCATTCGGAACCCGCCCCTCCATCCGATCAAGGATGAACGGCGGGCCGAATCCCGTGGCCTCTTGGAGCTTGACCAGTTCGCCCCATGCGAGGCGAAACACGTAATCATCGTCAGCCCAAGCCAGTGTTATCGATGCATCGCGGCTCATGGTGCTGTCGCGGCCGAAGTCCTGATCAGCGGCCCGTCGCTTTGCATTTCGACGTTGGCTTGGATGCGCCCGCCTTGTTCAGCGTTCAGCGTGAGCGAGGACAGATGCATTTTGCCGGTATAGGTCCATGTCGTGGTGGGCATCTCGATTTCCACCTTCACACTGACCGAATCCGTGTCCTCGTAGGCATCCATCCAAGAGTCGGCGGATTCCTGAGCCATCACGCCTTCGCCCGTGATCGATGCCGTGAGGCTTTCCACATCCCGGCCAACCCATGCCGGCGCGTCGGGATCGTCGCAATCCGGGAGGTTGATGTCGCTCAGGTTTTTGGAAAGCGCCAACGATTTCGAGGTGAAACCGCACGGTGCGGCGAAGACTTCCGGTTCCGCCCCGTTGCCGAGAAGAACCCGGAATTTGCCAAACTTGGCGGTGGTAGGTGCAGCCATTGTGGTGTCCTTTCAAAGCATGGCGGCGGGAGCACCCCGCCGGGCGGCGGGGATCGGTGGATTTCTTGAGTCGGGTTTTGATCGGCCCTAAGCGGCCTCGATGAATGCCGCGAACGTCATGGCGGCGTGCGATGTGAGGCCATCGGGATCGCGGAAGAACCGGGTTTGCCGGTGCTCCAATTGCGCCAGCGCATTAACCGGCAGCGCAAATTCGTAATCGTGGAGGGCGATCCGCACGGCATCAGCCAGCCGCCGCACCTCGGGAAAGCCGGGCGCCCGCGACCAGCAATCGATTTGAAAGCTGATTTCGAAGCCGGTTATGCACTCGGCGTCGTCGCTGTTTTCATCGCTTGGGCCGAGGGACACATACGGCCAGGCTGCACCCGTGGCGGCGGTTCGTTGGGCCTCCGATGGCACGGTGTCGTAAATCCGGGCGCCGGCAATGGCGATTGTGGCCGGATCGGCCTTTAGGCGCGTGACCACCGCCACTTGCAATTCGTAGCTCGGTGATGTCATCCGGTGGCCGCTTTCCTTGCCGCCTTGCGGGTGGCCGCCCGTATGCGGTTCTTGGCGCCTTTGCGGTGGGCGCGATACGAGACGAAAAAGAACGGGTTTGCCGGGGTGGTAGCCGTGCCGAATTCTTGCCAGCGGGCATAGAATGCCTCGGCGTTGCCGGCATAGATCGTCAACGTCAGATCGGCGGCGATCCGGGATTTTGCTTGCGCCACGATCCCGGCGCCCTTGGGCGCCTTGCCCCACGTCCAGCCGATGCTGTCGCGGAGCGCCCCGGAATCCTTCGCGGCAAGGCTTTTCATGGTGGCGACCATATCCTCGGCCGCCCGTTCCATGGCCGCCCGGATTTCAGCCTTCGATGCGGCCGCCACGCGGGCCAACTTGCGATCAAGGCGGGCGAGCCCGAGAATTTTGGTCATGGCGCCCGGCCCGATTCCACGATCAGGTAAACCCATTTCGGGTCGGTTTCGGTGTCCACCGCGTCGATTGCATAGGCGGTGCCCTCGCGCACATCCCGCATTTGCCAATCGGTGGTGATCTGGCGCGTTAGCGTCGATGACCGGAGATACACCCCGAGGATTTGCCGGCCTTGAAGGCGGGCGGCCATCACGGCCTCCGATCCGCCGCGATGATTGAACGCAGCCCGATCCCGGAACTGTTCGGCGAATGGCCCGGAAACGGTGTTGCCGGCGCCGTCGTCAATCACGGTGCGCGTGTCGAAGGCGACAAGGTGCACCAGATCGCCGGCTTTAGGTGTCCGCGCCATCGGGCTTTCCAGCCTTGGCCGGTTCCACATGAACAGCCGCGCCAGCGCGCACCGCATCCTCGGCGCAACTGGCTTTCACGGTCCCGGTGAATCCCGCCTTGTAAGCGATTGTCGATTGCGCCGTGGGCTTCCAATCGAAATCGCGGGTGAAACGAACTCTTGCCATGATCAAAACCCCGGCGGCCGATATTTGGCGATCAGGTCCTTTTCGATGCGCTTGAGGTTTTCGCCGTCGCCCGAGGCGGCCTCGTCATAGTGCAACTGAACTCGGAAGATGATCGCGGATTTGATGTCTTGCGGGACGGTCTCATAGCCGGCCGTGTAGGCCACGGAGGCGCCGGCCACCTCGTAGAGATAGGCGGGCAACTGATAGGCATCGTCGAACCGCACATAAGGCCGCCCGCCGGCATCGGTGAACAGCGAATAATTCTCGGCGCCGATGGTGGCCTCCGTGCCTTCCTCATCGCGCCACGTGATCCCGGTTATTTCCCGGAGCGGGCGGAGCGGCAGATACAGCTTTTGCTCGATCCGGTCGAAATCTTGGCTCCATCCCTGCTCGGCCAGCACAACCCCGCCGAGGATGCCGTTCCAGCCCTCATAGTGCGAAACGGCGGCGTTGATTTCGTTCGTCAGCCGAGTGTCATCGTCATTGTGCCGAACGTTCAAGGCGGCCTTAACCTCGGCCAGCGTGATCGGCGGGCCGGCCGGCGGGGTGATCTGGACGGGGCGGTGATCGATTTTCATTTGTTCTTCGGCGCCCCGGTTTCCGCCTTGTTGCTCGGCGCGCCGGATTCCGCCTTCGGTGGCTTGCCGGTTTCGGCTGGCTTGCCAGTTTCAGCGGGCTTGCCGCCGCCGGCCGGGGCCTTACGAAGAACGCCGGCCTTTACCAGATGCGCGACCTCGCTTTCGCCCGCTTGGCGGGTATCGCCGGGCAAATACATGCGGTCGCCAAGGTGCTGGCGCTTTACGAGATATACGGCCATGGGTGTTTCTCCCTTTCAAAAAGCGAAAAGGGCGGCTCCTGGGCCGCCCCCTCCTTTCGATCAGGCGACGAAGCCAAGATCGCCGTAAATGAACGCTTCCGGCCGATACACGGCCAGCGCCAAGCGTTCCTCGGCAAGGATCGTGACGAGGTTCCGGGTGAAATCATCGTTCACGTATCCAACTTCCACGCGGGCATCCCAACGGTCGAACAGTTGGGCGCCAAGGCGGAACGCGCCGGTCAGGAACTTATCGACCGCAATCGCCTGAGTGGCGACAACCGGGAGGCCCCAAAGGGTCGGCCCGATGGTGCCCTGCGGATTGCCGATGATGTAACGGCCGGTGGTGTCCTTGGTGAGTTCGATCCGCGCCCAATCCGTGGGATTCAGGACGTGGCCCGTGGCCGGGTATTCGGCCAACACCGCTTGGAGCATGGCCAGCCGCAACGTGTCGATTGCGGTTGGCGCCGATGGTGCGAAGGCGGCGGCATATGCCGTGGCTTGCGGGATGATCCCGTGCAAGTTCTGGCCGGTTCCGTCGCCGTTCAGGAGTTGGCCCTCCTCGACATAGGCGAGGCCATAAAGGAGCCGCTGGTCGATGATCGAACGCAGTTGCGAGAAATCATCGATGATCTGCCGGCTGGCCTTCATGTGGTGGGCGATGACCTTGGCGCTGGTGGTCACCAGATCGAACTTCAGGTCGGATTGCGGCTTGGGATCACCCTCGGCAACCGGGGCCGCCGAGTTGGTGAATCCCGTTTCCCGGACGTATTCCAGCGAATTGCCGTCCATCCGGCCGGGCGAGATCAGATCGCGCACCGTGAGCCGGCGTTGGGGCAATTCCAGGAGGCCCGGCAAGCGGGTGACCTGAACGCCAGCCCCGGCCGATCCCGCCGCATCAGTGGTTGCGGACGTGATCGTGGCTTTAAACCGCATGTCGGTTTTGCCTTTGGTCGGGCTGGTGGAGACCCAATCCTTGACCGCCTGATTTTCGATGAACTGTTCACCGAACGATTTCTCGGGCTCGGTCTTGCCGGGGCCTTCGCCCCGATCAAGGCGCTGTTGGATCTCATGAACCCGTGCCTTGAGCCCGTTAAATTCGGTCAGCGCCTCATCCGCCTTTTCCTTGACGGATTCGGCCAGTTCGGAGCCGTTCTTGGCCTCGGCGAGCGCCTTTTCGGCGATCTCCTTAACCTGTTGCGTGGTTCGGTCGAGTTGGCTTTTGACCTCAAGCGCCAACTCCTCGACCGTTTTCTCGGTCGGGTCGGGCATAGCCGTGTCCTTTCGGGTGGTAGGTGAAAAATCAGCCGCGCAGAAGTGCCTTCAAGAATGCGGCCGGGTCGTTCGCCTGATCGCCCTCGGACTCCCTCCGAATGGCCTTCGCATAGCCGACAGAGGCGATCTGTACGGCCATGGCTTTCGGGACCCCTGCATCCCGCAGGATATCCTCGAATTCTTTGACGGGGGGCGGTTCGCCATCGCGCAACCGGCGGGCAAACTCCTCCATGCGTGCGGATTTCACGGCCTCGATGCGCGCCCGGCGGTTGGCCGGGAACGCGACCGGGGAGATTTCGTAAAGATCGAGTTTTTTCAGAAGCCGCACGTTGCCATCCGGCTCGGCCTCCACCTCGCGATATCCGATGGAAAGGCCGCCAATCGCCTTGCGCATCATCAGCGCATGAACCTCGCGGGCTTTCTGAACCTCAAGGATCAGCGAGCCCTTTGCGTAAAGGCCCTTGGCATTCTCGGCCAGATCATCCCAAACCCCAATGGGGTTATTGGGGTCGTGTTGCCAGAGCATGAGAACACTGGTGCCCTCGCGGCGATGCCGGGCCAGGCTTTCCACGAACGCTCCGGGCATCACCTTTTCGCCATAGGCGTCAACGTTGCCGAAAACCGAGCCGTACCCCTCGAATGTGCCATCCTCGCTCAGTTCTTTGACTTGGAGGGTAAATTCCTTGGTTTTCATGGGCCCTATTCCTGATCATCGCCGGGCGGCGGGAGCGCCGCTTGCTGCTGTTTCCCCGCCTCCGTGATCGGCACGTTTTGCATTTGCATGCGCGGCACATCGCCGCCCTCCACGCCGGGCATGTTTTCCAGCGCGCGCACCTCGTTGATTGTCATCCACCCGTTGGTGAGCGCCGATTGATAGAACGATGCGCGGGCGGCGCTGTCGCCCCGCAGCAAGCCTTCAAGGTTGAACTCGATAGTGAGGCCCCGCGCCCGTTCCTCCGGGGTGAGTAACTGTTTTTCGCAAGCTTGCTCGATCCGCTTTAGGCGGCGGCGAAGGGTGAATTTCTGGAAACCGAGCGTTTGCTGTTCAAGCCCGGTGCCCCAACTGGTGGACTTGCTGGTGTGCCCCACCATGAACGGCGGCACCCCGAAGAAGCGGCAGATTTCCTCCACCGAGAACCCGCGCGATTCGAGCATTTGCGCGTCTTCGGGCTTGATCGAAAGCGCCTCGGCCTTGGTGCCGCCCTCAAGGATGATCGGGCGGCCGGCGTTCTTGGCGCCGACGTATTTCTCGACAAGCTTGGTTTCCGCCGTTTCGCGCTGCTCGGCCGTGAGCCAGCGATCAAATGTCAGCGCCACTTGCGAAAGAAGGCCATTGCCGAATGTGCCGGCCGCCGCCTTGTCGATGGCGCGAGCCAGGCCGAACGCATGCCGGCCGAAATGCAATGTCGACATGCCGCCGAGCGGATCGCCGCCGAAGCCGCGAATGTGCAACATCGTCTGATCGGTCTCGACAAATTGCTTGCCATCCTTGGACCAGCGATATTCCAGCGTCCCGTTTTCCAGCCGCCGCACGCTTATGATGTCGGGGCGGATCGGGACAAGCCCGGTGATCTCCCCGTTTTGCCGGGTGATCCGCGCATAGGCATTCCCCCAAAGTTCAACGGAGGCGCAGGTGAACTCCCAAAAATCGACCGCGGTCTGATCGTAGTTGGGTGCATCGTGGAGGATGCGGAACAGCGGATGATTCCGCGCCAACGTGCGCTCGCCCTTGCTGTTGGTGCGGTAGACCATCAGCGGAATTGTGGCGATGGTGCCGGCCAGCAGATTGACGCACGCCCAAACAGACGAGATCGCCAGCACGCCGGGCTCGGTGATCACCTCCCCGGCGTCGGATTGGTGGCCATCTGGATACCAGCCCGCCACATCGCGAACGAGCAGCCGGCGCACCACTTGCGCCATTTTGCGGAACATGTTCACGCCGCGACACCCGCCAAGGCTCGGAAGTAATCATCCATCCCGGCGCCGGCCGCCTCGGGATTGTTCGACATCAGCTTGCCGGCGTCGAAAGCGGCGATCAGCGGGTCAATCTTGGCCTTGCCCGATGCTTGCTTTGTGATCAGCACCGCATTGCCCCTTTGCTCGATCTTGGCATTGCCGACGCACCACGCCATGAGCGGCCGACCGGCGTGCCAGAGGGTTCCGTCTTTAAGCTTGCGTTCCATGCCGTGGGCCACATCGGTCAACCGGATGCCTTGCGGCACGGCAACGACCTGATCCCCGGCGATCCCGCGCGCGGCCAGTTCATCGATCATTGCGGCCACGCCAATCGGATCGAGGCCGACGCCGGCCTTTTCCGGCAAGAGCCCGGTATCGCGAACGCGGGCGATGATCGCCGCCACTTCCCGCAAATCTTGGGTGGCGTCGTCGCAGATGGTTAGATCGCCATCGGCCACGAAATCATGGAGCCGGTCGGCGATTTCCAAGCGCCGGGAAAGCACGTCGGGATGGGCCCATGCGTGCGTCCAGAGGCGCCAATGCTTGGTGATCTTGTGCCGGCCGATTGCGGCCAGCCCGAACAGATCGTCCAACCCGCCACCATCGATGCCGAACACGATGCAATCCGAGTCGGCGATCAGTGAATCGAGCGTGATCGATTTATCCTCGGCGCCAAGCCAGTAATCAGCGCCGATCCAGCGGTCACTATGGAGCGCCACCCCGATCTCAACGTTGAGGTGCTGGCTTGCCCACCGCCGTTCTTCCTCATCGCCCTTTTCCCGCGCCGCCTCGTAATCTTCAATCAAGCGATCAAGCTGGATCGAGCGCCCAAGGTTGGGGAGCACCATCGGCCAGTGTTCCGGCTCCCGCCATGCCGCGCTGCGTTGCATCTCCTCCGGGAATTCGTACAGGATCGGGAGCACCCGCCCGCTTTTGATCCGGCCATCCCGAACGCCGCGCGCATACTGTAGCTCGGCTTTGAACACGCCGGCCGGCGGCTCGTCGGATTGCGTCGTGATCATGATCAGCACCGCCTCGGGGTTGGGCAAAAGGCCGCCCCTGATCTGACCGACCACCCGCGCGGCGCCGTTGATCGTCGCCATGAGGTGCAATTCATCGAGCAACACGAAAGCCGGCTTGGAACCCGTGACCACTTTCATGTCGAAGGTTTTGACTTTCAGCCGGGCTTTGTTGCGCCGATCCTGAATCGTCTTCGTGTGGTGGGCGATGTGAAACCGGGTGCTCAGGTATTCATCCGCCTCGATCATGCCGACGGTTTGCTGGAAGGCCAGATCGGCAACCTCCTGGGTGGGCCCCACATAGATGAACTCGGCACGCGGGCGCGAATTCATCAGCAAGCCGGTCAACGTGATCGCCGCGCCGCCCGTGGTTTTCGAATTCTTCTTGGGCACCATGCAAAAGACGCTTGGCACCATCCGGCGGCCATCGATCAGGGAACCGAAGATCGCCCGCACGATATCCCGCTGCCAAGGGCCGGCCGCCTCGGACATTGCCGGCTGTCCGGGCACATCGGGCAAGCGGAGCTTGTCGAAAATGCCCATCGCCCGCGCCGCCTCGCCGGCATCCAACGGCAAATCCGGGATCAGCGATTTACCCGCGCGGAGCCGATCCGCCCAATCCGGGCAAGCGAAATCCCAAGCGTTCACTGCAACAACCGGCCCCAATCAGGCGGGGCGGTTTGGGCGGCCACGTTCGCGGCCTCTTTCTTGCCGAGCGGCTTTTCGTCGCCATCCGGGCGCGGCACGTATTGCGACCAGCCGAAGCGGGTCGTCAGGGAAAACGTGATCGCCTTTAATGCCGTGCCGTCGCTGCCGCTGGCGATCCGCAACAGATTTGCAACCAGCTTGGCCTCCACCAATCCGCTGCCCCGATCAAGCTCCCGCCGGTAGTGCTTGAATAGCGTTGCTTGCGAGATGCCGAGCACGCTTGCGATTTTCGCAGTCGGCACCGCATAGCCGGATAGGACTTCGACCATTTGCCGGTCCTTATTGCTCGGCTCATGCGCCGGCCGACCGGCCTTGCTTTTTGCCTCTTTCATTTTCTTCTCGTTTTTGCAGTAAAACCAACCACTTAGAGTTGCTTCAGACGCGGGTCTCTATAGGTGTCGAGCACCGCCAATGAGGCGGCCCAACCCAAGGAAGGAAACCGAAATGAACACGCCGACCCTCACCTCGCCGGAAGCCTACAACGCCGAAGTCCTGGCAAACGCCGTCCGCTTTACGGCATCGCTTTTCCTCGGCCGGGGCGAATACGCCACCATCGAAGGGACGACCCGCGACGAAATCGAGCAGCTTGCGGAAATGCTTTCGACCGAGCATCCGAAGGCCAAGGCAAAGCCAATCATCACCGCTTTCGACGCAGCCGGTAATCAGACGGTAATCTCCGGCCAGCCGCACAAGGCGCCGAAAGCGCCCAAGGCCGAAAAGCCGGCAAAGCCGGCAAAGCCGGCCAAGGCGGAAAAGCCCGCCAAGGCCCCGAAAGGGCCGAAAGCTGAAAAGGCCGACAAGGCGCTCGGCAAGCGCGCCCAGATCGTCGCCGACGCGGAGGCCGGCATTGTGCCGCCGAAGCCGGATTTCTCGGCCGCGACCCATGCCCGGTTCCGCAAGAAGCTTGATGAGGTCGCCGCCCTTGTCGAAAAGGGCGACATCAAGGCGCTCAAAGCCTATCCGATCAACCCGGTTTCCTCCTCGCCGAAAGCAATGGATAAGTACCGACACCTTGCGGTGATCGCCCTTGAGGCTCAGCGCAAGGCGGCAAAGGCCGAGGCCAAGGCGGCAGCATCCGAGGCCCCGGCCGCGTCCCCCGCGACCGAAACGCCCGCCGAATAAGGCGGGCGCATCCACGGGCGACCAAAAAGAAGCAAAATCAATAAGTTAGGAGTTGCTTCGAACCGTGGTCTCTATAGGTGTCTGGGCACGCCAATGCGGCGCGCCCAACCCGGAGAACCGACCCATGCAATTCGTTCTTTCAGTCCTTGAACCCGCCTTTTCCCACCCCATCGGTGGCCCGGCGCTTGTCGGCACAACGGTCGCTTTCGCGGTCTATCAGCTGCTTACCTTCATCGCCGAGTGAGCCTCGCCGGTCACATTCCAGAATAGCACCAGCCCGGCCCCGCGCCGAGCTTTGCATATCTCCCAAGCCTTCGCGTCGTAATGCGGATCGCTCGGGAAAGGCGGGCTGCTCTTGCAGCAATCGGAGAAGCCGAGAGGGTGGACATGCACCGTGCCGCCGACCTGATCCGCGCTGACCGCTTTGCCGATCTGGACGACATGCAAATTTGCATTTGGCCACGCCGCTTTCAGCCCGCGCGCCAGCACGCCCGATCCGGCCGCGCACCAGATTTCGTCCGGCACGACATCGATCATGCGCGCCGCCGCAGCGATCAGCGGGCCGGCTTGCGGCACATCGAGCCCGAACGGCAATAATTGGGCTCCGCGATCTGCCGCGTAGCGGCGCGCCCTCGACCGGACAACAGAGAGGTATCCGGGCGAGACCTGTAGGACCTTGGCGCCAAGCGCCTTGGCCATCATCGAGCGGCGGTGCGGCGTCTGCCGCTTGGCGACGAAGATGGTTGCGCGCTTGCCGAGCTGGCCGGCGCTATGCGCCAGCGCGGTCTGTGCGCCGCCTTCGGGCGGGCTGGCATAAACCAGTTCGTCGGCATCCTCGAAAAGCAGCGGAATGAAACGCGCCTTGGTGCCGCCGGGGAATAGATCGTCGCGGACGACGTGAACCCCGTCATGGACCTTGACGACCGGCGCCGTCACAGCGCCTCGCCATATTCGGCGTCGTCGCCGCCCTCGGAAATCGCGCCGAATTCGACCGGACCGATTGCCGCCGTGGCTTTCTTCGGATCGCCCTTGCAAAAGACCAGCACATTCTGATGCGTCTTGCCGAGCTTGCGGCTGGCCTCGAATTGCTTGCCGGCGCGGATCGGCAAGGAGCCGGCGGCGGTGACAAGGATCGCCTCATTGTAGAATTTCATACCGGCCGCCTGGAAGGCCGCGACGGTATCCGGGACAAAGCCGTAATAGGCGCCGTCCTTGCCGCGCACGTCGCCGACGACGAAACAGGCAAAGCGGTCGTCTTTCAGAAGCGCACAGGCTTTGGCAATGATCTCGCGATAACTCTCGAGAAAATCCGGGTAGGCCAGCGTCGATAAATCGCGCGGATCGTCGGAATAGATTTCAAGATCAGCATAGGGGGGGCAGGAGAAAATGAAATCGGCGGAATGCCCGGCGGCCAGGCTATCGATGTCGCGGCTGTCGCCGTGGATCCAGCGCGGTTCCGGGGCGCCGCATATCCTCGCCGCCTGTTCCTGATTGGCCGCGATCTGCCGGGCCGACAAATCGATTCCAAGATAGGGCCTGCCAAGCTTGCTTGCGACGATCCCGCGCACCGATCCCCCGGCGAACGGATCGAGGATCGGGCCGCCCGGGGGGCAAAACCAGCGATAGGCGAGCTCGCAAAGCACCGGGTCGAAGATCGAGGTGCCAGATTGCCCGGCGGACATGCCGCCTTCGATATCGCCCCGGGCGATCTTATCCTGCACCCATTCTTGCGTCTGGATCGCGCGCGTCATTCGGCGGCCCTCGCCTTGCGCTTCTTCGCCCGGTAAGGATCGGCAGTTGTGCCGAGCGTCAGGCCGCCTTTGAGGCTTGCCGTTTCGCCCACGCGATGCTCGCCGCGCATCAAATCCTGCCCGAAGGTCCGGGCGGCGCCCTTGCCGTTCGCCTTGCGCTTGGCGGCCCGCTTGGCCGGATCGGGCTCGTTGATGGTGTCGGAAAATTGCAAGAGGTTTTCGCCTCGGCCAAGCTCGGATTTGATCCCGAGCGCCAGCCACGCCGCCTTGCGATCCTGCCACCAGCCCTCGCGGGCATTCAGCACCGTGAATGGCGGCAAGCCGAAGCGGTCCGCAAGTGATGCCTTCGGCGGTTCGGGCTCGGCCGGCTCGGCGAATAGATCGGCGAGATAATCGTCGTCGAACCCGAGGAGCGACCTGTCGAACCCAAGCTCGTCAAGCGCGCCGATTTCGACGCGGAGCAATTCCGGGTCCCATCCGGCATTTAGCGCAAGCTGATTGTCGGCGATCACATAGGCCCGCTTTTGCGCCTCGGTCCAGCCGGCCGCGACAATCACCGGGACATCGATCACGCCCAGGCGATTGGCCGCCATCAGCCGCCCGTGCCCGGCGATCACGCCGCCCTCCTCGTCAATCAGGATCGGCTGAGTCCAGCCGAATTCCTCGATGCTGGCGACGATCTGCGCAATCTGGTCGTCGGAATGCGTGCGCGGATTGTTGGCATAGGGATTGAGGCCCGATATCACCCGCCGCTCGACATTGAATGCCGGCCATTTTTCGGTTTTTCCATCCACGGACTTCAAAAAACCTCTCTCGCCGTTTTTTCGGGGGAGAAAAAATTCTCCGCATGGCACCCGCGCGGGCCCCGCTGGCCAAGGGCCTTTGAAGTTTTGCCCACCCCCCCTTCGCATCGCAGCGATGTTGTGGCGCAAGCAGCTTTCGGCATTTCCTTTGCAGGACAAAAGCTGACGTCGCCGGGCCGGCCGCATGTGCCGCCTTAGGAGAAGTTAAATCCCGCGCATGATAGGCTTCCAATAGGCCCTTAGGAAATCCGCGCACGTCATATCGGCAAGCTCGACGGACTTCACGACATCTTCTTCAGGACCCATGGAATTAATGATATCCCGCTCAATCACCTTCTTGTTAGGCGCTGAAATTCCTAAGCTCGTTCCGAAAATGGCCCGCTCTTCTGCTTGGTCGACAGAGAGCAGTTCCATGTTCATATCGCCATAGGAGAATCCTAGGTAAACAACAACATCAGCCTCGCTAATTAGCCTCCTGGTTCGCTCAAGCATGTCGCCATCTTCGATCCGTTCGGTGAACGTCCTGATCTGTCCGGCGACCTCTGGAAGGTCCTGGCCATGGAAATCCTTGCCGAAGGAGGTTGATCCTCTGGGGTTCTGCCAAGGCAATCGGCCTACTTGGCCGTAAGGGTGCTCGACCCTCAATTGATGCACTAGGGCCTGCGCTTCTTTCTGGTCAATCCGGAAGTAGTTGGCCAAGGCGTGCATCAGATAATGCTCGATGCATCGGTCGTAGTTGAATGTGATGAAAGCCACGTTGTCGAAGATGCCATCTAGAGCAGTTCGCTGGACGCCCTCCGTCAGCATTTGGAAGAATGGTGTATACCAACTGTTCGATACGGCGCTCAGATCGACGGTCTCGCGCTCGCGATTCACCGCTAGCTTACTTCGATTTTCAGCTTCTAAGATGCTGGCAGCGATGCCAAGCTTACCCACCCATGTGATCAGCTGCTCATCCGCGTGGGCGTGGAGATAATTGTCGATTGAAATTGCTTGAGCCATGCCAGCCGCAATGGATCTTCCGGCTTGGTAGTACGGGTTCCCGTCGCGCTCACCCTTTTGATTCAGGTGGTGCTTGATGGCTGCGATCACCTTGTTGTCGCCGGACGAAGGTTCCCATCCGTTGCTGAAAGCTATGTGAACTTTCTTGGCTATTATGCCGGTGAGTTCAGCGCCCATCGGGAAGTTAATTTCGCGACTCGCACCAGCACCAACGATGAAAACAGTGCGTCGTTCAAACATCCATTTTCCCCCGGCCAAAAACTGCGATTCGCGAGCGCCAGTAAATCACTGTGGTCGAAGTTAAGCGCAACCTCCACCTTAGATTTCGGACGAAGAAATCGGCGTGCGCGGTGCTGACCTCGACGCGCGCCGCCCAATCCTCGGTCACGGAATGAACCCGGCACACAAAGCGAAGATGACGAGGAACCCGACCACGACGAGGACCGAAAAGGCGATATTCGAAGGCATGGCGCTAATCCCAGTGGCCGCGCGGGATCGATTGTTCTTCCCGCTGGATTTCGGAGTCGTGCACCCGCTTGGAAACCGTTTCGAGATTGTTGATGTCCCAAAAGAGGGCGGGGTTTCCTCGGTGCGGTGTCTTGTGGTTGGCCACCGGACTATTCGGCGCCGGGGCCTTGCCTGTGCATAGTTCCCCGGACCGCTGGCACACGTAGTTGTCCCGGAGGAACATCGCTTGCCGCAGCTTTTCCCATCGGGGCGTCTTGTACCAAGCCCGCCATGGTTGGGTGGCCCGGCGCTGGCGATCCCTTGCCTTATCGTCGCCCGGCAAGTAGCTGATGCGCGGTGCCAGCTTTGCCAAGTTTGGTTGCAATGCGCGCAGTTTGCCCATGGGATCAAGGCCCACCGAGGGGGCCGGCTTCCCTCATCTAGTGACAATGCAGGGATATAATCGCTTTATATGGTTTTCGGTCACGCTCTGTCAATTCGGCAACGAAACTTTGCGCTATTGTCAAGGGTAAATGACAGATGTTTACCGGCGCATTTGCTGCGTGTATACGACAAGGCTGGTTCAATCATCGAGAGCGCAAAACCTCAATGCTGAAGGTGTTGATAGCGGCAGCATGCGTGGCGGCGATCGGATTCGTGGGCTATTTCTTCCACGGGGAATTCCAAAAGAGCCGGCAAGAGAGCGCCGAAGTGGCGCAAGCGAAATTGGAGGAATGCAAGCAGATGCTTTTCGCCTATCAGGCGTTCCGGCATGGCAAGGGCGGTCTTCCCAAAATGACCGGGCCAGAAACATTCCAACACAAGACCGCGCGCTGCGCAGATACGGTCAATCAGCACTTTGGCACCGCTTATGTAGTGACCGACAGCGGCGTACAGTTTTAATCCCGCGCCATCATCTAGCATTAGGACCGAGCGGGCCGGTGCCCGAGCGCCCGTGATAGAATGCCGGTTCAGCCACGATCTCGAATGCGGCCGCGAGCTTTTCGGCGAGGGCTTTCGACACTTCCCGCTTCGCTTTGTCCCGTGGTCCGGCGTCGATGCCGACCAAATCGACGAAAGCCTCGATCGGAGTTTGCCAAATCGCCTCCCGAAGAAACTCCTCCACCGTCTCTTCGCCAACGGGTTCGCCTTGCCGCCGAAAGCTGATGTTCCGCTGTAGTGCGGCCACGATGTCGCGGGCAAACAGTGTCGCCGAGTGCGGATCGCGGCGTCGGCGTTGGCCCTTGCCGGCAAGGCCGTTCAAGACGGGCCTTCCCACCAATGCGAAGCGGATAAAGACGATACCTTCGATGTCGTATTCGCTGCCGGCCATTTCCTCGCCCCTCTGTCGCTTGCCCATTATAGCCGCCGGGTGGCAAAGCCCCACATATCAGCCAGCTTATCCAAGCATTCGCGGAGTTCGTTGGCGGCGGCCAGCTTGCCGCGCCTCGACCGGCCGAGTTCATGCAAAGCATATCCCTCGCCGCATATCCGGCAGACCAGTTGATAGCGATCGGCATCGTCCAGGCGGCGCCGGGCGCGGCGCAATTCATCGGCGGCGATCATTTGCCTTTCCTTAATCGGATCGGTGCGCCGGCCGCCGTCCACGGGCTCCCGGCCGTAATCGATCGCCGGGGCGCCCTTGCCGCCCATGGTTTCCCATAGGGCGCCGAATTTGTTGGCGGCGGCCAGTTGGGCGGGGTCAAGGCGGCCACGGGAGGCAAGCATGATCACGGCGCTTTGGCGGATGTTGATAACCGCATCGATCTTTTTCGGATTGCCAGCGGTGCCAGCATGGGCGCGGCTGTAGAACGGATTATCGACGGTAACGGCGCGCAACGATCGGTGCTTATTGCGCGGTTTCCTCTTTGCCATCGGGGTGTTTTCCTCGGGGCGATTCAACGGATCACCCCGATTATACCAAAATGTGAAATTCGCCCGATTTTGCACTTTGAGATGGTGGCGCCAGCGCTACTTGCGGCTTGCTCAGGGAGGGGCGTCCTCCGCTTGCCATACCCCTTTTGGATACATTCGCAATTCGAGCAACTGATTATAACATACTGCTGGGGCGTGTATCTCGGGAGGACGGAATGCGCAGGATCGTCATTGCTTTAGCATTGCTGGGAATAAGCGTCTCTAACAGCGCTGCCCAAAGCGCGGGCGATCCTTCCGATATAGACGCGGCCTTGGTCAAAAAGACCGTAAATGTTTGTTGGGGGGAGGACGGCGGGGAGTGCGCAACAGACCGAGCTGGTTGGCCGGGCACAACCCATCAGCACGCCTGCAATGAAAATAACAAGGGCGGCTGGAGCACCAGCATCATTTGTCCAGAAGTCTGCGGCGTCAAATACGGCCCGAAGTGCCTCGCCTACACCAAACCTGAATGGGGTTGGAAGGGCGGCAACTGCGGCTATCGGCTTTCGGTAGTCGCCTGCTACAAATAATAGAGTCGGGGCTCAATATTTCACCTCTGGGAGGCAATGTCTCACCACGCACTACTAGTGTAACCCTCTCAGCCAGAAGGTTGTCGTTAGTCTCGTTCTGATGTTTGTCGAGTCTAATCGTTGGATTCACCCGAACAGCGTAAGATGTCTTGGTTAGCAGAGCAAAAAGCATGTAGTTGAGCAAAGGAGGGGCGCCATGCCGAGATGTTCGCAGATACTACACGCCATTCTGTTTGGAACAGCTGCATTCGGAAGTGGTGCGCTTGTGGCGGTCGGATCTGCGGCTGCTCAGCAGTGCAATCCCCGTGATTTCACAATTCAAGACATAGAGCGGACTGACATCTCGGACATGGTGAGGATTGCATCGCGCACTCTAGTAGTCGAAGACTCATCGGAGAGTTCGAATACCAGCTTCGGAGCCAGTCTCCCTGTCGAGGGGGTGCCAGTCTCGATTTCTGCTAGCGACGCAACGGCCTTCTCCAAGCATCTGTTGAAGGAGAGTGAATACAATTTCTCTCGAGATCTTACTGCTTCCTTCTTGCGTACCCAGCTCTCGGGCGTGGGTGCGACAATGTACAGGGACTGCCTTGCAGCAAGGAACATTTCAATTTCATTCCCGGCTACCGCGTTTTCTGAGAAGGACTTCTTCCTTACAATCAGGTGGACGCCGCAGTCCGACCGCGCGCCTGAAAAGGGACACTACGTAGTGAAAGCGATCGGTGGCATGGTCGACGGAAAAAACATCGCAGAAGGCGACGTCCGTAAGTTCACGGACGTTCCTTTAGCCATTTCCAAGAGTGGTAGCCAGGTCACTCAAGTGATCGTGTCCATCGATGACCAGGCTCATCCAGCTCTGCTATTCCCACCGCCGGCTGTCCTTAAGAAGTTCACTTTAGTACAACGGCGTGGGCGTTCCCAGGTACCACACGACTCTGCTGGGTTTCAGTGCAATGAAACCGCCTATCTCGTGAGTGAGGTGGGTTCGGTCGCTGGCAATTCAGCTAAGAGTTGCACGTTATGCGCGTCCGCCTCTCCCGGGGGGGTCCTCCTCAAGGACACCGCGAAGGTGAATGCTGCGTTGAGCTCCCGAGGAGCCGGCGCTGAGGTTCAGCAAACCAGCACCTCGCTTGAGGCCTGCGGCTATTTTTATACGCATGGAGCTGGTCAAGGAAGCGGCCGCTTTGAAGTGTATCAGGGCGCATACTTCACGGTGTGGGAGGCAGTTCCGGTAGCTGATTAGGCCGCGACGGCACGTCATTGACACGACTCGCGCCGCGTTTCCCAGCCACACGCACGCCCAAATCTTGCAACTGAGCGGGCGCCGGCATAGATCGCGCACCCCTTATAGCTTCGCTAATGGGCGCACCGGGCGCCCGCCAGCTTTTCGAGTTCTGGAACGGGCAGCAATTTGCAACAGAGGGTGCATTCGCCGCATTGCCGTTGCATGACGGAGCCTTTCAAGCCGCCTGTTCCACGTCAGCACCGGAATCGGCGCTGCCCTCTTGCACCAGATGATAAACACCGCTTTCGTCCCGGCTTATGGCTCGGCTCTTGTTCATGAACCAAAGCCGCGACCAAAGCCGCTTCGAGTCGATGCCAATCGCTTGGCCGATATCAATCGAGCGGCTTGGTCCGTTGGCTTTCAGATGAGCGACAACCCGCGCATCGATCGCGGCCGGGCCCACCTTGTGCTTTTTGCGGCGTGGCGCAGGTTTCTTGGCCGGCGCAGCCTCCTGATGATCGATGGTTTTCCGAATGGTGATCATCGGCTTTTCTGCCGCCCTGGCGGCCGATTTGTCGCCCATCTCGGCGATAACTTGGAGGGCGGATTCGAGCCGTAGGATTTCGGCGCGGTGATGGGCGATCTGATCGGCGATCTTCTGAACGATGTCGGCATGTCAGCCCCTCACGAAGATTTCGTAGCCGAGGGCCTTAAGGATGTTCAGCACCGTCGAGACGCGGGGCACCATGGTTTCCCGATGGGCGATCTTCGAAACGGTGTGGGGGTGACAATCAGCCCTCTTTGCGAGCTTGGTATATTTGATTTTCGAGGCCCGGATTTCGGACGCCACGAATTCCACCAGTTCGTAGGTATTGCGGAAGTTGTACTCACTGATGCCGGCCTTTTCCCGCGCCAGCTTGAAGCGCCGCGCCTGATCGAATTCGACAACTTGCATGCGTTCCTTCCTCCGGTTCGATGTCGGCCAGCCCCTTGACCCTGAGCGTGGTTTCTTTGCATATTCGCCAAATTGGCGCGTTCCATGGTTGAGATTGTGGTGCCGTCTGTCAATATTGAATTGCGCCAGTTTGGCAGAAATCGGCAAGGAAACGTGACAGCAGCCGAATACAAAACGGCCCTTGCGGCCCTCGAAATGAACCATCACAAGGCCTCCAAAGCCTTGGGAATCGGGCTTCGCACCTCGCAGCGCTATGCGTTGGAGGGAGCGCCGAGGATCATCGCGCTGGCGCTAGAAGCGCTGGCCCTAAAATTTAGGGGGAATGAAGCGGCATGAGTGCAAATAATCTTTACCTAATATGGTCGAATCAGCATCGGAAGTGGTGGGGGCCGGGCCGGTTCGGC
Organism: Sinorhizobium shofinae; assembly: GCA_001704765.1. Classification (GTDB taxonomy): domain Bacteria; phylum Pseudomonadota; class Alphaproteobacteria; order Rhizobiales; family Rhizobiaceae; genus Sinorhizobium; species Sinorhizobium shofinae. Next base: position 236,059 of record MBFK01000126.1, read on the forward strand.
TATGTGAACCGGGTCGCGCAAGCCGGCCGCTATAGCGAGGCGGAAGCGCTGGATATTTGTTCCGATGCGATGCCCGACCGCCGGGACGGCGAACCCTTGCCGGAAATCCCGGTTCCACTAGAACTGGTAACGTTCATGGTGCAGCGGTTCGCCGGCACCTATCCCCACGCCGACCCGGAACCCCCAGAATCGACGGATGTTGAGGCCGCCAAGGCGCTAAAGGGCGGTTACATCCCGATGATAGATGTGGGGGACCATGAGGCGGGGAACGAACCCCAGTGACGAGACCATGGCCGTTCACCTCGGCTGCGCGTCGTGTTTATCCTCGATCGCTTGCGAATTCAGGGAGCAAACCCATGCTGTACGCTGATGCAATCAATGCAATCGTACTCGGAGCGCTTCTCCTGTGCGCTGTTGGTTGGATTTGGGTGAGGGCCGGCTGATGACGATCTGTTGAAATTCCGGGTGGCTGATCGCAACAGAGCGCTGGTGAAAACTTGCGAAAGAACGCCACGCGAGTCGGATAATCGGCGGGGAAAATCCCACGTAAACCGCCGCCCTTGCCCCCCCGCATGGGCCGACTATGGTGCACCCGGAATGGGCCGGGCCTAGAACACCCCCCGCCGCTCCCCCGTTCTAGGCCCGGCCACTCTTTCAAAATCCACCCCATATCGGCCGTTGCTCCGCGTATTCCCGCCACTGTCTGCTACTCCGGGTATATTCGTGGTGGATAAGCACTGCGCGTAAGCCGAGACCTGATGGCGATGGTGTCGCCGATGTGACATTAGACTCGCATGGCCGGTTCTATAGAATTCGATCCGCTCGCTGTTGAGAATGTGGGCGTCACATTGGCGGTGGAGCTCCTTGAGCAACCGCTGAGTAAGATGCCTCCTGAAACGCCGTTCAGCGGCGCGGGAGTCTATGCCCTCTACTACTCCGGAGACCACGAGGTCTACTCGACTCTGCGAACGCTAGACGACGGCCGGTTCAAGTACCCCATCTATATTGGCAAGGCAGCGGGCGAGAGCGCCAAACAGGGCTTCAGTCCGAACGGCAGCGGCGAACGCAAGCTCTTCGGCCGCATCGTTGAACACTCCCGATCCATTGCGGCTGTCGAGAACCTGGAACTGGACGACTTCCGGTGCCGGTACTTGGTCTTGAACGACGCCTATATCGCTCTAGCCGAGTCGGTCATGATCCGGCTGTTTCGCCCTCCTTGGAACGGCATGAGCTTTGGGAGCAAGGTCGTCGGCAAGAACCGGATGACGGGTCAGACGGGATTGTGGGATGCCCTGCACCCAGGAAGGGGAGGCCGCCCTGCCGGTTCAGAGCGTGCCGACGTGGCCGCTCAGCTGATAGCGCGTCGCTCTGTCGAATTGAGTCGAGACCTTGCCGACCCAACGCTTCGGCGCATGTATGAGCGCGTCATGAAGTTTGTGTAAGGCAGTCCCGTACCCGCCTGACCACCGCTTCAGCCAAGCGACACGGAACGGCATTGCCGAGCTGTCGCATCGTCTCGGTCCACGAGCCGTGAAAGACCATCTCGTCGGGAAAAGTCTGCAGGCGCGCGCTCTCGCGGACGGTGAAATAGCGAACTGAACCGTCCGGCCGACGAAGCATGTTCTCGCCACCGGGGACACCATGAACCCCCGCTTTGAGAGTCTTAGCGGGCTCATCGAGAGGGCTGCCAGTGTGACCTAGATATGACCTCGCCCCGGGCTGGAAGCGATGGTCGTGGTAAGCGCTCGACACTCCCCGTTGCAGTTCGGGATCGGGCAGGTCGGAGATGGCGTCGCGAACAGTCTGCCATCTGTCGCCTCGGGGGGCTTCCTTCAGTTTGGTTGCGCGGAGTGCGCTTGCCGAAACCTTAGGTCGGCGACCCTTCGCCACTTTATGGATGTCCCAATATTCACCGCTTCTCCACTGCGACCACAGCAGCGCATCTTGGGAGTGGCTTGCTTCGGGGAAGTGCCACTCGATTCCGGTGTCCGAACGAAAGCCGACGATGAAAACGCGCTCGCGCCGCTGAGGAACGCCGTAGTTAGCGGCGTTTAGCACGCGCATGACGACGCGGTAGTGCAGTCCGTCGTGCTTGCCTGAGGTTTCAAAATCCTCGAGACGGGCGAGGTGATCCAGCCAAGGCTCATCCTTGCGCTGAGTCAGGTCGGGGTGGCGGAGTTGGAGGCGAATGTATTCAAGATAGTTGGCGAATGTCGTGCGCGTGAGTCCCTTAACATTTTCGAAGACAAACGCCCGAGGACGTAGCTCGCGCACTGCGCGGATTGCCTGCGGAAACATGTCGCGCTTGTCGAGAAATGCCCGATGTAACCCTCCCATTGAGAACGGCTGGCAGGGCGGACCACCGGTGATAAGATCCACAGTGTCTGCTACCGAGCTGAAATCAAACTTCGACACGTCCCCTTCGTGCAGCGGCCAGTCTTTCATTGGAGATAGGCCGCGTTCGCGGTTCTGCCGTATTGTATCGCAGGCCCATCGATCCCAGTCGATTACGGCTAACGGATGGAAACCGGCCTGGCTTGAGCCTATACCCAGACCGCCCGCTCCGACGAACAGCTCAATCGACCGCATCAAGAAACCCCCGAATCATGCATTCTAAATTTTCAGCATTTTTGGACTGGCATTCCCAAATTTCCAAGACCTTCCAGCCTTGATCCGTTAGTGCCTGAACAACCCGCTCGTCGCGAGCGCGATTCCCCTCTAGCTTTGGTATCCAGAAGTCATGCCGGCTCTTCGGGAGTCGAGCAAGCTTGCAATTTGGGTCTGGATGGCGGTGCCAAAAACAGCCATGGACGAAGATCACCTTCCTGCGGCCGGGAAACACAAGATCAGGCTTCCCCGGTAGTCCGGCGAGGTGGAGCCGATAGCGATAGCCGAGCCGGTGAACCAAGCTGCGGACGCGGCGCTCCAGTGCGGTGTCCTTCGCCCGGACACGAGCCATTCGCTCGCTACGTTCGTTCGGTGAGAGAGTGTCCACGCATCAAGCCTCCAGTGGCGGACGGGGCGGCCCAAATGTCGAATGCCGAATTTGTCGCCTTACTGGGGGCATTTCCTTTCAGTTGCAAGCCGTTATGGCGATCTCGTTTCTAAATTTCAAGGTGGGGCCAAGTTGCCGAAACAAGCCCCTGCGGCCGAACGGTAGACGTTTGGCAGCGCCCTCATCGTTCCGGCCTCCCGATCGATCCGCTGGTCAGCATATCGAATGCCGCTTTTCCCTCCGGGCTGGCCGCCTATTCCTCGCTTTCCTCTTTCGAGGCGTCGAACTCGCGTTGCGGTGCCGCATCTACAACGCCGCCGCCTGATTGCCCCGCCTTGGCCAGATCGGCGTCCGGGAAATCGAGCGGCGAAAGGAAATCGTGGTAAAGTCCCTGCCGGCCCCGTTCCGCCAATTCCGGGAGCCCGGCGTGTTCCAGTTCTTGAGCGAGAAAATCCTTCGTGTGCATCGGCTAATCTCTTTCCGGTTCAATGCTTGACGATGCGGGTGCGCATGAGCGCCTCCGAGACTTGAACGGGTTCCTTGCTGAAATCGGGGGGATCGCGGGCCGGGTGATCGCGCTTGGCCGTCGAGCCGTGCCCTTGCCGCCCCGCTCGCGCGGTGTCGAGTCGAGACGTACAAGATTCTTGCTTATTCTGGATTCTGGATTCTGGAGTCATAGACCCCCTAATGCGCTTTTCGATTTCGTCTTTACTTTCAGCGACTTGCGCCCATCTTTTTCTTGCAGCGTTTTTGCCATTTGCACGCCACTTGGACTCCCTCACCATTTTGCGGCTGTAGATCGTGCCGTGTCTGGTGGCGCTGAAAACGCCCGCCTTTTCCAGTTCCGCTAACAGCTTTTCGACCCGGCGCGGCGGCGCATTGACGAGCCCGGCGAGCGTTTGCGGATCGAGTTTTTTGCGCCCGAGTTTCAGATGACCGCGCGGGCTGCCCTCGTCCATCAGGCAAAGCATTTCCATCCAGAGGCCGCGTGCGGCGAGACTGCATGAATGCAACGCCGCATCGCCGCGCCAATCGGAGGGATAGAATTTCATCCACCGTTCTGCCGTCATGCCGCCACCCCCGCGGCCAGCAGCCGGAACTGTTGCGAGCACGTCGCGCCCCATCGGGCAATGCAGGCGGCCTCGGCCTCGTCCTCGTTGCCGGCCTCGATCCCGAGGGATTTGCAATAGGCTTTCGCTCTCTCCTTGGCATCGTCGCGCGCCAGCTTACCGCCGCCCTTGCCATAGATCGCCGCGCGCCACGTGGCCGGCGGTACCGATTCATGCGGGATGCGGTAAAGGATCGCCGCCGCGCGGACGATGCCTTGAATTTCGGGCAAGAGCAGCTGGTCGGCGTTAACGGTCCAGATGGCGTCCTGAATCCCGAGTAGGTTGGCGTTCGGTTTCTTCGGATACCTGGTGATCTGGCGCTTGGCCCGCTCCCACACGATGAAATCGGGCCGGCCCTCTTTCGGGCCGATCAGCCGCTTGATCTGGCGCGCGAACATCTCGCACTTTTCCTCGGGCCCGCCCGCGTCCTTGCACGAAAACGAGCCGCATTGCATGCGCCGCTCGTCGCCGGGGTATTCGTACAGCGCGAACCCGGTTCGTGTGATGGACTGATCAAGGCCGAGAATCAGCATGGGGCCGCCGCCCCCACGTAACTTTTTGCCGCCTCATTTGAGGTGCGGCCGACGAACAGCGGACCGCCCGTGTGGCGGCGATCGAAGCGATACCAGGAGGCGTTGTCCTTCCCCGAATGCTTGGTGCCGGGCATCCACTTAAGCCGGCCCACGGCCACGATCTTTGAGCAATAATCGATGTAGGTGGCCGCCTGTTTTGTGTGCGCCCAATCGGCGTCGAACAACAGCCACGTGGGGGCGATGCCAGCGAAGCGCTCGATCATCGGGTGCATGATCGTCCGCGTCCATGGCGGGTTGGTTATGATCGCATCGGCGCCCTGGAATATGTGCGGGCTGCATGTCAGCGCGTCGAACCCGTCAGACAGATCGCGGGCGAAATGGCATCGCAAGCCGAAGGCGGAAAGCCACTTCACCAGCTGGCCCTCACCGCAACATGGCTCCACAAAGGTTAGTATCCCCTCGGCCAGCAGATGCGGGATTACCGGCGGGACCGCCGGATATGGCGTCTGGTAGGCATCGGCCTTGCGGCGCGGGAACGAGGATCGCTTACCCATTGCGGAGCCCCCGAGGCGTGTAGGGTTGATAGCCGATCAGGCGATGATACGGACACCAGCGCTCGCTTTTGCGGGTTCCGGCGCCGCAAAATAGGTGCTGATCCGGGGCGGCGTTATGCGGGGTTACCGGCCAATGGCAGTCCCCGCGCCCCAAATCCTTGAGCGGCACAAAGCGGAAAGGCGGTTTCCGGAGGTCTACAACCGGGGCAGCCTGGCGGTTCTTCGACGGGGGGAGTTTCATCGGCCATTTCCTCGGCGATGGGGCCCTCGGGGGCCGCTTGATCAGCGCCCTTAATTGGGCGTTGCGGAATATCCGGCCGATGGCCGCGCCTCTTGAGATGCCCAACTCCTCGCCGATCCTTGTGCTAGACCAACCCCTTTTCAGCATGCCGGCCACCCGGTCACATTCGGCTTTGCCCCACATCCTCGGGCCTTTTCGGTTTGGCATGGCGGCACCTATTCGGCCGCCTCGGCCTCGATCTCGTCGTCGTCTGGGTCGTTCTCGTTGGTGTCGGCGGCGGCCAGATCAGCGGCCCGCTTGGCACGGTCGGCGTTCTTCTTTTCCATTGCTGCTTGAAGGTCTGCGGCCATCTGCGCTTGCGCCGCCTTCCAGCCCTCGGTCCACGCTCGGCCCTGATCGGAGTTTTCGTCGTAAGGAACCGTGTCGGCGTTCTTGCCTTCAAAGCCCGCCGCCTCGCCCTCGCGCCGGGCCCTATCGACGGCGGGCTCGCGATCGAAATCGAATTCCGATTGAGCGCCGATCGGCAACGCGAAATAGCGGCCGATCTCGGCGCGCCGTATCTGTTCGTTGATGATGATTTGCGGATCTTCGATTTGCGCGCAGCGGAGGCCGAAATCGATATCAGAGAGGATGATCCCGTCAGCCTTGGCGTCTTTCCGAAGCTTAAGCCGGGTGGCGTTTTCGGCCTTGCACTTTTCCGTCTGTTTCAGGATCAGGCCGAAATGGTGCATGTACAGCGCCTTTTGCTCGGCCGGCGTCAGCTTGGAATTATCGCCAATGGTGGCAGGCATGGGGTGACCTCCGTTTTGGTTGGGGTGGCCACCGCGCCTAGGAGCAAAACCCACCGCGAGGGGAAGGAACGGGCCCCACGGGGAGAGAGGAGAACGGGCGCGGTGGCCTTTCCCGCCGGAGTCCCGGTTGTTAAAGCCCCGGCAGGAAGCGGGTGAGACGGTCGCGGATCGATCCGCCCGCCTCTTTCGATTCCGGCGGCGACGGCCCGTAAATATCCGGGCGCAACACGTGGCACGAAATCCCGGTTTCCTGCGAAACCCGGCGCACGTGCCTAACCGGAACGATTTTCCATGCATCCACCGCTTGCCGCGTGATCCCGAGTTTGGACCCGAGGGCGCGCGATCCGCCGGCCCTTTCTTTTGCGAGTTCGCAAGCGGCGTGTGGATCAATTTGCAAAGCTGTTTTGCTCTCGTCCATGCCGAAAGTGTAAACAAACTTTGCACCATTGATCAATGCGTTTTTGAAGATTTTACGTTGGCAAGGTACGCTTGCGTGTGGCAAGCTTTGAAGCACGTCGGGGGAGACTGATACTGTGGCGAGTACCGCTAAACGAGTAGGGCGCCGCGCTGAAACGGCGGCACGGAAGAGAATTGCGGCTAAACGGGAGGCTGACCAGCATCTAGCTGATGCCGAATTAGGCAAGCGGATACGCTTTCTCAGAAAAGAAATCCTCGGGATGCCCAGGCAGGCCGATCTAGCCGAAAGGCTAGGCGTCACGCGTGGGGCGGTCGCAAATTGGGAGGTTGGGACGGGTGTTAAGCGCACGACGCTCCAACAGATCTCCGAGGAATTCAACATCTCCCTTGTGTGGCTTACGACCGGGGCCGGCGCCCCGATCGCAAAACCGAGTATCGATGGCCAGTTGGAATTGCTACTGCCAGAGGATTACGACACGCTTTACCGGCTTTTTCAGGCGATGATTAACGACACACGCGAAAAGCGGGAGCGGGAAAAAGCGGAGGCAGATTCCAAGCGGAGAAAGCGAAATAGCTAGGAGGATTTATTGAGTTATGGCCAAGCAACTCTTAGCCATGGGGGATGATGGGGACCCCAGTAATGCACCACTCGGGAGCCCTCAAGATACTGACCCGGAACTGCCCTCGGCCCTATCGAACGCCAACTTTACCCATATTGGCAGCGGTTCGGGAATCTTGCGGCTCGAAAACGAGGATGGCCGCGCGTTCAACACCTTGCTCCGTTTCGTTGACGATGGCGCATGGTTGCATCACGTAATCAGCCAAGGGATCGCCGGGATGATTGGCCGTTGGCGACATGCGCCTTACCCGGCCCGCCGCATCGCCGAAATGATCCGCCGGGGCGCGCGCCCCGATATCGAAAAAAGCCACGTGCAATATGATCCGGCGACCGGCGAATATCGGTTCTTGCTGCAATCCAACGATCATGCACCCATTCCCATGGTTCTGACCGAGGCTGATCTGGAAGCCATTCAAGCCAAACAGCGCGAAGCCAAGGCCGCCGCTCTCGCCGGGCTCTAAATTTAATCCCCCATGAAAGCAAACGTTTCACCCGAGGTGTGCCACGGCATACCTCGGCGCGTCCGCTTCTTCATTTTTTGATAGCCGGCAAACGCTCTGACCATTTTTTGCAAACTTTCTTTGCATTACTCTTGTCGGAGAGTGCAAACTTTGTTTTCATGAAGACCTCCCTACCGAAGATAGAACCGGATGGAGGAATTTCACGATGAACGATTGGGAAAAATGGGAGGCCGCCCTTGCCGATCCGAGCAAGATCGGGACCGGGAAACTCACGATCCATCCGGGCGAGCCATGGACCGGCTTTTTCCGGGTGCGCCGCAAAGAGGGCGATTGGGAACCCTTGCAATTCTGGCAGGGCGCGGACGGCCAATGGTATGCCACGCGATCCGGCCGGCTGGTGGATGGCGATCAGATCGAGGACCTGTTTCTGCGGGCTGTGCGCCAGCCGATCACGGAAGCCGCCTATGATCGCGCCATGGCCGGCAACGGTTGGGAAGATGAGCCCGAACGCCCGGCGCCTGGGATCGGCCACAACAGCGGGGCCGGGGCCGACGAATTCGAGGCCATGCGATTGGAATGGCTCGGCGAGCGGGAATTGGCGCTTGAATTCCTGAAAGAGCCCATCGCCACGAAGGCCGATGCCGATAAGGCGTCGATATGGGCACACCGGCTCCGCGATATCGCCAAGCGAGCCGACAAGCTCCACGCCGCTGAAAAGGCGCCCCACCTCACCAAGGCCAAGCGCGTCGATAACAAGTGGCGCGAATTACGCGATGAGCCGGCGGGCCTTTCCAAGCGCCTGAAACAGCACCAGCTGGCGTGGCTCCAAGAACAAGAGCGGCTCGAACGCGACCGCCAGCGCGCCGCCGCCGCCGAAGCCGAACGCTTGCGGCATGAGGCCGCCCAGGCATTGGTCAACGCCGAAACGCCAGAGCAACAGGCCGAGGCCGGGGCCAAGCTTTCCGCCGCGAAACAGGCCGAGGAAGACGCGCAATTCCGACGGCCGCAAGCCGGGCGGACGAACGAAAAGACATCGTTGCGCACCTACCGGAGCGGCCGGATCACGGACCTCGACACGTTCCTTTTGGCGGCCAAGGCCGAAGACGAAATCCAAGAGGCAAGCCAGCGGGTTTGCAATCGCTTCGCCCGCCTAGAGCGGTCCGTGGCGGGCATGGAAATTATCGAGGAACGGAGGGTCGTATGAATCAGGTCGCAACAGCGCCCCGGCCGCAAAAGCGCCAACAGGAGCCGCAACGCAAATCGATCATTGCCACCATGGCGGCCATTTACGACATGGAGCCCGTGCAGTTCGAGCGCACGGTTCGGGCGCAATGTTCCCCCACCCCGAAAAGAGGCGAACAGGCCCAACCGCTGACCCCCGAGCAATTCGCCGCCTTTCTTCTGGTGGCGCGTAAGTATGATCTCGATCCGATCACCCGCGAGATTTTCGCCTATCCAAAGCGGGGCGGCGGCGTGGTGCCTATCGTCTCGATAGACGGTTGGATCAACCTAATTAACTCGCACCCGGCATGCGACGGGTTCGAATTCGAGTACGCCTACGACAGCGACGGCCGGCTCTATTCGTGCAAATGCATCATGTATCGCAAGGATCGCGCGCACCCGACCACGGTGACCGAATTCCTTTCCGAGTGCTGGCGCGACACCGAACCGTGGAAAATGGAGCATCGGATGCTCCGCCACAAAGCGCTCATGCAATGCGGGCGATATGCTTTCGGTTTTGCCGGGATTTGGGACGAGGAAGAAGGCCAACGGATCGTGGAAGCGGAGGCCGCCCAGGCGCCGCGCCCACCGCGCCCCGGCGATCAGACAGCAGCGGAACGGATCAGACCCGCCCCGCTTCAGGATGCAAACCGCGAGTCCCCGATAATCGACGGGGAAATCGTCGAGGCCGGCGACGATGAAACCGAGATCGGCGGCGTCGATGCCGATCGACACCCCGACTCCAACTATGCCTTTTTTGACCAACTGCGCGAGCGGCTGGCCGAGGGGAACGACGCCGCCACGATCGAGGAAATATGGGCCGCGCTTGATCCGGCCGAACGGTTCAAGGACTCGCCGGATGATCTCGACCTTTGCGAGCGGATCAAGGCCCGGCGCCTGAAACAGCTTGGAAAGGAGGATTGAAAAATGAAATCGATCTTCGAAAACGCGGCCCTGATCGATTGGCTGTCGGCGCAAGACCCCCTGGCCAGCTACGGTTACATGGACTGCCGGGCTTGCCTGTTGGCGCAATACCTCCGCTTTCGCGGCTTCGAGGAAGTCGTGGTCGACACCGACAGCGCCTATCTTGAAGCGCATCGGTTCAACCCTCGCCAATTCCCGCCCCATTGGAACGACATTGCCGTGCGCAAGCCTTGGACGTTCGGCGCCGCGCTGGGACGCGCGCGGGAGATGCTGTGATGGCCCGGCGCGAATTTAAGGATATGCCCCTCCCCCATCGCCAGGTTGCCGCGCGACAGGCGCGGCTATGGCCCGGCAACTCATGGGAATCGATGATGAAAGATGATCGCCCTCCTCTCCGCATGATCGTCGGGCCCGGCAAGCTGACCCCGGCCGATGCCTTTTCGGCCGAACGCCTGGACTCCTACCGGCACGGGACGACGATGTTCGTTCAGCCCGTAACCGATCCGCAAAGCAAGAAGCGGCGTCAATTTTGGGCGATCCTCGGAAGCGTGATCAACAATTGCGACACGCCATGGCCCACAACCAAGGATGCCGCGAACGAGATCAAGCGCTTTTTCGGGCTGGTGGACGAGGGCGGCGCCACCGGGGCCGGCGTGCGGTTCCTTTATCCGCGCAGCCTGAATGATCTAAGCGAGCCCGAGTTTGAGGAGTTCTACGAAGACGCCATGCTGTATTTGCATCGCGTAACGGGCGTTGATCCCGAGACACTTTCCAAGGAGTCGCCCGATCCGGGCGATGATGAATCGCCGGCCTCGCCTGACCGCGACGGGGCCGACGTAGGCGGCGGCGCTGGTGCGCCCGTTCCCTCTCGAGCCCCCGACAGAGCCGAATGCATCGCGAAGTTTCTGCAATTCGCGACAGATGAGGAAACAGCGGCCCCGTGGAAACTGGAAAATCTCGTTCCAACCGTGAAAGCGGGGTGGGTGCAACAGTTGCCCGACGACATTCCCTTTGTTGAGGCGTGCTGCCGAACGACGGAACAGCTGATCAGGGGCGAAATCAAGGGCGATGCGGCAACCCGCTATCTTCATGCGCTGGCCGCCAAGCCAAAGGAGAACGGCAATGGAGACGCAAACGCTTGAACTGGACCGCAATAAGGCGGCCTATCGCATAGGAGGCCGGCAGTGAAGATGAGCGCCGAGGAAAGCCGCAAAATTCTCGATCAGGTCGAGGGCGTCGTGAAGGCGATAAAGCCGCACTTGGCCGGCCACGCGCCGTACATCCAAAGTGTGGCTTTGGCCGATCTGCTTTCCATATGGCTGGCCGGCCATTCGCCCAAGGCGCGCGAGGCATTGCTCGCCGCCCACATCGAAAACGTGCGCGCCCTGATCACCGTCAACGAAATGATCTTGTTTGACGGGGAAGGCCACCCGGATCGTGGGATGACACGCCAATGATTACGAACCGCGACAAAGCGAAGTGCGCCGCCCGCGAGGCCAAGAACCGGCACTATGTTTACCGGCGCCTCGTCCGCGAGGAACGGATGGGGCAAGAGGTTGCCGAGCGGGAAATCGAAATCATGGAGGCGGTCGCCGAGGATTACCGGCGCCTGGCCGACGCCGAGGAAGCGCAATCGAGGTTGCCGCTATGACGCTCAAGTCAGACCCCCTTGGCTATCCGCCCCGAGGCATGAGCCGCGACGAGGCAGCCCGCTATATCGGCGTGAGCCCGACCAAATTCGATGAAATGGTAAAGGACCGGCGCATGCCGGCAGGGAAAAAGGTCGATGGACGCGTTCTATGGGACCGCGTGGCAGTCGATCGGGCGTTTACCGACCTCCCGGACATAGCCGATGGAAAGAGGTCGAAAATTCAGCAACTGCTCGAAGAATCGCGGCGATAACTGCTTCTAACCGCCGCTGTGTTTCGCTAACGGTCGGAGCAAGCGCCACACTGGCGCGCTTACAGGGGGCGATAAACTCCAATGTCGAAGACACCTATTGAGATCAAAAAGCAATATCCGGGCGTCACCCTTTTTGTGGACCATCGCGGGACGACTCGCTGGCGCTACCGCAGCAAAACAATCAAAGGCAAGCTCCTATCGGGCAATCCTGGCGACGAGGATTTCGAGGAAGAATACAAGCGGCTGGTCGAGGGCGAGCCGAAAAAGGCCAAAGTCGTGGAGATGCCTAATGCGGCGCTTCCGAAGACTTTCCGGGCCGCATGGAAGGCCATCACCGCGACCCAAGATTGGGCAGATCTGGACGCCAAGACCAAATCCAAGCAGAGCCGCAATGCCAAGGAATTCCTCGAACTCCCGATTGTCGAAGGGAAAGACGGCACATGGGGCGACGTGCCGGTCGCGGACATGGACGACGAGGATTTGGAAAAGATCAAAATTCGCCTGAGGTCCGATAGCAAGGGCAAGCCGACGCCGAGCAAGCCGTGGCATGTGAAAGTCGTCTTGAAGAAAATCTTCTTCTATGCGCGGAAACGGAAATGGCGCAGCGACGATCCGACCGACTTGGTGAAGTGGAAACGCGGCGGTGGCAAAAATGGCGGCTATATCGGATGGAAGCCGTGGCCCTGGGAAATTCGCCAGCAATTCGAGGCGCGGCATAAGATCGGCACTGCCGCCCGCACCTGCTACGCGCTGGCGAATTTCATTGGCAACCGGCGCGGCGATATCGCCCGGCTGCGGTGGAGCGACCTCAAGCTCGTCCCTTTCGAGGACGAATGGATCTACGTCTTCGACTATATCCAGAACAAGAAGGTCCAGAACGACGACGACATGCGGCAAATCCGGCCGCTATCGCGCATGCTGGCCGAGGCCTTGGAACCGCTCCCGCGCGATAAGGAATTTATCCTGCTGAACGGCTACGGCGTTCCCTTCTCCGAAAAATCCCTGACCGGCATGATGGCGCATTGGACGCAGCAAGCGGGCATTCCGAAGGGCTACACATTGCACGGTCTGCGGAAATCCTACGGCGGCGATCTGGCCGAGGCCGGAGCGTCGGAGATGATGCAGAAAGATATGCTTGGGCACACCACCCTCGACGAAGTGGTCAACTATGCGAAGGGCGCAAGCAAGCTCAAACTAACGGTCGAAGGGACGCGGCGGCTTGAAGAATATCACGCCAAGCGATCCCAAAAGCCGCGCCTTCGGGTGGTGGGCGGCGGCGATGAATAGGGCGAATCGGGCGGAACCTAAAGAGAGGCGGCACCGGCCGCCTTTTTTTGTTGCCAAGGGTTTGCCAAGTTTGCCAAATTTCGTTTGGCAAACAACATGCCAACTAATTGATTTTAAAGGAAAATGGTGGGCCCGGAGGGACTCGAACCCCCAACCAAGCGGTTATGAGCCGCCGGCTCTAACCATTGAGCTACAGGCCCTGCCGGTTGTCCGGCCGTCGCGAACCAATGGTAATTCGCGGCTGCAAATGGCTCTAGCGGAAAACCTTTTTGCCGACAAGCCATTGCCGCAATGCCTTCACAATCGATAAGCATGGATTGACGGATAACAACCGAAGAGAAACATCCATGCTTTCTACACGCATTGCCCGCTCGGTCCATGTTGCGACGGTGGCCGCCGCCTTTGCCGGTGCTTTTGCGGCGGCCGCGGCGGCGGACGACAATGTTGCCGGCAAGGGCGACGGCAAGGGGCGCCCGGACGGCGCGAGAGGCCGCCAGGCGGTGATCAAGGTCTCCGGCGAGGGCCGGGCGACGACCGCACCCGACATGGCGATCCTGCAACTGAGCGTCGTCAAGGATGCGAAGACCGCTCGCGAGGCGCTCGACGCCAGCAACAAGGCGATCGCCGACGTGCTGGCGGCGCTGAAACAATCAGGCATTGCCGAGCGCGACCTGCAGACGAGCGGCTTCTCCATCATGCCGCAATACAACTATCCGCAGAACAGTGACGGCAGCAACCGCCCGCCGGAACTCGTCGGCTACCAGGTCGTCAACGGCGTCAGCGTGCGCGTGCGCGATCTGACCAGGCTCGGCGAAATCCTCGACAAGTCCGTGACGCTCGGCATCAACCAGGGCGGCGGCATCGAATTTACCAACGACAAGCCGGAGCCCGTGATCACCGAGGCCCGCAAGGCCGCGGTCGCCGACGCCATCGTGAAAGCCCGGGTACTGGCCGAAGCGGCCGGCGTCTCGCTCGGCCGGCTGATCGAGCTCTCGGAACAGCCATCCCGCGTCGAGCCACCCGTCCCGATGCGCAGCATGGCCAAGGAATTCGCCGCCGATCAGGTGCCGATCGCAACTGGCGAGCAGGCCTATAGCGTCACCGTCAACGTGACCTTCGCGGTCAATCAGTAACGTCGATCGGGTATTCCAGCCTGAGGTCTCAGGCTGGCTTCCACTACAGCGCCGTGTGTCTTTTTCAGACGCGCAAAGGTCGCTGTAGCACTATGAATTGCTGCAATGTTTCTATCCTTAAATCCGCTCCGATTTAAGGAAATATGCAGCGGAGCACGTGCATCGCACCTCAAAAAAAGAGGAGCCCCGACGCTTGGCGTGGGGGCTCCCTTTTGCCGTCAGCCGGGGGAGACAAGGCGGAAGGGACTGTACTTACCAGCGACCGATGATCGGGCAGCCGCGTACATTGGCGAAGATGATCGCCTGGCGCTCGCCATAGCGACGACCTTGGACGACGACCTGGCGGCGCGAGACGTCGGCGACATGGGCGCGGCGCAGGCCGCGGTCACGTGCCTTGTCCACGGCGAGCCATGGTTCACAACGGCCGCGGCGTTCCCAGCGGTCCCGGCGCCAATCGGGCCTGTTGTCCCAGCGGTCATAGTCACGATCGCGGTATTGAACGCCGCCGCCCGGGCCTAATTCGAAGACCAGCGAATCGGCCGAGGCCGTGGTGGTTGTACCGACAAAGCCGGCCAAGCCGACAACGGCGGCGACGGCTGCATTGACAAGAAATTTCCTCATGGCATTTCTCCGTGTAGCGAAGGGTTGGCGGTCACTCTCTCAACGATTGGTCCAAATTTAGACCGGGCAAGCTGAACGATACCGGAAGCCTTCGTTCATGCGGTGTTCAGGAAGAGCCCCGCCCCAGCGCGTCGATCTCAGGCGATTCGGCCGGATTTGCGGCAGGCCATAGGCAGGGCGTGAACGGAAGACCCGCTCGCACTTCCTCTTCCCGTTCAAGGGGAAACGAGAAAAGAAGGAATTCGTTCCTTTCAGCTGCGCAAGGGAGACCATAACGCATTGAAAAGCAACGAATTTCCCTCTCCTATAATTAACCGGCGAGTTCTCGTTCGAACAAGCGAAGGTTGCGATAGTGGCTGAGCCGCGTAATGGCACCATCCTCGATCTCGAAGATGAAGACGCTTGGGATGGCATAGGCCTGTCCCGACGCCTCCGGAAAGCCGGCCATCGTCTCGCGGTAAGTGCCGCGCGCGGTCGTGTCGGCCGCCACGCGCTGCCCAAAGGCATCGCGCATCAGCACGACGTCGCCGAAGCTCTCGTCGAAATGGCGCAGGTAGCTCATCACCCAGGTCCGCAGCGGCCCAATGCCGAGAGTGCGTTGGCCGGTCAGCGAATCAAAGGCGACATCGTCGTCGACGAGGCGGGCGAGCGTTTCGAAATCCCGGTTGTTCACAGCCTCGATGAAGCGACCGGCAATGGTCTGGGCGTCCGTCATCGTCTCCTCCTCAAATCAGCGGGCCGTTCATTCTACAGCAGCAATCTTCACATCGGCCAGTGCAGAGGATAGGACAGCGTCAGCTACCAAGATGCAGAACGACTTCGCGGCGGTGCGGGCGATCGCGGTGCTCGAAGAGATAAATTCCCTGCCAGGTGCCGAGCGCCATGCGTCCGTCGACGACCGGGACACCGAGCGAGACCTGGGTCAACGTCGCCTTGATGTGGGCGGGCATATCGTCCGGCCCTTCCTGGGTGTGGACGATCCACCGCATCGAAGGATCGGACGACGGGGGCACGAGACGATGGAAGAATTCGCGCAGATCACGCTGAACGTCCGTATCGGCATTTTCCTGAATGATGAGCGAGGCGGAGGTGTGGCGCACGAAAACGGTAAGAAGCCCCTCCGAGACCCCGCACGCCTGCACGAAATCGGCCACCTCGCCGGTGAACTCGTAGAGCCCCTGCCCCTTGGTGGCGATGGTGATGACGGTCTGCGGCATTGCTGTCGTCCTGCATGGCGGGACACCGCGTTTCCGCGCCGCGCCCGTTACCAGAGGACTCTATCGCGAAATCCCGATTGAAAATACCGCTCAGCGTCTCGGTGTTGCGCAGAGCCTTGCCCCGACGGCCTGCTCGAACGGACATTACGCCGCCCCCGCCTTCCTCATGCCGCTCGCAAGTCAGAGTTCCAGGAAGCTCTCGAACCCGCCATAGATCATCCGCTTACCGTCGAAAATCGATTTCCATTCGTCGCCCTGCAGCCGCGGATCCGCCATCACCTTGGCGACGATCGCATCACGGTCCTGGCGCGACCTGTAGACGACCCACGAGAAGACGACCGTCTCGTCCTCCTTGGCCTGCACCGCCCGCGGAAAAGAGGTGAGTTCGCCATAAGGAATGTCGTCGCCCAGGCATTCGACATAATTCAGGGCCCCGTGCTCCTTCCAGACCTCACCGGCCTTCCGGGCCAGATCCTTGTAGGCCTCGACGTTTTGCTTCGGCAGCGCGACCAGAAAACCATCCACATAAGCCATGTCCGTCTCCTCCGTTGAAAGACAACAAAGGACGTTCGAGGCGGAAAGGTTCCGACAGACCAAGTCAAATTTTTCGATATGCTTGTCGGACCGGTCTCCTGCCGTTCGTCCTCGGCAGCAGTTCCATCCATGGGAGAAAATGCCATGCAGAAGATCACGCCTTTCCTCTGGTTCGACAATCAGTTGGAAGACGCCGTCGAATTCTATACCTCCATCTTCCGCAATGCCCGTGTCAAGGACATGAGGCGCGGGCCGGAGGGCAAGCTGTTCACCGCGACCTTCGAACTCGAGGGCCAGCAGTTCATGGGGCTCAATGGCGGGCCGCATTTCAAGTTCAGCGAGGCGATCTCATTTTTCGTGCGGTGTGCCGATCAGGCGGAGGTCGACTATTACTGGGACTGCCTGATCGAAGGCGGGACGCCACAACAATGCGACTGGCTGAAGGATCGTTATGGCGTTGCCTGGCAAATCATCCCGGACGCATTGATGCGCTATCTCGGCGATCCGGACCCGGCCAAGGCCGGACGGGTTCAGCAGGCGATGATGCGCATGGTGAAGATCGACGTCGCGGAGCTGGAGGCTGCAGCGGCCGGCTGAGGCTCTAGCCACCGCAGCCCTGCAACTGCCGCGCGTAGAGCGCTGCGACGTTGCTGGCGCGCTTGGCGCCCGTCTTCGCCGTATCGCTCCAATTGCCACGCGCATAGCCGCCCTGGCCGTGATAATACGCGATGTATAGCCGATAGGGGTCGTTTAGCGCGATGCCATTCTGCTGGTGGCTTTGATTGTGGTACCAGGCAATAAAGCGAACCGCGTCGGCGAAGTCGGCCCGGCGCGCCATCCAGCGTCCTGTTTCGGCCTGATAGCGTGCCCAGGTGCCGTCGAGCGCCTGCGAATATCCATAGGCGGTAGAGACCCGCGTCCAGGGAATGAAGCCGAAGAGCTTGGTGCGCGGCGGCCGTGCATTGTGGCGGAACCCGGACTCCGTATAGATCGTCGCCATCAGCACGGGCACCGGCACGCCATATTCGCGCTCCGCCGCATAGGCGGCCTGGCGCCAATTGTTGAAAAGGCCATCTTGCTGCTCGAAAACCGCGCAGGCGTTCCGGGTATCTCTCGGCACCGTTCCGCAGCCGGCCAGCAACAGGAGGACGGCGACAAAAACGCAACGCATCGCGGAACCTCTCGTGTGCGAGAGATTGATAAAGCGTAAATGTTAAGGAACGGTTTTGAAGCGAAGTTGAACGACTGGACCGGCACCGGGAGCCAAGCACCATGGTAGAGGGCAGGATCGCAATTGCATTGGCGCTGGCGATGCTACCCGCAACAGCTCCCGGCGTAGCCGCGGCGGACAGACTGAGCGTACTCTACAGGAGCGATGCCATTGTCACCGGCACGGGAGAAGAAAACCGGCAGATCGGCTTTCGCGAGTGCCTCGGCGAAGTCCTGGTGAAAGTCTCCGGCGACCAGCGGATCCTTGCCGCGCCGGCGCTCGTGCCGCTCATGCAGCGCGCCGGCAGTTTCGTAGCGCGCTTTTCCTACCGCGATCGGCTTGAAGGTATTCCGATCCATGACGAACAGGGCACGCACGACCGCCCCCATGACCTGACCTGCTTTTATGAGCGGTCAACGGTCGATCCGCTGCTTCAAACGCTCGGCCGCAAGCCGTGGCTCACGGCCAGGCCACGGCTCGTGGTTCTTCTGTCAGTCCGCGATCAGGAGCGCCGCTTCATACTGACGAGCGACGGAGCGGAAAGCCCCTATATGGCGCAGTCGCTTGAAGCCGCAACCCTGCCCCTCGCCCTTGCGGCAAAACTTCCGGACAGCAGAATTCTTCTCGCGGAACGGCTCGACACTGCCTCTTTGACGGCCGCCAAGCCGGCTCGGCTCGATGCCTTGGCAAGACTGGTCGGCGGCGATGTCGCGCTCTCCGGCACATTGGAGTGGAGTGACGCGGCGCGCGGCTGGATTGCCGACTGGCGTCTGCTGCACCTCGGGAAAAGCTATCGCTGGCTGGTAAGAGGCGTCAGCTTCGACGAAGCGTTTCGCAACGCCGTCCGCGGCGCGGCGCAAATCCTTTCCGAAAACGGCGCGCCGCAGCGGTAACCAGTCAGTTACAATTTGTGTTTCGCCTAGTACTACAGTTGCAAATGCCCTCGTTTTCTGTAGTGGGCGAGCATAGCGTGAGCCTGATGCTTTCGTCGCCAGAGTGAC